>CAWFQL010000001.1:0-9553 GCA_963817915.1 uncultured candidate division Zixibacteria bacterium
GTGCTGACCAGTATATTATAAATAGTTAATCGGACAATGTCTGTTTGCGGCAAATTATAATTGATCTTGGTTGTTGCGTTGAATGGGTTGGGATAATTTTGAGAGAGATTGAATTCGTGAGGAACTATCACCGGCCACTCTTCTATATCCGTTGGTATTGTTCGATTAAGCAGGACCGTAATATTGTTTGTTGACCTATTTACCACTATCAGATCATTATCTCCGTCACCTTCAACATCCAGCACAATGGACGAATAAGGATACTCTCCCACCCCATAGGCGGAATCGTATACAAAAGTACCATCGCCATTATTTTTAAGGATCGAGACATTGAATGAAAACGAATTTACTGAGGCCAGATCCTTATCGCCATCACCATCAAAATCAGCGGCCTGAATTGAAACTGGATGTTCACCGGCAGGATAAAATACTTTCGGCCGAAATGTCCCGTCACCATTATTTATTAAAACCGCAATATTGCCAGAGGCATAATTGGTTGTGGCTATGTCATAGTCACCGTCGGAATCTAAATCTTCGGAAGCGATCCTCAGAGGTTGATTGCCCACTTCATAATTGACGGCGTATTGAAATGTCCCATTACCATTATTTATGAAAATCGATACACTATTGGAGCCGCTATTGGCAACGGCAATATCCAGGTCGCTATCACCATCAAAATCTTTTGCAGAGACGTATGTTGGAATTAGTCTGGTTTGATACTCGACTGCAGCCATAAATGTGCCGTCGCCATTATTTTTCAGAATTGAAATTGTGTTTGATTCAGAATTGGCAGCGGCAAGATCATCAAATCCGTCGCCATTAAAATCTGCAGCGCAAGTGCCGGACGGATTATGACCGGCATTATATCCAACTCCAGGTAAGAGTATCCCCTGTCCAGTATTTTCAAAAATTAGGATTTCATCTTCATTTGTTACGGCCAAATCGTAGTCCCCATCAGAATCAAAATCGGAAGCTACGACAGAAATAGGATAAATCCCGCCATAATAATCTGTATTTACGCTATAGCTACCGTCATCATTTCGATTCATTATGGACAATCTTCTCCCAAGATAATTGCCAATTGCCAATTCTTTTCGTCCATCATTGTTAAGATCGACGTCGACTATCGAAGCAGGGTAAGGGCCCGCGGAATAGCAGGGAGCCCTTAAGAATAATCCAGCTCCGCCATTTTTAAAAACCGAAACACTGCCCGACATCAAGTTGGCAGAGGCCATATCTTTGATCCCATCGCCATCAAGATCACAAGCCACTACCGAGAACGGGAATTCTCCGCCAATAAAATCATCTGTCTTACGAAACGTTCCGTCTCCATTATTGGCATAAGTGAACAAATGAGTGGCCGCGGCAATAAGATCAGGACTTCCATTCTCATCTATATCCGCAATAAAAATTGTGCGAATGGAATTATCACAGTCATAATATACGGGTTCGTCGAACGAAGCATTCCCGTCGTTAAGCAAAATTGAAATTTCGCTTGAATCACCGTTCGCAGTTACGATATCCTGATTGCCATCGGAGTCGAAATCGGCCGCTACAACGAAACTTGGACCGCCCTCGACCGGGAAATGCCTAGGCGCCTGAAATGTTCCATTTCCATTATTATTCAATATCGCTACATCGTTTGAGGAGTGGTTTGCCGTAGCAAGGTCAAGATAACCATCGTTATTAAAATCCGCAGCAACAACCGAATTGGGGCTTTCGCCCGGCCAGTAATTTCTTAACGAACCAAAAGTGCCTGTGCCGTCATTAAGCAGAACACTAACATAATTGTTGCTTGATTTTGTAAAAGCCAAATCAATCCAGCCATCGCCATTGAAATCGCCAGCAATAATTGAATTGGGGTTTCCTCCAACAGTACAATTTACTGCCTGTAGGAATGTGCCATCTCCATTGTTTTTCAAAATTGAAATGTTGCCGGATACCGAATTCGCTGTCGCCAAATCCACGTCTCCGTCGTTTTCAAGATCAAATGCTGTTATAGAGAGAGGATTGGATCCCGTCGGGTAGCTGTCGGTTTGAAGCAATGTTCCGTCACCCAAATTCATTAATATTATTACCCTATTGAAGGTTTCGTCTGATGCCGCTAAATCATTGAAGCCATCACTATTCAAGTCGGCATAACAAATAGAACTCGGCCCCCCCCGGGTACGGTAATCAACGCGGGCGTCAAACAGCGGCTCAAAAGAATGACTGGTACCTACGGAAATTATGATCAGGCCGATAATCTCAATCAAATATCTCATCTTTTTCCTCTGGTTTCATCATACTCCCAATCAGTCCTATTTCATCAGCATCATCTTAATTGATTCGTTCCTGCTGCCAGCGGTCACTTTCGCGAAATACAGGCCCGACGGACATCCCGACGCGTCCCAATTCTGGCTATGGACTCCGGCGGTCTGCATACCATCAAATAGCGTGGCTACATGCTGACCTAGGATATTATAAATTGTTAATCGGACAATGTCTGTTTCCGCCAAATTATAATTGATCTTAGTCGTAGCGTTGAAGGGATTGGGGTAGTTTTGTTCAACGCATAAAGCAATGGGTTGGTTCGGATTTGTTTCAATATCTGAATAACCATCGGGCAAAAGTTTCACGGCGCAGATATCGTTGCTATACTGTTCAGAAGCCCATTGAATACCTGCCATCAAATAGCCCCCGTCCCGGCATTGAATAGCCCCCGTGCCCCAATTATAGATCACATCCCCAGTAACTTTTTCCCAGAGAAGATTTCCCCCCTGATCGAGTTTGATAAAATAGAAACGGACACCCTGCCCGAATGACATAGTGTAGGCTCCTATGAAATACCCACCGTCATAAGTCTGATGCACAGAGTGCGCGCCGTCCCATCGGGTGCCACCGAATACCCTTGTCCATAATGTATCGCCGACCGAATTTGTCTTGACTACGAATACGTCAGCGTCATTGCCGTTATCTATCATTGAACGGCCCGCCATAATAAAGCCGCCGTCTGTAGTCTGTTCAACAGCGCGAAAATCGCCTACCCCTCTATCGTATATTCTGCTCCAGAGAGTATCGCCATTGTCACCGTACCTAATCAGTAAACCGGGCTTATAACCCCCCACAATCTGCGTATAGCCCACCAGTGCAAATCCGCCCTCGCGAACCGTGCATACCCCAAAGCCCTCATCGGCATACGGGCCCCTAAACGTTCTGGTCCACTCCATTAAACCTTCGCCATCGGCCTTTAAGATAAATACATCGGAAAAACCGTTTCCGAAAGTATTTCCGGCAATGATATAGCCCCCGTCGTTTGCCTGACGCACGCAATATGCTTCACCACCGCTGCCGGGGCTGTAGGTTCTGGTCCAAATAAGTGTTCCGTTGGCTTGTATTTTAGAAAGGAACACCTGAAAAACTCTCCCATAGCGGCTACCGGCCATAATCAAATTATTATCGCTAGTGCGCCGAAGCGAATTTGGGACATTGTTGTTAATGGGATCACCATATGTTCTGCCCCAAATCTTATTTCCAAGGCCGTCAATCTTTACTAATGTGGGAATATAAAGTTGATTATCTTCAATGAAACGAAAACCTGAAATCACATAGCCACCCTTGACCTCACAAACATCAGTCCCACCCTGCTCGATCGGTTCGTAATATGCCCTTGTCCATAATGTATCAGGAGCCTGAGCGGACGCGAGCGATACCAAGACAAGATAAATCACGGCTATCATCGTCTTCATCGTTCTACCTTTTTTACCACAGTCAGTATACATAGTATTAATTCAGTGTCGAAGCGCAATTGATACGATAACGCATTCGTGCCTTACTTCATCAGCATCATCTTAATTGATTCGTTCCTGCCGCCAGCGGTAACCTTTGCGAAATACGGGCCCGACGGGCATCCCGACGCGTCCCAATCGATATAATGCGTGCCTGCGGCCTGTACGCCGTCGATCAGCGTGGCGATATTTTGTCCTAAAATATTATAGATCGTGAGCCTTACATTCCCCGATTGAAGCAGAACATATTTAATTTTAGTCGTAGCATTGAAGGGGTTGGGGTAATTCTGAGAGAGAGAAATTTTCTGTGGTGTCTCGATTGTCTCATTTGGGGAATTTGTAGCTGTCAATTGATTTAACAATATCGAGATAGTATTCGAACCGGAATTTGCAACTGCCAAATCGTTAATGCCATTACCGTCAAAATCCGAAACCGCTATCGACATCGGGGCGACACCCACTCCATAGCTTTCTATCTCCTGGAATATCCCGTTCCCTTGATTTCTTAAAATCGCGATATTACTTGAAAAAGCGCTCGCCCCCGCGAGATCCGTAAATCCGTCACCATTTATGTCCAATGCTACGATTGAAGTCATAATATTACCCATGCTATAAAAGGCAGGGCGTGTAAAAGAACCATGTCCGTTATTTATTAAAATGTCCGGAGTATGCCTATAGTTTTCCAGGTTGGCTATCGCTAAATCAAAGCTTCCATCTTCATCGAAATCGGCGGCGCAGATGGAGCCCGCGCGGTCTATCGTAGAATAATTGCTCCTCCCAAAAAACGCACCATTGCCGCGATTGAACAGAATCGAAACATGATAATCGTCGTTATGGCCCACTACGATATCGTTATATCTATCACCGTTGAAATCGGCGGCACAAATCGAAATGGGCCCCGCCTCCACGAAATAACCAACCCGTGCCTGAAACACACCATTACCATCATTAGAGTAAACCGAAATACTGTTGGATCCTCTGTTTGTCACGGCTATATCAACATATCCATCATTATTAAAATCAGCACATACGACCGCAGATGGATCTGTACCCGTCCCATATCTGCCGTATTCTTGAAACGATCCCATTTCCATCGTTGAGCAAAATCGAAATACTGTCCGAATTTCCATCTACATAAACCAAATCGACATAATTGTCTGCATCGAAATCGGCGGAGAAAATTGCAATCGGGCTGGCGTTCACGGCGTAGTTTACAGCCTGTTGAAATGATCCGTCGCCATTCCCGGTCAATATCGAAATGCTATTTGAATTCTTATTCGCGACAGCCAAATCCGGGAATCCGTCCGAATTAAAATCAGCCGCGCGCATCGATATGGGATATGCCCCAACTTCATATTCCGGAGGTAACACGAAGGATCCATTTCCATTGCCGAAAAATACCGACAAACTATACGAACTTGTGTTAACCACTGCCAGATCATCGTTTCCATCCTGATCTAAGTCTGATGAATAAATCGATTGCGGCTCGGATCCCGTGACAAGATTAATAGGCGCCTGAAAAGTTCCGTTGCCGTTGTTCTTCAGGATTGAAGCATTATTTGAGCCGGCATTAGCCGTGGCCAGGTCACTATGACCATCTCCATCATAATCAAATATGCAAATCGAAAACGGGTTGTATCCGGCAATATAGCTGACCGGCGATTGAAATGTGCCGTCCCCATTATTCATCAATACCGATATGTTATGGGAATTCCAATTTGCCGCGGCGAGATCCATATCACCGTCGCCATCGAGATCTCCGGCAGTGATAGCGTAGGGGTCATTGCCCGAGTTATAACCGATACTCGCCTGAAATGTCCCATTGCCATTATTTATTAGAATTGAGATATTGTTAGAATTCAGATTCGCCACGGCCAGGTCGATCGCGCCATCGGCATTGAAGTCGGCGGCGAAGACTGATTGGGGATATTCACCAACAGTGTATCTAACTTGGGCCTGGAATGTCCCGTTACCGCTATTCTTGAAAATAGATACGCTGTTGGAGCCGGAATTGGCAACCGCCAGATCAATATGATTGTCTCCATCGAAATCAGCAGCAAAGACAGCGCGCGGGCCACCTCCAGCCGCATAATCGACCGGAGGCTGAAAGGTTCCGTCGCCATCGTTCATCAGGATTGAGACGGTATTGGAACCGACATTCGCCACCGCCAGATCGTTATCTCCGTCACCATCGAGGTCACTCGCAAAAATTGACCAGGGAGCTCTGCCAGTCGTATAATTCACCGCAGTCCGAAATGTGCGATTGCCATTATTTATAGAAATTGAGATTTCTTCAGCATGGCTATTCGCGACTGCCAAATCTTTGTAGCCATCCCCATTAAGGTCGGAGGCAAATACCATTCTGGGATCGCCCGAAGTCCGGTAATCAATTCGAGTTTCGAAAATTGGATCGAAGGCCATTGCTGGAATAGCTGAAAAGACTAAAATGCTGATTGCCAGAACAATTGATTTTGTTTTTCCCGGCAAGGCTCACTGCCTTTCCTGAGTAGTTGTTACCAGATGTCAAAGATTCAATACCGATTAATTTTAACATGTTTGTTTTTTTATGTCAAGGGATTTTTGCTATGCGATTGTTTTAAATTTAAAAGGTTCTAAGCCGCGGCGATTTTTATTTCATCAGCATCATTTTTCTTGTTATGACCGTTTTCTCGGCGGATAAAACGCAAAAATACAGCCCAGAGGCCATTTTGTCCAAATCGATCTTGCGGTTGTAATTGCCGGCCGGCAGGATGCCATTTTCTATACTTTTCACCTTTCGGCCCAAAATATCATAAATCGATAAATTAACCTTGCCCGATTTGGGCAATGAGAATTCAATTATGGTAGAGCCATTGAAGGGGTTGGGATAATTTTGTTTGAGAATACAGGTTTTCGGCAAGGGCGTTTCGGTATCATTTATGGATGTGATATTATCAACGAAATTATAATTTCGGGTCATGAGATTATCATGCGAAAGCATAGGCCACTGATTAGGCGGCCCGGTGGAATCGGGGAAAAGATAGATTTCAAGATACAATGTATCTATATTAAATGTTGGGAGCTTATTTATTTCTGTGACCAAACTCATGTATAACCGATGTGATGATTCATCATACTCGAATGTTGGCGGCCTATGGAAATAGGCGCCATTGACCAAAACAGGAAATCCAGGCAGAGAATTACCATAGATGTCGATTCCGAATAGATAGCTATAACCCCCATACCATTGGCCATCATGGCCGATGGAGTCGCCATAGAAGGCATTAAAATCCATGAAAATTTCGCAATTGCCATCGCCATTAATATCGACAAAAATGACATCACTTGTGGAACCCCGGGCAAATCCATCTGGAGAGCGAAGCACAATAGGGTAGCCGGGCAGAAAATCCCCACTGGAATTTACGAGCGCGAATCGATCGCTTAGTTGGAAACCGATCTCTATTGCTCCATCTTGATTGATATCAGCTGGGGTGGGAGTATGAAGTATTAACTCGTTATAATAATACTTTGGCCAGTTTTCACTCATTTGTCCGTCGTGATTATATTTCGCGAAAAAGCTATTATAAATATTATACTCGGGAATTATCTTTGCTCCTGTTGCCAAGATTTCTAAATAGCCGTCAAGATCAATATCTGCCAGGATTGGAGCCCAGTTATTGTTATTATATGTGTATGATGTGTCTGGGATTTCAGTGGGAAAACCCAATTGCATTTCTCCGTCGTACCTAAAAGCATATAAATGCCAACTTCCGCCAATTACGTACTCATTATTTCCATCGTTATCAAGATCGCCAATAGCAGCATTGCCGCCGCGGAGAGGTGAATCAAGTATGTCTTCAGGTAGAACTTGCGGCCATCCGGTCTTAGAGTTGCCATATCTGTCAAAACAATGTATTAGGCCTTCGACGACCGAATAAATGATAATCTCATATTCACCATCGTTATCCATATCACCAGCCGTAAGGGATATTGGATGATCTATTTGTATCGGAAAACCAGGCATTACCGAGGTATTGTCATCGATCAAATACAAAAGACTATACAAATAAAAAGGATTCGCGCCCGATCTAACATCGCCCACGACAACAATTTCATCTTTTCCATCATGGTCAATGTCAAATATTAGCGAAGGATTTCCAAAAAGCGTGCTGTCTTCAATCAACGGCCAACTATCAAAGGTCTGGCCAGATATCTGGAATTTATCAACTTCAAAAGTAACATTGTTAAAGAAGACAAAAAGTTGCTGGTTTTCGATTTGATTGGAGAAACGTGCAAGAGAGTAAACGGGCCAATCATTGGTTCTGGTCAAATGTGGCCAACCTTCTACCATCTGCGGGGCTTGAGCAAATGAAAAATCGAAGCAAATAGTAAGCGCCAATAAAATTAATTTCATTATTTTCATATCGCCAGATACAAATTCATTTCATCAGCATCATCTTTATGTTTTGGATTTCTTTCGCTGTAGTTAATCGAGCGAAGTAGAGGCCGGAGGGACAGGCCGAAGCGTCCCAATTCTGGCTATGGACTCCGGCAGATTGCGTGCCATCAAAGAGCGTGGTTACATGCTGGCCGAGGAGATTGTAGATCGATAGTTTGATATTGCCAGTTTGCGGCAGGACGTAGCTGATCTTGGTGGAAGCGTTAAAGGGGTTGGGGTAGTTCTGGATTATTTTAAGCAATCTTGGCAGGGCTGGTATATCGTCATCGGTAGCGCTAAGTCTATCATAAAAAAATGCGCCCATATCTGCCCTGGTGCTGTCGGGATCAAGAGGCGACGAGGGATCACCGGTATCTATACAGGGGGATTTGGTGAAATCATCTACCGGATAGTTGGCCCAGGTGAGACGATAATCATTATTGTCCGGATCGGCGAAGAGCGGGTCGGCGTCGATATTCCCTATTCCCGGCCAGCCGCCCTCGATATTGTTGTAGTCGATATGGGTCGTATCATCTATAGCAAGCAATTGATCACCAGAATAGGCATTGTTATTGCGAATTATATTATTTTTGAATTCGCCATTCATTGATCCAATAAGAACACCGCCTCCCACGGATCGCGAGATATTATCAACAATAGTATTGTTTATAAGTGATGCATTTCCACCGACACAAATGCCAGCGCCACCATATCCTTCGCTATTGCGAAATTACATTCCCTTTAATTAAATTGAATGCAACGATATTTGGTAGAAGATGGCGAATACAAATCAATTCCTCCGCCGGAATCCCAGGCTTCATTATTTACAATCGTATTATTTGTAATGACTGAACTGCACCTTATTATTTTCGCCGCACCTCCATACGTCCCGCTAAAGTTATTATATAATTTATTGCGATTTAATACGACATTTGATCGACCGCAATAAATTGCGCCTCCCCATTCCCCGCCTAATGGGTACCAAGTTGAATCGGCATAAAATACGTTATTTTCTATTAAAACATTCGAAGTATCACAGTATATACCTGCACCGCCAAAGGCGCATCTATTAAATGATAAATCGGAATTCACGACGCTCAATGTACAATATTCACAATAGATCGCACCGCCGCGTCCTTCATAAGCAAGATTACGCCTGAATGAACTGTGAGTTATTAAGATACTTGAAAAATATCCTAAAATTGCGCCGCCTTGAGAATTGTAAAAATTAGGGTCATTATGATCATTAGCGCGACCCCATTCGAAGATGCAATATGATAGCTGGCATCCCCTCCCGGCATATAGAAATCTCAAACCAAGCCAGCCCTGAGAATGATTAGTTGCAGTAAATAAGATAGAATCCGACTGC
>CAWFQL010000002.1:0-9221 GCA_963817915.1 uncultured candidate division Zixibacteria bacterium
TTTTTGTTGACAATTATGAAACTCGGCGACGATATTGCCACTGTGAATCGGGTTGTTCATGAATCCAATTATTTGTGGTATTAGTGTTGATATCTGCCATGGAATGGATTTGGATAATATTGATATTGCTCAGCACAACCAGCATCTTGGGTTATTATTTTAAAAAGCGAATTGATTCCCGATCAAAGGAACAAGATAGGAGAAGGCAACACATATTTGAGGACTTAAAGCGCCAGCGAGCCTTGTTACAAGATTTTTTGGGCCAGATGATGGATGAATTTGATACTTTGCATAATGCAGGGAATACGTATGACGAAAATTGGCGGAGAGAAACGGCCAAGAAAATAAGCAACTGGGTCTCTCAAAATAGTCCATCCTTCCCGGAGGAAGTGAGGAATGCGATGGTAAGAATGTCCAGACTTGCCGGCACTATGATCATGGAATCTACTCTAGGTACCGCCCAACATCCGATGGCATTTCAAATTGCCAGCGAGGATAAGACGACCATTATAAGATATGCCGATGAAATCGCCTACAAGCTTACTGGTCAAAAGTGATAGTTCCGGATCATTCAATTGGTCCGATTTGCCCAGCAATAATATTACGCGCGATTATTATGGCATACTTTCAGGAAACAAAACCGTCTTGACGAAAAATGCTCAATGAAAGGTTTGAATCCAAAAATAAATAAAGTCTCCATGGGCATCATGGGTCTGATTATAATGACTCTGGTTGCTCTCAATTACTTCAGCGAACCTGGGCCACCAACCCTCAGACCTCTTGATGCGCCTGATACAATTCGCATAACTTACAAGGTTGAAGGCGGGCAAGATAATTGCGACTTTAGTATTACCTACACGAATCGAGAGGGGGGTACAAGTCAAGAAGACGCCCATGGAAACTGGGATCGTAGTTTCACAGTAGAACGTGACACAAGGCTATTTCTCTATATTAGTGCTCAAAGAACCTGCGAAGTATCAGGTCCAGTCGACGTCTCAATTCTCATAAATGGTGTTCGTTTTCGCACGAGTCACAGCTACGGCAAGTTTGTAATCGCGACCGCGAGCTCTAATTAATTCACTACCTCGCAACCCGGCCTCTTCCGACCAGCCGATATCTCTCTAATTCACGGCACCCCAAAATGCTATTGGGATTAAGGCACCGGTCGATCCCCGACTCGTCAAAACGACCAGTTTATTATCGGAAAGACCGGGAAGGCGCCGCCCTGCTTAATAATATTTATCAATCCGATCTGCAAACCCTTTAGAGTTCTGGCGTAATTTACAAAACCAAACTGCAGACCATTGGCGTTATTAGCGTAATTCACAAATCCCGTCTGTAAACCCTCGAAATCACCCTTGACGATATTGACGAAGTTATCCTTCCATCCCACGAAATCAGCGTCGGCTATTCCAACTACTGCGAATTGAACTCCCAGCGACCGGCCGGAAGTGGTATGAGTCACCAATCCCCAGTCCAGTCCCATGACACTTGTATTTCTCCCGTAGAGCAAGCTGAGTCGAATACCCGATATTGCATCAGTGTTCGGAAATATCTGAATAGGATCGAACAGCGCCAACTGAATCGGGCGATCTTTGGCCGTCACAGACGGCACTGTAATCATCATGATTGTCAGCATAAGCGCCAATAATGCCCAATACTTCCTTGTCATATTTACCTCCTTAATTCCGTCGGTTATAAAATTCACTAATATTTCCATCGAATTTTACGGGAAGGGAATATTGTTGTCAAGCCAAACTAATAACTCACGCGTTTCCTGAACTCTCTGGTCCCCATTCCCCGATCCCTCAAGGAGGCCGTAACCCTGTGGCACGTAATACTAATCCCGACAAAATTTGTCTTGCATTGAACGGCTAGTCCATTATATTATCTCTGGCTACAACAGCAAGAGTGTGAGGTTCGCCCGATCATTGAGATTTATGGAATTATCGAAAGTAAAGCATTTCTAATTATTTCCACAATTTATGAGGAGTAAGGACTATGAGACGAATGTTAATGGCGCTATTGGGCATCATCATTCTAATCACGACGGCAACATCATTTGCGGGCGACTGCGGCGATGTCAACAACTCCGGCACCGTAAATGCGCTGGATATTACCTATCTTATTAACTTTTTGTACAAACACGGCGCTTCGCCGAACTGCGGGACAGTGACCGACATTGATGGCAATACTTATCAGACCGTGAAGATCGGCAATCAGTGGTGGACGGTTGAGAATCTGGAAGTAACCCACTACCGCAATGGCGATCCCATACCGAATGTAACGGACAAGCCCACCTGGATAGGGCTTTCTACGGGAGCATATTGCAATTATAATTATGATGAAGGGTATGTTGGCACTTATGGCCGTTTGTACAACTGGTATGCTGTAAACGACAGCCGCAATGTGGCGCCGGTCGGCTGGCATGTGCCAACTGATGCCGAGTGGCAGACATTAGTTAACTTTCTTGGCGACACTTCAATTGTCGGTGGAATGATGAAAGAAACTGGAACGAGACTTTGGTCTCCTCCTAATACCGGGGCTACCAACGAAAGCGGCTTTTCCGCGCTGCCTGCCGGATACCGCGATTTCTACATAGGCGATTGCCACGCTATGCGATTCTTCGCCGATTTTTGGTCGTCTTCGGAGTATGATATTACCTGCGCATGGTACCGGGCCCTTGCCAACGATGCCGGGGGAGTAGACCAATTCTGCGGCGATAAGAAATACGGTTTCTCGATCCGCTGTGTCAAAGATTAAATTATAAACTCCGAATGTGCCTGGCTCACCGCGGCGCGTCCACATCTGCTGCTGGGCCGTTCCAAATTCCGCAGGGTCTTGGCCTTACTTCATCGAAGGCGAGATCCTGCCAAAATCCTTGCGCGATCCGCAAACGCAACTTATCTTCGAACCATGCCTATCCGCAAATTGACCCTTGCCGACGCGCCCGCTTTCCGGGAGATTCGTGCCGAAATGTGCCGCCTTCATCCTGAAGCCTTCGGCCAGACGCCCGAGGAAGTCGCCGCTATGACTGAGGACAAATTCATTGATTGGGCGTCCCCCGATAATCATTTCCCGGAAAAATTCGTTTTGGCCTATTTTGAAGAAAATAAAATTATCGGCACGGTTGCCTTCCGCCGGGATGATTCATACAAAGAACGTCACCGCGGCTGGATCTGGTCGGTTTACACTCGGCCCGAGGGGAGAGGGAAGGGGATAAGCAGGAAACTCATGGAGCGATTGATCGACGAAACCGGCAAAATGGACGGCCTCGAGATGCTGACTCTTACCGTTTCATTGACCCAGACTGGCGCCCGCACGCTGTATACTTCACTTGGATTCTTCACGACCGGCTTGAATTTGCATGGGTACAAACTTCCCGATGGCCGTTACATTGACCATGAGGAGATGACACTCTGGCTGTGATATTATCATAGCGTCAAATAGATAGTGATTCATTTGCTTGAAATTTAGAGTTTGAGGGGAGGGGACATAAATGAATTCGCAGGGAAAAATTCAGATCATCACCGCGCTTGCCGTCGGGGCCTTCATTTTTTTAGCCGCCATAATTCTCCCTAAATTTATTATTTCCAATCCAATCGGGAAAATATCTACGACTCAGATTCTTGAGCTGACGCTTTCATTACTGGCTATACTGATTTTCGGGAAAGGTAAATTTGTAGAGTACGGTTTCTGCATGCCCAAAACAGACCCCGCTCGATCCTTGACCATGACGCGCCTGGCCTTATATGGAGCTGCGGCCTTGATCTTGGGCGCCCTGGCAACGATCGCCATTCTGATCACCGGCGCGGTCGGAAATCCGATTGTCAAACAACTGAATTTTCCTCAGATTATTTTGTTTATCTGGATACTGTCGAGTACCGATTGAGGAAATCTTCACCCGTGGATTTCTCCAGGGACACCTCTCCCGAGCAATTGACACTACCACGAAGATTCCTTTCTTGCGAATTGATATCCCAACTCTGGTCAGCGCACTATTCTTCGCCTGCTTGCATTTGTCGCTGATCATGAGCGGGGCCGATTTGAAGACCATCATAATAATCCTGCTATTTACTTTTTCGCTCGGGCTCCTTGCGGGGCACCTGCGCTCACGGAGCGGAAGTCTGCTTCCGGCCATTGGAGTTCATATGCTCGCGAATATTGGTGGGGTCATGGGCGGAATAGTATACACTGTAATTAGTATAATGACCGGCGGGAGAGCTCCGATCGCGTAATAAGGGTTATGTGCATACAATTATTTCTGATTCAATGAGCCATTTATAGAATAATGTAAAGATGGAGAATGGTTATGACTGGTTTCTCGGAAAAATTAGACAATACCGTTTATCCCGACATGATCCGCAATCTGCCGGAGCTTGATATAAGCCTTAAGGGAATCCGTGGGTGGTTGATGCAAGCGGACAAAAAGCAGACTGTATTTTTTGATATTCAGGCCGGCTCCGAAGTTCCGCCGCACACGCATTGCGCGCAGTTCGGGATTATGCTGGAAGGGGAGATGGAATTGACTATCGCAGGTGAAGCTAATATATATCGCAAAGGGGATTGCTATTTCATTCCGGACGGCGCCGTCCATTCCGCCCGATTTCCCGTCCATATCAATGTAATTGATATTTTCGATTCGCCCAATCGATACAAGGCCAAGTAGGCTTCAGTACTTAGATGATCAGCTTTTTATACAAGCGCATCCTGGCGCCGCATCGTGGATGACCGCACGTGTCAGTCTATCTCAGAACGGCGCAAAACCGGCCTGTGACCAGTAATCGTCTTTCAATGATTCCTGTTGGCGGAGAAGCGCGTTATAATGGCCGGTTTCCCATTCGGCCAATTCCGTAAAGAATTTTGCTATTTCAGGGTCGGTTACTTCGGCCGCCTGAGCTTTATAGAAATTCATAGCATCCAATTCAAGCTGAATTCCTATCGCCAGTGCGCTCATCTCGTAATGCGCGTCTCTTATGCGTAATTTGAGATTATCCGAGAAGATGGGAGAAATGCCGGAGAGGTCGCGTCTATCCCCAAGCTTAATTGAAGAATCGGCTTTTCCGGTGGCGATGATCGCTTTGTACTGGTCATTCAAAAAATGCATGTGATCGAGCTCTTCAGCGGCAAGGGTTTCGAATATGCCCCGCCCTTTGGCGTCATCGGTGCTCCGCGCCGCCATCATGTAGAAACTGTACCCATATCTCTCCGCCTGCATCGCTTTTATCAAGGCTTTCTTTAAGTCCATCTATTGATCCTTCCTGTCTCTAGTCATACGTCAGTCAAATTATTTCAAGCCTAAAATCTAAGGCCGGACTCGCTAATCTGCAAGGGGAAAAATCCGGGGGTATCTGAGCTCAGGCTGTTCATTTTTTGAACAATTTCGTCCCTGACTAATGGCATATAGAGTATCAAGTTTTTTATTATCATACCGAAATATTAGACAGAAATAATCCAAAATGGTTTTGGTGACTATTAATTTATTTGATATCAGAGGAATATTATGGCCTTCAGAATCTCATTCGGGCAAAGGGGCTTCACACTTATTGAACTCGTCGTGGTAATTGTCGTTCTCGGAATTCTGGCCGCGGTCGCTATTCCGAAACTCTTCTCCGTAACCGAGGAAGCCGAGAGGGCGGCGGTCAGCAATATGGTCGGGAGCCTGGAATCGGCTCTGGCGACATATACCGCCAAGCAATTTGTCAAGAGCCAGCCGATTGCGGTTCATAATCCGTTTGACGATCTCTCCAATACTCCCTCCAATTACAAAGGTATAAACGACCCGGTTACTACGGTCAATACTCCCGACGGAACCTGGTCGTGGCGGGCGACCGGCAATTGGATTATGTATAATCCCAAGGCCCCGATTACCGGAGGATGGCTTAACGGCGACAGATTTATCATTTATCAGGTTCAGCCGGTTCTGGACGGCGTCGATACGGTCGGCCTCAAATTGACTACGACCGATTCATATACTTACAGCTGGTAGTGAATTTCTGCAAGTTTCGTAAGGGTGACCCTCGCGGTCACCCTTTATTTTTTGATCCTCTTTTTGCCCGAAATATGTTATCCTCTGCAAATGGATTCGATAACATTGCTTGGCTACATGGCGGGCGCGCTTACCACGCTGGCATTTCTACCGCAATTGATCAAGGTCATCGAGACAAAATCCACGAAAGATATTTCGCTTCTGATGTTTATCGTGATCTGCACCGGCATTGCCTTATGGCTGGTCTACGGGATACTGATCGATTCCCTGCCGATAATCCTGGCCAACCTGGTTACATTAATAATCGCCGGCGCGATTCTGATATTCAAGCTCAAGTTTAAATAGATATATTGGTTATCCGATCAGGCACGTCCGGTCTCTATTTCAATTCTTTCAGATACTCCATCACGACTTTAGCCGAATTGGAGGCGGCGACTTTGAAAAACTGATTCATCTGCGGGACGGCTGATTCCGACCCGGAGCCGCCGGCCAAATCCGAGGCTGAACGGAATATTATGAACGGGATGCCGTTAACCGTACTAACCTGCGCCACTGATGCCGATTCCATATCGGTCACCAGAGCGTGAAAACTGCTCGATAGCCAGAGACGCTTTTCGACATTGTCGATAAAACTGTTGCCGCTGACCCCGACCTCCCCCTCGATCAGGCGTGGGACTCTGGAACCGATACTGTCAAAATCGAGAGTCATTGTATTCATCTGCGTGGCGATGACAAAGAGGATAGGATCGGCAGGGAAGAATTGCATTCCAATCAGACTATCTTTGGGAGGTTCCGGATAAAATTCAATCATTGATTTGCCACCGAAATAGACTTCGATTTCTTTTGGCTCGAAACCTTTGGCGCCGTAATAGCCATAATCGTGAGTCAACCATTTCCGGCAGATTACTATATCGCCAATATGCACCGTGCTGTCGATGGCGCCCGCGATACCGGAAAAGATTATCTCTTTCGGATGATACAGGTCTATCATCTTCTGGGTGGTCATAGCCGCGTTGGTCATCCCGACCCCCGATTCGGCGAGGATAATATCTTTGCCGGATAATTTACCAATATGCACGGTCCGCCCCAAAACCTTCTCGGTTTTGTCGATAGTCATCTGTTTGGCAAGAAGTTCCCCCTCGGCCGAGAAGGCGTAAAGAACCAGCACCTGGTCGGACGCCGCGACCGAGCTGATGCTTGTGGCGAGCATGGCAATTATTAGGATAATGAATGACACTTTTTTCATAATGATTACCTCAATTTCTGGATTAAAATTCCAGCCCGCGGGGTAGGATGTCGTTTATCTTAACGCAATTCCTTTCTTATGGGTAGCGAATATATACTTTGCTTTCCATGGCATATTATTCTTCTTTCATTATTTTCAATTGGCATCTGATAGAAGGCGACGCCGTAAAGAAAGTAATTGTCTACGTCAATTGACTTATCAGCATTTATCAAGAAGCGCACGCTCCAGAGTCCTCCTCCGCTAGTTCCACCAAAACTAGCAGGTGATGCGCTCTCCGCGTCATATGAAGCAATGAAATTGATGTAATCGAACTCTCCAAGTTGTCTATAATTCTCGGCACCTCCAAAACCGATCATGTTCATAAAAGACATGTTGGTCATAAAACCACCCGATGGCCCTTCATCTAGTGTTTCTTCAGCCGGACATCCGACTAACACCCACGCCGAGCGATTGAGATCAATTGGTTCATTCAATGCAGTTGTTGAATTCCTATTAATATTCCAGAAGCTGTTGTAGGCTTGGATCGTTCCAAGATATGCGTCGGGGATCGAGATTAGGGCCAGATCTGGACCGCTTTGAGGATTGGCTGCGGTACCAATCCGGACGCATGTCAAATATTCGCACTTAATACTGAAATGATGTGGTCCCGTTTTCAGAGAAAAGCCTATTTTTTCGGCTCGCTTAAATGTTCTCGATTCTAGAACGTGAGATGCAGTTAATACATAATTTCTTTGATTGATGGTGACGAACGTTCCGGAACCTATTAATTCTGCACCACCTGCAGAACTATGCCTTCGTAACCCAACTATTGCAGTAGAGTAATTAACTATCTGAAGACCTGCATCATTCAAGGCAGATTTTGGCAATTCCTTAAGCCGTATATATTGCATATTGTGGTTATTTTCAGTCATGCTCCTCAAACCCTATAATCATAAATGCCATATGTGTTCCTATCCTCTCCTCCTCCGAAGAGATCACTGTAGAAATAGATACGCGATATCGGTTTATATCATTCAGTAAAGTCTTCTCGACCTTTTGAAGTCCCGAACGAGTCTCCTGACGGCGCGGGCAAAAGGCCTTTGATGGCGTGCAGAACCTATCTCTCTATTGCTTTCTCGTTTTATCACATCCGTGCCAATTCTAAATTTTGAGTATACTCCAATTCCCCCGAATATTAGAGTTAGTCCCACAAGGCACCCAAATATCAAGAGTCCTGAATCAAAACTGGTTTCAACTGTAACGTCTTGCCTATATATGATCTGATTAGACTTATCCCGGTATATGCGTTCCGCAGGCACATTCTCTTGCGGTTGCGCCGCCTTCCAAGAAAAGAAAATCACGAGTAAGCCGCATATCACCAATATGGCGGCACACCCTATGCCGCAACCCCTTTCACCCTCAATGAAACCGTGAGATGAATCCTTTTCTGGGGCGGATTCTACTTTTATTGACTTCTGATCATTTGGTTTTGCCAGCGGAAATGGTTGTGCGAGTCCGAATGCATGCAGCAACGCGAATGCCGCATTTACGTCATTAACTCGACCGCACATCCATTTACCCGGATAGCCAGCCGATGCCGCGATTATCTCTGGCAATAACGGACTACTTTGATCATGATTACATATATCTACTCGCAACTCGACAATGACAAATTTAGTCTTTGGAACGAGCGAAAGTACTACGTTCCCATCCTTCATGAAGCGAAAATCATATCTGGTCCCTTTCCATGCGCTGAATATTCCCGAAAAAGCGATTACCAAGACATCAAATGCTTCCTGGATATCAGGGCGGCAATTTTGAAGCGAGCTGTAGAGACTGTCAGGGATTGGAACCGCCATTTCGTCTTTTATTTCATTGCATGCCCATTCCTTTTTCCGACTATCTGGCTGATCTTTGGGATCTGGTTCGGACCGCCAATCAATCATCACAACACCCTTCCCGATAGCATTCTTGATTTATCCAAGATAAGATATGCATATTAACATT
>CAWFQL010000003.1:0-168128 GCA_963817915.1 uncultured candidate division Zixibacteria bacterium
CGATAATTCGAATTTGTCCGAGATCGGTACTTGCGATTCTGTTATGCCCGAAATCACGGGGGCGCTTCTGTGGACCTCAGCGGTATTTTCTTCGTTTTCAACATTTATTTCGGGGCAGTTTGCCTGCCAATCATCGCCCATGTTGACAACCTGGTATCCGGATCTATCTCCAAAACTCATCGAGACTGTGATAATCGAGTCGTAATTGGCGCGATTCATTCCCGCGCGAAGATCAATAACAGTTACCTGGATGTCGCTTACATCTGAATTTCTAATTCGCAAGAATACCATTAATCTATCGTGCGAGTAACGATACATCGTCCTGCCATGATGGTGGAAATGGCTGTTTCGGAAATCGCCGAACGCCAGGCCGAACGAGTAAAGCTGTCCCAACGATGTCGTCAAATCCATCTTGATCGAATCCGCTGGATTCAATTCGGGCGCGTCGAGAATATTAACTTGAGCGAATAACCGTTCGGTTGTCCTATGGTGATGGTAGAAGAACACGAACATACGTTCAACATCGACCACCAAAGTATCGTCTACCGTCAAAGTATCTTCAGGCGGAGGCGGAGGAGGAGGTGGCGGAGGCGGCGGAGGAGGAGGGGGCGGAGGAGGAGGTGGCGGTGGAGGCGGAGGCGGCGGCGGAGCGTCCAACATCAATGACGCAATTCCACCACCGTAGGTTGAAACCCACGCGTGATTAGTTGAGTCAAACGCTATATCGGAATAAAAGTCACCCCATATAAAATTATTGCGACCTGCTATATAGCCATGCCAGACACTATCGGGAGTCAACACCCAGACTCCATAGCCGCTTCCCAACCAGAGATCATTATTGCACGGCCTGGTTTTTATTGTATGGATAAATCCGTTTGTCATGGGCGAATTCGATGTATTATAAACGGTCCAGACGCTATCCGGAGTTAAAATCGCGAATCCAAATCCGCCGGTTCCAAAATAGACATTATGGTTATTCTGATTAACCTCGATTGATAAAAGCTGATTCGATGGCAGACGGCTGTTCCCGCTCGTGAATTTTATCCACGAAGATCCCTGATGCTTTACGGCGCCGCCATTTGATGTCGCGATCCATAAGGCGCCAGTGCCTCTGTCAAGCGACATACATCTGATAAAGTCCGACAAAAGATAAGTGCCCGCGGTTACATTAAATGTTTGCTGCGAGCTGTCGGCATAAGTAAATTCGGTTCTGGATGAGTAACGATATCTTATCCATCCGACACTATTATAAATCGTGATACCGCCGCCATAGGTCGATACATAGCGGGTATCACCATCTACTATAATGCCGGTAACGAGCTGATTGATTTCGAGCCCCTGGTTTTCCATCGCCCATAAGGAATCGTTGTGATGGGCATGGGCCGCGCCATAACCGAATGGAGATATATCGAGATTTCCCGAGGTAGCGGCCACCCAGAGATCGCCATTGGGCAAATGAGTTATTTCGCGCGCGGCATTGATAGGTACTCCGCTATTGGTTTGATTCCAAATTGCCCAAACGGAACTATCTTTGACGACAATTCCGCTCCTCGAAGTACCAATATATTGTCTGCCGGTCGAGTCGAACTCGATACAGCTGATATAATTGGTCGGCAACGGAGAATTTCCCTGGGTAAATACTGTCCAGGTAGAATCGGCAAATACTGCATTCGCCGAAAAGACTAATATTATTGAAAATAAAATTGCGGTCATTGATTTAAACATATTAGCCTCCTGGTTACAGTTTGGCATTCACGACTAATACCTGCAAAAATGTTGCCTGATGAAACAAAATCGGTAAAATTCACGATTTCGCAAAAAAGAACCCAAATCTTTACCAGATGCGCAGCCGGAATCGATTTATTGTATAATTTGAACCGGAATAACCATTTCTGACCGGCAATATTTTTGGCTTAATTACCAAATAATGTTCAAACAAAGTCAATTGACCAAGAATTGAACAGACCACTGAGCGCGCCGCCTGATGGAATGATGTCTGAAATAATACTTATCGAATGAGTGATTTCGACACCAAATTTAATTTTTAGCTCACCCTGCATTGCAGCGCAACTTGGCGGAAAAGGCAACATGAAATCATTTTTAATTTATGAATATTGTGTATAGATTTATAAGGGGTGCCCGACGGCAAGGAAATTACTCTCTTGTTCCCTTTAGCGTATTAGCTGTAGCATCTGAAATTTTCACATTGATATAATCGCCGATTTTTTCCGATGAATGCGGGAAAATCACAGTCTTGTTGCCATCAGTACGGCCAGCCCATTCCGACGATCTCTTGCGGCTCGGTCCCTCGATAAGAATTTCATGGATTTGGCCGATATGCCGTTTATTGCGCTCGAGGCTGATTTTTTCCTGAATTTCGTTCAAAAGCACGATCCTATATTTCTTTTCGTCGGCGGGGACATCGTCCGGCCATCGCCTCTTCGCGACAGTATTTTGCCGCTCGGAGTAATTGAATATAAACGCCGAATCGAATTTGATCTCCCTGAGGATTTTGACAGTTTCTTCGAATTCTTCCCTGGTTTCGGTAGGAAATCCGGTAATTATGTCAGTTGTAAGCACAATTTCCGGTAGAATTTCGCAAATTTTGCTAACTAGGGCTCTAAATTCGACAGCCGTGTATTTTCTATTCATCATCTTCAATACCCTATCAGAGCCCGCCTGCAACGGCAAGTGGATATGCTTACATATTTGGGGATGAGATTTCATAACCTGAAGCAACTCATCGGGAAAATCTTTCGGGTGCGGCGAAATAAATCTCACTCGTCTGATTTCTGGTATTTCCGCGACCGCACCGATTAATTCATCGAACTTACGGCCATCATGACCATAGGAATTGACATTCTGGCCGAGGAGAGTAACCTGAGTAAAGCCCTCGTTGACCAATGCTTTCGTTTCATCGACTATACTTTCGATCGAACGGCTTCGTTCGCGGCCGCGCGCGTAAGGGACAGCGCAGAATGTACAAAAATTATCGCAGCCACGCATAACAGCGATCCAGGCATTGACCCCTTCCTTGCGAATCGGGTAGATATCGTCGTAGGTTTCGAATTCGGAGAGGTCAAATGATGTTTCGAGATGGCCGGACTCTCTTGATTCAATGATCATCCGCGGAAGATTGCGATAGCTATCGGGTCCGGCGATAATCTCTATAGTCACGTTCATCTCCAGAAGATCCATTTTCAGGCTTTGGGCCATGCATCCGAGAACTCCGACTGTCAATTCCCTATCCTCGCGCATTTGATCGAGAATCTGGAGACGACCCAATACGCGGTTATGGGCATTTTCGCGAACCGAGCAGGTATTTAGAAGAACAACGTCGGCTTTTTCGGCGCAGTCGACTTCCGTAAAGCCTGTTTTAATGAGAATCGCGCGAACAAGCTCGGTGTCATATTCGTTCATCTGGCAGCCGTAAGTTTCCAAATAAACTTTCAGGCCGTTGGGCGCGATATTCAAAGCAATCGAATCTACTTTTTCAGATCTGGCATTCTCCATAATTATCCGAAAAGATAAGGCAAATTGAATTTGGGTCAATCTAATTCTTGAGCGCTATATTGGCATATGGCTACTTGTGGAGTTGTCCGCTGACATGATAAACCTTTTCGTAAATATCGGGAGAGATCGATGGCCCCGGCATGGAACAGAATCTATTGAACGCCCGAATAAGATTCTCGGCGATTTCTTCGGTTGCCATTGATTCGATCTGCCATCGTTCCAGCATGAAGACGAGTTTGCCATTGGCGAAAAGCGCGATCGATGGCGAAGACGGTTCTCTGCCAATCATGTAGCCGCGCGCGGCAGCTGTGGCCTCAATATCTACACCGGCGAAAACCGTGGCCAGATTATCTGGAATAACTGAATTTTGCAATGCCGATGCGACTCCGGGGCGAGCCTTGCCTGCCGCGCAATCACAAACAGAATTGACCATAATCATGGTTGTCTCCGATGTACGCCCCATTAGAATATCTATCTCAGAAACGCCCTTTAAGGATCGAAATCCAATCCTTTCCAATTGCTCCGTCATCGGGTGTATCATCTCAATGCTATATAAAGATTCCAACACTTGCTCCTTTTGCAAATCTATTGTTTTTCATTACCATAACCCCTTTGAAAATAACAATACGGAAAGAGCATGCGGATGTTCCGCTATTTTGAAAATTATATTCATTATTATTAAGAATGAATAGGTTTAATGGAGACTATGAATTATCAGGCAGGGTCTATTCTATTTTACTACGACAGTATCGATAATTGTCGGCTCGCCCCTGGGAAAATGGAAAATATATGTGCCGGCCGCTGGAATTGAATATTGCCCGGTATATGTATAGTCGACTATAACATCGAAGCATATTAGCGCATCTTCGGGGAATCTCGATAAGGCATCTACGTATATATTGTATCCATCCTCGCGATAGTCAACATGGGAAAATTCGTAGCACGAATTTCCATACCAGCAGTTAATGGTGATCGGAAAGGGTCGATTTGAATATACAGTATCAGGCAGGGAAACAGAATGAATACCTGACGGCTCGAGCCTCCATTTGTCGTTATCGCTGCATGAAAATAAGAAGATGGCTATAATCGGCAGAAAGACAATTATTCTTCTCATGGCGCCTCCTTTATGAACCAATAAAATCTACAATTAATCCCGACTACAAACCATGAAAATAACAAGCTGGTCCATTTTATTTTACTACGACAGTATCAAGCAGCGTCGGGCCGTACTGGGAAAAATGGAAGATATAAGTGCCGGCCGCCGAAATTGAATATTGCCCGGTATATGAATATTCAACTATTACGAGGGGGCATGCTCGTGCCTCTTCGGGGAATCTCGATAAAGCATCTACGTATATATTGTAACCATCCTCGCGATAATCAACATGGGAAAATTCGTAACACGAATTTCCATACCAGCAATTAATGGTGATCGGAAAGGGTTGATTTGAATATACAGTATCAGGCATGGAAACTGAACGAATATTTGACCGCTCGAGCCTCCATTTGTCGTTTTCGCTGCATGAAAATAAAAAGACGGCTATGATCGGCAGAAAGAAAAATATTCTTCGCATGGCACCTCCTCTTCTGATATATTTAATATACAATCGTCCGGGAGATTTAATCCATTAAAATATCATATAGAAGTAAACCGGGTTGATACAGATTGTCACAAAATAAAAAGGGCCGGCGAATGCGCCAGCCCCTAAATTCGAAATTAAACTCGGCTATCTTGCTGCTCTAAATTTCGTATCGTGGAATTTAAGCACGGTCTTTAGCCGTTCGCCAATCAAAGTCGAATGATCGGCGAAGATATCATCGAACCCGCTATAAAGCTGGAATTCATGAGGCACACCCATGCTGACTGCTAATTGATCGAAGATCGTGGCGTGATACTGCAAGTATAATTGATCGCTGGTGCCGCAATCGAAATAGAGCGCTGTGGAATCGAATACTCCCGCGCCTCCGGTTGCGAATATCGACATGACATCATTTGCGAGCCATAAATTCCAGATGGATTCAACCAGCTGACCGTTGACATCAAACGGAAGATCAACATATCCCGTGAATCCCACCGCAGAGAAAGAGTGGGCATAGGTCGTATCAGTATTGACGGGAGGCTGAGGATAATGCGGCGAAAAGGCCGCACCCATAGCAAACATCATGTTGGTCAGGTTCTTGCCGGTTCCAGGCCTGATTTGATAGAAGGCCACCGTATCACCGGGCGTAAAATGATTTTCGGCAAACATAGCTGGCATCAAGGAAACAAAACCCTGAAAAGCCGAATCACCCAATGGTACGCTGCCGTAGAATGTTAATGGTGCCGACATCGCCGAGGCGGAGCTAAACAGGCTATTGCGGAGCATGGCAATTTTAATCGCGCCATATCCGCCCATCGAATGTCCTGAAATGCCTCTGTGAGCCCTGTCGGTATAAGTATTGTAGGCCGAATCAATGAATGGAACAACTTCATTGGTAATAAAATCCTGCATTCTACCCGCGTATGACCGGCTGGTATCTCCGGGCGGGAATGAATTTGTATAAAAACTTCCCTTTAGATTATTTCCAGCGTCGGGGGTAACTACAATCATAGGCTCAATCTGGCCCGAATTAATCAATTCATCCATTGTCGCCTTAAGGCCATATAAGCCCTCAAAATAAAGGTGATTCCCTCCGTAGCCATGGAGCAGATAAAGCACAGGATAATATTTACCTGCTAAAGTATCGCCGTATACGAATGTAGTTTCTGGCGGAATTATTTCAATCGAATCGGGAGGCGGTGGAACAGAATCGCCATGAATAATGGTATCGCCAGGAGTAATATGATCGATTCCCGTCTTGACGAAGGTCAACGTGTCGCCGACACTGTATCCCGGAGGCGTATAGACGAGAATATGTCGAACATAGTAATCATTCATGATATCGCCTTGAATCGATCCCGACGTAAAGGACACAGTCATACAACTGCCTTCGGGTGCGCTCATATCGGCCGGATTGGTTCTTTTCGTACATTGTGCCAGAATTAATCCGAGCATCAACGAAACGATCAAAATAGCTATTTTTTTCATTTTAGACCTCCCCCTTAAAATCTATAGGTGATTGAGAGGTGTGAAGCGTATACCGACATTTTATAACTGCCGGGATAATTATCGTAGACTTTGTCACCATTGTTATCGACGAGAGCGGATACTGTTCTATCCTTAAAGCCGATATATTCGAAATTGTAGGCCAATTCGATACCGGAGAATTTCAGAGCGGTCCCTATATTGTAGGAATTCTTATCGCCAACATCCGGTATCAGCGGCGTGAACGAATTATCAGGAACTGGCGAAGGATCCAAATAATAGCCGAATCTTAGTCCCAGATAATCCTTAACCCAGTACTCGGCTCCCAGGGAGAATCTAAGTGTGTTCTTCCAATGCAGATATATAACCGAATTCTGAGCAGGAGCTCCGGATGGGTCGGCGCCATCCAAATTGATTAAAATAGAATCGAGCCTTGACCAGTTGGTGTATGCGATATCGCCGGTGAATGTCAGCTTCGGACTTGCCTTGTAGGCTATGCCAAATCCGAAATCTGCCGGTGTTTTGAAATCGCCCTTGGCACTTGGAATAGCAACATGGTTTTCAAGATTGTTATCGAAAAGGAAATGCACGCTTGCGCTTTCGGCAAGTGAAGTGGCATTGTCCAGGAGAATATTGCGCAGATCGTTATTGTTCAAAGTATACAATTCTTGTCTGGATGTTCCGCTAAATTTGATGGTTGTACCGGTTCTTCCGGAAAGCCCGAATTGTAATTTATCATTGAACTTATAAAGCAACCCAAAATTTCCGCCGATGCCCCATCCATCTCCTTTGATAGTGCCGTCGATATAGAGATATTCGTGCGGTGCTGGCAGCCCCGAGCCCTTTAGATAGGTTTTCTCGAATGTTATGCTGCCGCGTTGTATCGCCAGGCCAGCGCCGACACTCAATTTACCATCGAGAAATTCGCGCGCGACCGTAGGATGAATATCTATGATATTGAGATCGGTTTTATGATCTATTCCAGGAAACGGTCTGGCAAGGTCTCTGTTAACCGGATTCATGAGGTCCCATTCGCTGCCAAGGCCGAACGGCACATAGATTGCCAGTCCCATGGTATAGCCTTTAAGGCTGGGAATATTGAAGAATCCTGAAAAGTCAGGGGCAAGTTCAGTATTATCAGAGGCGTATCTGGTGCTTCCATTGCGATAGCCGACATCAAGAGTACCATACATGATATCCGGATTAAATGATGCCCTTGGCGAAATAGCGACGAGCATGCCATTCAACTCTGTCTGTTTGACTTGAGTTAATCCTGCCGGATTCCAGTATGCCGCGCTCCAGTCATCGGCCAATCCTCTGAATGCGCCACCCATGCCTATCGCTTTGGAACCGACACCGGAAAGCGCGAATCCGCCGGCAAATGCTGAATGGGCGAAAAAGATAGATGTCCCCAAAATTAACAGGGCGGCCATGATTACAGCTTTTCCGGCCGACGCCCGTTTCCTTCGAGAGCAAACATCAACGAACATTTTTGTCATCTGCATCTCCTGACATTTTAAGTGTAGACTTATTTTCATTATTATTCACCAACACCCAATTATCCCCCTAAAAGCATGACCAATTAATCATTTTTTATTTAGTTCAGCCAGCAAATTCTGAGCCTCGATCTTATATTTATCATCGAGAGGTCGCTGGGAAGCCAATGATAGACATTTCTGAAATTCTTCTTTTGCCAAATCATCCATATCATAAGTCATATATGTAATGCCCATCTCAAGATGATGATTGATGTAATTCGGATTTAATTCGATAGCCTTTTTCATAAAATCCACAGCATCCTTTTTATTGGCCGCGCCGAGCCCCATAGGAGCCCGAATAAATTTCGGTTTTCTCCCGACTTCCCGATTCCATCGACCGAGAATATGCCAGGCGCCGTCATGCAACGAATCCAGCGCAAGTGCCATTTCCGCCTGTGCCTTAACCTGCTTGGCGATACTTGCGGATTTGAAGATACCTTTGAAAAGCGCGATCTTGCCTAACGCGCGGGCAAGCTGGAAATGAGCATCGGCATTTTTGTCATTTAACGCAATGGCCCTCTTCGCTTCATCGCGGGCATATTCGAATATAGCGAGTTGAGAATCTTTTGGCGCCATCTCGCCTTGAAAATTCAATGAGCGGCTCAATTTTAGATTGGCATCAAAGCTATTGCTATCGAGATCAACTGCTTCCTTATAGTACTTGGCGGATAATTTATAATCATTAATAAGGTAGAGGCTATCCCCAGCCGCTATGAGCGACGCTATATCCGAGGCCCACAAACTGGAATAGCAAAAACAAATTAGAGCTATCGAAAAAACTGACAATTTAGTTCTTTTGATCAATATCGTTGTCCTAACGCCACGCAAACTACCCGGTTTCATAAACGCGCCACGCCAATTTTTTTATTCAGCGCAAAGGCTCGGTCAAGTTACAAAAAAGCATATTCACTGTCAATAGTTGTGAAAAAGATTTATATGAACGGTCGCATTTACAATTTTGAAATAATAAACTAATCGAAATCTAAAAATATTATTGAATCGTCTCGCTAACTTCAATATTTTCGCAGTATGTTTTGAAAATGATCCTCGTAAATCGTTTGAATAAACAGCAGTATGAAATTCGAAAATTACTTTCTGTTTTATTCTTGACATTTCACCTCAATGACGATTTTTTACGTGTGTGAATGACGGTGCGAAAATGGGATGTGAGGATTAGAATTTTTTCCCGCCACCGCGTTAAGTAAGTAAAAAATAAAGTACCCCATTTGTAATAGAGCGAATTTGTTGATGGGGATAGTTTGCTCAAGAAAGTGTGGAGTTTTCCACAATTGTAGATAACTTTTCAACATGGCATTAGAATCTACTCTCTCACCGGAACAAATTTGGGTTGACGCCTTAGAAGTAATCAAGTCTAAGGTTCCCTATCAGAGTTTCAATACCTGGTTCAAATCAACCACTGCATCATTCATGAATGATGATACTTTTAGAGTTTCGCTGCCTAATAAATTTGTCGCCGATTGGGTGATGGAAAAATTCGATGACATCGTATCCTCGGCGATTGAAACCTCCCTGGGAACACGAATGAAAATCGAATACGTGACCAGCGAGAATGGCGAACAAGCTCCAATGATTATTACGTCGCCTGATATCGCGGTACAGCAAAAACGAGTTCCCGCGGCGCAAATGGTTCCGCACGAAACCCATCTAAATGATCGCTATATTTTCGATTCCTTTGTCGTGGGCGATTCCAATAGATTCGCGCACGCAGCCGCGGTAGCGGTCGCCAAGGCCCCCATGCAAACCAAATACAATCCGCTCTATGTCTATGGTGGTGTGGGATTAGGCAAAACACATCTGGTGCAGGCGATCGGCAATTATGTCAGAGAGAATTTCTCGACAATGAAAGTCTTATATGTGACCTCGGAGAAATTCACCAATGATTTCATCGACGCTATCGCTCATCAGACAACCGGCGAATTTGCCCGTTTGTACAGGGGAGTAGATCTTCTGCTTCTGGATGATATCCAATTCCTTACCGGCAAAGAAGCTACGCAGGAGCAATTCTTCCATACCTTTAATGCTCTCTATCAGGCCGGCAAGCAGATCGTGTTGACCTCGGATCGTTCGCCGCGCGAGATTAAGGGGTTGGAGGAACGGCTGTTGTCCCGTTTCCAATGCGGCCTTGTAACCGATATCCAGCCGCCGGACCTTGAGACTCGTATCGCGATTCTCAATCAGATGGTCGAGGCGGAGAAGCTTTCGGTGCCGATCGATGTCATCAGCTATATCGCCAATAATATCACGCGCAATATCCGTGAGCTCGAAGGTTCGATAATCAGATTGATAGCCTATGGTTCGTTGACTAGCCGAGAGATAAATACCTCCCTGGCGTATGAAGTGCTCAAGGAGGCGTTCACGACTGGATGTGTCATCACGCTGGAATCGATAACGACTGCAGTCTGCGCTCATTTCAAGGTGCAGGTTGACCAGCTAAAATCGAAGAAGAAAACCGCCGACCTGGTTCGAGCCAGGCAAGTAGCCATGTTTCTGTGCCGCAAACATACGGCGGCATCGCTCAAGACTATCGGCGATGAATTTGGCGGCAGGGATCATTCGACAGTGATTCATTCGATCAGCTCGGTTGACAGTGATTTGAAAAGCGATCTCAACCTCAAGACTTCAATCGAGACTATCGAAAACCGGCTCAAAGCTTAGAATAATATTGTAGAAAAAATATATAGTTTTTGTCTTTTAGATAGTGGGTCGAAACCTTTATGGTTTCGACAATAGGTATTGTGGGGAAGGTATTTTTAGTAGGGCAGGAGTGGAACACTCCTGCCAAATTGGATAGCATATCGGCAGGAGTCTGCGACTCCTGCCCTACGGTACAGTTGTACTATTTCAAAAGCAGGCATCGCCTCGTATCTGAATAGCTTCCGGCCTCAATGCGATAAAAATACATTCCCGATGACGCCTTTTCGGCATTCCATATTATCGAATGCTGCCCGGCTGGCTGATTTCCGGATACCAGTGTCTCTATCTTGCGGCCGAGGATATCGAAGATATCGATTTTCACATCGCTTGCAGTCGGCAGGCTATAGCTGATGGTAGTCTGAGCATTGAATGGATTGGGGTAGTTTTGGGAGAGGGAGAATTCATCGGGAAGACTATTTGTATCTTCTATACCGGTCGGGTCGAATCGTAAAATTCGGAAGTAAGGTGGGTCGGCTACATAAAGATATTCCCCGTCGGCTATTAATTCAACTGCATGTCCACTCGTATTATAATTTGAAACAAAATAAGGAGCGGAGGGATTGCTGACATCTACTATTTCAATGCCGTAGGTATCTTCTGAGAGAAACGCAAAATTGCCGGAGAGAGCCACCTCAAAAGCATGTTGCGAAGGAGTGTAGCTTCCCACTAAGTAGGGATGTATAGGATCTGTCATATTTGCGATTTTGAGAAGCATATTGATCTCCCGATAGAAAGAAAGCATAATTTCCATTTATTATAAATCTCCATGGTCCCCCTGGATCAAAATTAGACACCCCTATATAACCGGGGTCTTGCGGTATAGACAACTCATAAATATATAATCCCCGTGTTGGAATTCCCACATACATTAGTGAATCGATAGCACAGACATCCTGGGCATCGCTTTCGGCGTATAAAAAATATCCAACATGAATTAGACTGTCGGGATTAGAGATGTCAACAATCTCGATATCGCTCCAAGCGCGTATTATATAGGCATAATGAGAATAGATAATGAATTTGCGTCCGGGCGAAATACGCATATCATAAGATCCCCGCAAGACCGGGGTTTGAGGAGAGCTAATGTTAAGAATATAAAAAGCATCTTCAGATGCAATATAGGCGTAATCACCTGCCACAATAATATCTGAAATTCTGGCCGATTCGTAATTACTAACAGAACTGGGAGCATACGGATCTAGAGATATTCAATATTTCTAAACCGTCAACCTTACCTAAATAGGCATACTGTCCCTGAATGAAAATTGTCGATAAGGAGTATTGCCCGAGATAGTATTCCGAAACGGGAATTAATTCTTGCGCGTGGCCAAGTCCAATTGTCAGAAATAATAAAAATGCAGATAATTTAATAATTGAGGTCTTCATAATACATTCCCCCCAAGCTTATTCGTTTACAATTGATTTAATAATAGATAGGAAATGTGATTATGTCAAGCTTTTTTGGGATTTTTAGGCGGTCGGGTGGCCTCACCCGACCGAAATATGAGTGTCGGGTCATGTGACCTGATGCCATGATTTATTTGATGTAGGGCAGGAGTGGGACACTCCTGCCAACTTGGATAGCATTTCGGCAGGAGTCTGCGACTCCTGCCCTACGGTACTCGATGCGGAATCTTACTGCACTTTATGATAATTAAATCCCTGCCTGTCGGCGGAAATTAAATCCAAATATTAGACAATTAATTGTAATTTTTCTAATTGATCGGACGATATTATCAATTGTAAGGAGTGAGTCCTCGGTCAGTTATATATCGCATCCAATTGAAATCCACGGGGCTTCCTATGATCCATAAATTTTATTCTTTAACAAAGAATAAAAGATAGAGATGTTGGGGGCTCATTTGCTATGATTGAAGCTTTAAATATCATAATTGCCCGCAATTTCAGGGATATCTTGAGATGTTCGCTGAATATCGGCCCATCAAATAGAGAATTGCTCAAAGGCTGAAGGATATTCGGGAAATGACTCGGGGGAATATTGGATAGCACCAATAAAATGAATATCGGGACCGAAAAGGGACGGCTGGAAATCCCTCTCAAAAAGATAAGGTTCCTTTCATTCTGGTTTGCGCCGACTTTATTGCTGGGCGCATTTCTCCTGGCGTCCCTCGCAGTCCTTTGGCTCATTAGAACAAACACTTTCGCGACGAAACTTGATCAACTTGCTGATAATACGGAATTAGCCGCTAAGAACATACGATCAAGACTGCAAGGGAATCAGGACTACCTGCTAATGCTCGCAAAATCGCGTGCCGATGGAATCCTGGATGCCCAATCCTTCCAGGAACGAGCTTCACAATATGTCGCAGATCATCCGGAGCTCATCAATATTACATGGGTGAACACCGATTTTGTCATTCATGATGTTTCTCCATTCAATAAGAACAAGCAAATAATCGGGTTGAAGCTTGAACTGCCCGAGCCCAAGCGTGCTTCGCATTTAGCCAAAGAACAACGAAAGGCAATTTATACTCTCCCATTCGAGGCAATCCAGGGAAAACCATCATTTGAAATTTGGATTCCAGTTTTCAAGGGTAACGAATTTATTGGGCTGTTCGCCGGAGTATATTCATGCGAAAAGGTTATACGGGAATTAGTTCCCGCTTATATGTTTGAACATAGTCAGGTAAGCTTAGTAGATAATTCAGGCAATATGTACTGGGTAACACCTGCGGCGGGATCCCTTGATGTAGAATTGACACATCGTGTTCCCTTGGCCTCGCCGGAAGACGGGCCAATACTGCAATTTAAGGCTTATGGACAAGGGGCGCTTGAGAGAAGCTTGTCACTGCTGGAGTTGCTTTGTCTGGCACTTGCTTTTAGCATGGTTTATGCAATGTGGAGACTGAAACGCGAGATTGACGCGAGCCGGCGGGCCGAAGAGGAGTTGAAGCAGAGCGAGGAACGTCTCAATGAAGCCCAGCGAATTGCTCGAATCGGCAACTGGGAGCTGGATATCGTCAAAAATGTTCTTACATGGTCCAAAGAAATCTACCGTTTATTCGAGATCAATCCGGAGGAATTTAAAGCGTCCTACGAGGCCTTCCTGGAAGCCATCCACCCAGATGATCGGGACGCGGTGAATACTGCTTACACCAACTCTCTCAAAACTCGAACTCCCTATACCATAGACCATCGCCTTCGTTTTAGCGACGGCCGGATCAAATATGTCCACGAAGAATGCATGACCTTCTATGATTCCGGCGGCAAACCCCTCCGTTCAGTGGGGACTGTCCAGGACATCACCGAACACAGGCAGGCAGAAGAGGCGTTGAAGATAAGCGAGCAGAAATTCAGATCACTATTCGAGGAATCCCTGGATTGTTTATTTGTTATTTCACCTGATGGCAAAATTCTCGATATGAATAAAAAGGGAATCTCATTGTTTGGTTATGACACCAAAGAAGAGATTATGAGTCTTGACCAGGCAAGCGAATTTTTAGTCAATCCTCAAGACAGGGAACGGATTCTGGCGTTGGTAAGCGCGCAGGGAAACGCCAGCTATGAGATTGAAATTAAGAAGAAAAACGGCGAAATATTTACGGCACATTGTCTACTGTATTCCTCGCGTGATGATAGCGGCGCAGTAACGTCGTTTAGGGGCAGTTTGCGCGATATCTCGGATACAAAGCGCTATGAGGAAAACCTTAAAAAAGCCAAGGAGAATTGGGAACGTACTTTCGATGCGGTCGCGGACATGGTTTTTGTCCAGGATACCGAAGGTCGTATTCTCCAGGCGAACAAGGCTCTTTGCGACCGGCTGGGAAAAACAGCCGAGGAAATCAAAGGCGTGACATGTTACACGTTGATGCATGCAAATTTTGGACCTCCCATTAATTGCCCGCGCAATTTGATGATTAGCGATGGGTTTGCGCATACCTGCGAAATTAATGAATCGCGTCTGGGCGGATTTTTTTGCTTTAATATTTCTCCCTTATATGATCCCGACGGAAAACTGGCAGGGTCCGTGCATGTGGCTCGTGATATTACCGAAACGAAACGACTTCAAGAACTGGAATCTCGGACCCAGCGTCTTGAAACAGCGGGTAAAATCGCCGGGCAGGTGGCGCACGATTTCAATAATCTTTTAGGACCGATGATAGCGTATCCTGAATTTCTAAAAGACGCGCTTGCGGATGATATATCATCAATGCAGATGCTTTCCGATATTGAAAAAGCAGCCAATGCGATGGCCGATATCAATCAACAGCTATTAACATTGAGCAGACGGGGACATGTAGAACAAAAAGCCTTGAATATTAACGAATTAATAACGGATAGTCTTAGCCAATTAAATTCACTTCCGGAAACCATTCAGATCGATACCGAACTCGATCGAGACCTGATGAATATAAAGGGAGCGCCCGCTCAAATTGTCAGAGTGATTCTAAATCTGGTAACCAACGCGATCGATGCCATGCAGAATTGCGGAGTACTAACCATCAAGACAGAAAATTTCTATGTTGATGATATTGCGGGCAATTACGATCGTATCCCCAAAGGAGAATATGTAAAAATTACCATATCGGATACCGGTTGCGGTATACCTGATGAGATACTGCCAAAGATATTCGACGCGTTTTTCACTACAAAATCTGCCGACAAAAAGAGGGGTACCGGTCTGGGCCTTAGCGTTGTCGCTGCTGTTATGGCGGATCATAATGGTCATATCGATCTCAAATCTAAAGTTGGCATGGGAACATCGTGCTATCTCTACTTCCCAATTACCCGTGCCGAAATAGATAAACCGGAATCCGAGCAGATTACAGGGGGATCGGAACGGGTTCTTGTCGTGGATGATGACTCTCTGCAAAGAGGGCTAACTCTTACTATTCTATCGAAGCTTGGCTACCAGGCTACCGCGGCGGAAAGCGGAGAAAAAGCCATTAGTCTTTTGCTCAAAAATCCTCAGGATATTATCGTATTGGATATGATAATGCCGCCGGGAATAGATGGAGCCGAGACATATAGAAAAATGCTTGAAGTTAATCCCAATCAAAAAGCCATTATTATATCAGGATTTTCAGAAACAAGCCGCGTTATCGAGGCCCAAAGGCTGGGAGCGGGAGCCTATGTCAGAAAGCCGGTTAACATGAAGACCCTCGCTGCCGCGCTGCGGGCCGAACTGGACAAGAAAACCAGCGTCCTCACTACCTGATTGCACCGTCGATCCCGCGGCCCAACAGGACAATTAAGCCCAAATTGAAAATTGATGTAGGGCAGGAGTGGAACACTCCTGCCCTTGTTTATATCATAACGCCAGAAGTCTGCGACTCCTGCCCTACAGTTCAGCGGTACTATTTTAGCAGCAGGCATCGCTTGGTATCTGAATAGCTTCCAGTCTCGATGCGATAAAAATACATCCCCGATGATGCCTTATCAGCATTCCAGATAATCGAATGCTGACCGGCGGGCAGACTTCCGGTTACCAGCGTCTCGATCTTGCGGCCGAGGATATCGAAGATATCGATAGTGACTTCGCTTTCGGAAGGCAGATAATAGCTGATGGTGGTCTGCGCATTGAAGGGATTGGGGTAGTTTTGGGAGAGGGAGAATTTTGTTGGTACAATGCCTTTTCCGTCGATCGCAGTAGCCTCTTGCAGACCATAAATTTTTAAAGAATTGTTTTGTATCGATAAAATTTCATCATTCCCATCATTATCGATATCCGCAATTCCAGAAATCCCAATCCCGTTTTCGCGAATTGTGGCTCGAATATTTCCATTTGCGCCATTTATTAATAAATACTCTCTTTGAGGTATTATCCGTAAAATTACGATAAATTGCTGATTTCCAAACATCGCTGATTTGTATGTATCATTCTCTACTTTTTCTGCAGACATGGAAATCGCCCAGTTTCGATTAAGGGTTGACGCCGATCTAACGTAAAGAGAGTCGCCATAGCTATAGTAAAACTCGATTCCATTTCGTGAAGGATCTATTTCATTTATCGCCGATCCGGGCCATAATGGCGGCCATTCTCCATCGGCCGGTCCAACACCTATCAGTTGGGCAGAAGTAATTATTGTATCGCCAGAGAGTAGATTGGCGGCGTAACTATCGTAATGGTTGCGTAAATTCCAATCACGAGACCATCTCCGATTTACCGTCAATAAGGTTGGATTTCCATTTCTAATTGTAATATTAAGCGCGTGAAATCGAAACTGGAAGAATTCATTTAAACGTTGTGCATCATTGTCCAAATTCCCCCAGAATAAGCAGTTACAAAGAATGCACTTTCACTATAGGTTGAGCCAATATTATTTTCTGACCTTGTGCGAGATTCCCGTGTAAATTTTTAATTTGGGCGAATGAAGGATCTTCAAATCGGGAGAAAGCTAACTCCAGGGCATACTCCATACCAATATTCCCAAAATGTTGTATATCCGCTAAAATAATTAAAGGACGGTGTAATGTATGTTTCTACCCATACCGTATCACGATTAAGCCCACCATTTCTTCGAGTAAATAGGCTCTTTCCTAACGAGGACCAAATCGAAATGCCATCGCTATTAATATCTCCCGTAGTGTAGCATGAAAAAGTATTGTCAAGATGAGGGCTCGTCCATATAGTGGCAGAATGATGCGGATCCATCAGGTAGATATTGCTATCGACCCTGGCTGCAATATCAATCTGAGAGTCGCCATTCATATCACCAAAACAGAGATCGCGCGGGTTGAGCAATGAAGGACTCTGCCATAGCAAATTCATCTGGTGTCATAGACGAAGGCATAAATTGGGGGTGGTCAGAATGATCTCTTTATTACTGTCGTTATTGAGATCTTCTACATAAAGCCCCGTTATAGCGGAATCGATAGATTCGATATTTCCTACCTGGTTGAAGTCCAGAGTATCGAATCTGAGCGGATGCAATCCCAAACGCCAGAAATGACAAAATTGCCATCAGGATAATAATAGCTTACAATTGAGGTCTTCATAATACATTTCCCCCAAAGTTATTCGTTTTACAATTGATTTAATAATAGATAGGAAATGTGATTTTGTCAAGGCAATTTTGGTTTTTGTGCGTCGGGTGTCCTCACCCGACCGAATTCATAGTGTCGGGTGCGGAGACCCGACACCACAATTTTACTTGAAAAACTCCGATTCCGGTACATGCCCGCTGTTGACATCCATGCCGATTCCGAAATTGTTGGCGCCGTAATTTTTATCATTACGCGCTGGCGAATACCAGGTCTTGTTGTTACTACATATCGAATCGGGAGAGACTTTTTCGCCCTTGGCATCGGATGTATTGTACGTATCTTTGCCGCCGATATCGAGTAGCAGGCCGAATGACTTAGAATAGATATCGAATGGCGAAATCTTATTCGGCATATTATAGGTGGCAAGATATGTCGCCGCGCCGAATCCCTGCTGGCCAGACTGAAGCTGATAGTAGTCATCGCCGCCGAGATCGATCAGCAGTGCATCGGAACGGATCTGCGCGCATCCCAACGATATGATTTTCGCCTCGTAACGGTCATTGCCGCCGGTATCAAGCAAAATCGCGATTGTATAGTCCCATCCGAACGCTATCCCCGCGCCTGCTGTTTCCCAGAGCCGATGGATGTCATTGCCGCCTTCATCGATAATCGCGCCGATACAATAATGCGCCCCCGATGCCTGAGTGAAATAGACTGATTCGTATGTATCATCACCCTCGCCTTCATAAACCAATCCCGTTCCGAACCAGTAACCGCATCCCAATGTCCAGTTGCCGGAGTAGTAATGGTCATTGCCTTTGATATCAATCAGCGCGCCGAGCCCGCCCGCCCATGAATGACCATCGGAGCCGTCGCCGCGACGGCCCATGCCGCATCCCTGCGCGCCGTTGGCATTGATCTTGTTTTGCGAATGATAATCACCTCGATGTGCGACACTATCATAATGGTTCGGCCGAATATTTGTCATCTCCTTCATAATCAGCGATGATGCCGACACCGCCGACACCGCCATACCCCTGTCCGTCGCCATAGATGTAACGGGTGTCATTGCCGGAGATATCGAGATTCATACCGATGCCGAAATAGCCACACCCCTGTCCCGATGTCTCGAGCTTGTAATCGTCTTTGCCGGCTACATCGAGCAGAATTCCCAACCCGAAGAAGCCGCATCCCTGCGCCATCGTCTTGGCGATATATTTGTCGTTGCCGTTCATATCAATTAGAATACCCGCGCCCAATATCGCCGCGCCCTGACTGAGCAGATTTGGGTCGTCATTTTGATAGATATCATCCCCGGCGCAATCGATAGCGACCGCAATCGGTATATCATACGACGGCACACCGCCGACATTGCCGGTGTAGGTATCGTCGCCGCCGAGATCGATCAGGATGGCGCAATCGCGTTCATTGTGCTTATCATCCTTAGTACCGGAGATAACAATTCTGCCAATGGGAGAATCATAATCAAAAATAATCTTGTCCAGCCCTTTATTCTTTCCAACGAGATATTTCTTGAGCTTTTTCGAGGCTGTCTCGGTCGCCTGCGCGGCCTTCATTCCCGCGTAATAGAGCGAATGAGCGTCGAGAGCTTTCGCGACATCATCGATCTCCGGGTAATATACCTGGCCATCACCTAGGGTCGATGACAGGTCTTTCATTTTATATAACGCTTCGGCATCGCTGGTTTTGATATTCCTAACCGCGATCTGACGCCATTTGTAAGAGTCGAATATATTGAGCATCAATTCCGCGACAATTAATTGCAAGTCCTTGGGGATGCTGTCGCATTTGGCGACCAATTGAATTCGATCATACGGCCAATCGGTCTTATTGCCGAACGTCATATAATTAAGCTGTATTGATTGGCCGAGGTATATCTGCTCGAAGGCGTTGAGCATGGGATTCAGTGAGTCGACACGCGGGGCAAGGTTGACCGAGTAATTGCGAAAGCCGGTCATCATACGATCCACGCCGAGTGTATATGTCAGCCGATGAAGCGTCATATCGGTGGTATCATAAAACGCCGGTTCCATGTATTGACGAATCGCGTTGCCCATGGCTTGAGTGTATTCGACCACATGCAGCGGCTCTGCGAAAAGATCTTTGAAGAACGGCATGGTATATGGGATACCATCAGGCTGTGGGAAACGGTTCCAATATCCCTTGGGCTGAAATCCCAAATCAGCGCGAGTGAATCCCACCGAATCCAGCGCCGCGCCCAGCTGGTCGATACTTGCTTCCTGTGCGATAGCCGGCGATGTCATTATCACGAAAATCAAAAGCAATCGTTTTATCATCATATCCTCCTAAATTCCGCACCCGCGCTATTTGCGTGTCGCAGTTTACTGCGACCGCAACAGAAAACCCGACAGCTTGTTTTTTTTGTCGGGTTACTCATCCGCCGATGGCGGATTCTGAACCCGACCTACTCATGCTGCTTATAGGATGAAATTGTGAAATTGGCAAGCGGTAGGTCGAAACCTTTATGGTTTCGACATTGAGATGACAAAACACGATGTCGAAAGGACAAGCCTTTCGACCTACACTTGCCGCTTATAGGATGAGTTCGGAAAATTGTCAAAGAGGAAGGAGCGAGAACATGTCATTGCGAAGCCGCCTCCGGCGGCTGAAGCAATCTGTTGGAAGCATCCTTCAGATTGCTTCGCTTCGCTCGCAATGACCGCTGAAATTGAGTTTTCTAATGCGCTGTCAGGAATCCTTTCCTGACAGCCTACCAGCTATGGCAGGGATAACATAAAGATTTTAGTAAAATTCAATAGCATTTATGAAACACTTTAATTATAATAATCCATAATATGAATGATCGCGAAACGTCATCAGGATTTAAGTTCCCTCGAATGTTGTTAGACATATTTATTCCTGCCATCTCTCTTGCCATTACTGTATTTGGGATAAGTAGACTTGTTCAATATTATTTTGGACGGCCATCGAGTGAAATCTTGATTGACCTGTTTTTGGGAATATTATTGGTCTCAATATTCTTGTTCCTTTTCAGAAAAGGCAAATATTTTGAATCGAAGAAAACCTTTTTGGATAAATATCCCTTCTGGCTGCTCAAGTTAAATGGGCGCCCTCGGATTTTTATTAGTTGGATACTAATGACTTCATATTTCTATTCAATAGTTGCCTTCATAAAATATGTATTCTTCCTTATTCATATAAATAGATCGCCGGCTAGCGATATCCAGTTACTGTTTTTGATCATGACATTAACTTATTTGACTATTCCTAAATTTGAATTAAAATAGAAAAGCGATTGCCTTGACTTCGTCAGGAAATTCTTCCTGATAGTTCCCCGAATCCAATCTCCCCTTGCCATCTCATTTCCAGAATCGCATATTATTGCTCTATGGATGAAGTGTGGTGACAGGTTTTTAATAAGGAGAATTTATGACTGTATTCATCGATGGCGAGACATTAAATATAGAAAAAATTGAACAGATAGCCCGCAAGAACGCCGAAGTATCGTATTCCGATATCGCTAAAAAACGTATCGACCGTTGCTGGGGCGTGCTGGAGAAGATGGTCAATTCCGGCGAGGCGATCTACGGTGTAACGACCGGTATCGGCGAATTTGCCAAAATCAGAGTCGGCCCCGAGCAGGGGTCATTGCTGCAGAAAAATTAAAAAGTGTCGTCAGGTCGCCCGACCTGACGACTATTGCGCTGTCAGGAAACCATTCCCGGCAAACACTGAATATCATGGACAATATCCTCTTGACAAACAAAACCGATATTTCTATGCTAATCATAGTAACATCGATTTAATACTATTTGCGAAAACAATGTAAATAGGAGATAAACAGATGATAAGGCAATTAGCCAAAACAATCTCGATAATTGTAGCGTTATCGCCGTGGTATTGCGGCGGATTGACGGCACAAACAAACATCAGAACCGCCGAAAACCTACAAACATCATATTGGGGAATCAAAGCAGGGATGGTAAGCGCCAAAACCCAATATGCCGCCTCCACTCGGGGTGTTGAGAATAAATATCTAAAATATCGAATTCTATATTCGTTCGGAGGATATTACGCTCATAGGATTGTCGGTTCATTGTATTTGCAGGCGGAATTGCTTTATGCGGTAAAGGGTGTCAAGTTTCAAGCCCTACGGCGAAACTTCTACGGAGAATTAATTGAACTTAAGGAAAACCAAACTTTGAATTATCTGGAATTCCCGATTATATTTAATTATGTATTTAAAGACAGTTTTATCAAACCATCGGTTTATGCCGGAGTATTTGGGGCCCATCTCCTGAAAGTTGAATCCGATTTAGGATATGATATAAGCAACGAATTCAAGCCTTCCGATTACGGTGCGATTTTTGGATTAGCGGCGTTGATGCCGATGCATGGTCGCTATATGGTCCTCGAGGGTCGTTTTGAGTCTAGCTTCGATAATGTTGTCAAAGTCGGTTACTGCGCAGCCAGCGATGGATATAAGAACAACTCATTTTCTCTGATGGCAGGAATTGCATTTTAGATGCGAAGTAATCTAATTAGAGAGTGTCCTCAGGTCGCCCAACCTGATGACTTAGGTGCATTCAGGAATCCTGTCCTGAAGGTTATTAAGCCGTCGGGTCAGGCGACCCGACAGCACTCCAAGATAGACCTAAGAGTGTCGTCAGGTCGCCCGACCTGACGACTTATATTGAAGACAGGGCAAGGGGACCGGTGACACAAGATAATGATTAGGCCTAAATGAAAAGATGATAAGGCAATCTGGCAGGTTAATATTGATGCTTGCAGTGATTTTGATATGGTATCATGGCGGAGCGTCGGCGCAATCAACAAATATGCATACCAACAATCATCAATCATCATTTTTCGGAATCAATTATGGTGGCATTGACAGCAAGACTCTATATTCGGATTCCTGGCAAGGGATGATTGAGGAAGACATACAATATCGAAGCCAGTATGTGTTCGGCGGGCTTTATGCCCGAAAAGTCGCACGTTCCCTTTACCTGGACTTGGAGTTGCTTCATCGCCAAAACAACGTACAATCTCAATGGCCGCCCTATTGGGATAGTTTTGAAAGATTAGTTGAAATTCGAGATAAGCTGCCTCTGAAATATATCGAATACCCGATCTTGTACAATTATGTTTTGAATAGCCGCTTCGTCAATCCCGCTTTGATAGGTGGTGTTTATATTACATATCTTCTGGAAAATTCGGCGGATTTAGGAAATGACTTAAGCCACAGATATAGAAATCTCCAATATGGCATTATCATAGGGCTGGCAGGATATGTCCAATTTTATGAAAGCTATCTAATTTTGGAGACTCGGTTTTCGTACGGCCTGAAAGGAAATGATAATACAGAGTACTGGGATGAAGGTACGAAGAATAAAAGCAAAGATTTTTCTTTTATGGCCGGAATTGCATTTTAGAGACGTAAGGTTTTATGCGTGTCACAGTTTACTGCGACCGCCAGCACTTTGTTCGCGGTCAAAGCAAGCTTTGACACGCAACAAATCTGAAGGAAGTCTCCCACAGATTGCTTCGAAGTTCGCTGGGCGAACTTCTCGCAATGACAACCGAATTTGAGCCTTCTTACGCGCTGACAGTAAATCCCTTGCTGATAGCTTCTAAAATTCCAATCTCCCCTTGCCTTCGTCATTCTTGAATCGCATATTATTGCTTTATGGATGAGGTGTGGTGCCAGGTTTAGATTGCGCTGTCAGGAACCCTTTCCCGAAAGCTTCTCCGAATCCAATCTTCCATTGCTTTGACCTGCTCATAATTGCATATCATATAGCTGTCGGGTCAGGCGACCCGACAGCACTCTCTTATCATAGAGCGTAGAAAATATTTATTAGGAGTGTCGTCAGGTCGCCCGACCTGACGACTTAAGCGCCGTAGGGAATCCTTTCCTGGCGGTACCCCAATACCATTCTCCACTTGCCATCATCCTTTATGAATCGCATATTATTGCCCTATGGATGAGGTGTGGTGCCAGGTTTAATTTATGTAGATTGCGCTGTCAGGAACCCCTTCCTGATAGCATACCAGTAAGGAGAATTTATGACAGTATTCATCGATGGCGAAACATTAAATATAGAAAAAATCGAACAGATAGCCCGTAAAAACGCCGAAGTATCGTATTCCGATATCGCCAAAAAGCGCATCGACCGCTGCTGGGGCGTGCTGGAGAAGATGGTCAATTCCGGCGAGGCGATCTACGGAGTCACGACCGGTATCGGCGAATTTGCCAAGATCAGAGTCGGCCCCGAGCAGGGATCATTGCTGCAGAAAAATATTATCTACAGCCATGCGGCTGGCACCGGTGATCCGCAGCCGGAATCGGTTGTCCGCGGCGCAATGGCGCTCAGAGCCAACGTACTGGCGCGCGGCAATTCCGGGGTTCGCTTGGCGACCGCGGATATATTTATCAAGATGCTCAATAAGGGTGTCGTGCCTCTGGTATTCGAGAAGGGCTCGGTCGGCACATCGGGCGATCTGTCGCCATTAGCGCAACTGGCCGAGGTCTGTCTGGGCGAGGGCAAGGCGTATTACAAGGGCGAATTGCTCGATGGCGGCGAGGCCTTGAAGCGCGCCGGTATCGAACCGATAGTGCCAACATACAAAGAAGGCCTGGGGCTTATCAATGGCTCCCAGATGGTAACATCGGGCTCGGCTCTGCTTTTGGCCGACGCGCGCCGTCTGCTGAAAAACGCCTTTATCGCTTCGGCAATGACTATCGATGCTTTGAAAGGTGTCGAGAAAGCGTACGATGCCCGTCTCCATGCGGCCAGACCGTTCAAGGGGCAGAACGCGGTAGCGTATAATCTCCGCAGATTGATGGCCGATTCGGAAATTCTGGCCGAAAAATCGGGCAAGGTGCAGGACGGCTATTCCATGCGCTGTACGCCGCAGGTCTTGGGGCCGTCGGTGGATTGCTGGCATTACGTGCGCGAGCAGATCGAGATCGAAATGAATTCATCCGCCGACAACCCGCTTTTCTTCCCCGATGATAATGTTCATCTGGCGGGCGGCAATTTCCACGGTCAGCCGATGGGGATGGCGGTCGATTTTCTCTGCATCGCCATGTCCGAGGTCGCCAATCTCTCCGAACGGCATAGTAACAGATTATTGAACCCCACGCTTTCCGGCCTGCCTGATTTTCTGGTCGAGGGAAGGGGCGTTAATTCCGGTCTGATGGTCGCGCAATATACGGCGGCGGCGCTGGTCTCGGAAAATAAAGTGTTATCTCATCCGGCTACGGTCGATTCGATATCGGTTTCGGCCGACCAGGAAGATCATGTCTCGATGGCGCCGATCGCAGTCCGCAAATGCACCGAGATTCTGAAAAATGTCGGCGCGGTACTGGCGATCGAGATGTATTGCGCGGCGCAGGCATTCGATTTCAGGAAACCGTTGAAGCCCGGCCGAGGCACGAAGATCGCTTACGATATCATCCGCGAGCATGTGAAGTTTTTAGATCACGATAGAGTATTATATCCCGATATCAATAAAATCGCCGAATTGGTGCGCAACGGCACTATCCTGAACGCAGTCGAATCCAAGCTCGGCGAACTGCAGCTGAGACTGGAATAAGAAGGTGATAGGACCGTCAGGAAGGGATTGCTGACGGCGCGCTGAAAGGTATTTCATCTGATTTTGATTGGAAATAAGAGGAAGTCAGGTCAGGCAATCCGATTGCATTCAAAAATCTATTATAAAGTGACCATAGCGTTAGCCATAATGCTTGGCATTGGTTGTTATTGGAAAGAATTTTTTAGATTGGAAACACCTCTGAACTCAGAGGCTTATTTCAGAAAAGAAGGCAAATATGTGAAAAAACTGGTAATTGACAATAATGAATTTTATTTGAGTATGCAGGGATATTTTTGGCGCAGACCTACTACCGATGACCTAATAATTGATATCAAATTTATTTCTAAAATCGACCACAAAAATATTTTTGATTTAAATAACTTTTCATTCCAGGCTGACTGCCTGGATTCGACGAATTATGAAATATTAGATGCAAGAAAAGGCAAAAGCCGCTTAACTCTGTTTTATTCGCCAGCATCAGAAAGTCTGCCGCTGAAAGATAGCTTGATAGCAGCTTATAAGCAAATATTGCAGATTGTTAACTGCCAGAAGACTACAATAAAAATTAACAATATATTTGAGCATGAACGTATAATTGAAGTATCACACGATCCAAAGCCATTGAAGAGGATGCAAGAAGAGATAATCAAAAGTGAGGGCTAAATTTAGGTAATCGGGTTAGGCTATCAGACCGCACAAGTGATCAAGCCTTCGAATTCCCCGAGGCTCCAAAGAATCCAAAGAAACCGTACAAACCAAAGAGCCCGTATAACACATATAGGGACTCATTTCCGGTGATGGTGCCAAGCATGCCAAGAAATCCTAATAGGCCCAGAAACCCGAGGTAACCATAATTTCTTTTCCGCTTCATAGCAGACCTCCAATATATTTAGTCAGTGTCGTACGAATTTGATTCCATACATTTCGAATTACGGACAAATGGTATAAAAGTTCCACATTTGTAGTTGGGTCGCGCCTGGTGCGCTGAGGGGATTCATTCTTGCACTGTCAGGAACCCTTTCCTGACAGTCCTTGTCTTTCCAAATAAAATCTTCATTTTTGCCCTTGTCTCTTCATCCCCGCACCAGCTATATTTAATTCGAAAATGATGGTCTTCTAACCCGGATGGAGATATGCCAGACATTCGCACATTCATAGCGGTCGATGTTCCCAAAGAGATCAAGATGGAGCTCGATAAGCTGATCGCCAGCCTCAAGTCGTACGGCCCCGAGGTGCGCTGGGTCCGCGCCGCCAACCTGCATGTAACATTGCGGTTCCTGGGCGATATCCCGCAGGAATCGGTTCCGATGCTGGCCAAGGAGATCGAGAAGAATATCGCGGGCTTCGGGCAATTCGATATATCGCTTTCGGGGCTCGGCGGATTCCCGAATCTCAAACGGCCGCGCGTGATCTGGGTCGGCACAGGAGTCGGCGAAGATAAGATTGTCAAGCTGGCAGAGCTGGTCGAAAAATCATGTATCGATGCCGGATTCGGCAAAAGCGATAAGCAGTTTTCGTCTCATTTGACTATCGGTCGGATCAAATTTCCTCATGGACTCGAATCTGTTGTTTCCAAAATCGAGACCATGAAATTCGAAACTGCGCCCTTTAAAATCACCGAAGTCGTGATTTTCAAATCTGACCTGCTGCCATCCGGGCCCAAATATACCAGGCTTGAGTCCATAGCTCTTTAGGGGATGGTTAACCTGATATCAAAAATAAGCGGTCGGGTCAGGCGACCCGACCGCACTCCAATGCAGTATCGCTTTAGGCATTCAGAGTGTCGTCAGGTCGCCCGACCTGACGACTTAATTAATATTTATGCCATCAAGACACAGAAAATTAATTGCGGGAAATGCCATATTTTTTATAACCTCAAGCACATTTAGTAGAAAGCCTTTTCCTGATTATCCCAAAAGCCTGAAAATAATAGAGGAATTAATGTTTCGTACGGCCAGAGACAAATCTATTTTTATAATGGGATACGTCTTGATGCCAAGCCATTTTCATTTAATAGGTGGTACAACGGCAGGCGGTGATGGAATTTCAAAATACGTGCACTCTCTTAAAGGGAAGGGTCAGGGAAACAGTCGCGGGCAAGGGACCTCTTTGGCAAAGCAGATTTGATGATCTGATCTTGACAACGGAAAAACAATTTCTAATCAAGCTCAACTATATTCATTATAATCCGGTCAGGGCCGGGTTAGTTACAAAGCCTGAAGATTGGGCATATTCGAGTTATTTAGACTGGGAGAACAGATCAACGGCAAGGGATATTTCATTTGATTTTGATTGGCAAAAATAAGCGGTCGGGTCAGGCGACCCGACCGCACTCTAAGATTACGGAAGTCGTGATTTTCAAATCCGACCTACTGCCGTCCGGGCCAAAATATACGAAGCTGGAGTCTGTCGCTCTTTAGGGGACGGTTAACCTGATATGTCATATATGCTTTACTGTCAGAACCTGTCAGTGATATTTTTCGAAAATCGGCGAAAACAATGAAAAAAGACTTGCACAAATGAACAGTAGGGGATATAATCTTTTTGGAAGACGAAAATAATAAAATTAACCGAGAGGCATAAATGGCAGAGAATATTCAACAACAAAAAAAGAAGGCATTGGAGACTGCGGTGGTTTCCATCGAACGGCAGTTCGGCAAGGGCGCCATCATGCGCCTTGGCGATGAAGCCGCCAACGGCAAGATGCCATCGATACCGACCGGCTCGCTCGGACTCGATTACGCATTGGGAATCGGCGGCGTGCCGCGCGGACGAGTGGTGGAGATATTCGGCCCGGAATCATCGGGCAAGACGACGTTAGCGTTGCATATTTTGGCCGAGGCTCAGAAGCTCGGCGGCGTGGTAGCCTTTATCGATGCTGAACACGCGCTCGATCCAGCGTACGCCCGCGCGCTGGGAGTCGATATCGATAATCTGCTCATCAGCCAGCCCGACACTGGCGAACAGGCATTGGATATTACCGAAACATTGGTGCGCAGCGGCGCGATCGACATGGTGATTATCGATTCCGTGGCGGCGTTGGTGCCCAAGGCCGAAATCGAAGGCGAAATGGGCGATTCGCACATGGGCCTGCAGGCCCGTCTGATGTCGCAGGCGTTGCGCAAACTGACCGGCACGATCTCAAAATCGAAATCGTGCGTGATATTCATCAACCAGATCAGAATGAAAATCGGCGTCATGTTCGGCAATCCGGAGACCACATCCGGCGGCAACGCGCTGAAATTTTACTCATCGATCAGGCTCGATATCCGCAAGATCGCTTCGTTGAAGGATGGCGCTAATGTCACCGGCTCGCGCACGACGAGTGAGAGTGGTCAAAAACAAAGTCGCCCCGCCATTCAAGGAAGCTGAATTCGATATTGTCTACGGCACGGGCATTTCGCGAACCGGCGAGCTCGTTGATATCGGCTCGAATCTCGGCATACTCGATAAATCCGGCACCTGGTACTCGTACGGCGAAGAACGTCTGGGCCAGGGACGGGAAAATTCGATGGTCTATCTGAATGAGAACCCTGCAATTGCCAAAGAAGTCGAAATGAAAATCCGCGACAAGATGGGATTCAATCCCGCGCCGAAGGTCGAAGAGCCCGCTGAACCTGAAAAACCCAAAGAGAAGACGAAGAAGTAGAAGCACAAAATCGATGTAGGGGCGAGGTCACCTCGCCCCTACGTTATGCCATCAACCTATGCCAGGTTTTATCATATCACGTCTCGAACCGCAGAAACGCCGCAAGGGGTGGTTTGAAATTGAAATCAAAGATAAGCCGTCTTTTCTGATCGATGAGGAGACTATTGTTAAAAATTCTCTTAAAGAAGGCGTCATAATTTCTGATGATGTCTTTCTGAAAATCAAATATGAATCCGATTTCGCCTGGTTGAAATTCAAAGCGATGGGTGTTATTTCGCGCCGAATGATATCCGAGCGCGATCTTCGCAGAAAACTTTCCGCTGAAAAAAAACCATCCGAGACGCGCGACGAGACAATCTCTTTGCTCAAACATTATGGTTATATCGATGATGCTATTTTCGCCGCGGCATATATCCGTTCGCAGATGAGCCAGGGACCCAAATCGCAGCTTTATTTAAAGAAGAAACTTTGGGAAAAAGGCATATCAGCCGAGCTAACGGATGCGGCGATCGAGGCAGAACTTGGCGCGGTTGATATGAATTCAATGGTGAAAGAACTGGCCCAGAAAAAAATGAAATCACTCGGCAATTATTCACCGGAAAAGGCAAGGGCCCGATTGATTAATTTTCTACGCGGCAAGGGGTTTTCGTGGGATGTCATCAAGAACGCCCTGGCAGACCTGATAGTAAAAGATATGATGAAAGATGATTCGGAAATTGACTGATGCCATTCTATGACGCCGGCGATGCCGCCATTTGCTACGAAGAAATTGGACAGGGCCGCCCACTGATTCTGATGCATGGCTATGCGCTCAATAGCGTAATGTGGGATATGCAAATTCCGAAATTTGCAGAATCATTCAGAGTTATCAATATCGATCTGCGCGGTTTCGGGAAATCGTCATGCGGGGCCAATTGGTCCGGCAGTGTCATGGCCGCCGATGTTTCTGGTCTGATAAGATCACTGAAGATCGAGAATGTCGCGCTAATCGGTTTCTCCATGAGCGGGCCCGTAGCGTTCAGAGTAGCGCTGGAGAACCCCAAAATCATTCGCCAATTAATTATGGTATCTACAATATTGCCATCAGCAGGCCGTCCCAAGTCTGCTAATGAAATTATGTCTCAACGAAAAGAATTAGAAATACTGCGTTCCAAAGGCATACAGGGATGGGCCGAGACCAGCGGCTTATGGAGCGGACCATTGGTGAACGATATGTTCAACCGAAACCCCGACATTAAACCGCTTTGGGAAAAATTGATTGCACGGCATAATTTCGACTATCTAATCAATATGATGACAGCGCGGCTTTCGAGCGCTCCATCCGCGAATTGGCGCTCAAGGTTGGGGGAAATAGTACAGGAAACGCTTGTTATTATGGGAGAAGCCGATAGACGTTTCATCGACGGTGGCAGGAGTCTGGCCGAAAAAATAGCAAATTCGGAATTCAAAATTATCGAAGATGCCGGGCATATGGTGAATTTGGAAGCCCCCGAGACATTCAATTCAATTATATTAAATTACATAAAATCGATTTTAATGTAAAGTAAATTAATGACATACTAAAAAGTAATCTTAAATATTTTTTATAAAACGATATATTCTATTTGACTTTCCTGGAATATTTCCTATTATTTGTTAACGGGAAGTACGTTGCTATTATTTAGGGTTTATCGTGCAATTGCAGGCGGGAAATATTTATGGGTATTTTACGACCATCTAAACATAAAGGGGTACGTGCATGAATAGTTACAGGGATTTGTTCGACATGGCAGAGGATGCAGTCAAGAAAATCAAAGATCGCGACCTGAAAAAGGAAGCATTCAGACTTTTGATACAGCGACTGCTATCTGGTGAGAGAGTGGTTCTTGGCGGTTATGGGACGCCAGATAATAGAGCATTCCTGCCGAAAAGAGGGCCCGGAAGACCGCCATTGCCCAAGCCGAATATGGGCATTGCTTATCCAAGGCCCAAGCGCCCCGGTCGTGCCGGCGGCGGATTGGCCACAACCTCATTAAACAAGCTCATCGCCGGGAAGTATTTCAAGATTCCGCGCGATGCCGCTTCCGTAATGAGAGACATGGCCAAAAAGAACGTCTATCTGGAGCCTTCACAAATCAGAATGGAGATGCTCCGCTTTGCCCGTTCAGGAAAGCTGAAACGGAAAATCAGGATGAAAGGGCAAAAAGTAACCTACGTTTACTCTCAGAAATAGCTAGACTAGCCCCCGCGCAAACGCGGGGGCTTTTTTACTAAATATTTTATCTGCGATGATTTTATCTATATAATTCTTAATAATAATTATATCTATTAGACTTTCTAATTACAATACCAAGTCCAATCAATCCATTCTGCCGGGAGCATTCCATAGAAATCTAATTATCCCGCGAGGAGTCGCCAGCCAAAGATAATCGCCCGCAATGGTAACTCCCCTGACATCATCGGAAATCATGCCGTCATTCTGATTGTATAAACGAGGAAATTTATCGTTTATATTATAATGCCAGAGCCCGATATTGGTTGCGACCCAGATATCGGATCCCAGACATGCAATTTTGCGAAGTTGGCATGTGCCGAAATGAGAAGGATCTGTTATCTTAGAAGTTTCGCCGGTTTTGGAATCAACTGCTACAATATCATATTGTGTCAGAAAAAGCAGGGTATCTCCGAGTTGGGCAATGTCAATTATTTCGGTTGATAATGCCTTGCCGGGCGTATCGATAAATTCGAAATCGATATTGCTGTTGAGCCGATGGCGAAGGGCGCCATGATCTGTCGCGACATAAAGGGAATTATCGATTATGGCCAGATCATTTATATGCCATCCCTGGAGACGATTTTTGGGATTCGAGAGAAACCCCGACCCATAACTGCTATCCGCAGACGATTCCGAAGAATCGCTGTTCTTCTTGTGTTTTCGTTTTTGAAAGGGGGCATTTTTGTTTAAGAGTCCCACCCCCAGATCGGTGCCGACATATACCCACTGAGAATCGATAGCCAGTGAAGTGACTGTCAACGACGGTAGCGACGCGAAGTCGCCATAAGTAATAAATTCATCATCCGACTTCCTATAGAATATCACTCCATAATCGGTGCCGAGCCAGACATTATCGCCATCGCCGATAGCTGAGAAGAGGCGGGCCGACGCTAAGCCGTTGGTGTATTGCGGTACGAACCATTTCCATTTTTGGCCCTGTTTATCGAATCGGCTCAAGCCGGGAGCGGGACCATCGGGCAGGGAGGTTCCGGCCCAGAAATCACCGCCGACCCTTACGATCATTGACACATTATTATCATGGATGCCGTATGGAAGCAACGTCAGGTCGCTATAACGAGTATTGATCATGACAGGTCCCATTCCCCAGGTACCGACAAAAAGGTGATCGAAACCATCGGCGACTCCCTTGGTCATCTGGTATTGCTGCATCTGGGGATCCGTAATTATACCATCTTGATAAATATAGCCGAACTCGGTGTTCAAGATACTAATCGCCGAAGGATTGTAATCGTTGCGGGCAAGATTTGCGGGGAATTCGATAGCTGAATACCATCTCTGAAATGTCGGTTGATAATAGGCATTGCCAGCCGGCGTAGCGACCCAGATCTGGTCATTGCTGGGATCATAGGCAATATTATCGATTCGGGAATCCGGGAGACCATCGGTGATTGTCATAGGATCGAGCCATTTATCGAAAAAACGGTCATAGCGAAGAACCCCGCCGGTAGTGCCGAAATAGACATTGTCCTGGTCAATCGCAACCGATGTCACATAGCGAAAGTCGCCGAAATTGACCCAATCGCCTTCCTTGAAATTGCCCGTATAATTTATTAAAAGTGAAATAATGACAATTTGGGATAGGACTACCATATAGCTTAAGTATATTATACTCTCGACTTGAATCAAAGAAGAAAGTCAAAATTCGCAATTTAGAGATAAAATGATTTTACTGTTAAATATTCGCGAAGCCGGATATCTGGGAATGTGACGCTACTGATCTTTACTTCAGCACAGTCATCTTTATAGATTCGTTCCTGCTGCCAGCGGTCACTTTCGCGAAATAGAGGCCCGATGGGCATCCCGACGCATCCCAATCGATATAATGCGTGCCTGCGGCCTGTACGCCGTCAATGAGCGTGGCTACATGCTGACCAAGTATATTGTAAATCGATAGCCTGATATTGCCCGCCTGCGTAATAGTGTAGCTGATCTTGGTCTGAGCATTGAAGGGGTTGGGGTAGTTCTGGGAAAGGATATATTTATTTGGATTAAGAATCGAATTATGGCCGCTGCTCGTGCGTATTGTTTTATTTAGCAATATTGAAACGCTATTTGACAAATTATTTGCAACCGCGATATCGATATCACTATCGCCATCAAAGTCTGCCGAGCAATGTGAGGTAGGGAAGTTACCAACGCCATAATTCTCAGGCGATCGAAATGTTCCATCGCCATTGTTTCTTAAAACCGATATATTTGCCATTCCGGAATTAGCGACGACAATATCAACATCACCATCACCATATATATCAACTGCTGATACAGAAGAAGGGAGGAAACCGGCCGGATAGTAGATTGGATCCTGAAATGTTCCGTCGCCGTTATTCTTCAAGACAAAAACACTACTGGCACCATCTTTTGCAAAAATCAAGTCAGAGTCCTGATCGCCGTCAATATCAGCCATACATAAAAAAGAGGTATTACCATAAATAATATAGTTGTTCGCAGGCTGAAAAGTCCCATTCCCATTGCCAATCAAAATAGAATATGTCGAAAACTGGCTATTCGAAGTTGCGATATCTTTATAGCCATCGCCATTGAGGTCTCCTATCGCAATCGACGAATGATAGCATCCTGTCTGGTACTGCGTGGCTTGCGCGAAGGTTCCGTTACCATTATTCATTAATACTTTGACGTCTATACCTCCGATTACAAGATCATCGGCCCCATCATCGTTGAGATCACCCACGCATATGGACCAAGAATGCCCCGCATCTGGATAGTAAACAGGAGAACGAAACGTACCATCTCCGTTATTTCCGTAAACGCAAACACTATCCCCGGTAATTGCGAGATCGTTATGCCCATCGCGGTCAAAATCAGCGCCACAAATTTGATCAAGAAAACGACTGGCATAATAAGTCCCGAAAGCTTGAAAAGTTCCATTCCCATTACTCTTGAATACTGAAAACATGCCATGTTCAGAGTCTGTTACAACGAGATCTTTGTGATTATCGTCATTGATATCAATCGCAAAAATGGAATTAGGTTTATTGGTATCGTAACTAATCGCCGATTGGATTGCGCCATTGCCGCAGTTTCTGAAAATTGAAATATTGGAGGTGCTCCCATTAGTTACGGCCAAATCGGTAATCCCATTTGATTCACGGTCAAATGCGCAAATAGAACTGGGGTTAATTCCGGCAATATATTCTATTGCAGAATCAAATGTTCCGTCGCCACGATTTTTAAAGGTCGAAACGTTGCCGGAAAATGACATGCTATCCACAGAACATGCTACTGCCAAGTCGATATGGCCATCCGGATCGATATCGGCGCAGGTGATAGATACCGGCCTGTCCCGTACGGCATAATTGGCAGCGGGAAAAAATGTCCCGTCACCATGGTTTATTAATACCGAAATATTATTCGAAAATTTATTTGCGGATACTAGGTCAAGCTTATTGTCACCATTAAAATCAGCAGCAAAAACTGATACAGGATATTCATCAACCGCAAAAGTTTCGGGAGTTTGAAATGTTCCATTTCCATAGTTTTTCATTATCGATATATTGTCGGCGGCCGCATTTGCTATCGCAATATCGTTATCGCCGTCATTATCAAAATCAGCCGAATACATCGACCAGGTATAAATACCCATATAGTTAGCCGTAATCTGAAATGTGCCATCACCGTTATTCTTTAAAATTGTGATACTATCACCAGCGACTGCCATGTCTTTATAGCCATCGCCATCTAAATCATTAAGAATTAAACATTGTGGATTGCGACATACTCCATAATTTATAGGCGCTTCAAAAATCCCGTTGCCATCATTTTTTAGAATCGAAACATCAGAAGATTGCGCATTCGCTACAACAAGATCGACGTCATTATCGTTGTCAATATCAGTTGCGAAAACCGAGACGGGTGCACTATGTGCATTATAATTAACGGCGTCTTGAAACGATCCGTCTTCCCCTTTAATGAGGATCGATATGCTATTTTGACCCACATTGGCCAAAGCCAAATCTTCATAACCATCTCCATTAAGATCGGCGGCAACGACCGAAACTGGCATGCTTTGCACCCGAAAATCCATTCGAGTGTCAAAAAGTGGTTCGAAAGCAAAAGCTGAAAGAGATGATAAAAAAAGAAGACTCAAGTTTACAGTTAGATGTTTCATTTGATACCTCGTTTTATTTGCAAAGTCATACGATTCCTACTTCATCAGCATCATCTTAATAGATTCGTTCCTGCTGCCGGCGGTCACCTTTGCGAAATATAGGCCTGATGGGCATCCAGACGCGTCCCAATCGATATAATGCGTGCCTGCGGCCTGCACGCCGTCTATGAGCGTGGCGATATTTTGTCCTAAAATATTATAGATCGTGAGCCTTACATTCCCCGACTGAAGCAGAACATATTTAATTTTAGTCGTGGCATTGAAGGGGTTGGGGTAATTCTGAGAGAGAGAAATTTTCTGTGGTGTCTCGATTGTCTCATTTGGGGAATTTGTAGCAGTCAATTGATTTAACAATATCGAGATAGTATTCGAACCGGAATTTGCAACTGCCAAATCGTTAATGCCATTACCGTCAAAATCCGAAACCGCTATCGACATCGGGGCGACACCCACTCCATAGCTTTCTATCTCCTGGAATATCCCGTTTCCCTGATTTCTTAAAATCGCGATATTACTTGAAAAAGCGCTGGCCCCCGCGAGATCCGTAAATCCGTCGCCATTTATGTCCAATGCTACGATTGAAGTCATAATATTACCCATGCTATAAAAGGCAGGGCGTGTAAAAGAACCATGTCCGTTATTTATTAAAATGTCCGTAGTATATCCGTAGTTGTTCAGGTTGGCTATCGCTAAATCAATGCTTCTATTTTCATCGAAATCGGCGGCGCAGATGGAGCCCGCGCGGTCTATCGTAGAATAATTGCTCCTCCCAAAAAACGCACCATTGCCGCGATTGAACAGAATCGAAACATGATAATCGTCGTTATGGCCCACTACGATATCGTTATATCTATCACCGTTGAAATCGGCGGCACAAATCGAAATGGGCCCCGCCTCCACGAAATAACCAACCCGTGCCTGAAACACAGCATTACCATCATTAGAGTAAACCGAGATGCTGTTGGATCCTCTGTTTGTCACGGCTATATCAACATATCCATCATTATTAAAATCAGCACATACGACCGCGGATGGATCTGTACCCGTCCCATATCTGCCGTATTCTTGAAACGCTCCATTGCCATTATTGAGCAAAATCGAAATACTGTCCGAATTTCCATCTACATAAACCAAATCGACATAATTGTCTGCATCGAAATCGGCGGAGAAAATTGCAATCGGGCTGGCGTTCACGGCGTAGTTTACAGCCTGTTGAAATGATCCGTCGCCATTCCCGGTCAATATCGAAATGCTATTTGAATTCTTATTCGCGACAGCCAAATCCGGGAATCCGTCCGAATTAAAATCAGCCGCGCGCATCGATATGGGATATGCCCCAACTTCATATTCCGGAGGTAACACGAAGGATCCATTGCCATTGCCGAAAAATACCGACAAACTATACGAACTTGTGTTAACTACTGCCAGATCATCGTTTCCATCCTGATCTAAGTCTGATGAATAAATCGATTGCGGCTCGGATCCCGTGACAAGATTAATAGGCGCCTGAAAAGTTCCGTTGCCGTTGTTCTTCAGGATTGAAGCATTATTTGAGCCGGCATTAGCCGTGGCCAGGTCACTATGACCATCTCCATCATAATCAAATATGCAAATCGAAAACGGGTTGTATCCGGCAATATAGCTGACCGGCGATTGAAATGTGCCGTCCCCATTATTCATCAATACCGATATGTTATGGGAATTCCAATTTGCCGCGGCGAGATCTATATCACCGTCGCCATCGAGATCTCCGGCAGTGATAGCGTAGGGGTCATTGCCCGAGTTATAACCGATACTCGCCTGAAATGTCCCATTGCCATTATTTATTAGAATTGAGATATTGTTAGAATTCAGATTCGCGACGGCCAGGTCGATCGCGCCATCGGCATTGAAGTCGGCGGCGAAGACGTGATTGGGGATATTCACCAACAGTGTATCTAACTTGGGCCTGGAATGTCCCGTTACCGCTATTCTTGAAAATAGATACGCTGTTGGAGCCGGAATTGGCAACCGCCAGATCAATATGATTGTCTCCATCGAAATCAGCGGCAAAAACAGCGCGCGGGCCACCTCCGGCCACATAATCGATCGGAGGTTGAAAGGTTCCGTCGCCATCGTTCATCAGGATCGAGACGGTATTGGAACCGACATTCGCCACCGCCAGATCGTTATCTCCGTCGCCATCGAGGTCACTCGCAAAAATTGACCAGGGAGCTCTGCCAGTCGTATAATTTGCAGCCGTCCGAAATGTGCGATTGCCATTATTTATAAAAATTGAGATTTCTTCAGCATGGCTATTCGCGACTGCCAAATCCTTGTAGCCATCCCCATTAAGGTCGGAGGCAAATACCATCCTGGGATCGCCCGAAGTCCGGTAATCAATTCGAGTTTCGAAAATTGGATCGAAGGCCATTGCTGGAATAGCTGAAAAGACTAAAATGCTGATTGCCAGAACAATTAATTTTGTTTTTCCCGGCAAGGCTCGCTGCCTTTCCTGAGTAGTTGTTACCAGATGTCAAAGATTCAATACCGATTAATTTTAACATGTTTGTTTTTTTATGTCAAGGGATTTTTGCTATGCGATTGATTAGAATGCGGATCAAGTTTTTGGAGTATAAACAACACACTATTTGTAAAAAAGAGTAATATTTTAGAAAGGATCCAGGAAGCAAGGGAGATATTATTTCATCAGCATCATTTTTATATTTTGGATCTCATTAGCTGTAGTTAAGCGGGCGAAGTAGAGGCCGGAGGGACAGGCTGAAGCGTCCCAATTCTGAGAATAAACACCGGCGGGCTGAATGCCGTCAAATAGCGTGGTTATGTGCTGGCCGAGTAAATTATATATCGATAGCCTTATGTTGCCGGATCGCGGCAGGACATAGCTGATCTTGGTGGTGGCGTTGAAGGGGTTGGGGTAATTCTGGATTAATTTGAGCAATCTTGGCAGGGTCGGTATATCGTCATCGACGGCGCTGAGCCTATCATAAAAAAATGCGCCCATATCGGCCCTGGTGCTGTCGGGATCAAGAGGCGATGAGGGATCACCGGAATCAATACAGGGAGATTTGGTGAGATCATCTACCGGATAGTTGGCCCAAGTAAGATGATAATCATTATTGTCCGGATCGGCGAAGAGTGGGTCGGCATCGATATTCCCTATCCCCTGCCAGCCACCTTCGATATTGTTGTAGTCGATATGGGTAGTATCGCTAAACGCATAAACCTGAGGCCCCGATCCGGCATAATTGCCGCGGATAATATTGTTCTTCACGCCGCCTGTCATTGAGCCTATCAACGCTCCGCCTCCAATTGACGCACATAGATTATCTATTATTGTATTATTTATAAGGGAAGCGTTGCCGCCAATAGAAATCCCCCCCCCCCCCATATGAGTTTGTGAATGGCACAATGTTGCGTTTGAATAGATTATATGCCACCACATTTAGTGAAGATGTCGAATGTACATTTACTCCCCCACCGTTATCCAACGCAATATTGTTTAAGAAAACGTTATTGGTTATTATCGAATTACAGCCGATAATTAGTGCCCCGCCTCCCGAATTGCCGCTAAAACAGTCATAAATTTTATTTCCGATCATCGTAAGATTTGTATTCCAGAGCGCCATAGCCCCTCCGAATTCGCCGCCAAGAGGATACCAAGTCGAATCAGTATAAAATATATTATCAATTATCGAAGTGGCCCCTCCGGCGCTATAAATCCCCGAGCCGCCAAAAGCACATTTGTTAAATGAAATATTGCAGTCCGAAACTGATAAAGTACAACCGCTGGCATAAACGGCGCCTCCGCAGCCTTCACGAGCATAATTGTGGATAAAAGAACTATTATTTATGCTAAATGACGAATTGTAACCATATACCGCACCGCCGTTATAATCAATATAAGCGCCGTCGGCTCCGCTTGCCCTGCCCCATTCAAATACACAGTAAGATATCTGACAGCCCTCGCCGGAATTAAGAAATTTCAATCCATGCCAACCCTGATTATTATTACTGGCAGTAAAATATATGGAATCGCCCCGATTCCCAATGGCCTGAAGTGAAGCAGAGGTATCTACGATAAATCTGTAATACCCCTGAAAGATAATCCGGCATCCCGGCTGGATTATAAGAGTGGAGTTAGGAGGCACTCTCAAATTTCCGACAACCTCTATCGGATTCATCGATGAATCCCAGGTTCCCCAACAGTCACCAGCAATCTGAATGGCATAGGAGTAGCCAATGGGATAAACGGCGAAAAGCATCAATATTCCAGCCAATATGAGCTTTCGAGACATAAACAAGACTCCTTTGTAAATATCGCAATTAATATAATACATAGGCTCCAAGATGCAAGGGAAATATTATTTCATCAGCTCGGACCCCCTTGAAATCCTTAAAGTGCTCTCAAAATACTATATGCATATTAGCCTATTATTCCATCCCGTCAATACTACTAATATGCGCATACAATGCGTATCCGCACATACGCAATGCGCCAGACCATGAAATTTTCATGTCATTAAGCTCTTATAGGTGTTGACATTGAATCCTTTAATTATTAAATTCCCATATCGTTGGCCTGAATTATCCGTGAATCGGAGGCGACGGTTTTTTTATGCCCGAAAATCCTATGGTGAGAGGTAAATGATATGAATATCGATGAAAAATTCATGGCAGAAGCTGTAGCAGAGGCTCGAATGGGATTGGAAGAGGGCGAAGTCCCTATCGGAGCAGTTGCAGTCCGGCATGGTAATATTATCGCTCGCGGGCATAATCGCCGCAACGCCTGGTCCGATATCACCGCGCACGCCGAAATGGTCTGCCTGGCCGATCTATCATCGAGAACATTCGATTTCAATCTATCCGATGTTACAATCTATTCCACCCTCGAGCCGTGCGCCATGTGCACCGGCGCCATGATTCATTACAGGGTGGGACGGGTCGTCTATGGTGAATTTGACCCACTGGCCGGAGCTTGCGGCTCGAAATTCAAATTTCACGAAATCGCGGGGCTGGCAGTCGAAAGCGGAGTTTATCGCCAGGAATGCCGCCAGATTTTGCTCGATTATTTTGAATCGCAACTCGGTGTGAAATCAACCAAATGGAAAGATATTGAACTGCCTTTGGAATAAACCGGCCTCGTGCTCGGCAGAAATCATTTTTAATTCTAAAAAAATTGATATAGAATTGCTCAGGATTGAGTGGCAATCGATGGTTCGATTAGTCGAGCCGCTGACGGTTTTGGATTCGCTAAATTTCATTTTCGATAGAAAGGGATAACGATGCAAAGGTTTATCGGCATTTTAGGCATGGCAATCATGTTCGGTATTATTTATTTGCTATCATCCAACCGAAAGGCGATTCGCTGGCGTACCGTCGCCTGGGGATATGGGCTTCAATTTATCTTCGCGCTAATAGTACTGAAGACTCAGCCGGGCGAATGGTTCTTCCTGCAATGCAATAATATCATTATCTCGATATTAAGCTGCGCTCAGCAGGGTGCGGCCTTTGTTTTCGGAAATCTCGTAAATCGGTTCGTCGATGTCGGTAATGTCGATTCAATCGGCAATTTCACGTCATTCAATGGCCTTGTGACCAATAATGGCATGGCGATATTCGCATTTTCGGTATTGCCAACTATCATCTTTTTCTCGGCTTTGATGAGCATATTATATCATTACGGCGTGATGCAAAGACTGATAAAATTAATCGCGATGGCCATGTCTAAGACTATGAAGACCTCAGGAGCAGAATCGCTTTCCGCGGCATCCAATATTTTTGTGGGACAGACCGAAGCGCCCCTGGTTGTAAGACCTTATCTCAATAAAATGACAATGTCCGAATTGAATGCCATCATGGTCGGGGGTTTCGCTACAATCGCCGGGGGCGTAATGGCGGCTTATGTCGGGCTATTAAAAGACTCGATCCCGAATATCGCCGGACATCTGCTGTCGGCTTCCATTATGTCTGCTCCGGCAGCGTTGATGATGGCTAAGGTAATGCGCCCTGAAGTCGACGATGCCGAAACCGCCGGGACTCATAAAATTCCCATAAATAAAGTCAATCAGAATGGTATCGATGCCGCCGCTGCGGGTGCAGGAGACGGGCTAAAATTAGCTCTCAATGTTGGTGCGATGCTGATCGCATTTATAGGGCTTATCGCACTAGTTAATCTTGTACTGGGACTTATTAATAAAGATTTGTCATTGGCCTTAGTTTTCGGCCATGCCTTGTCGCCATTGGCCTGGGCAATGGGGATTCCCTGGGCCGACGCGTCCAAGTTTGGTGATCTGCTGGGAACTCAGGTAATGATTAACGAATTCGTTTCGTATTCCAAATTACAGGCCTACGCTCCCCAGATGACTGAGCGCGCGGCAATATTGGCAACATATGCGCTTTGCGGATTTTCGAATCTTAGTTCGGTTGGAATTCAGATCGGCGGCATCTCAGCCCTGGCACCGGATAGACGGGGCGATCTTTCGAAATTAGGCTTGCGAGCCATGCTCTGCGGTGCCTTCGCCAGCTGGACCACCTGCTGTATCGCAGGGATTTTGCTATAGGGAGTAAATACCTACTTCAATAACACTAATTTTCTTACGTTACTTTCGGTGCCAACGCTAAGGCGGCAAAAATATATGCCCGATGGCACGTCATTGGCATTCCATATCACAGAATGCTCGCCCGCGGCCTGAGTACCTTCCGCTAATGTTGCGATATGGCGACCAAGTATGTCGTAGATCTTCAATGTAACATCTGAATTATCGGCAATGCTATATTTAATTGTCGTAGAGGCGTTGAAGGGGTTGGGGTAGTTGGGGAAGAGATTGAATCCGGTGGGCAGCAAATTAGGATCGTCTTCGATCCCAACTATGTTGGCAACAAGATGGCAAATTTGGATGGTATTCCCACTGTCGGATCGGGAAACAACAATCTCGTCTTCTCCGTCGAAATCCAAATCAAAAATGTTGTTGAGAGCCGTATTTTGATCAATAATTATTGCGGATTGCAATCCATTTGAACCATTATAAGTCATTGGGTTAAAATACCTGGCCATGATCTGGGGCTCATTGAAATGGATTGAGGAATGGTAAATTCCTGATATTTCTAAAGTATATGTGAAAAACCTAGTAGACCATAGCGGCGCAAGTCCCGGAAATGATTTTAAAAAGATACTGTCGGGTGATGTGAAGCAAATCTCCTCTCCAGAATTAGTCTGTGATATTTCCCCAGTAGTGAGACTTAGTATCTCGTATTCCTGACGGCCTGAGGGTGTAAATCCCGTATAGCTCCAAACTTGCTGTGGCGCTCCCACGACATCAGCCGAAACTAACCTTAAATCCATCGAATTTTGACTGTACGAGTTGCTGCCATATACCATTGACCTATAATGCTCTACGGACTTAGAAATAGAGCAATAATATGTTGAACCATCGATTTGCTTCAAATTACCTGAAATAAATTGCCCTGCGCCGCGATAGGCCGTTATTCCTAGATTCGCACCATTTACCATAATAATTGCGCCGTTTTTCCGTAATACATAACTGGTCCTGAATGGATCTTCAGGGAGATACAAGGTGCTTTGCCTGCTGGTGAAAATCAGAATTTTGGATACAATTCCATTATTGCCTGATAAGGGTTCTATATTCACCCTTACCGGGTCTTCATTACAATTATAATCACTGCTATAACTACCATCTACCAGAAAGAAGGCCGAACCGCCAAAATTGAAATCAGGGCCATCGTATACATTAATCCAAGCGGTGTCCTGCGCGTCGCTATTCCTCAGAGGTTCACGCCAAACAAAAACTATATCTTTATAACCATCTGAATTTCTATCCCCTAAACCAAAAATAGCATTTCCAGGCAAGCTTGGACTTGTCCAGATAAGCTGAGAATGGATTATATCGAATACTCTTAGACAATTATTATCCCTTATCACCAGATCAATATCGCCGTCATTATTCATATCTTGAAAATTATCCTGCGAGCGGGGAAAAAAATGCGGCCCTGACAATTCTGGACTGATCCAAATTGATGTTCCTTCAGGATAAGAATACACGTAAACATGAGAGTTACCGACGGCAACCAATTCGGGAGAGTTGTCATTTTGAAAATTGACAGAATAATACTGCCTGATGTTTTCCTGAACTGATATCGTATTAATCGTTGACAGCCTCAGCGAGTCTACCTGTGCCAAGGCCGTTACGCAAAAGGCCAAAACAACCCCGATTACAATGGCTATATTTCTCATAAATCCTCCTCGATACGATAGTTTCCAGGAATCGATTTAAGGCAGTTCTTGCCGAGCACCCTTTAATGGAATAAATATACTGAATCTATGGGTTTAGTCAAGATATTTGTCCATATTTAGGCGGGTTAGAAAAAGATAACGATCTCTCGAAACTGGGCTTGCGCGCGATGCTCTGCGGCGCCTTCGCCAGCTGGACCACCTGCTGTATTGCCGGGATTTTGCTGTAAAAAGCTTGATGGCTTCTTAATGATAATCCGAATACAGTGTATCCGCGAATGCGTTGAAATACGGGTCGTTTGTGAGTAGTGTCAAATGTCTTAAAAGCGCGGTTACAAGACTATGATAGTCGGCATATTGGAATGAGAATCTGAGATCATAGTGTGATATACCGCCAGGAACTCTCCAATGACCGGCATAGTGCGCAATCGTTGTACAGGCCCCCCTGAAAAGCATAAGACATCTGGAATCATGGCTTATATGATAATAATCATGTAAACCAATTATAGCTGCCATGAATCCATTAAAAACATGATTTGGAGGATGAAAAGGGTATTCTTCTATCCAATAATAACCTGCAGAATCGACAAATGTTATCCATGCGTTAGACGATGAATCCATATAGAGAAAAGTATTAAAAACGCTGTCCGCTAAGGATTTCATTGTATCATCGCCGGTTATTTCATATGTTCGTGAATATAAAGAGAGAACAAGACCCTGGGCAAATCCTGAATACCATGGGGCCACCATAACATCATTTGTTTGGCCATCATGAAGGGCATAGTTAAATGGGTAAGGTGCATAAATACCGCCATGATATCGATCGCCCAGTACGGCTAATTTTTCACAATAACTATTAACCCTGTCCAAATAACGCTGATCATGATTTATTCTATAGCTATTTAAATAAAAAAGTCCATGGTTGGCTATATTAAAGGGGTGATAATAATATTGATTGTTGTAATATGATAACACTATGTTTTCCGCGTCGTGAGCAAAATTATCGACATAGTTGAGCGATTCTGAGTGAGTATACCACCTTTGCGACCAATCGAGATTTGCATTTATATTATAGTCATTATATTTAAATTCCATATCTGGGATATCGATCGATTTTGACGGACGATCAGATGTGCAACCTGCAGTTATTATCAACATTAGCGGCAAAAGGAATTTGCGAATATTCATCATTCATTCTCCCTTTTGGATTTAAAGCTCAGGATTTGCATCCTTATGGCCTGTTTTTATATAAGCAAGCCGGTCGCCAGATGCAATAAAAAAACTTGACATTTAGGCCTAAATCAATAAGTTGGACTTCCGATAGAGTTATTGAATTCCCCGGTAGCTCAGCTGGTGGAGCAAGTGACTGTTAATCACTGGGTCGCTGGTTCGAATCCGGCCCGGGGAGTTTTTTTTATATAGATTATAGCCTCAGCTGATGGAGTTCGGCAGTCGCCGGATTAATCACTGGGTCGCTGGCTGAAAGTCCGGCTTTCGACGGATTCGAATCCGGCCCGGGGAGTTTTTTTTTACTCCATAAATAAATTAATCAGAAAATTTAAAAGTGGAATATGCGAGTAGTTGGAAATATAATTAGAAGATGCTGCTCCCAACTCTAAAAGGTACTCATCTCTGTCTAAGGCCGCTTAAACGATCCGACATCCCGGCGCTGAAAAGGCAGGGAAACGACCAGACTATCTCGAGATTTATTCCATCGATTCACTTCCCATATACTTCTGAAAATGCTCGCCGCTGGGTAAACCGCACATGTCGTTTGGCACGAAATGATTCGGCCTGCCAGTTGGGAATTGAGCTAATCGCCAAAAAAGGTATAATAGGCATGATGGGTCTAAAGAATCTCAACCGAGTCGACCGCAACGGAGAATTGGAGTATTGGCTGGGGCGTAGTTACAGAGGTCAGTCATACTCCTCGGAGGCTATGAAGTTAATGCTTGGATATGCATTTAACGATCTCTGTCTGCACCGTGTTTATGCGATAGTAGTTTCATCAAACGTGCCTTCCGTCAAATTGCTGGAACGGTTTGGTTTTAAGCGGGAAGCGGTATGGCGCGATGCTTCTTGGATGAACAAGAGCTGGCATGATGTTTATTGCTATGGCCTGCTGGAGTCAGAAGCAGAGCGAGTATAAAAAATTCATGTTATCTATGAATAGAGAGTTGGATAATTCGCGAATTAAAGAGCCCGGGGAGTTTTTTTATCGCCAATAATTCTAATAAACAATTGACATCCATTGTATCCATATTTATATTTAGCCTATAAAAATATTAATCTTCCGTTTCTATAACGGGATTCCATGAAACCATAACGTTTCTGGAGGATACATGAAAAGAACAGTTTTATTGGCAATCCTGCTAATATTGACAATTTATCCAATTGAGGGCCGAAGTGAAATCGATCATATAAGCTCTACACTCATATCCGGGGATATAAATGGCCTAGCCTTTTCCGGAAACTATATCTATGGTACGGGGGAATATTCGCTTAAGATATTTGATTTCTCCAACCCAGATACCCTGCAGCCAATATATATGCAAAGGCTTACTTACGAAACAGATCGGATTTTTGTTCACAATGGTTACGTCTATGTAGGACCGGAGCTTTATAGTTTAAGCAATGATGGTATTCCACGTTTTGTTCGGAATCTCGAATTGAACCCCGCAGATATGAGCTTTGTAGGCGATACCGCTTATGTTGGTACAATGGGCGACGGTTTTCATATTTATGATATTGCCGATCCGCAAAATCCGGTCGACCTCGGCAATTATTTAGGTGGTAATCTGGTTTGGATCGATTTTGTTGAAATCGTTGGCCAGTACGCCTATCTACCTGGCGGCGGCCTTTTAATACTAGATATATCTGATCCAGCGGAAATATCCTATGCAGGTCATTACGCAATGGAAGAAGTACCGGTAAAATTATCAATAGAGGAAAATAAAGCTTTTGTCTCATGGTATCTTTATACTTACCCCTCCGGACATACTTATGGCATCGATATCCTCGATATCTCCACGCCGACTTCGCCTCAATTAATCGAAAGACTGTCACTGGATAGAATGCCCTGCAATTTCTATCAATATAATAATTATCTATATGTACTGAGCGATGGCATCCGAACATACAGAATTTACGATTGGGGACTTGATGAGGTTGGCCAATTCGGAATTTTCTCTAATGATTATTTTATCACAGGAAATGAAGATCACATTTTCGTGGGGAATTCATATCAGCAGGATTTGGCTGCTATAAATGCATCCGATCCGGAGAGTCTTTACGTAGAAGCTTCATACTCAGGCCCAGGAAGTGTCCAAAAGGTTGAAGTTGTCGACGGGTATGCATACACCGCCTGCTGGCCATCTGGATTAAAAATTGTCGATGTCTCGAATCCATTATCTCCCAACCTGGTGGGCGGTTGTCAAATTCCAATACTTCCGAACGTAGAACTGTTCATCTCGCCTCCTCATGCCTTTTCTACAGGCGGATCAATAATAAATATAGCTGATCCTGACAGTCCGTATGTGGCTGTTACAGATAGTATTTTGATTGGCAATGATATTTTTGTAAAAGACAATTATGCATATGTTGGGGGAATTTTCGGCCTGAAGATCATTAATATTGTCGACCCGTTAAATCCTGCTCTAGTTACGCTGTTGCCCAATCTGGAAATCGTAAGTGATATCTTTGTTTCGGGGAATTACGCCTATGTCACTTGTGATCGATACCCAAATTACAACATCAAGATATTTAATATAGGCGACCGATCCTCACTGGTGTTGGTTGCCCAGTTGGATTCTTCGCGTACCGCAATAGTAGTTGGCCAATATGCCTATTGCACCGGCGTGAATTCTTCGTTATCAATTTATAATATTGTCGATCCGGCCAATCCGCAGTTTGTCGGATCCTATGGAAATGGTGGTGTCGAAGATTTAGCTATAGGCGGCAATTATGCATACTTTTCTACCTCTGATAATTTTGGCGTTACGATGATTGATATTTCTGATCCAAGCAACCCGACAAACTTCGATGATTATCCGTTGCGTTACATAAATGACTTATTTGTCGCCGACGGATATATTTTTGTCGCAACCACACGATCGCTTGAAATACTGAGAAGAATCCCAACGGGAATTGAAGAGGATAAAAATGTCTTGCCATCATCCTTCAGCCTTTCCCAATCCTACCCCAACCCCTTCAACCCCTCCACCACAATCGAATACGATCTGATTAAAGACACCGATGTCACCCTGAATATCTACGATATCCTCGGCCGCAATGTCGCGACATTAGTCAATCAGAAACAGCCCGCCGGCCGACATAATGCGATCTGGAACGCAGGTGCATATTCATCGGGCATATATTTCTACAGAATCCAGGCCGGCGATTATACCGAAACCAAGAAAATGGTGCTGATGAAATAATTTTGTTGCGCGCCAGGGCTTGCCTGATCCGCCGACGATGGCAAGATACGGTTACGGCTAGCCGAGACTCGTAGAAAACTGAACAATAGGAAAATTAATGTCGAATAGCAAAAAAAAGCTATTTATAAGCCACGCCTCCGAAGACAAAGATGATTTCGTTAGACCGTTGGCCGAAACTTTATCGAAAGATTATGACGTTTGGTATGATGAATATAAGCTCAAAGTTGGCATGAGCCTGCTGCGCGAGATAAATAGGGGTCTCGTCGAATGCGACTACGGCATTGTAGTATTAAGCCCCTCTTTTTTTGCAAAAAAATGGCCTCAGGATGAATTAGATGGTCTTTACGCTCTTGAAGATAAAGATAGAAAAGTGATTTTGCCTGTATGGAAGGATATCGATTCTAATCGGCTAAAAAAGTATTCGCCTATTCTGGCCGGTCGTAAAGCTGCGCAGGCAGCCGATGGAGTTATCAAGGTAACAGAAGATATCAAGAGAGCGATTGAATTTTTTAATATAGGAAATAAACCAAAAGAAGGACTCAATAAATTCTCAAACGCCTTACGAAAACAACAAGAGAGGATTAAATCAGAGGAGATAGTTAGGTCTTCTGCCGGCGTTCATATCGCTTATAAGGCCGCACGCGAAACAATCGATTTGATTGTAAGCCATGCCAACGCTCAGGATTCCCAAATCGGATCTGGACTATTAAGCGTCAGAGATAATAAAGATAATGGTCGCGATTGCTCTGTTAATCTTCTATGTTGGATTCGAAAATTACTTTATATGTTTTATCACAATGGGATATTGACAATAGTGCATTATGATTCCGCCGTTTAACGAATTGAGCGTATCATGAAAGATCTTTGCGGAAATCGCCGATCCGCCATGGGAAGAGAGTAAAGAAATATTCTCAGGATTGCAACAAAAAAGAATATGCATATCGGTATTCCATCTATGGTCAAGACTTGCAACCGATAGGGCCTTATGCTGTCAAATAATGACAATATGTATTCCCCGGATGAATTAGTTGATTATTGGCTGGGTCAATTTGCTGATTCAATGGATCCAGAAGATGTGCCGTAAGGATTATCTATAAGTAACAGGAAGCTTTGATGATCGATAGTGTCCCCTTTTATAGAGAAGACCATGTTTTGCAGGATACCGGCCCTTCAGTTATTTTACTATGCCTTAGGGCTTGCCCTGACCACCAACAATGGTAAGATGCTGGTCACGGCAAGCCGTGACTCGCAAAAAAAATTGAGATATAATAAAGGCGGGAGTGATTCCCGCCTTTTTGTGTTACTCCACTCGCTCTAAAGTTTACGCCGCGGGTTTTATCCTGGCATCGTTATATACTGCGTCTTCGAGAGTGCCCTTGAGATAGGCATCGTAGGCGGCGAGATCGAAATGGCCATGGCCGCTCAATGTGAATACGATCGTCTTGGCCTCGCCCGTCTCTCTGCAACGAATCGCCTCATCGATCGCCACCCTGATAGCGTGCGCGCTTTCCGGCGCGGGGATAATCCCCTCGGTATGCGCGAACTGCAATGCCGCCTCGAATACCGGGTTCTGCGCCACCGCCACCGCCTCGATGACTTTCTCATCGTAGAGCAGGCACAATAGCGGCGCGTCGCCATGGTAACGGAGCCCGCCCGCGTGAATCGGCGCCGGGATAAAGTCATGTCCCAATGTGTGCATCTTCACCAACGGCGTCATGCCGACCGTGTCGCCGAAATCGTAACGATACTCGCCCTTGGTCAATGACGGACAGGCTGTCGGCTCGACCCCGATCAAACGGATATTTCGCCCGGCCAATTTGTCCGGCACGAATGGGAACGCCATGCCGCCGAAATTGCTTCCGCCGCCGACACATCCGATAATTATATCCGGGTATTCGCCGATTTTCTCGAACTGCAGTTTGGTCTCCAGCCCGATTATCGATTGATGTAACAGCACATGATTCAGCACGCTTCCCAATGAGTACTTGGTATCGTCATTCTTGGCGGCCACCTCGACCGCCTCGCTGATAGCGATTCCCAGGCTCCCCGGCGAATTCGGATCTTGAGCCAGGATCTGATCTTCCGGCATCGGTCCTGTTTGTCGGGCTGGCGAATACTTCTGAGCCGTAGGTTTCCATCAGGATACGGCGGTACGGCTTCTGGTCGTAGCTGACTCGCACCATATAGATCGAGCATTGCATCTTGAAAAGCTGGCAGGCGAAGGCCAGCGCACTGCCCCATTGCCCGGCGCCGGTCTCGGTTACGAGCCGTTTGACACCTTCGATCTTGTTATAATATGCCTGCGCGACTGCCGTATTTGGCTTGTGGCTCCCGGCCGGAGATACCGATTCATTCTTGAAATAGATTTTCGCCGGCGTATCGAGGGCCTTCTCCAATCTTACCGCCCTATGCAGCGGAGTCGAACGCCATAATTTATAGACATCGAATACTTCCTCCGGAATATCGATAAACCGTTCGCGGCTGACCTCCTGCATAATCAGCCCCATCGGGAAAAGCGGCGCCAGATCGGCGGGGCCGATTGGCTGCATTGTCCCCGGATGGAGCGGGGGCGGCAATGGTTTCGGCAGGTCGGCCTGGACATTGTACCAGGCACGAGGCATTTCGCTCTCGTTCAGATAAATCTTCGTGTCTTTCATGGCTTCTGCTCCTTTTGATGTTATCAGTTAATGGTTTTCAATTTCCTTCAAATTCATTCCCTAAAGCAAAAAATCGCGGGCTTCATTCGTTCCCACGATCCAGGTTGGCATTATGCCAATAAAAAAGGCGGGAACCGTTTAAAGGTATCCCACCTGATTTTTTATTTTAATGCGGCGGGCTACCTATGGAGTCCACCACCACCAATTGGCTGTAATTGTAATCTTTTGGCTAAAATTCTTCATAATCTTCACCGAAATCAAAATAATAATTATTCTCATTTTGTCAAGTCCTTTTTTCATTTTATGGCATAGATTGGCGACAATTAGCCCCAAATTAGTGTAACCCTTGTCCCGGTACAAACGCCCAACTCACAGGCGGCAATACCCGTAACTCCGTAGTAGGTCGGCGTTTGAGGCCGTCTTCGGATGAAAACCCGACAACAAAGTTCGTAGGTCCGAACCCCTGCGGTTCGGACTTCTGACTCGTGGCAAATGCCTTGACAAATTATTTCAATTCTATAGCTTTACTTCGTCTTGCTTAAAATAATAATCGTTTCTCAGTAGAAAGGATTCTCAAAAAGATGACCATCATCCATAAATCCCTTGAAGGCGATCGCTGGAATTCTATGACTCTCATGGAGCAGATGGGGAATGTCGGAAGTGATGTTGAACGGGCCATAAATTGGCGGGCCAAGGGCAACGAAAATTATGCGATGAAAGCCTTCGAACGCTCCCTGGAATTGCTGGATTTCACTATCAGAGACCCCAAAAATTTATCGAAATTAAAAGAGCTCAATCGGGTCAGAGAATTATGGGTTGATTATTTCATGTATTCTAACGAATATAAATCCACAGCCGAATCCTGGAAAAAATACTTCTATGCCTTCGCCTACGCCGCAAGGAAGAATAGATAAAATAAATTACCGTTATCCTAAAATTAAAAAAGGCGGAATCACGCTGATTCCGCCAATATCATTTTCGCTAGAATAAGAATTTTTTAAGATTCTCAGGCACTGCCCGCTAATTATTCCCCTTCCCCGAAATGCTTTTCGATGGACTTCAAAACCGAATCCCAGCCCCCGCTGTTCATCTCGAACGCCTCTTTGCGGCGCGCGGGGGATAGCTTATCGAATCCTGATTCCATTACATTAAGCATGGTTCCGCCGGGCGAATCCTTTAATTCAAATGAGATATGAGTCATCGCCTCTTCGGAATAATCATAGTTGGGATCTGCCGGGAATGGGTGCCAATTCCATGAAAATAAATTTTGCGGCACCATCTCATCAATTTCCATGGCAAATTTCATCTTTTCATATTCTTTGGCATTGACCTTACCGGTTATCTTGCCGCCCGGCTTGAATGTGCCCTTCATATCAACGCTAAACCATTCGCCAAATATCTTCGCGTTGGTCATATCACGCCAAACATTTTTTCTCGAGGCCCGCAAAAAGACCTTCCTCTCGATAGTATCAGTTATTGTCGCGATCATGATAAAAACTCCTTTGGCTAATCTTGCCCGCGCTCAACGTAATTTTAGGATTTCCGGCGCCCGCAAAATCCCTTTGGAATGCAATAAACCGAACGCAGATCGAGTATTGTTCCTATCCACTTTAACCATTCTAAATATGGCTTTTTCCCCATATATTGGAGTTATATCCCATTGAGCGTAAAGGCTAAAGACAGTTCTGCAAGCACAACTTATTGCCCCGCAAGCAATTTCATTCTGAAACAAGACGTTCTCCCTTGGAATATAGATTGCGTCATTAAACTACGATGTTATTAGCTTCGAGAATTATTAAGGAGGGAGATATGCGTTCAATAAAGATGATTATCCTAAGCATAATTTTGATAGCAGCCGCGATCGCGCCAACCGCATCCGCCGATAGCGGTTATTACAAGATTCTTTTCAATACCATCGCTCCCAATGACTCTTTATATGTGGTATCATTGGATACGCGCGATAATTCCTACCATATCAATATGGGACCCAATAAATATGTCGCGATTGTCGAGACTGCGATTAACGCCATCACAGTATATGACAATCAGCAGGCATCATTGATATATATCTTCAGAGATATGAACGATATCTCAGTAAATATGGAAACCAATGAAAAAACGCCTCATATCATGACCTGCCTCAAAGGTACGCCTCGATATTCAATAGCCAAAGTGATCTGGCTCGATTACGAAAACAAGCACCCCAAACATGTATTTTTCGAATCAATGAATAATAAAAATGAAAACTACTCGCTCTATACACGGGATGGAAGCGACTTTTTCGATTTCAACGGGCAGGTATGGGAAGCCGTAATGCAAAATAAAATTCTCACATTGAAATGGGGCTTGCTGGCTGAGCAAACCGTGAAGAGTATTACCGATGAAAAAGCCACTACAATTTATCAAGACCTCCGCAACGGCCAGGTGACAGTGAAGGATTTCGGCACCGATAATATCTTCTATGAAATGCTCCTGATATACTATGAGCATCGTGCCTCCATTCATCTCAACGGTAGCAGTCAAACCGAATGTTTCGATGCCTATTACAAAAACGATGGTACTGCCGGGCGTGTCTGCTACGATGACGGCATTTATTATTTCACTCTATTGGATAAAGATTACTCGGCGCAGGTCATTAATAAATCTCAGGTTGAAGTTTACCTTAATGGTATCGTTTCGCTTTTGGCGAGAGATATCACACCCAAAAATATCGATATCGATTTTATGAATTCAGTCAGCGGCTCGGTCGAGGAAACTCGTCATTGGGATAATACTACGATCGGATATGACCTTTTCAAAGCCGTACTTAAACACGAAAAATCATTATCATCGAAAAGATAGCGCTACGAAATGCGATTTTATTGCCAATGTCTTAATCCCCCTTTTGGGCTGACATCAACCGATGTCAGCCTTTTTTATTTGCCTTAAGTGGAATAAAATTATTTCATCGTTGTATAACAAATAGACGGACAATTTTTAGAGGGAGTAGGAAGTAGAGAAAGATCAAGCCGGCTTGTTGTAGAAGACTGTTACCCAAAATCAAAATCGGGGAGGACGAGTATGAAACTGGTCAAGAGATTGATAGTTCTCATAACCGCATTCTGCGCGATTGCGGCTATCGAAATTAATGCCGGAACTACCGGTACAATTTGTGGTAAGGTTTGTGACAAAGCCACCGGAGAGCCCATTCCCGGCGCGAGCGTCATAATAAAAGGCACTTCTATGGGATGCGCGGCCGCTTTCGATGGAACATTCACTATTATTAATATCAATCCGGGAGTATATTCCTTAATTGCTCAGACTATCGGCTATGATAAATTGACAATCGATAGCGTTGTGGTCAAAGCGGATTCGATTACAATCATTGATTTTGTTTTGGAATCAAGTATTTCACGATTGACAACGTCATTGTTACCGCCGAAAGAAAATTAATTGATAAGGGCATTATTTCGATTCATGCTCGCGGGGGACGGGCAGGAGAAATTGCCTATCTGGTCGATGGAGTAGCAATTCCTGATTGTTTTAGCGGAGTCATAGTCGAAAACTTCAATACCGAAAATTACGATAGAATCTACGAAAATGAATTCAAGGATCCCAGGCAGGACCCGCTATCGACATTCAGTGTCGATGTGGATAAGGCATCCTATAGCAATGTCAGACGGTTCATCAATGACGGTATGCTTCCTCCGCCCGACGCGGTCAGAATTGAAGAATTGATAAATTATTTTACATACGATTATCCCCAGCCGAGTGACGGCATACCATTCTCCGTGACTACCGAAATTTCCTCATGCCCCTGGAATAACAATCATCTCCTGGCGCATATCGGACTGAAGGGAAAAGAAATCAAAACTGACAATCTGCCCCCAAGCAACCTCGTATTCCTGATTGATGTATCGGGTTCAATGGAAGATCCCGATAAGCTGCCATTGCTAAAGTCGGCATTCAAATTACTGGTAGGCAATTTAAGAGATAATGATCGTATCGCAATTGTCACATACGCATCGAATACCGGAATTGTCCTGGAACCGACATCGGGTAGCCAAAAGAATATCATTCTCCGCGCTCTCGATAATCTTGAATCCGGAGGCTGTACCGCGGGAGGCGCCGGATTGACTCTGGCCTATAAGGCCGCCGAAAAGTATTATCTTAAGAACGGCAACAACCGAATTATTCTGGCTACCGATGGCGACTTCAATATCGGACCATCCAGCGATGGCGAGATGGTCAGGCTTATAGAGAAAAATCGAGACAAGGGGATATTCATCACGGTTCTCGGCTTCGGAATGGGTAATCTAAAAGATTCGAGAATGGAAAAGATCGCCGACAAGGGAAACGGCAATTACATGTATATCGATAATTTTCTCGAAGCCAAAAAAGCGCTCGTCAATGAAATGGGCGGTACCTTGTGCACTATCGCCAAGGATGTCAAGATACAGATCGAATTCAATCCCGCGAAAGTAAAATCATATAGGCTTGTCGGCTATGAAAATCGCATGCTCAATAAAGAAGATTTCAATGATGACAAGAAAGACGCCGGCGAAATAGGCGCGGGACATTCAGTAACGGCTCTCTATGAAATAATCCCTGTTGGTGATGATTTCAAGACAGCCGATGTTGACGATCTAAAATATCAAAAAGCCGAAATATCGCCCAACCCCAATTTTGCCGATGAACTTATGACATTGAAATTGCGCTACAAAGAACCCGATGGCGATAAAAGCAAATTGATCGAATGCACAGTCAGCGATAAGGCAGTCGATTTCCAAATGGCATCCGAGAATGTCCAATTCTCGGCCGCTGTCGCCGAATATGGCATGATTCTTCGTGAATCAAAATTCATGGGGACTTCCTCGCTGGAAAATGTAATCAAAATCGCCGAGCAAGTCAAAGGCGAAGACAAGGAAGGATATCGCAGCGAATTTATTCAACTCGCCAAGACCTGCCAGTCTCTACCTAAAAGGGTCAGCGAGCAATAATCGAATGGCTTAAGTCATAATGGCGGGAACGGAAATTTAAGTGAACGTCAAGTGAACAATTTAACGATTCACTAATCCCCAAAACCACGGTCCCGCCATTTTTATTTCCGATCATTATTTTTCCTCCTAACCGCATACGCTGTTTATCGCTAACAAGTCTTGTTGCTATTAATCCCCTGCTCATTAAAATCTTTTCCCTGGTTAAACATGATTGACAAAATTGAAATGTGTATTATCTTTGGTTTATAGAATAAAGCTCTCAATCCGAGAGCGGAAAAAGGAGTTCCTAATGAAAAAATTGTTATGGTTTAGCACTCTATTTGCATCGATGATATTTATTTTTCAACCCAACTCTTCGTTGGCGCAGTGGCCCACGGATCCCTCGGCAAATTTGCTGATCTGCGATCATTCAGGAGAGCAGACTATCCCCAAGGTCGCCGCGATTTCCGATGGCGGATGCTATATAAGTTGGTGGGATAATTCCTCGGGACATTATTGTATGTATTTACAGAGGGTCAATGCCCTTGGCGAAATTCAATGGCAATCCAACGGCCTCTTGATCAGTGATCATTCTCAGGATTCATGGCTCACCGATTACGATCTCGGTGTCGATAATTCCGATTATGCCATTATTGCGCTTAACGATACTCGCGCCGGCGGTGATTGGGATATCTACGGCTACCGTATCAGCCCAGCCGGGGAATTTGCTTGGGGCGCCGATGGTATTGCCATATCTGATAATACCGGATTCGAACCCGATCCGAGAGTAATTACGACTTCCAATGGTAATATTGTTTTCGGATGGCAGGAAGAGAACCTTGTTCATCTGCGCAAAATAACCCCTGCCGGAACCGATGTCTGGAATCCGGCAACAAAGACATTGACTACCCAATACGGCTATTCAATCGTAAGATTAGCCCCCGCCCTGAATGATGAATTTATCCTGCAAATGCTAAAGGCGACCGGCTCTGGTTATGCTCCCAAACATCTTTACGCATTCAAATTCGATTCGCTCGGCGTCGCGCTATGGGGCGATGCAGGTGTCGTGGTAACTTCGGCAGGCGGATTTGGTTTCCAAATGCGTCCGGATATTATTCCCGATGGCGCAGGCGGGGTTTATTCATATTGGTATGATTCTCGCAATCAGGTCTTGCATTCCTTTGCCCAGCATATTTTAGCCAACGGTACTATGCGTTGGACTGCCAACGGTGTTCAACTTTCTACATCAGGCGCTGAAATCCAAGGCCAGCCGGCGATCGCGAGAGTAAATGGTACGGGAGAAATAATACTCGGTTACGAAACCGCGAATGTCGCTCAAACCCTAAATGGGTTGGGAGCGCAGATGCTGGATTCGACTGGCGCTCGTCAATGGAGTAATACAGGAAGGATTTTGGTGCCGCTCGGCAATTCGGTAAGCATGATGGTCAATGCTTGCGAGGCCGAATCCGGAGCGGTGATCTCCTGTCTTCAAACTCCGCCGGGTAACTTCGCTAATAGCCTGGTCAAAGCTATCAGGCTCGACAGAAATGGAAATCCTGTCTGGGACCCGCAATTCACGACAATGTCGTCAGTTGTAAGCTCCAAGGGATACTACAATGCCGCAAAAAATCCCATTGGCCAGGTATTCGGGACCTGGGCTGACAACCGTAATAGCTCCTCTCCCGATATTTATGCGGTCGTAGACAGAACACCACGGCTTTAGCCGTGGATGAATGAGCCTTGAGGCGGTATATTATGGTGTATGGAAGTAATCAAGTCATCCCACAGCATGTATTGTTTGCATTACCACGTGGTTTGGGTATGCAAATACCGCCGAAAGATCCTGAAGCCTGGTGTCTGTTCATATATACGGAAGACTCTTCCGGGACTTCTTCGGGGAATGCCTGGGGTAACGATGGAGACAATTGGCTTTGATAATGATCATTTGCATATGCTGATGACGATTCCGCCGAAGTATAGTATTTCGGATGTCATGGGCAGTTTAAAAAGCCAATTGGCGTCAAGAATGCGGAAGTTTTTTCCATGGCTGGCCAAAGTGTACTGGAACGAAAACATAGTCTGGTCACCGGGGTATTTTGTGAGTAGCGTCGGTCTGGATGAGCAGACAATCCGGAACTATGTGGAGTTTCAAGGACACCAGGATTCAGGACAACTCCGTCAGGAGTTGTGAAAACCGCGAAGCGCAAGGCGTAAGCCATCAGTACCCCGGCTTTAGCCGGGGGTATCTATATTCAGAATGTCAACCCCGATGGCTCGCTGGGCGATATAGCGATAGGAATCGATGGGCCGGACGCGAATATTCCAAATCAGTTTGAGCTATCGCAAAATTATCCCAATCCATTCAACGCCTCGACTATGATTCGCTATTATCTGCCTAAAACATCGGATGTCAAAATCGGTATCTATGATCAGCTTGGCCGCTTGGTCGCCGAATTTTCATCCGCAAGCGAGAACGCCGGATATCACAGCGTCACATGGAATGCGTCAGAACTCGCGTCAGGAATTTACTTCTATAAAATAAATGCAGGTGATTATAGTGATACCAAACGAATGGTGTTGCTGAAATAAAGTAGGGCGGAACCCCCGCGGTTCCGCCAAAATGCCGCAAAAAAAGTCCGAACCACTGGGGTTCGGACTACCATAAATATTTCCGTAGGGGCTCAAAATTTTGAGCCCCTACAATTTATTCCTTCACTACTAGCACATGTATCGCCTTGACGATTAATTTAACATTATCGCCTTTTTTGAGTCCGAGCTCATCGAGCGAATCGACCGTCATTACAGAGCCCATAACTGATTTGGCGGGGATTTCGAGCTTGACCTGCCCCATGATATCGCCCTTTTTAATCTCAACCACTTTTCCAATTAATTGATTTCTCGCGCCGTATTTCATAATGTCCTCCGTTTGAAATTTTATTGCGTGTCACAGTTTACTGTGACCGCAATCCATCTTGTCGCGGTCAAAGCTTATCCGCCGCTTGTCTGGCACGCAAGCATTGACTCGCGACTAAATTATTTTGGTTTTATAATTTTTAGTCTATCAATCTCGCAATGAAGAAAGCCGCGGCCGATGCCAATCCGCCGATAAGCATTGTCTGAAACGCACCTCGAAATGGGTTAAGCCCCGTGAATCTTCCCTTAATATAACCGAATACAAAGAGCGCCGTCAGTGTAACGCCGATAGAAACATATAGCGCGGTCGTCAAATTTCTGAGCACAATATATGATGCCAGCGGAACAAGACCTCCGATGATATATGACATCGCGATAGTAAATGCGCTGCGAGCGGCGCGTTTGGGATCCGGCGCTTCGAGGCCGAGCTCGAAACGCATCATGAAATCAACCCACCGTTTGGGCTCGGCGCAAATAGCTTCAACTACCGGAGCCATCTGTTCTTCATTCATGCCGTAGCCTCTGAAGACATCGGCGACTTCTTCGATTTCGCGATCGCGAAGTTTTTCGATTTCCAGGTATTCTCTGGCCTCCTCGGATTTATAATGCTCCATATCGGTCTTCGCGGCCAGATATCCGCCCAGCCCCATCGCTATCGATCCCGCCGCTATTTCAGCAAATCCCGCTGTTACAACAATCCCTGTCGGATTGGGACTGGCTGCCACCGCTCCGGTCAGGCCGGCCGCCAGAGCGAACGGCACAGTCAATCCATCGGACATCCCTATGACTATATCGCGAACAGTCGCGCTTGCCATAAAATGAGATTCAATATGTGGTGCCGCCGGCATGATTCGCTCCTTTTATTCTTTATACAACAGTAGGACAGGAGTCGCAGACTCCTGCCAAAACCACGTTTCTACAATGGCAGGAGTGTTCCACTCCTGCCCTACAAAATTGTGCCGCATATACAGTATTTCTAATCTCATAATTTGGCCAACGCCTTCAATATCGCGTCCGTGATCGGATCGAAATGTTTCTTGACCAGATGGCCGCCGGGAAGCTGAATACAATCGACCATGGTCGTATCGAGGTCCTTATCCCTGCAGATTACGTCGTCGTCATCCGCTCCATAGAAGCAAAGAATTTTTATCCCTTTGAGCCTTTTAAATTCGGGCTTGGTAGGAGTCGATTTATCGCTGGGTGAATTACCGAACCAATTGGACACGTGGAATTCAAAATCTGCTTCATGCGCGGGGCCGATGAGTGCTATCAATTTTATTTTATCTTTTAAATCTGCCGGAAGACGATTTACCATGAATGGCAATACGTCGGCCCCCATAGAATAACCGATTAATATTATTTTCTCCTTTTTCCAGGCTGTCGAATAATACGACAAAACCCTGCCCAGATCTAACGACGCCTCTTCAGGTGTCTTCTTATGCCAGAAATATTTCAGCGAATTCCATCCGATAACAGAAATCCCGCTATCGGCCAGTGAATTCGAGATCCCCTTGTCGGTCACTCCCCAGCCGCCATCGCCTGTGATATGAACTGCCATGACGTTTTTAGTCGTATCATCCGCGATCACCTCTACCAATGGCAGGTCTTTCACCGCGACATCTTCCACCGGTGGCGGTGTAATCTGCTGAGTGAATGTTACCTTCTTGTAGGCTTCCTTAAATTGCGGCATCCAATTTCGCTCGACTGAAAAACCATGCCCGACCTTGGGCAATTGAATGATCTCGCCGTTTTTCACCTGCCCTACAAATTTATCGGTTTCAGCGGGATCGCAGACTTGATCTATATCTCCCTGCAACGCTACCCATGGCACTTCCAGAGATTTCGCCGGCAAAAAACTGTACCCCTTCCCTTTGGGGCCGGCAGTCCATTCGAGACCAATACCGGGACAGAATTGCTTAGTCACCGGCAAGTCGGGGCAGAAACCCAGACTGATGGCGCCTTTGAATGTGTTAGTCGGAGCCTGGACAAGCGAGGCATATACTAAAGTCGCGCCCGATGAATACCCGACGAGGATCGGTGTCACATAATTTGGAAATTTGTAATTCTCCTGCACGAATTTACTCAATATCTCGAAATCCCCGGCCGGATATGAGCATTTCTCCGATGATTTATCGAGCTCGCCGAGATAATGAGTGATATTAACTCCAACGACCATGGCGTCGAGCGATGACAGCGAACGAGCCATATCGACTACTCCAAGATTCCAGCCGCCATCGCCTGATACAAAAAGTACTAAATTCGACGGAGTGGGGTTATTGTAATAGGTATAAATATTGCCGAATCGTCCGAATTTCAATGTATCCTCGGTCGCGAGTGATAAATTGAATAAAATAATCGTAGTTAGTGAAATCAGCAGACATATCTTTTTCATTTTGGTCACGCCCCCGTATAAATTGAATTGCAAAAAATACAAATCACACTTCTATTTTACGCTTCAAAAGCTTCGATATCTCCAATCGAATATCTTTTAATTTCATCCCCGTCTCCGATATCGCCCATAACCCCAATATCCAAAGCGGAATTGTCAGAATAATAAACACTACTATCGAAAAGCCGGTTGCAGTTGTTTTATCGATTCCGAAAATAGTCAATCCCACAACGCAGAAAAATTGATAGGAACCGATATTCGATGGAGCGTTGGGGATGGCAGTCCCGAGATGCACAATCATCATCACCGCAGCCCCGGCCCATAGCGAGACTTCAAGACCATAAGCCCTCATTACCAGCCAGAACGCCAGGATTTGGAATATCAATACAAATGCCGAGGCTATCAATGCGAAATAAAAATCACTTTTTAGCCCTATCTGCTTGATACCCGCGGCGATTTTTGAAATAAACCCAATCGCTCTCTTTAATATTCCGGCCTTTCCAATGACTGCTGATTTGTTTTGTGCCAGCTCGCGTTGCTTTCTGAACACAAGGTAAATAAAAAGAATCACTGCCAAAATTACGACTATCCCCAAAATGTCGGCGGCCTTCAAGAGATTTTTCGGGAGCTCGACAAACAGCGCGGTCAATCCGATTCCAAATGCCAGCCAGATTCCGTCATGAAACCGCTCGATCACCATCGATGGCACAATCGAAAGTATGTCCTTTGACATCCAGCGCGAAACCAGATAGGCACGGACGAGCTCGCCTGCCCGCAATGGTATTATCTCATTAGTAAAAAGTCCGGCATAGATCGCCTGAGTTGTTTTGATTGTTGATATTTCCCCGAGTGGTTTCATTAAAATCCGCCATCGAAGTCCCTGGCTCAAATAGCTGAAAATATCAAAAAACACAGCCAGTATTATCAAGCTCCATTGGATATTCGGTATCTGAGAAAATAACCGTTCAACATGAATATCATGAAAAACCCACACCAGACATGCGGCGGCGAAAAGATATCCTAATATCTGTTTTAGACGATAATTTTTGGATGATGAAGGCCTATCTCTATCAATGGCGGAGGATGATTCGTCATTTTTCATTATATAAATTTCGTTTAATTCCGGTTCTTTTTTACGATTCGTAGTATCAACGGAACACCGATCGGTTTTTTGACTTCGGATAATTCCCGAAGAGCAATCGCCAGTCTCGTCAAGTCGAGATAGCCTCTATAAATCGAATAACGCGGCTCCCAGGTATTAGCGAATTTAGCCTTATAATTCAGAAGCCCCTTGTAGCTGAAAAGGAAGTTCAGATGCTGGAAGAAATAATGAATAGCCTTTTCCTCAGGAGATGCTTGCTCATTTTCCCTGAAACCAGACATCGGAGCCATGCCGAGATTGAAACGTTCATACCCCTGTTCTTTCGAATGAAGAAAAAGCTTTATGAAAAGATAATCCATAATGCCGTTGGGTGATGATTTCCTGCGTCGCATGAGATCATTCGTCACTTCTCCTTTGAGGTAAGAAGGTATCAGATTTACAAACCCCTGAATCTTACCGTCAATATCTTCCGCTGTCAAAACCGGTGTCGAGCGGATATATTCGGTTTCGAACATTCCCAATGTGAAGTGCCGCTCCCGACGACCTGAAATCTGAAGCCATTCATCGGAGACTTCTTTAACTCTGGCGATTATCTCGTCCGGCACAGGTGGCTGATAGAAATGAGAGTGTATCCCGGCTTCTTCCATTTTTCGAACCGTGTGACGAATTTCTTTCTTAGCTTTTTCCAATGTAAATTGCTTGAGGTCCACTATGCCGTCATCGCCGATTTTGATCTTCCTGAATCCGAGCTTTTCGAAGATCGGAAGATAATCCGGCAGGGTTTGATGAAAGCATGTTCCCCAATCATTCTCCTGACAATAAGTTGAAAAACCGCGAATAATCTCTTCGATCTCATCCTCCGGCCCCACGGGATCGCCCAATGCTATGGCAAAATTATTGGCCACTCCATAAGCGACTACACTCTTCTGGGATTTTGAAAAATAATATGATTTATCCGGCCAGAATTTGAAATAGTCCATCGATGATCGGCCATATTGTTCAACAATCGTTCTTGTTTGCGAAATTTCATTCGGCAGAGTCCTGAATCTATAAATGACGGGCCGAAACAACGCATACAAAGAATAAATAATCGTAATAGAAGATAAGAAATAAAGCGAATCGAGAAACCATTTGGCGTAACGAGTCCGGGGAATTAGAGTAGAATCGCCGATCCATGTCAGATATAGAAATGTTTCCTTAATCGCCTCGCCGATATGGAAATTAATCTCAAAATGATTTTTATCCAAAAACCAGAATGCCGCAATGCCATATCCAAATGCCAGTAAGACCGCGATTCCAAACCTCGCCAGCCCCCAGCGAATATCCGGTATGCTGCTTTTGACAACAAAACTTTTTCTGGCGAGAATCAATACCAGCAAAAGCACAAGCGAAACCGAAGCCTCTTCGTAGTCAAGACCTTTGGTGAGATGAAATATGATCGAAAAGATCGATAAAATCAATACTGTCAAAAATGCGCGTTTCTTTCGACGGTAAATATTTATCGCCGAAACCACCAGCGCCATTCCAATTGCCATTGTCAGGAATTTCGAAAGATGTATGAATTCCAGCGCGAAAAACTCTTTCAATATTGCATGCCGTTCCGGCAGGCTGGGGCCGATTAATGAAATGAAGTTGATCAGCCCGCTTCCCAGAGTAAATAGGGCAACGAGCTTTACCAGGATCATGCTTGGCTTAAGTTCTATTTTCATATTTCATCGCTTTTATACTAAATTCGCCCGCATATCTCAATAGTTGCCCGGGGTATCAACCCCAGCTTCTTATACGTTTCATAGCCTGAATAATTATATGACGCTTTTATATCCAGTCAAGTCGATTAAATAGAAGAAATCCATCAAACTCCTATTAAACACTCTGGGATATCAACTGCGCTTTCCGGTCGCCCGACCCGACATAAAACAATTAGCCCTGCATACCAAAAGTAGGCCAGGAGTTGGAACACTCCTGCTATCAAAGAGCTGTCGGGTCGCCTGACCCGACAGCTTAGTTCGAAATCAAAAAACGCCCTTGGGAAATTCAAGTGCTATCGGGTTGCCTCATCCGACAGGAAATTTCCGAAAGCATATTATGGTTGCTTGGGAGTGAGCAGAAAATTCAGATTTTCCAATGCCGCATTGGTTTCCGATGGGGTTATTTCCATCTCGATAAACCCCGGCTCGGAAATATACCCAAATTTTATCAGCTGTTCGGAGTTTATATAAATTTTGTATTTTCCCGGTACCAGCCCCTGATAGTAATACTCGCCATTGCTGAATGCTGTCACCTCGCTGACAGCTTCTGTGGCCGTATTCATTATCTCCACCTTGAATCCGCCGACTCCAGTCTTGCCCTGGGCTGCTTCCTTTTCTATAAATCCGCTGATATCGCTGACCACCACGAGCGGAACCTCGACCCCGGTAACAATATTGGGATCGCATAATATCTTATAATTCTCATGCGCCGGCTTCAGGCTGGGGTTATCGATACTATTTAAATCTATTTGTACCAAATAATAATCGTATGGCCTCAGGCCTTCATAGTAATACACCTTACCCGATGACGCGGCCTTTTCTCTGCCGCTAACTATTTTTGCTTTGATACCTGAAATAATTTCTTCGTTTTTGTCCCTGACTCCGTCGAAATCATCATCGCGGAAGGGCTTTATTAACGCCGACCCGAATCCAACGCCGTTTCTACGGTCGAATCTAATCGCTCCGCCTTCGCTGTCATACCGAACCGAACCTTTCTGCACCTGGCTCATCGATGTTGTACTGCCCGTAGAAAGAACTCTCGATGTAAAATTAGCGAATCCCGTAAAAAGATTGAAGGTCAACATATAGAGATTAGACTTGGAGCTCTCGTTCCGTTCAAATGATAACGACAGCTGGCCTGTCCGAAAAACCCTTCGACCCATTACGATACCATAGCTTGCCATTCTATTCTGCATATGATCGAATACAAACTTGAATTTCGGCTGTACCCACGGGATTAACGAAGTGGAAAGCAAGGCCTGACTGGTCAAATCCTGCGAAGAGCGATTGGGGAATATCGATATCTTATATCTACCCGAATAACTGAACTGAAATCTATTAAACGAAAGATTGAATCCGTAATTCATATTGATATTATCGAGATTGCGGAATTTATCCCAATTGACATTATATCGAAATCCCAAATATCGCCCGCCTATTTTCAATGGCGCCGAGAATGCCATTTGAACACTATGCTGCTGCCCAAATCTGTTTTGGAATTTACTTTCATAATATTTCGTATATCCCGCGCTGATATTTAAAATCGAAAGCTTGCTGTAGTTAAGCGCCAGGCCGGCAGATTTATTGGGAGCAAAAGATCCGTTAACCGTGAGATTGCCTCCCATCTGGTAGGTGGCGTCAGTCCCGAATGATGGCTTTTCATTGTTTCGCGATTCGATCGGCAGATCGGAGCTGACCCCCAATGTCAATTTATCGCTTATGCCGTAATATGAAGTAGCCTGAGCGTATTTGCTGTTTTCATCCGGAATTGTAGCTGTGCCCGCGGCTACGGAGTATTCGAAATTATTCTTTGGGACCAGATTATACGGAATTCTGATATATTTTTCCTCCGTTCGTATTTCGCCATTGGGGCCGTACATTTTGAGGGATATTACCGATGCCCCATAGTAAATATCCACATTGAAATTGTAATCGCCATTATGATCAGTCGCCTGAAAATCTGTGAGCTTCTGGTCGATATACAATTCGACTTCCCAGCCTTCGCCCAGATGATCCGCGAGATTTAATGTCTGAAAATATTTTCTCTCGACCTGAGGTTTATTGGTAATCATTCCGCCTTTCAGACCCCTTGAGAAAAGCCCGCTGGTATTGATATTTCCAAGGTCCGCCTGAGTCAGATAATGATTATCATTGAAAAAGTAATGCCATTTATAAATCATCTGATTGGATTGAATACCCGTGACACTATTGCCGCCGCCGGTCACGCTGATATCTCCACCGAGAACAATGCCGCCGGCGTTGAAATCAAAATATTGTCCTCCGCCTCCCAAGGGGCTTGCCGATACCGCCCAATCTACAACTCCGCCATTAAAAATATCCCGTTTTCGGGGAATTACCTTAACATCCCGCGGCGCCGCGGCCTTGGCCTGAATGCTTTCGTGCTCTAATTTTCGTTTTAATTTTTGGTACGATGGAAATTCCTTGTTCAATGGGAGATAAACCCGCAAAGCTGAAAATTTGAAATCCATCTTCAAGCCGAAATACTCGTCAAATAGATCAATCCTCAGATAAAGATCCCGTGAATTCAAATAATAGTCCCATATTCTCAACGGTTTTATCTTGCCGGCGATTTTGGCTTCGGAATTAATCAGGTCAAGTTGATAACGCTGATTTGTATTGATGATATAACCCGCGTATCTCAATTTTAGCGAATCATATTCGATATGCAGATCGAGAAGCCCGAATATTTCATTCAACGGCAGATAGACCGTAGAGCCGTCATACTGGACAAATAAGTCAGTCCTGATAAGTTGGGGAACATCGAAACCGACAACGATCTCTTCATATGTTTTCTCCTGCGCCAACACCAAAGGCGCGGAGAAAAAAAACGATATCAGAACGACCAAGACTAAGTTTCGGTTAATCATTGCAATCATAACGCTCTTAATAGAATTGCTATTTCCCCCAAAAATAAATTATTCGACTCGGGCAATCACCGAAATTTTATTTCCCGTAACCATATCTTCCGCGGCAATATCCGTGCGGCCTTCGGTCCCGATCGTAATCTCAACTCGATATGGAATCGATTTTTTGTCAAAAGCTATCGGGATAACTCTTCTCAGCTTCCGATATACAGCCAGATCTACCTGATTGCTGCCCATCTCATTATTGTCCGAATCGAATAATCGTATTTTGAGGACTCCGATATAGGAAACATTGCCTCTGTTGAGCATATCGGTTGTCACCCATACTTTGCCGTTCGCAAGCTGGGCTAAGGCCTTGACAAGTTGAATTTCCGAATTGAGATTTCCTTTTCGATATTTGAGCATAATCGCCGTCTGGGTGACCAGGCTAAGCTTCGTTGAAATCTGCCCGTTTTCATTTGCGGCGGGCTCTCCGGATTTGGCTTCTTGTGAACGAATAACAATTCTTGCCCAGTATTCGCCTTCAGTCAAATCCGAAGGAGGGGTTGCTATGATCCTGATGACCTGCGAACCGCTGGGGGGCAGCACGATCTTTCTTGGGAACGCTTTTACCCATCCCATTGCTGAACGCTCGTCGGTAACATTGGAATCCTGCAATGTCATAGTGACATTGCCGAGACTATCGGATTCCGGCAGCCCAAAACCGAAAAAGATCGTCACCTCTGCCGCGGTGGCCGATGGGTTCTGCAATGTCAAACGACCCGTGCGGCTTTTCTCGGACAAAATTACGACTGTCGGCGCAACCAGCACTCCGGCCATCAAATTGACAGCCAACGATAGTTCAATAATCAAAATGCTTATAAAGACAAATCTTTTGCCGCCGCGCTTGAGCTCGCCGCTTGTTTTCATTTTTCTCATTTTATCGCTCCGTTATTTCGCTATGAATTAGCCGATTATTATCAAATCCTAAAGACCATTGTATGAGACTATAAGCACGATATTGCCGGAGTAACTTCCAGCCTTCTGATTAGCGGATGGAATCACCTTGCCTCCGAGATATACCTTCGTATTGCTGCCGGTGCTTCCGATTACCGCTCCAGCCGGTAGATTGAATGGATTCTGATCGATCCAGCCATCGGCACCTATCATCGTCGAAGGCGTCGCGGTATTCGATGTATCCACCGCCGCGCTTGTGATCCCGAATGCTATCGTCATTCGATCCGACCCGTCGGCCAACGATAGATATTCGGGCAGTACCAGTTGCAAATTCACTCCCGATCCCGCCTGGCCAGCTACAGTGAAAATAGCCGTGGAATCGTCATCATTTCTGCCGACAGTTTTGGGAATTCCCTGGAATATATTGCCAAAATCCAATGCCTGTGTCGCCGTTACCGTAAGAGCCGCCTGCACTGTCGCGGTGGCCTGCCCAGTCGCCACATCCTGAGCTAAAGCGGCCACTGTGCTCACTAATATCGAAGCCAGAACAAATGCAAATAACCCTGCTAATCGCTGTTTTCGATTAACGCCAATAACTGATAAATTTTTCATAGATCTTTTCACTGCTTTCACATTCCCAATTCTTAGCTGCCGTTGTATGAGATAGTCATGACTATATCGCCCGAATAATTTCCAGCCTTTTGATTAATCGATGGATTTACTTTTCCTCCCAGATAGATATTGGTGCCCGCGGAGCCGATAACAGTGCCTGCCGGAGGGGCATAAGGGTTGGTATTTTGCCAGCCACGCGAGGCATTCATGGTTGTCGGATCCGCCGCGCCGGTCGTATCGATAGAGACGTCGGTTGCTCTGAAAGCAATTGGAAGCCTATCGCTGCCATCGGAGAGCGCCAGATATTCCGGAAGCTGTATAAGAATCTCAATACCCGATCCGCTTTGTCCCGTGATAGTAAAAATCGCCGCGTTGGCAGTATTGTTTGCAATTGACTTAGGGATACCCTGGAAAACTTCGCCGAAATTCAATGCGCCGACCGCTGTTACCACGATATTCGATAAGACTGTAGCGTTGGCGTTACCGACCGCTATTTCCTGTGAGTTGGCTGTTTTAATTGAAATGAACAACCCCAAAATCAGTACAATTTGTACGAGCGAAACCTGAGTAAATCCGGCGATTTTTTTAAACATCTCTTTAAAGCCAAAAACCTGTTAATAAATGAAACACTAAACCCTATCTTTTTATCGTCATCCTGTGCAAAAAATTAACAATCGGGGAAGTATTTTGGGGTAATTGTGAAAATAGGAAGACGCATAAAAAACCAAATAAAAAAAGAGAGGGAATTCAATTTCCCCTCTCTCTAATCTTTAATCTGTATTCTACTGATTATTGTAAGCGACCATAAGGACTATTTCCGCGCCGTATGTGCCCGCGGTCTGATTGGTCGATGGCCATACTCTGCCGCCGAGATACACATGGGTACCCGCTGGACCGATGACGGAAGAAGCCGCCGGAATAGCATATGGATTTTGGTCAACAAATCCATCGCCAGCCACCATCGCTTCAGGTGTTGCCGGGGTGAGTGTATCGACTGCGGCGTCGGTAGCCGTAAATGAAATCGGCATACGGTCATGACCATTAGCGAGAACAATGTATTCCGGAAGAATAAATTGAAGATTGATACCTGCCTGCTGTCCGGCGATATCAAATATAGCCGCGGAATCAGCGCCAGCGCCCGATGACGGAATGCTTTTGGGGACACCCTGCCACAATGTTCCAAAGTCCAATGGAGCTGTTGCTGTAACCACTATCAATGGAACTACTGTTCCTGTTGCTGTTCCGGTGGCAACATCCTGAGCGAATGTTACACCGGATGAAATCGCCAGTATTAATCCAACAAGGATTAATATCATCCCTGATTTCCGGAAACTTTCTTGTCTCAATTTCATCTCATCCTCCTGATGTATTTGTTTTTCATAATCATCATTCTTTAGTTTTTTTTGAAATTCCTATAGAGACAAATCGGCTATAAAGTTGCAGTTTTTATCAGAAGGGGATGAATTTTGATTTATTTACAAATAATATGATTCAGATGTGAACAGTCACGAACCCCGAATATTGGTCAATTACCGGTATAGGTTACTGTTAATACTATCAATGCTGAATAGTCCCCGGGTTTTTGGGCCAGCCCGGGCACAACTGTCCCCCCCAGCCAAAGGCTAAGTCCATTAGCGCCAAGCCGATAGATTATCGTATGCCAGGGATCGATATTGTTAACCGGAGGATTCGATTGATTGGGGGTAGAACTCGAATCCAGCGCGCAATCGGTGGAAGAAAAAATCAACTGCATATTGCCGCCGGTCGTATGGAGATACGTAGGTAATGCGAAATCCAACGTTATCTCAGCATTGGGGGTGCCGGTAATAAAAAATTCGGCAGCGTCTCCCGCCGATGTCTTGCTGATAGCCTTGGGTACGCCGGGAAATACCGGGCCGAAAACGAGATTGTTATTTATCGTTATTGTCTGCGCGTAAGAAATATCGGATGAACACAGAACAATAATCGCCAGGGCCGGAAACACCCAAAAGCCTTTGGATAATTGCCCCGCTTCAAATCTGATTTTGTCTCTCATCGCGTGTATTAATATTTTAAAAATCACGCGTTGTCAAAGCATTAGGCGCCAATTCGGCGAAATCATTTCTGCCGGCTCAGTCTTTCTAATTGCCGGTATAAGTGACTGTCAAAATAATATCTCCCCGGTAACTGCCGCTTGTCTGCGAACGTCTCGGAAAAACAGTGCCGCCAATCCACACGGCCATGGTGCCGTCAGTCCCAAGATTTCTGACATTGATGCCGTGGGGATTGAGAATTCCCGCCGGAGTTAGCTGGCCGAGCCCGAGGCCATTTTCATAAGACGCATCGATGCTGTTAAAACCGATTCGCATGGCCGAAATGCCCCCGACCAGGTAGATTGAATCAGGCAATGAAAAATCGAGTATAATTTCAGCCGCTGAACTGCCTGTTATCTGCCATTCGCCCGCGTAACCGATTGTGGTCTTATTGATCGTCTTATTAACGCCGGGCATGACATACTCGAAATTCAGATTATTGGTGCCGATTACTGACATGCTCGGTAATACTACCGCTATCGCCTGTACGCTGGCGGTCTCCTGGGCACTTGTAATCATTGGAGACACTACCGCTACCAGGCAGATCATGCCAACAAGCCATGATGACCAGTTTCTGCAAGACATAAACCCCTCCTTGCTTAAGCCTATGAAGTTTTCGTTTCACATAGGGAAAAAGCAAGAAGGATGCCAGACGTTATGCCTGCATATCTTTAAGTTGTTTAACGGGTTACGGGCGGCTGTTCGAAGGTGCTTTAGGCCAAGTATGGGGTTATCCCCATACCTCTATAACTTAACCCTCAATCGAAACTTAGCTTGATATTTACTATCTCAGGACGATTACCAATTCTGACCGGCGGGCCCCAGGTGCCTACTCCGCACGACACATAGAAATTCGTACTTCCCTTGAGCCAGTAGCCCCAGCTGATTTCGTAAACTTTTTCGGTGATATAGTTCAATGGCCAAATCTGCCCGTGATGAGTATGGCCGGATATCTGAAGATCAACACCATTATCCGATACTTCCTGCAAATTAAACGGCTGATGATCAAGCATGATTATCGGATAATTTTTGTCAACCTGATCCATAAGCTCTTGAATCTTTTTTCGTTGGATTCCGGAAAATCCCCCCTTGGAACGATCCTCTCTGCCCACGAGATAGAAAAGATTATCTACCATCGCCACGCTATCCCGAAGCATAGTAATGCCATGATCCGAAAGATACTTGCAGGCTTTTTCAGCGCCTCCAATATACTCATGATTGCCAGTTATGGCATAAACTCCAAGCGGCGCTTTGATCTGCTTCAATGCCTCTCCGATATTCTCCCTGATAACCGGCCCCAGGTCCTCATCGACAATATCACCGGGCAGAAAAACTATATCGGGCTTGAGATCATTGATCATTTTTATATAGCGATCGACTCTCTTCTTGCCAATAATCGCCCCGATATGAATATCCGACGCGCTGACTATATTCAATGTCCTTGGCCCATCGACCTTCTTGGCGATATGCAAAGTTAGAGTCTTTACCCTCGGGAATGTGGCATTCAGATGGCCAATTGCCAGCAGCAGTGTTACCAGCGATAACGCGCCGATTGCGATGACCAATTTTGTTTTAGCATAATCCGCCTTTATGACCGACGGATAATACGGGACAAAATGATTCACAAGCCGGGCCAAATCGAGAAGAACTACAGTCAAAAAGAAATACAGCAACGCCGCCAGCCAGAATGACCCGATCCAAACAAAAATATCGCTGACAGGGGAAAGCCACACTCGTTCGAGAACTCTACCCCCGATAAATGACAATGAGACTATGAGAAACAAAACAATATAGTATGGCTTCAATGTCGAACCGTTCGGCAACGCCTGCCATCCACGGATAAAAATATAAAAATTAATCAGCCCATAGAGCGCAAAAAAAATCGTGAAGAATACAATTATAGCCGATATTTTCATTTTAGTTATTCCGTTTCCACTTCATCTTTCCATTTATTACTTTCACACCTAAATACCAAATAACCCATATACGTAATTTAGTTGCAATGGTTCATAATGTCTAATCTTATAAAGACGTTTTGTGGCATGCTTGCGTGAAATGCTAACTATCCCGTTGTGCCAGATCGTAGTCCGCCATAGACGAACGTGATCTGGCACCTAAGAAGCCTGTTTTCCCTGAAAAGGCTTGCTTAATCAGCGTCAAGATGATTAAAATCAAATGTGGATAGGACTATTAGAAACGACAAGAAACATCCGAAAAGATCAACAGTCTTTCTCGGGATAATCGGCCAGAAGAAAAGCGGCAAGACGACTCTGGTCGAAAAGCTCGCCTCCGAATTCAAATCACGAGGTCTGACAGTCGGGACAGTCAAATATTCCTCGCACGATTTGGAATTCGATTCCCCCGGCAAGGATACCGAACGCCACAGGCGGGCGGGTTCGTCCATATCGTTGATAAAGGCCTCGAAAAATTGCGCCATCTTCTCGGAATCCGAATATCTAACCCAGGAAATGATTACCGAAATATTCAAACCCTGCGATATCGTCTTTATCGAGGGTGATACCAAATCCGAGAACCCCAAAATCTATGTTTCCGATGGCCAACCCGTGCGGTCCGGCATCGGCGGCGAGATTATCGCATTCTGGGGTGAAACAGGGCAAAAGGATAAGCCTTGGTTTGTTGATATCAAGTCAATGACAGATTTTATTTGCGATAATCTTTCAATAAAATAATTCTTCATAAATATGTGGAGGAGCAATAATGGGCAAAGAACCTGAAATATCAGTTGAGCTTACAGTTAATGGCGAAAAGATTGAGATGAACGAATTCGTTCACAAGGTCACCGGCAACGTAATCAATGGTATCCTAAAATCACTCCGTCTCGAAAAACCGCCTCAATCCGCTGTGATTACATTAAAATACAAATCTTAGATCATTTGGCCATGCCTCAGGATTGGAGGTTTTTTTAGACATCCTGAGGCTTTATTAAAGGTGAGGTCGGGTCGCCTGACCCGACCGACATTGAGTCTCACCTAGTGATGTCGAGTCGCAGTACCTGACCAGAATCTTCTCCCCGATTTTTGTCGATTATTCTATTTTAATTGAATATTAAAAGTGAGGTCGGGTCGCCTGACCCGACCGACATTGAGTCTCACCTAGTGATGTCGAGTCGCAGTACCTGACCAGAATCTTCTCCCCGATTTTTGTCGATTATTCTATTTTAATTGAATATTAAAAGTGAGGCCGGGTCGCCTGACCCGACCGACATTGAGTCTCACTTAGTGTCGTTGAATCGCAGAACCCGACTAGAATCTTCCCCCCCGATTTATGTCGATTTTTCTATTTTAATTGAATATTAAAAGTGAGGTCGGGTCGCCTGACCCGACCGACATTGAGTCTCACCTAGTGATGTCGAGTCGCAGTACCTGACCAGAATCTTCTCCCCGATTTTTGTCGATTATTCTATTTTAATTGAATATCCCAAATTAATATGCTAATATTGCCGGTCTTATAGAAGGTGGTGGGAAGGGGATTAAATCTTAAAAATAGGGGCCAGGCATGAATGCTCAAAAAAGAGAAAATTTATTAAATGAACTATATGGCTATATAAAAGAAGTCACTACTCTCGGCGGCTGCATCGCGCTGCTTGACTGGGACGAGCGAGTCTATATGCCGCACATGGGCTCCGAAAATCGCGGCAATCAGGTCGCGCTTTTAGCAGGGATCATCCACGATAAATTCACCTCGCCGCGGGTCGGTGATATTCTCAATGAGCTAATAGCCGATGGATTGGATATTAAAGAGGACACGGTTGATTCGGCCAATGTCCGCGAGTTGAAACGAGCCTACGATAAGCAGTTCAAAATCCCGAAATCATTGATCGAAGAAATAAGCCGTACCGCCACGAGGGCGCAGGGAGTTTGGCAGGACGCCCGTGAAAAATCGGATTTCGCCATGTTTCAGCCCTGGATGGAAAAAATGGTCGGCCTCAAACGGCAACAAGCCGAGGCGGTCGGATATGTTAAATATCCCTATAACGCTTTATTAGATGATTTCGAACAGGGAGCCTCCACCGATGATATCACCAAAGTATTCGCCGGTCTGCGCGACGAGCTTGTAGATCTCATTGCCAAAATAAAAAATTCCGGCAAATCACCCGATACCTCGATAATCCTGCGAGATTATCCAGTCGAACGGCAGGCACATTTCGGCACTGAAGCTGCCAAGGCAATCGGCTACGATCTTGCCGCCGGACGAATCGATATCACCGCCCATCCGTTCTGCACAACTATCGGCCCCGGCGATGTCAGAATCACGACCCGTTATAATCCCAATCATTTCCCGCAGGCATTTTTCGGTATCATGCACGAAACCGGCCACGCCATGTACGACCAGGGCCTGCCAATCGAGCATCATGGCACCCCCTGCGGCGAAACAGTCTCGCTGGGAATTCATGAATCGCAATCGCGAATGTGGGAAAATCTCGTGGGACGAAGCCGGGCGTTCTGGAAACATTTCTACCCCAAGGCACAAGCGCTCTTCCCTGAAGCCCTGAAAAATATTTCGCTCGATCAATTTTATTTCGCCATCAATGACGTCAGGCCATCGATGATCCGTATCGAGGCCGACGAGGCCACATATAATCTCCATATCCTGCTTCGATTCGAAATGGAGACCGCGTTCTTCCACGACGAAATCAAAATCTCGGATGTCCCCGCCGCCTGGAATGAGAAATTCAAAAAGTATTTCGGTTTAGTCCCCAAGAATGACGCCGAGGGATGCCTGCAGGATGTTCACTGGTCCGCCGGCTTGATCGGATATTTCCCGACCTACACGCTTGGCAATCTTTATTCAGCTCAATTCTATGAAACAGCCCAAAAGAGCATCGGAAATCTGGATGATAAATTCGCAAGGGGCGATTTTAGCGATCTCTTGAAATGGTTGCGCGAGAATATCCATCAACACGGCCAACGGTACCGTCCCGAGCAATTGGTGATGCGGGCCACCGGCAAGCCGCTTTCCCATCAGCCCTTGATGAATTACCTCAAGACCAAATTCGGCGAGCTCTACGGGATATAAATTTTGATTTTGTGTGGTCGGGTCGCCTGACCCGACCACAGCTTTGTCATTATCGTAGGGATTTGATTCATCAAACCCCAGAGCCTGTCATTCCGCACTCGATGCGGAATCTTGCGCGCTCCTAATTGTAGGGCGGAACTCCTGAGTTCCGCCTATTTGTAATCGGCCCAAAAAAGTCCGAACCTCGGGGGTTCGGACCTACTAGCTTTTGTGAGGTCAGGTCGCCTGCGACCTGACGACCGATCTATTTCCGAATCAGCTTTCTAATATCGTCCTGATCGCCAACCAAAAACGTATGCGGTGTCTTTATCGCTGAATTCAAAAAATGATCATCGCTTTTGAGCTCTTCCCGAAATTCATCGATCGGCAAAATGGTTGGATTGATTGTACGGCCCAATAGCTCCTCAGCCTTGCCCACCGCGCTGGCGAATTCGCTGAATTTCAATTTGCCGATAATCGTCAGATCGATATCCTTATGATCCGTTTCTTCGTCATAGGATGGCAGGCCATCGATATACGCGATCTTGATTTTCTGCTTCATCGGTTTCAACGCCGACTTCAAAATCTCCGCCACACCGAATGTCTTATACACGATGCCGCGAAGCTCCTTGTAAATCGGGTTGCCCGCGTTGACCGAATAGAATGTCTGCCGCCCGCGGACCTCGGCATTGAGTACTCCGGTCGAGACCAGCGATTTCAATTCTCTCTGAATCGCTCCCTGACGGGTTCCTGTCGCCCTGGCAACTTCCGAGAAGTAATAATGTTTGTCGCTATTGAGGAAGAATAACGACATCACTTTTTTCCTTGTACTGCCGAATAATGATTCAATCATAGCTTGCCTCATAGTCAAATGCCGCTTTAATATCATGCTTACCCATTTCGGGTATTTTTATACCCAATTTAGGTATTTCCGTCAAGCAGAAGATTGCACCTTATTCTGATGTAGTCGTAGGGCGGAACCCCCGTGGTTCCGCCATTCCGAGTGCGGTCGGGTCTCCGCACCCGACCGAAAACCCCGATATCACCGTAGGGGTTTGATTCATCAAACCCATCTTTGGAAAATCTCAAACATTTCGCAGGGGCGTTTGAAAAAACGCCCATTTGCTGGGCGGCAGGCGTCCCGCCTGCCCCTTGTATAGAAGGCAAAAAAAGAGTCCGAACCGCGGGGGTTCGGACCTACTGTAAAACCGTCATTCCGCATCCGTCGGTCGCCGGACTGCAAGGCAGCACCGATGTGGAATCCGCGCGCTCCTAATCGTAGGGCGGAACTCCTGAGTTCCGCCTATTTGTTTTAGGCAAAAAAAGAGTCCGAACCGCTGGGGTTCGGACCTACCGTATCGAATGAGTAAATTGGGGGCATGATATCAACTGTCAAATCTCTGCTTAATGTATTCCTGTGTCTGCTTCGCTGTTAGTTCTGTAGTGGAGGGGCCGGTTCGAATGTAAAACCTTTCAATATCTCCGTCTTTTACAAACTCTGCCTTAGTCGCCCTACCGCATTTAATGATCATCACTCTGCTATCATCGTAATCTTCAAAGTGAACATGAATTTGGGTCATAGCCAGTGGCCCTATTCTGCTCTTGACTATATTAACTAAATGCAAGCTCATCTTATCTTCATCGGGGAATCCATCCGCTTTAATATCCGCCGAACCGCCATCATCGTGCACACCAATAATCAAAGTGCCCCCGTTTGTATTGAGGAATCCTGCGATTGTCTTTAGCATTGATAGTTCAATCCGCTGGTCAGGGCTCCCAGTATGCAGATTTGTTCTTAAGGTCGCCTTGAATTCGACAGCTTCGGATTCGCCGTTTTCTATTATTTGGCTCAAATCTAGTTCTTTTAATTTAGTGTCCAGGTTTATATCTGCGACTAGTGTTTCATACCCTTCACGAATAATTTCAGCCATCAGTTCGCGTCTTTTGACCAGGAAATCATTATATTCTAAGTGTTCCCAGTTTTCGGGTAGCGCGTGCCAATGATACATTTCAGATAGTTCATTGTGACCAAATCTAGAATTGAATTCGGCTAAATATTCGGCGGGTGGTTGTATAGAAATTTTTGCATTATCACCCCATTCTACGTAGGAGTAATTTGCAATTTGATTGGTTTCTCGAATACCCTTAATATTGATTTCCTTTAGATATTCCTTCGGAAATAGATGATGTCTTTCGACTGCTGAACGATTTCCTTGCATTGCCGGGTCAAACAAATCAGCTACTTTGATTTTTGAAAATAACGCTCGAGCGTCTAGAAGTACAAGTGCGGCTTCAAAAGCAAACAATGAGGGGCTTCGTGAAGAGGATGTAGCCAAATCGTTTGGCAAAGTGACAATCCAGTAGTCAGATGTTAGAGTAATTTCGCAAATGCTTTCAAGTATCCGGATGAACTGATCGCCCTCTTTTATTTCCCTGAACCGCGCAAGATCAAACTCCATAGCTGATTCCGGAGAGCCAGTGAACCGGCCGGTGACGCTGGACATAAAGAACCAGCGGGCAATAACTCGCCGAAGCTTGAATTCATTTATGCAGTATTCCGTGCGGCCGATCAAGTAAAGAATGTATGAGAATAATAAGTTGTTTTGGGAACTGATCATCTTACCGCTTCTGAAACCGGCCTGCCTGATACAATTCATGAAATCATGCCAATACTGCAAGTTCAGAACACGACTTTGGGCTTTCTTTAGAACGTCAAATTGCGCATTCCTTCGCTCTTCGCTAAATTGCTCAGTCTCAAGGTCCTTACCCCGAAGGATAGAATATACATATTGTAGGCGGGCTCGCTTAAACGCAACTCCGACACTAACTCGGAGGAGCTGATCAGGGCCTGGTTCTATAAAATAGTTGAACGGAGAAGCATCAACCTTTGAGGGTCGCTTGGAAGCCAGACAAAACTTCTCAAGTTCCTTGCGCCCATCGTCCCAAAATACAGACATTAGAGTCAGAATAAAGTCCGCCTGGTTCAGAGGCGTTCCTTTACTATTGATGCGCACAAAGACATCTGAAACATTTTCTTCAGAGATGTTCGGAGCCAATTCAAGAGCGGTGAAAGGAAAGCTCAAAAGTCCATTAAGTTTGGTGATAGTCCTCTGAATTCTCCTTTTCTCGTCATCTTCGATTTCTCTGGATTCACTCAATCCAGCTAGGTATTTTTCGACTACTTCAAAGAGATCCGTTTTTTTGTTCCATAATAAAGAGATATCAGGTATAAATGTTTTATCGCGACGTATCGCGGCGTCGGCAACCTCAAACTTTTCTTCAAGCGGATTGAAGGCTATATATATTTGTTCCTTTTCATAATTCTCTCTTATTACAGGAATGCCTTTTACAACAGCATAAAGCGAAGTCAGCCGCTGCTGACCATCAACTATGACAAGGCGTGGCGATTTTTGTTTATTCTCAGCTCCAATAGTGCGCGAGTCTGCCGCCAAACCGTTTTGCCAAAACAAAAAATATCCCACTGGATACCCTCGATACATCGAATCGAAAAGATCCCTAATTTTGGCGTTCTTCCAGACAAACGGTCGCTGAATATCAGGTAAACCAATTTCGCCGAGGGCTATATATTCCATTAGCTTGGATAAGTCGTAGTCGACCTTTGCGAATAGGGTATCACTCATTTTGTTATCTCCCCAGTTTCCATTAGGCTTGGTTAATTATTTCCAAAGTGTTATCAACCTTATTAAAGGATTAGGCCGCATCCTTCACTTAAGAAGGTCGCTTCCTATTTGTTACTCCATCCCTCTTTCCCATAATAATAGACCTCTTCCCCCAAATTGTCAATATATTCCAAAAACTCAAACGGCCGGAATCGCTTCCGGCCGTCGGAGAATGAAATGTCGCTGTTGTTATGTTATTGATTCTTGTGTTGTCGGGCCGCCCAACCCGACGCCACTAATATGTCATGTCTTTAATTTTTTCCTGCGAGTCACAGTCTATCCGCCAGTGGCGGAGCTTGCCGTGACTGCATCCAATTTTGGTTTGCGATCAGGGTAAACCCTGACGCGCAGCAATTCCATTTTTTCGTAGAGACGCAAAATCTTGCGTCTCTACATAGTGAATTATCAGGATATAGAGCTGAGCGTCTTCTCGCCCGGTTTCCATTCCACCTGGCAGAGCTCGCCGGTCTGTAATGCCGCCAACGATCTGAGCGTCTCGCTCACCGAACGGCCGGTGTCGATATCGGATACCACCATCCAGCGCAGTACGCCTTCTGGATCGATAATAAATGTGCCGCGTAGCGCCTTGCCGTCGTCCATCAAAATATTATAATTGTCCGATACCTTCTTCGATAAATCCGAAAGCAATGGATAGTTGATTTGGCCGAGATCGCCATTGATCCAGGCCTGATGAGAATATACCGAATCCACCGACGCGCCCAATACTACCGCGTTGAGCCTTTCGAAATCGCCATGCCGACGAGAAAATTCACGAATCTCGGTCGGGCATACGAATGTGAAATCGAGCGGATAAAAGAATAATGTTACCCATTTTCCGCGATAATCCGATAAACTGAATTCGCTGAATTCCCCATTGTGAATACCCTGAAGCTTGAAATCCGGCGCTTTTTGTCCTACCTTGAGACTCATTTGTCCTCCAAATTGCTATTTTGACATTGTTTACATATACCCATTAATTGTAATGATCCTTCTAAAATCGTATATCCCTCCATCGCCATGTCGGGCATCAATGATCTGACATCCCGTGGCAATCCGATATCATAAATCCTGTTGCAATTGACACAAATGAAATGCGCGTGCGGCTCGGTGTTGCCATCGTATCGGTATGTGTTTGAAACCGGATTCACCTTGCGCGCAAATCCAACCTTTTCTAAAAACTCGAGATTTTTATAGACAGTCGCCAACGACACTGTGGGATAATATTCCTTCATGGTGTTATAAATATCCTCAGGCGACGGATGAGCCTTAGACCCCCGAAGCAATCCTAACACGGCTAACCTTTGCTCTGTCAACTGGATACCATTCTCTTTGCAGTAGTGAATAAAATCGTCAATTCTTGAATCTTTTACCATCGTTCCTCCAATACATATTCCTGAACGATAATAATTATTGAATAGTTTCTGTTATTATAGAATTTTTTTGAAATTGATTAAAATTATGCGATTGCTTTGGACTTGAAAAGCTGGATTAATTCCCTGATGTGATTCATAAGGCAATTAGCGCCGCAAGGTTCAAGGTTGGAGATATTAAGGCAATGGCCCTTGCAGCCTTCTTTTCCTCTATTCAATTCATGATAAATTGGACCATGGTACAGATCGATAAAATTGATCACCTCTATGGCCATTGTCGTGCCGCAACCGGAGGAAATATGATTAAACAAAAAGAGGCCTTCTTCAGGAATATAAAAATCGGGTTGGAATCCTATTATCGCGACCTCGGGCGAGATGATAAATTCTCGTCTATTCGTCCAGGATTGCCTGCAATAAGTACAAACTTTGAAAGGTGCCGCGACTAAAGCTTCCATCGATTACTTTCCTATATATTCAGGACGCTTTTCCAGGTGGATTTGGCCAATTTCTGAAATTCGGAATCATCCGGATCTTCTTCCCTGATAAACGGCGCGATTGTCTTAAAGAAATGCGCTTTATCAAGCGAAAGCTCCGGTACCACTCGCTCGGAATTAATTAATGCCGCCTGCTCCAGATCATGCTCCATTCCAAGCTGAGAGAGATAATATCCATGCGATGATTCTTTAAGCATCAATAATATATCCCGATGATAGCTGTCGAAAAGATACTTGGCGGTCCGTGACGCGTCGTTGACAGCCAATTCTGTTTTTGATCTTTTGAGGATTTCATTTATAAACATGCCGGCGCAAACCGAATCTTCAAGCGCGAATCTTCCCATCTTCCCGGAGCATATCAATACGATCCTCCCATGGAGTTCGATCGAATCGAGCACGGCACTGATATTGTTGAATGATCCAATCAGCGCGCGCGCGGCTTCCATTGATGCCAACAATGCCTTCGAGCAATTGGTTGACGAATATATCAACTCTTTTCCACGAACAATATCGGGCGCATATTCCGATGGTGAATTGCCGAGCTGAAATCCTTCGACACGTAAACCGTTTCGTTCGCCGCAGAGCAGATACTCATCTGGATGAAGCTTCGCGGCCTTCTGCTTTGCCGCCTCGATTTCGGCTACAGGCATAATTTTAAGGGCGCCGTTTTTGAGCGCCCTTATTAACGTTGTCGATCCTCTGAGGACATCGATTACAATCGCGGTCGTGTCCCGCAATTCGAGTCCCACAAGTTCCGCCGGAGTAAACGCGGTGATTATTTCTAAATCGCCCGAATGACTATTCATGCTTATATATATCGGACGCTTTGACAATCTTTTGATGTCAAATCATCGATGGCTGCCCTTTTTGTAGAATGGCGCCTTGACTACCTCCGCGATCGCGACCTTACCCCTGATATCAATGCCGATTTCATTGCCTATTTTCGAATATTCCGATGGCACGTATCCGGCGCCGATACCTTTGTCAAGCATGGGCGAGAATGTGCCCGATGTCACTTCGCCGACTTTTTTGTCGCCTATTACGATTGGATGATGCTGTCTTGGAAATCCCTTTTCCTTCAATTCGAATGCCACCAATTTTCGGCTTGTGCCCTGTTCTTTGGCCTTGAGCAATGGGGCACGTCCAACGAAATCACCCTTATCGAATTTTACTACCCATCCCAGACCGGCTTCAATCGGGTTAGTGGTTTTGTCGATATCATTGCCGTAAAGGGCATATTTCATTTCGAGGCGTAGCGTATCTCTGGCGCCCAAACCGATCGGTTCGACATCGAATTCCTTGGCGGCATCGGCGGTGGCATTCCACATTTTTTCAGCATGCTTGGGAGCGAAATAAAGCTCGAAGCCATCCTCGCCCGTGTAGCCGGTGCGTGAAAATAGCATCTCGACTCCGGCAATCCGCGCAGTGCCAGACCAATAGTACTTCATCGATGCCAAATCGTAATCGGTTAGTTTTGTCATTACTTTTTCGGCATCGGGGCCCTGAATGGCGAGCAGGGCATTCTCGTCGGAAAGATTCTCGAGTTTGATGTCATCGCTTTTCTTTAGCGATTGAAAATAGGCGAAGTCCTTGTCGATATTGGAAGCGTTAACAACCAAAAAGAAGATATCGCCGAGATTGTAAACCAAGAGATCATCGACAATACCGCCATCGGGGTAGCACAGGCAAGTGTACATCACCTGGCCGACCTCGAGCTTATCGACATCATTGGTAACACAACGCTGGATAAATTGTTTGGCGCCATGCCCGGACACGGTGAATTCACCCATGTGCGAAAGATCGAAAAGCCCTACGGAATTGCGCACTTTCTTGTGCTCTTCGGTTATCGAACGATACTGAATCGGCATGTAATAGCCGGCGAACTCGACAAGCTTGCCACCAAGCTTTTGATGGATATCATAAAACGCAGTCTTTTTAATCATTAGATTTTTTCTCCTATAAAAATCATACTTGCACGCGAATATACATTGTTTTTCATTAGAGTTCCAGAGTGAAATTGAAAATATGGAAATTCGATTGCGATTCGAGAATAATTGCTATTTAGCATGATCCGTATTGGCTGCCTAAGCCAGATATGCTATTTTATATAGGAAGGGGGTTTGTGAGCAGAAAATTTCTTGATTTTGACATTTATCCTTCACAAATCCTTAAATAAGATGGCCAAACGACATTTTTGGAAAAGCTAAAATTAACATATCGTTCGATTAATAATTACACTAAAGCAATACCTATATATAATACAAAACGGATTAAAAAGCCATTGACATCCATTAAGGCAATATTATATTTATATGCATGCTTAGATAATAGCATTTAGAATTTTATCCCGGTTGACCTTTGGCGCGGGAGGATTACTGACCAAATTAGCGTTTGCCATAACTATCAGCTTAATTATTAATTTCAATGTCTTTGCCCAAGTGGATACATCCTGGGTTCGGGCATATAATCAGTTTGAAGGCGGAACAGATTGTCCAGTTGCAATTGATGTCGATAATGCCGGAAACGTATATGTGACTGGGGCTAGCCGTGCGGCTACGGGAGGCGCCAATTTTAATACAATTAAATATAATTCTAATGGAGATACTTCCTGGTTACGGTCATATGGTGGTGGTGGAAATTATGATGATAGTCCCGTGGCATTAAAAGTTGATGCTGTGGGTAATGTATATGTGGCTGGGTTTGTCGTATATTACCCTGGAGGGTATGATTATATAATAATCAAATATCTTTCTAATGGCGATATCGACTGGATAAGACCATACGAAAATGGAAACATCTACGGTGTTGGTCAATCACTTGTTTTGGGGGGATCTGGAAACATATATTTAACTGGATATGCAACGGAACCCCATGACAATTGGGATTTGCTGTTAATCAAATATAGGCCTGATGGTGACACTGCTTGGATCAGATCATATAATGGTCCTGCTAATGGCTATGAGGCTGGGCAATCAATGTGCGTTGATAATAATGAAAATATAATTATCACCGGCATTATCCAAGATTCACTGACGAGATTTGCCGATATCTTAACAGTTAAATTTGATTCTTCGGGAAATCAGCTATGGGCCGCAAGGTATAATGGTGCAACGGATTTCTACGATAGCGGCAGATATATTGCGGTCGATAGAGACGGTGCAGTGTATGTCGCCGCCATTAGCCCTCAGTACAATTCCAACGATGATATCCTCTTGATAAAATATAATGCCGATGGCGATACTGTCTGGACCCGCTTATATGATGGGTCTGCACATATGGGTGATTTTGTCACTGGTCTGGGAATAGACTATGAGGGAAATATAATTATTTCCGGACTATTCATGGACGGGTCGCACGAAGCTTATGACGGAAAGATTATCACGCTGAAATATGATTCTGAAGGAAATATTATCTGGCAGCGCATTTACGGTGAGACTCGTTTGACTTATCCTATTCCTTCAAGTATGTGTCTTGACGCTGCCGGCAATATTTATATTACCGGCAAAACAGGTCAAGGGCTGCTTGCATTAAAATATTATTCTAATGGCGATTCCGCATGGTCATGGACTTACATCCCCCACTCATATGGCGGGGCCATTGTCGTCGACGCATTTTCGAATGTTTATTTAACCGGACGCACCTCCGAGTTAGAAGGACAATCGCATTACTTAACAATCAAGCTTGTACAAACTGCTTTGGGAACAGATGATTATACAGTTATTTCCAATATCGATTACAATCTCAATTCCAATTACCCCAACCCCTTTAATCCATCGACTACTATCAAGTATTCTCTCTCTCAACAATCAAATATTTGTTTATCAGTCTATAATCTGCTAGGCCAAAAGGTAGCAACTTTATTTGATGGAAGCGCAGAGGCGGGGGAATACAGTTTAATCTGGAATGCCCGCGATATGCCGTCGGGCATATACTTTGCAAGACTGACAGCCGCTGGCAAAACAAGCAACATTAAAATGGTACTAATGAAATAGCATTTGGCATAATTTGCGCTATTGTTTGCCCAACCCGAAAAATTGTACTTATCAATTAGAAAATCTTCGGCGTGTTTTTATATCTAGTCATGATTAGCCCAATATATTAGAGCGTTTCCACTCATTGTTTAATGCATAATAAAATTCCGCGGTTAATATCCCTTGACATCTCATCATATTGCAGGCATTTTCATCAATAAATTTGGGGGTATATTTAATGGCGAATCCGAAAAACATATCTAACCTGCTGGCGTTCAGAATGGCGTCGCATACGCTTCGCAATATGATAACCAAAAAGCCGATCTGCATAGCGTTGGAAGTAACCCACAACTGCACCGCCAACTGCCGCCATTGCGATAAGGGACCGAAAGTCGATGACCATGCGGTCGGGGCGTTAGAATATAAAAAGATTTGCGATGAGCTGTCGCCATCGATGATTCAAATCGCCGGTGGGGAGCCGTTGAAACGGGCCGAACTGCCCGAAATAGTCAGGGCATTATACAATCCCGATAAAATCCCGTTTCTGGTCGTAGTCACCAACGCGTCCTTATTGACCAAAGAAAAATATCTCGAACTGCGCGAGGCTGGGATAAAGCAATTCTCGATCTCGCTCGATTTCCCCGATAGCCGCCACGATGATTTCCGCCGAATTCCCGGACTGTTTGACCATTTGAATAAATTGATACCGGAATTAATCGCCATGGGCAATGGCGATGTTACAGTCAATACCTGCATCACGAGGGTTAATTATCCCTATCTCATGGATATAATCAAGAAAGTGGCATCATGGGAGGCCAAGCTCAATTTCTCGGCCTATACCGATTTACGCACTCATGACGAGCAATACAATTTGAGGCATCCCGAAGACACGGTCACAATTCGACAAAATTATCGATCAGATATATTCCGATGAGACAGCGGCAAGTTGTGTGATGACATCGCAAAAGGTCATGCGTCGTTTCAATAGATTCTATAAAGAGAAATGCTATATCCCCAATTGCCAGACCGGATACAAATTTCTGATTGTCAATCCCGATGGCACCCTGACGCCTTGCGCCATGTTCATCAAGGATCGTTATAAGAGCCAGAAGGAATTGATCGAAAAATTCGTCAAAAAGACCGATTGCGGGGGATGCTATATCTCGATCCGCGCCAATACCGAAAAATCACTGTGGGAACTCTTAACCGATAATCTGCGTGCCTACAAACTCGGCCTGAAAAGCGCCGCGAAATATGGGACAAGGTGATTTTGCTGTCTGCTGCGTGTCGCAGTTTACTGCGACCGCAAGCCATGCATCAGCGGTCAAAGCAAGCTTTGACACGCAACGAAAGTTTTCCGTAGTGGCTCAAAATTTTGAGCCCTCTTATGCAGTAGTGGTTTGTTTTGCCGCGTGTCACAGTTTACTGTGACCGCAAACCATGAATCAAACGGTCAAAGCAAGCTTTGACACAAAAGGAAATCATTTTCTTCTTATCATTCCGCACCCACCACAGCGGGTCTAAATCGGCTTGATGCGGAATCTAGCCTTGAAATAACTCGCAAGATTCCTGCTTTCGCAGGAATGACAATCACTCCCCGGAATCGTATTCCTTCTTCGCTTGTTGCGCTAATCTATATAATTCCCAGTACGGCGGGCGATAGCCGTTGGTAGTCTGAAATTGATCGGCGAGCTGAAGGACGCGCGCTTTGATTTTCGCGTGCATCGATGATAGGTACTTATTCCGCAAGGCGCTTTCGGCATTCATGCCTTCGGGTACCGGGCCGATCTTATTGAATCGATTCAATATCCAGCAATAGAGCTTCATCACTCTGCCAACCGGCAATAGGAAACTATTGTATTTCAATCGTTCGCCTTTGTCCGCGCCTTCCAGCAAGGCATCGATAACCGCATTGTCGACATGATCCTTATATAACGTTTCGATATCGCGCCATTCTGCCACAACCTTGACCTGCGGATCGTATTCCAAATCCGATGGCGCCTGCGTATCGAAGTGAGTCACCCCGAATGCCGCAAGCCACGAGACCACACCCGGCGATGATATATGTGTCAGCTTCGACCACAATGTTATGCCCGCCTTTTTATATGGATCATAGACCACCTCAGAACAGAACATTTTTTTATCATCATTGGAATCCATAGCGAAATCGTAGGGGATATGCCTGTTTTTGGCATCGTCCAGCATCGCTTTTGCGACTTTATGAGGAAGCATCGGATCGGCCTTTAATTGGGGCAAATCATGCCGAAGCCTAAGCACCATTACACGGAGCTTTTTGTCATTGAGATAATCCTGCAATGACGCTATCGCGACACCTTTTTCAATATGCGATTCGATTATCGAGGCGATACTTGTCGCCGAATCCACATAGACCAAGGCGGCATGCGAGAAATTGCCTTGAAAATTATTTCCTCTGGCAATCAAAGCCGATGTTGGCGCGCCGCCCCGCGATATCAAAATATCGCCGCTGTGGATTGTCACGCCCAATATGCGAGTGAAGGGTGTCGCCGATGGTTCATCCGAACATTGCAGTAATGGCGCTAGCGAATCCGGAGACCGTTGAAGCATGATCTCTTCCAGTGCCGCCCTGGCCCCGTATAGCAGACGATAAATCGATATTTGCGCCGCGGTCGAACTCATGTCCCAATTCAATGATTGCGTTTTGATCACATTTCTGAGCCTGACTACGAATGATTGATAATCATTAAAATGCTCCGGAAACGCCCCAATCATCACTGCCGACGAAAAAGCATTTTCTTCAAGCCGTGTAAATAACGGTGAATCTGCCGTCGCGTTAAAAGTTGAAATGGAATCAAGTAAACTGTTTCCGTTATTCAGGCTCCAGATAATCGTCGGCGCCAATTTCTCTGATCCGATCGATTTGCATTTCAGGAATTGCTTTTCGAGCTCTTGCCAACGGTCATCTTGCTTCCATTCGAATGGCTGTTTTTCGCTGCCCTTTTCAATTACTGTTTCAGGGATGGGGATCAACAGGACAAGATATAATAGAGCCAAAGAGATTAGGCCGATTTTTGCGATTTTCCGAATCACGCAATATCATATATAATGAATTCAATTCAGACAAGCGAATATCTGATATCGACCCGAAGGTAATTTTGAAATACAAGTTTAAGCAAATTAGAGGGTTAAGTCAGTTCGTAGTCCCGACATGAAATGTCGGGCGTGAACTGACTTTTTGGGAGCGCAAATAGGCGGCAGGTCACGTCCGGCGGCTGCCGGACTACGACTTGCCGCAACGGAAAAATCTATCCTGACAAGCGAATATCCGGTTTTGACTTGAGGGCAATTTTCTCCATACAATTTCAAATGAAAACCAAACCATAAGACGTCTCTATTTAAAGGCTTTCCGATTTTATTGAATAATTTATGCGATCAGGTGTATTGCTATTCTGAAATATAAAATTTTATGAAGGGAGTTTTACAATGTTTTCGTTAGGATTAATTTTGGAGCTGGTGATAGCGGCGATAATTATCTTCGTCGTCTTTATATTGCCATCGATCAGGAATATCGGTCCGACAGAAGTCGGATTGGTCATCAAAAGATTTTCAGTGAAGAAGCTGCCGGATGATAACCCCATAGCGTTCAGGGGCGAGGCGGGCTACCAGGCGGATCTGCTTATGCCGGGATTCAGATTCAAATTCTGGGTGCTTTATAGTGTGGAGAAATTTCCCTGGGTGCAGGTGCCCGCCGGCGAAATCGGGGTTGTGATCGCGCAGGTCGGACAGCCTTTGCCGACAGGAGCCAAATCGGCCATCTATAAAAAAGAGCATGGCGATTTTACTCGGCTCAGAGAATTTGTCACCAATGGCGGCCAAAAAGGCGTGCAGCGTCCGGTCCTGGCTCCTGGTACATTGGCGCCGATTCATCCGGTCGGCTTTATGGTCATAACAAAAGAAAAGGTTTACGGCGTGCCGGTTGCGCCCGAGTACAAACGATTGGCTGACAAAGGCCAGCTAATTCCGATGTCATTCGGGCTTGAGCCTGATAAGCTCGATGTTACCCGTATTCAACCTCGAAAAGTGTCACTGCTTCCGCCCGGTGTCGATGACCCCAAGATCGATCGCGCCAGAATCGACGAACGAGCTCGAATAGTCGATATGGTCGGCATCGTGACCGTCTATGAAGGTCAGCCGTTGGAGTCCGGTGATATCGCCAGTCGTTTGGGTGGATTCAAGGATATCGAAGAACTCGAAAGCCAGCCCAATATCACCGATTTCCAATTGCAGGAAAAACTGCTTGGGAGCAAGAATCATCTTCATAATAACTATCAGGACTTTCAGGCATTCTTAGACAATGGCGGCAAAATCGGGCTTCAATATGATCCATTGCTTTACGGCGCGTACACCATAAATCCATTTCTCGTGTCGGTCGAGTTAGTGCCGATGTTGGTTGTTGAGCAAGGGCAAGTGGCCGTTATTAAATCCTATGTCGGCTTGCCGACCAAAGACACATCGGGAATCGAATTCAAGTATGGCTCGCTGGTCCGCCCCGGAAGGAGAGGTATCTGGCAGGAGGCGCTCAGGACGGGCAAGTATCCGATTAATCCGCATTGCTATGTCGCCGAAATCGTGCCGACAGCGATTTTAACATTGAACTGGGCCGAGGCGGTTTCGCAAGCGCATAATCTTGACCGCAATCTCAAACAGATCACTGCCAAGAGCAAAGAAGGATTTATTTTTGATATCGATTTGCAGGTGCAGATTCATGTGCCCGATACCAAGGCTCCGCGCGTAATATCGATGGTCGGTACGATGCAGAATCTTGTCAATGAGGTCTTGCAGGCGGCTGTCGGCAATCATTTCCGCGACAAGATTCAGAGCATGCCGGCGGTATCATTTATAGAGACCCGTCAGATGGTGCAGGAGGATGCCTTCAGGCATATTTCGAATAAGCTTTCGGAATATCAGGTAGAAACCAAAGGCGTCTATATCCAGGATGTCATATTGCCGGAGGCATTGGTCGCGGTGCTGACACAGAGAGAAATCGCCAATCAGCAAATCGATACATTCAAGAAGCAAAGAGAATCGCAGGAGCAGCGTATTCTCATGGAAAATACCAAAGGCACTGCCGATATGCAGGCCGAATTGGCGAAATCGAAAGTTGAAATCAGCATCAAGGGCAATAGAGCCGATGCCCGCAAGGCCGAGGCCGATGGCGAATCGACCTATATCGAAAAGACCGGTACTGCTCAAGGCGCCAAAGTAAAAGCTATTGGATTAGCCCGAGCCGAGGCGTTCGAACGGCAAGTATCGGCGTTGGGCCAGGTGCCGACCGCGATTGTCAATACGATTACCGCTCTGGCTGAGAATGGCGTCAAGATAATGCCGGATACATTGGTAACCGGTGGTGGCGGCGCACTCGATGGAGCATTGGCATCGCTGATGGCGTATTTGCGTCCACAACAATCTTCCGCACCAACCGTGTCCAAGAAAAAGCAGGCCGCATCAGAAAGCGCCGAAGGCAAAGATTCAATGTAAAACGGGCAATTGCCAATTGACCACAAGGGGGACGATATGTCCCCCTTTTTTATCGCTTCAATATATAAATAATCTAAATGCGATATGTATAGTATATGTAAGTATATGTAAACACTTTACATATTCATGTATGTGTGCCAATTACGGGAATTCATCGCTAAATCGCTCTAATTTAATTCGATTCTCTAAAATTATTTATTAATAAAATCAATTCCTAATAGTGTGCTGTCGATAATAATAGACGGAGTAGCAATCACAGGGTGTTAAATTAAAACAATACAATTCCCATGAGTATTAATAGACTCTCCCAACCCTGTTTTTAATTCATTATCTAAATGTGGTTTATGTCCACATCAAATCTATGGCACTTTTTACTGTATGGGATGGTTTAACAGCTATGAGGTCGAATCTGGACAAAAATTGCATTTGTCCGAATCCGATTTTTCCGCTATAATCTTAATGGGACGATAATTTTAATCCAGGGGGTATTCCTGCAGGTAAGACGTGACGCTACTGGGGCCGAGGGGAAATCAAGGTACAGATTACTTATAAGAATTGTCCATATTGTCGCATTAATAATATTCGCGGTCTTCCTCTTCCAGGGCATTTCTTATTATCTGGCGCCGTTTTCCCAAAGGCCTCATTTAGAAGATTATAGGATTTTGCGACCGGCGGCGATCTATGGCCATACGTTCGGAGTCGTAGGCTCGTTCTTTATGATTTGCATGTTGTCGTATACTCTAAGGAAAAGGATCAAGCTATTCAAGAATTGGGGATCGATCGGCAAATGGCTCGACATTCATATATTTCTCGGTATCTATGGTCCATTGCTTGTGATTTTGCATTCGACCTTCAAGGTGCAGGGATTGGTTGCTGTCAGCTTCTGGTCGATGGTTGCGGTCGCGACGAGCGGAATATTCGGTCGATATCTATATCTACAGATCCCGAGGAATATCCACGGCGACGAACTCAGCGTCAAGGAGCTCGATGAAATGAGCCAGGGGTATTACGATAAATTGAAAAATGAATTTGGCTTTACCGATGAAACATTAAAGAGCCTGAAAGAGCATAGTACTTCTGGAATAGATAAGAGCGTAGGTCCGGCAATGGTACTCTGGATACTTATTAAGGACGATATAAAGCATATATTCTCGGGGCGAAAGGAACAGAGAAAATTGGCGTCGAAGCTGAATATACCGCGCGAAGCAATATCTCGATTTCTTAAATCTAACCGCCGTCAAAATCTTCTCGAGCGAAGAATAGCCCTTATGAATGGGGTTCAGCAGATGTTTCATTACTGGCATGTAATTCATAAGCCGTTCGCGTTCGTAATGTACATAGTAATGTTAGTGCATATAGTAGTGGCAGTCTGGACAGGATACAAATGGATATTCTAAGACATATTATTCGAAGAGATATCGGTCGATCAACTGTAGTTACTGCGGTCCGCTGGATAAAAATTCTTGTATATATTCTACTGGTATCATTTATTCTGGCATCTTCAGACGCCTTCGCGCAACTCTCACCCGGTAAATTATCAAAAGCGCATTCTGACCTCGAAGGTGTTGAGCACTGTAGTCAATGTCATGACTTTCAAGAGAAGTTATCGTCGGACAAATGCTTGACCTGTCACAAGACGCTTGGTGAACGAATAAAAGGCAGCAAAGGGTTGCACAGCAGACCAGAGTATTCACAATGTCAGACATGTCATATCGAGCACCAGGGACGCGATTTTCAGTTGGTTTACTGGAAAGATGGAGAGCAGAATTTCGATCATACATTGACAGGATATACATTAGAAAATAAGCATGTCGGCCTTAAATGCCGCAAGTGCCATTTGCCGCAGAATATTAAGAATAAAGAAATTATGATAAGCGATAAGACAAATCAGGATCACACTTACCTCGGGCTTGATAAGGAATGTAATACTTGTCATATCGATAAGCATCGAGGTCAGTTCAAGGATTCCTGCCAGAAATGCCATAATACGACCGGTTGGAAGCCTTTATCGGGATTCGATCATTCTAAGACAAATTACATTTTGACCGGCAAGCATATTGATGTTAAATGCGGCAAATGCCATCCTGAGATAGTCGACAATCGTTCATTGGAAGATAGCTCGTACGCTAAATTTGCCGGAGTGGCCTACAAACAATGTCTCGATTGCCATCAGGATATTCATAAAGGAAAATTCGGCCAGACCTGCGAAACATGCCACAATACCGGCGGCTGGATGAGTATCGCCCATAACAAATTTGATCACAATAAAACCAATTATCCATTATTGGGAAAGCATATCACTGTAATTTGCGAGAAATGCCACAAACCGGGAAAACCGCTCAAGGGATTGAAATATAATAACTGCGCGGATTGTCATAGCGATTATCACGTTGGGCAGTTTGCGAAAGCGGCGACAAGTCTAAAGTGCGAAAAATGTCACACAGTTTTTGGTTACTCGCCTTCTAAGTATACTATCGCCAACCATGATACCAGCGGATATCCGTTGGCGGGAAGCCATTTGGCAGTGCCCTGTATTTTGTGCCATATGAAAATTAAAATGGCCGATGGTAGCGATAATGTCAGATTCAAGTATGATTCTGCTCATTGCAAGGATTGCCATAAGAATCCGCATAAGGACCAGGTCGATAAATATCTGAAGGGGGATGGATGTGAATTTTGCCATAAGGTCGATAGTTGGAAGAAATCGACTTATGATCACGCCAAGGCGAAATTCGCTCTCGAAGGCAAACATATTAAAGCGGATTGTGTCGTCTGCCATAAACCAGTAAATGGTGAGAAGTCGGTTTATCAATTCGCGGGCTTGCCGAAAACCTGTCAGGAATGTCATAAGGATATTCATCAGGGCCAATTTGCCAAGGCAGTTAAGGTGAAAAAGACCGAGCAGATGCTGACCGACTGCACTCGTTGCCATACTCCGAATTCATGGAAGGCCGAGAAATTTGACCATGCTCGCGATTCAGTATTCAAGCTCGATGGCGCCCATCTCAAGGTAGTATGCGGCGGCTGTCACAAGAAGAAGAAGATTGATGATGTTGAATACGCGGTTTATAAGCCATTGGAAGTAACTTGCAGCTCATGTCACGCCGGCAAGAATTTTCAGAGTACCGGGGGATAGGTATGAAAAAGTTTTTTGCGATAATATCTGCCATAGCTGTTGTGTTGTGCGGTGTACTTGTTTTCAGTCAGGAGCCGACAGCAAATCCGCATGGCAAATTAAAATGGGAATGCAGCGCGTGCCATAGCACCGATTCCTGGAAAATTACCAAAGCTCCAACCGGATTCAAGCATGCGGATACAGGGTTTGCCTTGCGGGGAGCGCACGATGTTACGGACTGCAGCGATTGCCACAAGGATTTGACATTTTCCCATATCGGCACGGCTTGCATAGATTGTCATACGGATATTCATCGCGGGCAATTTGGCAATTATTGCGAAAAATGCCATCTGCCCGATAGCTGGCAAAATCGCCAGGAGCAGTTAGGCTTGCATTCATCGCGCGGATTTCCATTGATCGGTATTCATTCGATAGCTGATTGCGGCGCATGTCATGTAGGCCAGCAGCGAAATGAGTATTCCGGTACTCCGATTGAATGTATTGGCTGTCATCAGGGTAATTACGCCTCCACTACCAACCCTAATCATGTGCTTGCTAAATTCAACACGGACTGCCGCGAATGTCATAACGAATCCGCGAGTTCATGGAAAAATGCTACCTATGCGCATCCGTCGATATTCGAAATCCATGGAGCGCATGTTGGTCTCGAATGTGTCAGATGCCATGCAGACTAGCGTTCGCGGGCACGCCAAGGGAATGTGTCGGCTGTCATTTGCCGGCTTATCAAACGGCTAATAACCCGCCGCATGCCGTGCCGGTATTCCCGGAAGATTGCGTCATGTGTCATAACGATATTCAATGGATGGGAGCGACATTCAACCATCTTCAGGCCACAGGCTACGAATTACTCGGAGCTCATGCGACGGTGCATTGCAACGATTGCCATACCAATAATAATTATGTCAATATTCCTAACCAGTGTTTTGGGTGCCATCAGAATAATTATAATGAAGCGGCTAATCCCAATCACCAAACAAATAATTTCGATCACGATTGTACCGTCTGCCATAACTTTAATGGCTGGTCTCCTTCGACATTCAATCATAGCGCAACCCGATTCGCTCTTACCGGAGTGCATCTAACAACACAATGCGTAGCCTGCCATACCAACGGCTACCAGAGTACTCCGATGGATTGTTACAGTTGCCATCAAAACAATTATAATTCGGCGACAAATCCCAATCATGCGACCAATAATTTCAATCACGATTGCACGCAATGCCATAATACCGCCGGATGGTCGCCATCGACATTTAATCATAGCCAGACCAGGTTCACATTAACCGGCGCGCATTTGACTATCCAGTGTGTTGCCTGCCATGCTAATGGCTACCAGAATACACCGCTGGATTGTTATAGCTGCCACGTTAATAATTTTAACGGAGTGACTGATCCCAACCACGTGACCAATAATTTCAGCCACGATTGCACCCAATGCCATTCTACGGTCTCATGGTCAGGCGGAACATTCAATCATAGTCAGACGCAGTTCCCGTTGACCGGCGCCCACGCTACAATACAATGTATAGCATGCCACGCCAATGGTTACCAAAACACGCCGACGGATTGCTATAGTTGTCATTTGAACGATTTTAATGGGGCGACTAATCCCAATCATGTCACCAATAATTTCGGCCATGATTGCACCCAATGCCATTCCAATACAGCCTGGTCGCCTTCGACATTCAATCATAGCCAGACACAATTCCCACTTGACGGGCGCTCATGCGACAAGGCAGTGTATTGAATGCCATGCCAATGGCTACCAGAACACTCCATCAGACTGCTATAGCTGTCATCAAAGCAATTTTAATGGTGCGACCAATCCTAATCATGTGACCAATAATTTCAGTCATGATTGTACGCAATGTCATTCGACTTCCGTCTGGATACCATCGACTTTTGATCATAATCAAACCAGATTTCCATTAACCGGTGCCCATATATCTCGGCAATGCGTTGATTGCCATGCTAATGGTTACCAGAATACCCCATTTGATTGCTATAGCTGCCATCAAAGCAATTTTAACGGCGTTAGCGATCCTAATCACGTCACCAATAACTTCAGCCATGATTGCACGTTATGCCATTCGACTTCAGGCTGGTCACCGGCGACTTTCGACCATAACTCGACCAGATTCCCATTAACCGGACGGCACATTGGCCTAAATTGTGTTGCCTGTCATGCCAATGGTTATCAGAATACTCCATATGATTGCTATAGCTGTCACGTAAATGATTATAATGACGTAAATGATCCGGACCATAGGGCCAATAATTACAGCCATGATTGCACGCAATGTCATAATACATCGGGATGGGGTAATGGTACATTCAATCATAATCCGACGAGATTTCCATTGACCGGGGCGCACGTGAGCCTGCCATGTATTTCATGTCATGCCAATGGTTATCAGAATACGCCTTACGATTGCTATGGATGTCATCAGACTAATTATAATATGGTCCCGGACCCAAACCACGTGCAAAATAATTTTAATCATGACTGTACGCAATGCCATAATACTTCAGCCTGGACACCGGCATCATATGATCATAGCCAAACAAGATTCCCGTTGACCGGTGCCCATGTTGGACAGACATGTGTTGCCTGTCATGCCAATGGCTATAATAACACGCCATTTGACTGCTTTAGCTGCCACACAGGTAATTATAATTCGGCTACTGATCCCAACCATGTGACCAATAATTTTGACCATGACTGTACGCGATGTCATACATACTAGGTCTGGTCGCCTTCGACATTCAGCCATGGCTCGACAAGATTCCCGTTAACCGGCGCGCATGTTCCTCTTCAATGTATTTCTTGTCACGCCAACGGATATCAGAATACACCGTTGGATTGCTACAGTTGCCATGTGGGCAATTATAATTCGGTTACCGACCCCAACCATGTGACCAATAATTTCGACCATGATTGTACCCAGTGTCATACGACATCGGTCTGGAATCCATCGACATTTAATCACAGCTCGACCAGGTTCCCCTTAACTGGCGCGCACAATACGCTGCAATGCATTTCGTGTCATGCCAACGGATACCAGAATACGCCGTTGGATTGTTACAGTTGCCATGTCGGTAATTATAATTCCGTTCCGGATCCTAATCACGTTACCAATAATTTCAGCCATGATTGCACTCAATGCCATACAACTGCGGGCTGGACTCCGGCGAATTACAATCATAGTCAAACGAGATTTCCGTTAACTGGGGCGCATGTAAATCTTGCCTGCGTGGCCTGCCATGCCAATGGCTATCAGAATACGCCGTTCGATTGCTATAGCTGCCATCAGAATAACTACAATGGCGTCGTCGATCCCAATCACAACACCAATAATTTCAGCCACGACTGCACAGTATGTCACACTACATCCGGATGGACACCTGTATCGTTCAATCACGGATTGACGCAATTCCCGTTAACCGGGGCGCATGTAAATCTTGCCTGTGTTGCTTGTCACGCCAATGGATACCAAAATACGCCTATGGATTGCTATAGCTGTCACCAGAGCAATTATAATGGTGTTACGGATCCTAATCATGTCACCAATAATTTCAGCCATGACTGTACTATCTGTCATACGACCACAGCCTGGAATCCTTCGACATTCAATCACGGGCAAACCCAATTCCCGTTAACCGGCGCGCATGTGAGTCTTGCCTGCATATCCTGTCACGCCAATGGGTACCAAAATACGCCTATGGATTGCTATAGCTGTCATCAGGGCAATTATAACGGTGTTACGGATCCTAATCATGTCACCAATAATTTCAGTCACGACTGCACCGTATGTCATACTACTTCAGCCTGGACTGCCCGCGACATTTAATCATGGCACGACCAGATTCCCGTTGACCGGTGCGCATGTAAGCCTGGCCTGTATAGCCTGCCATGCCAATGGCTATCAGAATACGCCTTTCGATTGCTATAGTTGTCATCAAAGCAATTTCAATGGTGTCGTAGATCCAAACCACGTCACCAATAATTTCAGCCATGACTGCACCGTATGTCATTCTACTTCGGCTTGGTCGCCGGCGTCATTCAACCATAATCAAACACAGTTCCCATTGACCGGAGCGCATACTACACTGCAATGTGTCGCCTGCCACGCCAATGGATACCAAAATACCCCGACTGCTTGTGTCAGCTGCCATCAGGCCGATTATAATGGCGCCACAAATCCGAATCATACCGCTCAGGGATTTCCCACGCAATGCCAGCAGTGTCATACAACCGCTAATTGGACGCAATTAACTTATAACCATAATACTCAATATTTCCCAATTACTACCGGAAGGCATGCTACCGTTTGGTCAACCTGTGCTACCTGCCATAATATTCCTGGAAATCTTGCGCATTTCGAATGTATCCTCTGCCATGAGCACAACCGCTCTGACACAGATTCACAGCATCAGGGTAGGTCGGGTTATCAATATCTAAGCACTGCGTGCTACGCTTGCCATCCCAGAGGCAATGCCGGTTAGGTGTAGTATATGTCTGGCATGCGTATAATACTCATTATGGCAATTAGCCTTGCCACGGGAGTTCCCTGCTATTCACAGGAGAATCCTCATCGAGACTCCAAGCTCGATTGCCAGGAATGTCATACCGCTTCAAGTTGGACCGATATCAAGTTTGATCATCAGAAGACCGGTTTTGTGCTCGATGGAAATCATTTGGAGGTTCCCTGCGTCTCATGTCATTCATTGGTTGATTTCAATATAGTTTCAAAGGAGTGTGTTTTTTGTCATGTTGATATTCATCAGGGGAAATTGGCCCGTACTTGCGAACAGTGCCATTCGACAAGGGGATGGAATATTTTCAATACAACAAGAGCGCATGCGAATACGACATTCCCTCTGATTGGCGCGCACGCAAAGCTCGATTGCCGTTCCTGCCATCTAAGCGAAATTGAAGGAGAGTATTCATTGCTTAAATCGGAATGTATATCTTGCCACGAGGCCGACTTTAATAATGCCCAAAATCCGTCCCATTCGGCATTGGGATTCGGGACTCGCTGCAATGATTGCCATACGCTTTTATCCTGGCGCCCCGCCGATTTTTCACAGCATAATTCGTATTTTCCTATATATAGCGGGGCACATGCCGGAAAATGGCGGAGTTGTTATGATTGTCATCCGACTCCGGGTGATTACGGAATCAGTACCATGACCTGTTTTTCCTGCCATGTTCATGACCAAGGGTCGACAGATTCTCGGCACCAAGAGGTCGCAGGATACGTTTATCAAAGCAGCGCCTGCTATAATTGTCATTCAAGCGGAAGCGCTGGAGGCTGAGAGGTCTAATATGAAGGGATTATTAGTCAAAATCCTTGCAACGATAATATTCGCGCTTATTTTCCGGGTTGGAGCGTCGGCCGCTATCCATGTCCAATATCTTTCCCAGGAAGCGGTCTATATCGATGCCGGAATCGAAGACAGCCTTTCAATCGGCGATCAACTCGAGATCAGAAAAGGCGACAGCCTTATTGCTCAATTAGAAATTATCTTCGCGTCCGAGCATTCGGCTTCCTGCAAGATACTTAATTCGACAGGTACAATCGAAATCGGGGCTACCGTAAATATCACTTCAAGGGCGATCGTGGCCAAGCCGGCCCCGGCAGATTCTGTTGCGGATACGACTGCGAAAAAACTTGAGCCTGCGCCAATTGCAGTTGCGCCAAAGCCTAAGAAAAATTCTACCCATTTCAGCGGGACTATTGCCTTGCAGACTTATAATTGGAACGATATCACTTCATCGAATCTTGATTTCTCCCAGCCGTCGGCGAGAATAAATATTACCGCCCTGAAACTCTGGGGCACCGAGCTTTCATTTACGCTAAGATCGACCATCCGCAATGAACGAAGGACCCGCAGCTATAGCAGCTCTGTTCCCAAAAGCGAATGGCGCAATAGGGTATACCAACTTTCAATAGGGTATTCGGATGACAACGGGCCATTCGGGTTTGAATTCGGCAGAATAATCTCGAATAAAATCAGCGGTATCGGATATATAGATGGAATCCTTGTCCATCGCAGGGTGAGCAAATTGGTCAATATGGGAGTATTTGTAGGGACTCAACCCCAATGGCAATATTCCGATTTTCAAACTTCGATCCAGAAATACGGATTTTATACTAATTACGCGCGAGGCGAATATGCCAAATCTCGTTATGAAGTGACCCTGGCGGCCGCGGGCGAATATCATAGCAATATCGTCAGCCGTGAATTCATTTATCTTCAGAATAATCTCATTATTAAGGGCGATTGGAATATTTTTCAGAGCGCGGAATTGGATCTTAATCGCGGATGGCGTAAAGAAAAATCGAAAATAGGCACATCTCTAACTAACTTCTACCTTTCCACCAGGAAACGAGTTACTGGCTGGCTTTCGGCGAGCCTGAGCTTTGATTCCCGTAAAAACTATTGGACCTATGAAATTCGTTCGATGGCCGAGCAGCTTTTCGATAGCAATGTCCGGCGCGGAGGCAGAGCGGATATTTCGCTGAGACTGCCTGGCAATTTCCAGCTTCTCGCGGGATTTGGCTTGCGGAAACGGGCCACGGAATCGGGCTCTACCTATTCTTATTCTGGGGCATTGAATAAATCCAATATCCTCAATTCAAAGCTGGACATAAATATTCAGATGTCGGGATTTACCAACCCGCTTACAAACGGGTATAATGTATCCACGACTCTCGGTCGCTATTTCGGCAGGGGGAACTACCTGAGTATTGGATACAGCGGATACGTATATTCGATCCAAAATGGCGGTCCAACCCGCAGTAATACCGCATATCAGCTAAGCTCAATGATAAGCATTATCAGATCCGTATATTTTTCCGGTCAATATGAATACGACACTGGGGATGATACCAAAGGCCATCGAATAGTAGCGGAACTCGGTTATCGTTTCTAAAGTTGATATTCATAGAGATGTTTAGAATTCAGGATTTTGTGAGGTAATATGGAATCAGACGCAATCTGGATATTCACGGTAATACTCATAGTAAGTATTTCCGCCCCATATTTTATAAAATTTCGCAAACGCCAGAAAATGGATATCGAACGGCGGAAAGAGGCGGAAATCTTGGGCATCAGCAAGCCTTCCAGCCAATATCCGATGATCGACTCCACTCTCTGTATTGGCTGCCGCACCTGTGTCGATGCTTGTCCCGAGCATGATGTGCTCGGTATCGTATTCGGCAAGGCAATGGTTATAAACGGCCAGCGTTGTGTTGGACATGGCTACTGCGAACTCGTGTGTCCTGTTGGAGCATTGAAAGTGGGACTCGGCGATATCAAAACTCGTCCCGATATTCCAGTCGTAGATGACAATAACCAATCCAATATTCCGGGCCTTTTTATCGCCGGTGAATTGGCCGGTCTTTCGTTGATCAGAAATGCTATAGATCAGGGAAGACGGGTTATAGAAAAAATAGCCGAAAATAATAATCGCTCAGCCAATGAAAATATTTACGATGTCATAATAATTGGAGCTGGTCCGGCGGGGCTTACTGCCTCACTTAATGCGATCAAAAACAAACTTTCTTACCTTCTAATCGACCAGCAGGCTCCGGGTGGTACGATTCTTCAATATCCCCGACATAAATTGGTAATGACCCAGCCTGTGGAAATTCCCCTTTATGGCTGGCTCAAGAAAGAAGAGTATGCCAAGGAAGACCTGCTGGATATATGGAATAAAATATTGAATGACTTCAAGATCAATGTTCGAGTGGGTGAGAAGATCGAATCTGTCAGAAAAGAAGCGGAAGTATTCAAGGTTAAATCGCTTGCGGCCGAGTATTCCGCAAATCATGTGGTGTTATCGATGGGTCGCCGGGGCACTCCCCGAAAACTTGGCGTAACCGGTGAAGATCTTCCCAAGACTCTCTATCAGCTGCTCGACGCGCAATCGTATAATAACAATCATATTCTTGTTGTGGGCGGCGGCGATAGCGCTATCGAAGCGGCAGTTGGTCTTGCGCATCAGACCGGAAATAAAATCACGATTTCTTATAGAAAAAGCACATTTGCCCGTGTTAAGAAGAAAAATGAAGATCTTGTCAAAAAAGCTATCGCTGAAAAGAAAGTCAGAGCTATTTTCAATTCGGAAGTTCTCGAAATCAGAGATAAGAATGTCAAACTAAAAGTAGGAGAAGACATAGTCGAAATACTCAACGATTTTGTCTTCGTGTTTATCGGCGGCGAGCCTCCTATCAAAATGCTTAAGGAGATGGGCATATTATTCGGCGGCGAAGCGCCGGTTATCGAAGTTCCGCCTGTCCCGGCAATGTCTTAAGACAATCCTCAATTTTGCATATAAAAAAGGCGGCACTCAGGCCGCCTTTGAAAAAAATCTGTCTTCATTTACTTCAACAATAACATCTTGTTGGTTTTGGTGAAATTAGCGGTTTCGATTTTGTAGAAATAAAGCCCGGTCGCGACTTTTCGGCCCGATTCATCCTTGCCATCCCAAACAACCTGCTTATAGCCGGCAGCCTGTCTTTGATCCACAAGGTTTTTCACCTTCTGACCCATAATATTGAATACTACAATTCTCACTTCGGAATCGACCGCGAGCCCATAAGAAATCGTGGTTGAAGGATTGAATGGGTTCGGATAGTTTTGCGATAGGAAGAACTTCTTCGGAGCGGTGATATCATCGTTCAACCCTGTGATTGTCAGCGCCTTTCCAGAGCCGGCGGTTGATCCGAATGATTCGGCGGTTAGATTTCCTTCGGAGAATAGAGCGCTAACGTAATACCAATAAAGATTAGTATCGGCAAGATCAATATCCGAATAGCTCGTTGCCTGAATCGGAGAATCGTTCAGCTTCGAAAAATCACCATTGGGCCAACGGCTTCTGTAAATATTAAATCCGGCGAGATTAGGATTCGTTAATGTATCCCAGCGAACCTCGATTAAATTAGAAATATTGTTCGATGCTGAAAGACTGGATGGTATCGGGCATCGAGTGAGATGTAATGTCTCCGTCTCGATAAGCTGGTTGGCTACCACCTGGATACTTTCCTGATAGGCAGGGTAATATCCAAGGGCTTCGGCGGTGAGGCTTATTGTTCCGGGCGGTACTTCTTTAATAAAGAACCTGCCATCGCTGGCTGAAATTCTCCTTTGACCTGTGCTCGCATGAATTTGAGCGTCGCCATTCTGGCCGCTTCCATCAAGATCGACACTTCCCCTTACTGAGCCGCGTCCGGTACTGGTGGTAATCAGCGTGACTGCGCCGTCAATCAAGGTCGCTCCTCCCGGAGCGTAATAATTGTCGTGCGTAAATTCCAGCCCGCGTTGTTCATCGTAGCTCTCGAATCCTACGGACGCGTAACCCTCTCCAGAGTCGGTGTTATTAACATCTCTGTAAATAAAAAGGATATCGGAATCGCCTGTAAGGCTCGGATAATAGGCTGGATCCATAATAACCATCTGGAATGTTTCGTACTGGAAGGTATTCGTATTGGTTAATTTCAACCACTCTATATAAAATTTATGGTTCACCGAATCATACCATTTGTAAACACCTAAGTGCGTTCCGTCAATTCTGAGATCATCCCAGAACGGCGAAATCTGTCCGCGCGCGTTACCCGGGTCAGGAATTGGCCAATTGAAGAAGTTGGCCCAGTAATTTCCCTGCATATCCATTGGAGTAGTATCCAACGCTGCGAAACCATTGATACAAACTATCATCGCCCCGTAATCTTGGCCATAATACTTCATGTTGAATGGCAATGTCACGAGAACCGATTTGTCATCCAACTCGGATCCATAATTCAAACGAGTACCCTGCCCGCCGCTATCCGGGCTGATTTCAACCCATTGATAAGTCGGCATCATTGCGTATGCGCTGTCCATACGATCATACATGTAATAGCCATAGGAATCCGGCCCAACCGGGTCCCTTGACGAAATTCGTCCAACTGTTAGTGTAAATGGAATCGATGACTTTGAACCCGAAAGGGTTGATATATGAAGAGTCAGATTTAATTTTTTGCCCTTAAAGGCAGTCGAATCGCATGTGATACTGACGAGAGAACTGGAATTGTCGCCGGAGCCGCCGATTGAAATATCACCGAAATTGGCAATTGATCCAACGGCATTCGCATAATCATCATCGGTTGTCACAATACCGGTAACACCCTGGGCATTAAGCGATCCGCTATTGGATAAAAATATCTTGAGATTGGCTGTTTGACCCGGACCGATAAGGCTGTCACCCTCGGGGATTATAGCTCTGGTGACTGCGAATTTTGGAGCCTTTACCGGGAATTCGATCATAGTTTGCCAGCTGTCATTATTTTGGTCTCTGATTGTCAATTTCTGCCTGACAGTTTGACCATCGGAAGCGGCGGGATTTACATATACCACAAATGGCGCTTCTGATGCTCTCGATTCGCCCGGCGCCAGATTGCCGTAATTGCGAATACCGTCATAGACAACAGAATTCCCATCGGTTGATTCCAACTGCGCGGATACATTCGTAGCTGAAATATCCGTACCGAAATTCTTGATTGAGACATTTAATTCGATTGTCTCGCCAGGCGCGGCTAAATGATCGCCGTCTCCGTGAGAAAAGCCGTCGGTATCATCATCGATATAAATGGAGTCCAATCCTACTGCCAGATCGGATGTCGCTATTTCCACATTGGTTTGGTAAGGAATAAGATTTTGTCCGGAAACGGTAAGCTTCATTGAGCCGGGAGTATTGGCGTCAAATATTAGCGTGACATTTCCCGATTCATCGGTTTTATCGACACTGAATACTTCTTCGGTTGTCCCAATAGTTTTGATCAATGTCACATATGCGCCTGAAATCGCGTTGCCCGCTGAATCTATCACTGAAGCATTAAAGCTGTTTGTTCCCAGTGCCACAGTATCGAGATGTGTAACGTTTATGCTTATTGGAATTTTAGTGCGTAATTCAAGTTCAGGATCGCCCAGCATATTATATGTATTGAAATATTGTTGTATCATTCCTCCCGGGGCGGTCTGTCTTGGGAATGTCCAGTAATCCTGAAGCTTTCCTCTCACTGCCGCGGCGGCAAAATGATAGACATTCTCTTCAAATATCCCGAAGAAATAGCCGACCATAATGGGGTTATTCCATCTGGTATGGGTGTCGTGATCGGAAACCCCATAAAACGCCGGTCCGCCTTTCAAGCTATCAGGACTACGTCCCATTCTAATCCAGGTCTCGCCAAAACATTCACCGCCGAAATCACCGGTGCCGCAAGTCAATGGAGACAGAACGCCAAGTTTTTGATTGTCCTGTAAATTGAGCAAATCGTAACTCGTCATCGATGGGCCGGCCCAGCCGTCAGTTCCTCCAGCCCCGCGATATTGAATAAAACCGATTCCAGCGTTGAAAAGAGAAGGCAGCCTCCAGCCGGAATCGAATACGGTGTCAACTCGGACAAAACCATGCCTGAGCTGAAGCTGACGGACCCAGAGAGTAGTCAATCTTGACGATTCATAATACACATAAGCCACCGAGAGCCCTCTGATCCAATGCTCCGGATCGCGCATGAGCGGATACTTTTCATACTTGAGAATCTTTGAAAGTGCCACTCTGGCCTGGGACATAGAGTCTACCGACATGCGAGCGATAAAGATATCCGGGATATAATCCGAACCATCTACGCACGCGTATTTATTATCGGACGCGTAAATGTTGCTTCCGACAATATAGGGATAATCCGGCACGACAAACATATGATCGCGATCACCGACTATCATAACATACTCCGGAGGAATCTCCCAGGAAGCGTAAGCTGTGTCAAGAAAGGCCTTTATCTGTTCCTTACTTGGAGACCCGGTTGGTCTAATTTCGGTTGTAGGAACAATTCTGACCGGATACCCCTTTTGATGCTTCCATTGAGCCACTGCTTTTACAGTATCAACCAGTGTCGGTCTGCATATTATAACGTATCCCCCGCGCTTAACTTCAACATTATCCATTGCCTGGTCGAAATTGGCGAACATAGCCTTATAAATTGGATAAAATCCCTCGGATAGATATCTATGATGGACTGTCTTGGGATTGATTACTTCGCCATCATAGCTGATATCAACAGAAATGTCCCGGTATACGCGCAATACCTTTTGAACAGGATTATACTGCGCCGGATAGAGTGCAATCCGCACAAAACGAACATCGCGCATAATCTGCGGATCGGAAGCCTCCGCAAGATTGCCGGGATAAAACGCATCTCTTGCGTAAGTCTGCAGGTCAATTGTGAATGGTACGGCTGACGCACCGGGAGTTTCCGAAGGGGATGGCTGAACCGGGGCAAGTTCGATATTCGGCAAATCATCATAACCGGAATATGTGACTGTCAATCTTACTCCTGCCTGGTCGGGGATGATTATGTTGGCTGTCAACGCTGGAAGATCGGGCTTACCATCTTCAGCCAATTCGCTTGGCGTAATAAATTCGCCAACCGGCAGGTCAAGTTTCTTATAATTGCTGCCGCCAAGAGAAATATCGTTTAGTGCCACAGCCGGCAAATTCAAATTCAACGAGGTTTTGGAACCCAAGTTCCTCACCTCTAATTTCGACGATTCCGCCGAAATATCTGATAGAACGCGGATGTTTTGAGAGGATAATGACTGCGAAATCATTAAAAACAGCAGAAACACAGTCAAGATGCACGCTTTAGCCTTGATACTCATTTGACCTCCACTAAGCCTTAAAAAAATAAACATAAACATATCCCATAATTTTAGGCGAGAATATCCCCCCAGCGATTTCTCGTTTACCAATGGATTAAACAACTTAATCCGCTTGGCTCGTTCCACTAATATAATCGATAATTTTTTACTTAGTAAATTATGTCATTGAAATTTTGATTTAAATTGGGAAATTCTCAAAATTTGCAACCCCATTTTTGAGACTATTATTGAGTGGGCCGCCCACGTTAACCTGATGAATATTTTGCGGTTATGGAAATTATTGGCGGTTCATTTAATGCGGTGATAATTATACGAAATAGAAATGGGGCGAATAATGTTCGCCCCGAATTACTCCGACTATTGAAAAATCAGACTATCTTATATATCGAAATATCGCGACTTCGCTTGTGGCTGCCACAAATAAATATGGCCAATGAGATCGCACATCTCTGACATTTGTGCCAACAGTCTGAGTTTGAATTAATCTCAGGCTATCCGGCAAAGTGTAGACAAATGAGTAAATTTTTCCCGATTCCGAGCCGGCAAACAATGTCGAATCGCCAACATCAACAGTGTTGAATATTTCTCCGTTTACGAAGCGATCCAGAAAACGAGGTGTTGTTGGATGCGATATAGAAAGTGCCAATACCCCCCCGGTGCCGTCCGCGATAAACGCGAAACTATCGACCACGGCAACGCCCTTCGCGAGACTCAATCCGGAATAAGTGCATAGTATCTGGGCTGATGTAGGGCTGGTACAATCGACAATATAAAAATTGCTGTTACCCACAATAAATGCCGTATCGTGGCGGGCGACGACTTTATTCAGGAGATCTGACGTGAATGCAAGATAGGCAATTGATCTCAAAGTATCGGGATCGCTTCTATTTACTATCGAAAAACCATCGTTTTCCGCTATGAATAAATAATGGCCGGATACGGCAACATCGTTGGCGAATGTCTGAGTGACATATCGCCCTTTACTTATCAGCGTATCGCCATTGCTCGCATCAAGTCTTAATACTCCCTGACCCTTATCCGCGATAAACAATTCGAATCCATTTACATCCGCTCTCAGAGCGCTGCCCGGCGTATCGTAACGGCCCAAAAATGACGGCGAACCAAGATAGCGTATATCATAGGTCATGACCCCGGCATCACCATCAGTCAAAAACAGAAGTCCTCCATATTCGGCCACGCCGCGCGCGTCCGCGGGACTAATAGTCACAGAGGAAAGCTTGGTGAATAAATGTGAGTATGATAGACTGACATTGATTATCTGTGAATTATAAGTCGAATCAGCCGTATGACCGACAGCCAAAAGAATATGATTCGTACCAGATGAATGTTGATAGATATTCCAGAAATAATAGTATGGGGCAATTGAATCGCTCGCGACAGAATCGCCGTCGATAAAGAAATCGACTCGTCTCATCGTATAGCCCGAACCCACCGCGGCAGTTATATACACGGGGTCCGCTAAAACAGAATTATTCGCCGGCGAAGTTATCGAAATTGCCAATTGTTCTCCCGGGGCAGTTGTCTTGTTCTTGCAGGAGAGCAAAATCGGGATAACGGCCAAGGATAATATGGAAATTATGAGAATGTTCTTTTTCATCTATCTACCCCTATTATTATCGGAATAATTTTATGATATTCAATCTCTCTTTTTGCCGTTATCAGCGAAAACCACTGCGTTTTCAGGGGCAGATTCTCTTGCCCTATGATAAACAATGGCCAGGAATATTATAGGTACCAGCTCACCATCTATAACGCCATCCATTATTATGGTTCCAACTTCAAAGATTGATCTAAATATTAGCGCTATCAAGGTGGCCGCGATTCCCAAAATTACCAAATCTCGTGGATTCCTTTTAAGCAATGGGGACAATTTTAGAGATCTTCGTCCGAATGCCAGCAAGAATCCGAGGGCGCAGGCGGCTGCGATGAAGCCCTTTTCGGCAAAATTGGTAAGTATATAATTATGAGCGCCCCCTCCGCCAATTTGCAATGAGACTCCCCGGGCAAACGAGGGAGGGATGAAATAAAATGTTAAATCGTTGAATCGCCTTGCCCCCACGCCAAAAATCGGAGCCTCCTTTATCATTTCTATAGCTGCAACCCATAGGGAGGTCCGATTGGAAGTACCTTGTTGAATCCGGAATAGCCACTGAAACGTCGGTACGGTCATAATTATTATTGCAAATATCATTATAATGGCCATTAGCAGGAAAATCATTTTTTTTCTCGCTGGATGAAACCACAATACAACGGCGAGACCTACAGCAAGTCCGATTATACTGGAGCGGGATAATGATGAGAAAAAAGCGGGCAATAAAACAATTAATATTATTCCGGAAAGAGTTTTAATCCATTTTTCCCGAGACAAAAATATAAAAGCAAAATAGATTGGAAGCGACAACAAAATATTATAGCCAACACTATTGGCATTTCCGAATATTGTATAAACTCTATTCGTAAAAACAGTGCCGCTCGAAACATATTTGCCAAATCCATACCTTAAGAGAAAATCATATGCTGAAATTGCATTGGCCAATGAAAATAAGGACAATATTATTATAAAAGGCCAAAACATTTTCTTATTGCCGAATTGGTCAAAAACAATAATTGAAACTGCGAACAGGAATAAATATCGCACAAATTGCTTTAATGCCGCTGAACTTGGCCCCACGTACGCAATTGATAAAAACGACCAAATTATAAAGACGACAAATAGCACTAATATTTCTTTAGGGTAAGATATCTTATATAAATCCTTATTTAGCCAGCCGAAGAACCAGATGATAATAACAATGGAGGAAAGTCCGTAAATAATAAATGAAGACAATGGAGCCCTGACGACAAAACTCGTAATAGCAACTAAAATATAAGCCTGAAAACCGAAAGTGAAATTCCATAATAGACAGAAAATAACAATTGATCCCAGCAAACCTGCAAAAGCATAAATCGGATTTGAAATGGCAAAAATTGCAGCTAAAGCGTTTATTATGAAAAATGTGGCAAAGAGCTGATTTTTCCTCTCCTGAAATACTTCCGGGAATATTGTTTGCCTTAGATCAATATTCATTAACGTAATTTCCGAATTCTCATATTATATCTCATCCGTCTATTTGCTCTGATGCTGCCAGCAGCGGTCGGAGGCCGGCTCGGCCCATCTCCTGCAACGGGTACCGCCTTGGGTTATCGCCACGCACCTTCGACGTGCTACCTTGCTTTTCAATGTATCCGTCGCTATTTGCGAGGGAGAACCGCTGCTCAAACGATAAAGCTGAAATACAATGAGCGAATCGGATTTATCAAGCAACTGTTTTTGAGATATAAAGAATGTACGGCCATTGGAACGAGCCTTAAAGAAAAGCTCCCCATCAAATACATACACCGAGTCGCCCTTATTCAAATACATCGTATCAGCATTGCCCGACACTGAATCAGCATTGGCTGCTAAAGCTATTACGGGAATAGCGCCTAAAGTATCAATCCGGCTAACCGTATCTGATGGCGGACCCTGCGCGAACGATAAACCGACAATGATCACTATGAAAAAGAAAATATCTCTTACTAATCTCATTCTGCTATTAAAATATAAATTGGAAGCCGAAATACCAATAGTTTTCTTGAGTCTAATGAATAATTGGAATCGGCCAATATTTTGATTGACCGCGGGCAAGGATGTCATTTATTTGAATTTTAACAATATCAACGCCGATTTCATCAAGGCAGCGAAAGGATAACCATGATCAATTATAAAATAATCGCAACTCCGATAGGTGATATGATTGCGGCCGAACATAATGGAAAACTCTGTCGGCTCGATTTCTCCGATAATGAAAATATTTTATCGCATTTAAAAGCGATCGAATTAACTTTCGGGGATTCAGTTGCCATGTCGGATTCCACTATCCTGAATGAGACATCAAATCAATTAAAACTGTATTTTGAGAAAAAGCTTGAATCATTTGATCTGCCCTTATTTTGGACAGGCACCGATTTTCAAAAATCGGTATGGCCACAATTGACCAAAATTCCTTACGGAACGACTGTCAATTATGGATTAATCGCCGAAAGAATCGGCAAGCCTAAATCATCGCGCGCCGTAGGCATGGCCAATCACAATAATCCGATTCCGATTGTTGTGCCCTGCCACAGGGTAATTGGCAAAAATGGCGCTCTGGTCGGCTATGGCGGCGGCCTGTGGCGAAAAAAATGGCTCCTCGAACACGAGGGAGCCATTTCAAGTCATTTGCTCTGATATTTTTTAATCGCTAAACTACACCATAAACCTGGGGCGGTGTAAGCATATCCGGAAATTTCGCTATTAGAGATTTTCGCACCTCGTAGCACAAATGACAGGCATCGACAAATCCCGATGAAGTATCAAAATTAAATTCCTTTGCCAACTTGTAAGGTCCGCCCTTGATTAATAGGCCTACAATAGGATCTGATTCGGGCTTATATTTTTCAAATATTTCCTTTAATGGAAATTTGTAAATATTTCCTATTACCAATCCCTGGCAAATATGGATATTTCCAAATGGGTCGAGATGCACCCTACCCGGTTTTATCAAATCCTCCTCGGGACATTCGATAAATTTCGATGCTGCCTGCCTGGGGTAATCTTTAGCCAATTTATCTACCGCCCTGCCCTTAAAAAGCGGCTTGCCGCCGATAAGAGCGCCGTCTTTATCTTTCCTCGTTTCGATATTTATAGGCGCGTCATCAATTGAAATATAACTGCAGGTGATATCCAAGCTCTTCGCCGCTTTAAACGCTATCTCTGCTAGATTGGTTTTTTTGCTGTCAAAATGGTATAGATCGTTGGAAATAGAAATATCCTCGATGCCGAGTTCTTTCAATGGCCTCAGCCAAAGCTCCGCGTCTTTTACCGAAGTCGCCCAATAAGAATTGCTGACAATACCAACTCGAAGTCCCATTTCACGGGCTAATTTTATCGATTGAAGCATTAACGGGTAATACATGAACGGCTCCCCGCCCTCGAAATACACACTGTCAATTGACCTGATTTCCTTAATTTGCATTAGCGCGAATTCCATATTTTCAAGAGTGAAAACCCCATCGGAGAACGGCCCGCAATATAGAAAGCAATGATCGCATTCGAAGGTGCATTGATATGTCAGGAGAAAATGGATGCTATTTAGCATTGTATCCTCGTTATTATTAAATCAATGATCATGATAAGCGCAATATTTATTGTTAATTAACTGCCGGGAAATTCGCTTATCCGGGCAATTATAATTGAATATTCCATCATTTCTGTGGTAATATCAATTGGAGGATAAATTCTATGTCTAACGGAGGCGCAATTGCCGCGTCGACCGCGGCCGGGATTGCCGCTGAACTGATGCGGCAAGAGGAGGAAGAAATGACCGCTTATGATAAAGATGATCTTGATGGATGGGAATTTAAGATAATCCGTTCCAATACCGGTAAATTCAAAAAAAGTGAAGCGATCAAAACACTGTGTCAGGAAGAATCAAAGGCCGGGTGGGAGATGGTCGAAAAATTCGACGATAACCGTATCCGTTTCAAACGGCGAATCGAGAATCGCAACCGCGACGCGCAATCGCAGATTGATCCTTATCGCACTCGCGTCGGAATTGGCGATGCCAAGCTGGCATTTGTAATCATCGCGTCTATTGCCGCGGCTGTTGGAATTGTGGCGCTCTTAGCTGTTACCCTCGGCAATAAAAACTAAGACGACAAATTCATCCCAATAAATAAAAAAAAGAGGCCGAAAAGTTCGGCCTCTCATTCTATCTATCTAATAAATCAATATCTACTGTGCGGTGTTGACAACATTATCATGGCATTGACGGCATCCGGCTGTTCTCATTTCCTCTGAGTTGTCCGCTGGATTCCATCTCATACCAAATGCGTTGGTGGAGCCGTGCGCCTGATGGCACGAGAGGCAAAAGACCTCGTTATTATAAGCTACCTGGGATGCTGCATTGAAATCATGCGCTTCCCTGACCAGGAATGGCATACGTCCAACTGAAAATTCCGAGCCCTGACCATTATACCAATTTGTACTATCGGCTGTGTAAACCGGATCGCCGGGTAAGCCGCTAATCGGGCGATATGCGCCATATTCGGTATTCGAGACTGGATGGCGGTTCCAATGGAAATCGAGATCGGGGTTTGTATATCGTCCACCATTTGTACCAGCATCCAATAATGTGTGATGGCAATCGATACAGATATTGGTTACCTCACGCCAGGTTGGTTCGCCACCTGCATCGCCGGGCTCGCCGTACTTTACATTATCCTGCTGATATTTCTGAAGGCCTGTCGCGCCGGGATTCACAAATGCGACAATCGGAGGCTCGCCGCCGGGCCATGATGCCCATTGCAGATTGCGATAATAACCGGTGCCGTGAGGAGCATGACAATCAACGCAATCAACAGTTGCGGTCCTGAATTCTCCTCCAAAATGACATCTCAGACAAAGGTCGCCTGGAGCAGTCCCAATATTATGGCCATTGTCGTTGATAGCGCCGGGATCGCCGAATTGTCCCGCGGCCCGAAGGGTGCCGCCGTTGACATCGGAGCCCACAACGTCAGGGACATTAACTTTGTCTTGATGACAATTAAGACACAATGCCAACGCGCTCGTGGCTTTCAAAAGCTTGTTTGTCGGCGGTTCCATGACAAATGGATAAGTGAAGGGGTCCTGATAGCCATAATTATGCTGCATCGAGCCATGCATGACATGGCAATCGGAACAGACCAGGTCGGCGCCATTATGATAGCCGGGCGAAAATGGCGGCGTATCGAGAAGCATCCCGGGATTATGTCCGCCGCTTCCGGGTCTATGAATATCAATACCGTCCATCGGTCCGCCCGCCAACGCTACGGCGCTGACCAGGAAGAAAACAACTGTGATGAGTTTACCCATACCCATACCTTCCTTATCCGGAAATTTATTGGAAAAGAAATCCTTATTCTTCAACCAATTAATTATCATTATCTTTTCCCCATCAAATACATGCTATCAAAAAAGCCGCAATATCCTAAGCTTGCCCTTTTGCCCCGTTAGTGAATTTGTTCACAAACTACGTCTTAAATAAACGGGGAAGACCCCTTTATTATCGGTAATAATTTACCGCCAATTTAATCCATGTCAAGTATTATTCTTAATGCTAACCGTTATTTTTGTGATAAGTAAAAATGGGCAAGGGACGCGCTATTCGGCAGAAGCTCTTATTAGCTGCAGCTATTCACAACTGACCCTTATGGCTGGATTATTTGAAGACAGTCGATGACGCTTCCCGCCCAATTAAGCGGTTGTTTTGATAATCAGGAATATTTCTAATTAACAGACAGGCATTTGAAAACCTGTTCGCTGGTGCCATCCTCAAATGATATTTTCCCTTCCATAATCGTCTTGATGCTATCCACCGAAATCATTTCAGGGTTGTAGCTAAAGATGGCCTTATGCTCAGTCGCGAAAGTCTCAATACCATAAATACCCGGAATGCTATCGTATAATGATGAAAAGAAGGTTGCTGTGCCTTTGCATTTGAGCCCTTCAACCACAAATATGGTTTTGGCCCCGGCCTTCGCGTCAAATGTCTTATTAGTTGTAGGCTGAACAAATGCGGTTTGAGATGATACCCGCCGACTAAAGCGGAAATTACGAAAATCGGTATTATTATTTTTGGAATTTCCATATCTACTCCTTATAAGATTGCCCGAAGTTTCAAGACGTCCTTTTCTTTGCAGGAATCCATGCATTCGAGGCAATTGGTGCAATCCTTGTGTCTTATGACCTGGTGTTGATGAACTGGAATATCGTGAATGCAAGCTTGAGAGCATTTCCCGCATGATGTACAACTGGAATTGTCTCGCGTGATTTTTACCAGTCCGAGCCTGCTGAAGGGATCGAATATCGCTCCCATGGGGCAGAGATAACGGCAAAATGCCATCGGGATAACAAAAACCCCGACCACAATAACGCCCGTGACTAAAATTGAAATCAATCCGGCGCTGCCGTGTCCAAAGCCGGAGAATATCAGGTAAAAGGGATCGTATCCCCGCAAGACCAATTCGCCTGTCTTGTAAGTAAAATATAGCGCGAATATCAGAACAGGATAACGGATGAATTTCAGAGCGGAATCGATTTTGCGATTTATCCGGGGCCGCTTTTTCCAGGTGACTCCACCCAGCCTTCCAAGCAATTCGCTCAAAAACCCAATCGGACAAGCCCAGCCGCAAAATGATTTTTTGACAATCAAAACAAGCGCGAGCATTGCCAGCATCAGCGAAAGATTGAGAGGTCCGAGGGCGCAGGAAAATTCACCAGCCTTAATGAGTCCCCAAAGGCTTTCCGCTCCCCCGAAGGGACAGTAATCCTCAAAGGATCGGCTTCCAAAGCCCAGCGCCAAATAGATAACTATCCCTAATATCAATGTCATTAAGGTGTAGCGAATGTATCTGCTCTTGATCGAAGTCATCAAATTATCCCCTTATTAAGTTGCCGGCCTCCGCACCTTTTTGAATTCCGCAAAGCGGAAAATTATTTCAACGTATATGTGTTATGGATGTTCCATAAGGGTGGAAAATAATACTATCAATTCCCACCCGACAGCAGGGTAGCTTGGTGAAGTTAGATTTTTCGCGACGCGAAGAAATCGAATCTACAAATTCTGCCCGATATGCCTCTTGATGAATTTCCCGTGGCCAATTTCGCCGACGAATTTGCCCTTTTGAGCCACTATTTTCCCGCGGCTGATAGTCGTATCGGGGTAGCCGGTCAGCTTGAAATTCTCGAATGGCGACCAGTCGCAATTGGTCTGCAGATTCTTATGAGACAATGTCACTTTTCTCAGCGGATCGAAAATCACCAGATCAGCATCGGAGCCGACTGCGATCGTGCCTTTCTCAGGGTATAGTCCCATCAGCTTGGCGGGATTGGTGCAGAGATTTTTCACAAGCTGTGATTCAGTGATCCGTTTCTTGCCAACTCCATAGCTGTACATCAACGGTAGCAACGTTTCCACACCAGGCAGTCCGAATGGGATTTTCGTGAAATCACCCTGCCACATTGCCTTTTGCTTGGTCGTAAACGTGCAGGTATCGGTCGCGATAGTCGAAATATCACCATCGGCAATCGCCTGCCATAATCTATCGGAATCTACTTTTTTCTTAATCTGCGGGCAGGTCGCGTAGAGATGGCCGTTCGGTTTTTTGAAAACTGAATTGTCTAAAAGCAGATACTGCGGGCAGGTCTCGGCATAGACATTCAGGCCGCGCGCCTTGGCCTTTTTGATAATCTCAGCGCCTTCGGCCGTTGACATATGTACGATATACAATTTGCCATTAGTCGCTTCGGCCCAGGTAACCGCGCGCTGGATTGCCTCGGCCTCGACATAATTAGGCCTTGAAAGCACATGGGCATAGGCGCCATGTTTTTTCATATCTTTCGGATTATGGAAACGGTTGATCAGCAAATCCAAAACCCTGACCGATTCAGCATGCACTCCGACCATTCCGCCGAAAGAGCCCGTCTCCTCCAATGCGTCAAAAAGCGCGTCGTCGTCGCTGATCATCCCTTCCTTGGCGTAAATCATAAACATCTTGAATGTGGTAAAACCATCGGCGGCGAGCTTCTTTAATTCGCCTTTGGTTTTGTCATTCCAGTCTGTTGGCACGGCATGCAATGAATAATCGATAGCGACTTTGCCATCAGCTTCGGCCATTCTGGAATCGACTGCCTCTCTGATAGTCTTGCCTTTTTTCTGAATGGCGAAATCGATAACGGTAGTTACTCCGCCGCAGGCTGCCGCCTTAGTGCCGTTCTCGAAATCGTCCGCAGACACTGTTCCGCAAAATGGCAACTGCAAGTGGACATGAACATCGATCGCGCCCGGGAAGATGACCATTCCTTTGGCGTCGATTGTCTTCTTAGCATCGCCGGGAAGCGACTGCGCTATGGCCTTGATTCTCCCTTTTTCGATACCGATATCGGCTCTGTAGCTTCCCTCGGTCGTGACAATTTTTCCGCCGGTAATTTTTAGATCCATTGTTCCTCCATTGGTCAAATTGCTATTATGCCGCCACTAACGAAACACAGTCCCAAACAGGGCATACCTGAACACAAAGCGAGCATCCTGTGCATTTCTGCTTGTCGACTTTCGGAATCCTGTCCGCGCCGGATGATATCGCCTGATAGCCGGCGTCGCGGCAAGAGACCACGCAGCGATCGCATTTTACGCAGGCTGATTCGTTGATCGATGAGACCAATCGCTTTTTTCGTTCGAGCCCTATATGGTCGGTTAGTTTCGGCAATGATTTTCCAACAAAATCCTTTATCGTTCCGAAGTCATGGTCTTCCATGAATCCGGAAAGCCCTTCTTTCAATTCATCGATAATCCCGAAACCGCGAAACATGACCGCCGTGCAGATTTGTAACGACGATGCTCCCAGCAGAATAAATTCCGCGGCATCGCTCCAGGTCTCGATTCCCGCCGATACCCGAAATAGGTACATGCAATTCCGAGGCTATATTAGCCACCGCCTTCAACGCGATCGGCTTGATGGCCGGACCGGAATATCCGCCGTGAGTACTCTTGCCGAAGACATTCGGGTAGGGAGTCAATGTTTCCAAATCGATACCCGTGATAACGGCTACAGTATTAATCGCCGAAATTGCATCGGCGCCGCCATCGACAGCCGCGCGAGCCGGGACTCGGATATCGGTTATATTGGGTGTCATCTTGGCAATCACCGGAATCGTGCAGGCCTGCTTTACCCATGATGTCGCCGTCTTGACGATTTCCGGATTCTGTCCGATAGCGGCCCCCATCCCTTTTTCGGGCATTCCATGGGGACATGAGAAATTGAGCTCCAGCATATCTGCTCCAGCCGCCTGGCACATCCTAGCCAACTCCTGCCAGCCGGTCTTGTCTTTGCCGCCCGCCATGATACTGGCGATTAGCAGATGCTTGGGATAGCTTTTCTTGATATCCTCGATCTCTTTCAGCCAGATATTCAACGGCCTATCGGTTATCAATTCGATATTTTGAAGGCCATACAGCTTTTTGGCCTCATCGCTTTTTCCGGGGAACGACAGCGATGCCAGCCGCGGAGTGACATTGGCCATGAGATCGCGGTCATGCCCCAATGTCTTAGTGACCGCCCCGCCCCATCCGGCCTCGAACGCTCTTTTGATCATCTCGCCCGTTCCGGTCGGCGGCGCGGATGATAGCATGAACGGGTTCATCATTTCGAAGCCGCAGAAATTGGTTTTGAGATCTATCTTTTTTGCGATTCTCATGTCGATCCTCCCTTGCCGGATCCTTGTGTTGTCCGATTTTTCAGGTATTCGTCTATTCCATGAGCCGCGCGTCTTCCCTCGGCCACAGCCTGAACCGCCGTCGCCCCGCCATTGACCGCATCGCCTCCCGCGTAAATGCCCGGCATGGATGTCGCGCCTGTTTCTTTATCTATAACAACCAGGCCGCGTGAATCTGTTTTTATTTTATCGATTTCTTTAAATGTCGCTCCCTGGCCTATTGCCAGAAGAACATCATCCACCATTATTTCCTCGTCGGAGCCATCTATAATGACAGGTATAGGACGGCCTGATTTGTCGGGTTCGCCCGGTTTGGTCTTTTTGAATATCGCCTTGATTTCGCCGTCATGTATCTGGAATTTCGAGGGTGCATAATTGAATTTAAAAATCACGCCGGATTTTTTCGCCGAATCAATTTCCGATTTGAATGCCGGCATATCCGTCTCGCCGCGCCTGTAATAAATCCTTACATTCACTCCGGAAATTCGTGCGCTTTGGGCGGCATCGATAGCGGTATTGCCTCCGCCGATGACGATCACATTTTTGCCAAGAGTAATTACAGGCGGCTTATCGTGCAATTCCGCGATCCTGCGATCCTTGAGAAATGTAACCGCTTGATAAATATGTTCGAGATGAGCGCCTTCGATATCAAGATCAATAGGCTTGTATGCTCCAACTCCGATAAATATGGCATCATGTTTTGCTTGAATTTCGGCCAGGCTATTTATTTTGGAATTCGTGATAATCTTGGCTCCCATGGCCTTTATATATTCGATTTCATCGTTGACAATTTCTCGATTGAGGCGATATGATGGTATCCCGTATGTCAAAATCCCTCCCGGCAGATCTTCAGCTTCGTGGATTTCAACATTATATCCCAGACGGCACAACTCGAATGCCGCCGCAAGCCCCGCCGGGCCCGAGCCGATTACTCCGACTGACATTCCGTTAGGCTCATCCGCTGACAGCAGGCTCATGCCTTGTTGCCTGTCATATTCGGCAACAAATCTCTGCAATGCCCCAATCTCGATCGGCTTTCTGCATTTTGGTGGTGCAGCGAAATTCGCAAAGCTCGCCGACCGGGCAAATCAAGGCGCATGTTCCGGCCAGGACATTATATTCGCGGACAGTCTTTATCGCCCCGCGAAAATTTCGCTGGGCTATCTGACGAATGAATTTAACTATATCATTCGATGCCGGACAGCCATCGCGGCAGGGTGCGTCATTGCACGATAGACAACGCGAAGCCTCGGCCACCGCCTCCTGAGGAGTCAGGAGCGGAGGATGATGATCATTCTCAGATGCCATTTCAGCCTTGTATTATGCGACCTTTTTAAATACCGAATCGAGAATCGCCAACGCCTTATCAATATCGCCGGTTTCGATATTGAGCGGGGGAGTGATTCTAAGGACATTGCCGTATAATCCGCCCTTGCCGATTAAAAGTCCGGCTTCTTTCGTCAATTCGAATATCTTCACGACTGTATCGGAGTCGGGTATCTTCTTATCGCCGACAATCTCGACACCGATCATCAGTCCCATCCCGCGAACATCGCCGATCTTCTTATATTTCTTTTGCATTTGACGAAGCGCGCCGAAGAAATAATCACCATTCTTGGCAACACGGTCGAGAAGCTTCTCATTCTCCACAACCTCGATTGTCGCCAGCGCCGCTGTGCAAGAAACCGGATTTCCGCCGAATGTCGAAATCGAAAGGCCGGTCATCGAAGCCGCCACTTCCGGCGTGGCAATTGTCCCGCCGATCGGGAAACCGTTGGCCATACCCTTGGCGAATGTCATTATCTCCGGCTCTACACCCCAATGCTCTATACCGAACATCTTGCCGCCGGTCCGTCCAAAGCCTGTTTGTACTTCATCGCAAATAAAGACGCCGCCGTATTTTCGAATTATATCGACAGCGACTTTGAAATATTCTTTCGGGGGGGTAATAAATCCGCCGACACCCTGTATCGGTTCAGCTATAAATCCGGCAATTTTACCGGATGTGGTTGTCTGAATCATTTCCTCTAAATCGTGGGCGCAGGCCAGATCGCAAGCCGGGTATTCGAGATGGAATGGACATCGATAGCAATACGGATTATGAAGGTGCTTGATGCCGGGCACGGTGCTTCCCACCTGACGCCATTTGCTATGCGCTGTCAAATTCTGCGCCAGCACCGAACGGCCGCTATAAGCGTGACGAAGCGCGATTATCTCATCGCAACCGGTGAATTTTTTGGCCGCCAGGACACCTGTTTCATCGGCTTCGGTGCCGGAATTGGTGAAGAAGCTCTGTTTTAATTTGCCGGGTGTTATCTGCGCAAGTTTCTCCGCCAGCTGAACCTGCGGAATTGTCTGATATAATGTCGATGTATGCTGAAGCTTGCCTATCTGCTCGGTTACTTTGGAATTCACATGCGGATTCGAATGCCCCAGCATGGTTGTCAATATTCCGCAAAAGAAATCGAGATATTCTTTGCCGTCGTTATCGTACACATATTGATTCTTTCCCGATTTCGCTATTATGGGCTCGGCGTAGTAATTGGCCACACAGGGCATCAGGAATTCTTTATTTTTCTTTCTAATTTCAGAGGAATCCATAAGATCATGCTCCAATCTATGTTGTCATTACGGCAATAGCCGTTCCAAATCACCATAAGTTTCCGGTCTGCGGTCACGGTAGAATTGCCAGACATTGCGGACTTCCAATATCAAATCGAAATCGATTTCGGCGACTACGACTTCATCGGTATCTCGCTTGGCCTGCGCGATTATCTTGCCGCGCGGATCGCAGAAATAGCTTTTGCCGTAGAATTCGCCGATATTCCAGGGCATCTCACGACCGACACGATTAATCGCTCCGATAAAATACCCGTTGGCAACGGCATGCGCCGGTTGTTCGAGTTCCCATAAATATTCCGAAAGCCCGGCGACTGTCGCCGATGGATTGAATACAATTTCCGCGCCATTCATTCCGAGTATACGCGCGCCTTCCGGGAAATGACGATCATAGCAGATATAAACTCCGACCATTCCGTATTGAGTCTTGAAAACAGGATATCCCAGATTGCCGGGCTTGAAATAGAATTTTTCCCAGAATCCCGGCTGTACATGGGGTATATGATTCTTTCTGTATTTTCCGAGATATGTGCCATCGGCGTCGATGACTGCCGCGGTATTATAGTAGACGCCCGCCATGACACTCTCATAAATCGGCACCACTATCACCATGCCATGCTTCTTGGCGACTTCCTGCATAAGCTTCGTTGTCGGGCCGTCGGGGATTGGTTCGGTCAGGGCGTACCATTTTGTGCTTTGCTCCGCCGCGAAATATGGGCCGTAGAAAAGCTCCTGCATGCAGAGGATTTTTACATTTTTGCTGGCCGCCTGCTCGATTAGCTTTAAATGTTTTTCTATAGCGTCTTTTTTAATTTTTTCAACCGGGTCATCGATTTTAAATGGAGGGTTTATAGACTGAATCAAACCACAGATTACTTTCCGTGCCATCGTGATATACCCCTTTCTTATTAAAACCAGCGAGAGATAATTACTCTCTTGTCTGTATAGAATTCGACTCCATCTCGTCCGTACGCTTTCAGGTCGCCGAAGAATGATCTCTTGGTGCCGCCAAACATGAAGAACGCCATAGGCGCGGCAATACCGATATTGACTCCGATCATTGAAATCCCGGCCTCGTATTTGAATTTGCGGACATCTTTGCCGCTCGATGTGAATATCGCGGTCGCGTTGCCATACTCATTTTCATTAATCAGCTTCAATGCTTCATCGATATTTTTGACCGGCATCAGGCATGCCACCGGGCCAAATATCTCCTCGCGGGCGATTGTCATTTTGGTGGTAACATTGTCGAAAATTGTTGGGCCCACGAAATGTCCCTTGAGGTCGCCTTCAACTTTCGGCGTACGGCCATCGAGGACAAGATCCGCGCCCTCTTTGATTCCCTTTTCGATATATGAAAGAACTCGTTCTTTGTGCTTTTGCGAGATAACCGGACCTAAGCCGATTGATTCATCGAGGCCATTGCCGATCTTGAGCTTCTTTGCGGCTTCGGCCAGCTTCTTCTTGAATGGCTCATGCACATCGCCGACTGTCAATATGACGCTGGCGGCCAGGCATCGTTCGCCGGCGCAGCCGTAGATAGAATCTATCAATGTCGCCACCGTCTTATCGAGATCGCAATCGGGCATGACAACCACGAAATTCTTGGCGCCGCCGAGAGCCTGGACTCGTTTGCCCTTGGCGGATGATTCGCGATAGACCGATTCGGCTATCTTCGATGAGCCCACGAACGATATACCGACAACATCGGGATTGTTGATCAACGCTCTGGCGACTTCGCCATCGCCATTGACAAGATTAATCACTCCCGGCGGGAATTTGGCCTCATCGATCAATTCGAATATTTTCTTCTGCGAAAGCGGTGTCTGTTCGGATGGTTTTACGACGAATGTATTTCCGCAAGCAACCGCCATTGGGAAAAACCATAACGGCACCATCGCTGGGAAATTGAATGGCGTTATACAGGCGAATACTCCCATCGGCTGACGGACTACATCGCAATCGATGCCGGGGGCGATATCTTCGAGATTGACTCCCTGCATCTGGGTCGGTATTCCGCAGGCGGCTTCGACATTCTCGATACCGCGTCGTCACCGAGCCGCGCGATTCGGCTATGGCCTTGCCGTTTTCTTTTGTCAAGTATTCGGGAAATCTCCTCGAAATCCCGTTCGAGCAAATCTCTCAGTTTAAAGAGATACCGCGCCCTTACGACTGCGGGCGTCAGGCGCCATTCCCTGAACGCTTTCTTGGCCGCCTTGACAGCGTCATCGACTTCGTCTTTGGTCGAAAATTTGACAATGCCTATCTTTTCGAGGGTAGCGGGATTTATAATTTCCTGGTTATCGGATGGCGACGACTCTATCCATTTACCATTAATGTAATTTGAAGCAAAATTGAAATCAGGTTTCATTGGGCCTCCATGCGCCAGAGGGTGAATACTATAATTCAATGCAAAACGGATATTACGAAATAATATCCCCCAAACCAAATGATTTTTAAGAATTTAGCAATTATGCCCAATGAGAAATGTAATTAGTCCGAATCCATCTTGCGAGATTAAATGACATGAAAATCTGACATGAAAACTATTGGAAAGTAGCTGTGCAATCGCCCAAAAGATAAGGAATTGCAATAAAGGAAACAGCGCAAACCATTCAATTTGAGATGTTCTCTAACCTATCATAAAATCACCCTTTTACGAAGCCATTTTCCCCATCAAATCAGTTGAAATTATTGCCGGTTTCATGTATAATACTTTTTTATTTCTGGCGGTGTCTGGGATCTGAATAGGCAGCGCGTGGGAATTTATTTCTGTAATGTGCATGTAAGGAGAATAAAGATAAATGCCACTCGAATCTGAGAAAATACTACCAGTCTATATCGAAGATGAAATGAAATCTTCCTATATCGACTACTCCATGTCGGTCATCACCAACCGCGCTTTGCCTGATGTCCGCGATGGTTTGAAGCCGTCCAATCGGCGCATCATGGTCGCTATGAACGATCTCAATCTAGCGCCCAATCGTCCCCACAGGAAATGCGCCAAGATCGCGGGCGATACGTCGGGCAACTACCATCCCCATGGCGAACAGGTTGTCTATCCGACATTGGTGAGAATGGCGCAGGATTTCAATATGCGCTACCTGCTGGTCGATGGCCAGGGCAACTTCGGCTCTATCGATGGTGACTCGGCGGCGGCGATGAGGTACACCGAGGCCCGTCTGACCCCGATGTCGATGGAGATGATTACCGATCTCGAAAAAAATACCGTCAATATGATCCCCAACTACGACGAGACCCGCGAAGAGCCAACTGTACTACCGTCGAAATTCCCGAATCTGATTTGCAATGGCTCATCCGGTATCGCGGTCGGTATGGCGACCAATATCCCCCCCCATAATCTAACTGAGGCTGTCGAGGCGCTATGCGCGCTGATCGATACTCCCGAAATGTCTGTCATGGATGTCCTGAATTATATTAAGGGCCCGGATTTTCCGACCGGCGGATTGATTTTCGGTATTTCCGGTATGAAGCAAGGATATTTGACCGGCCGGGGTAGATTTTATGTCAGAGCCAGGGCCAATGTCGAGGTCCAGAAGAACGGCCGCGAAAGCATTATTGTCAGTGAAATCCCATATCAGATCAATAAATCGAATCTTCTGGAAAAGATCGCCGAATTAGTGCGCGATAAGCGGCTTGAAGGTATTTCCGACCTGCGCGATGAATCCGATCGCGACGGTATGAGGATCGTAATCGAGCTCAAGAAAGATATCCAGGCTGATATAGTTTTGAATCAGCTTTTCAAGCTTACCCAAATGCAAGCGACATTCGGAATGATTACCCTGGCGTTGGTCAAGGGTCAGCCGCGTGTTTTGAATATCAAAGAGCTTCTACAGAATTTCATAGACCATCGCCATGAAGTGGTCGAACGGCGCACCCGTTTCGATCTAGCCGAGGCCGAGAAGCGCGCTCATATACTCGAAGGTTACAAAATCGCATTAGATAATCTCGATGCCGTTATTGCTCTTATCAGAAAATCGAAAGACCCGGCCGAGGCCAAAGATTGGCCTTGTAACCAGATTCAAACTATCCGAAATCCAGGCCCAGGCGATTCTGGATCTCCGTTTGCAGAGACTAACCGGCCTCGAACGCGATAAGATTATCGAAGAATACGAAGCCACCATAAAGTTAATCGCCGAGCTCAATGAGATACTAGCGTCCAAACAGCGCCGTATGCAGATTATCAAAGACGAACTCAATGATATGAAAGAAAAATTCGGCGATGCCCGCCGTTCGGTGATAATTGAAGAAGATATCGATGATGATTTCACAATTGAAGATTTAATCGCCGAAGAGGATATGATAGTCACGATCTCCCATGCGGGGTATATCAAACGGCTTTCAATATCTGCTTACAAGAAGCAATCGCGCGGCACCAAGGGCGTTATCGGCATGGAAACAAAGGAAGAGGATTTCGTGGAGCATATGTTTGTGGCATCCACTCATAACTATATCCTTTTCTTCACTCGCCGCGGCAAATGCTACTGGTTGAAAGTCCACGAGATTCCACAGGGCGGAAGGCTCGCCAAGGGAAAAGCGATTATCAATTTAATAGGCATTGATAAGGATGACACTATTACCGCCTTCGTGCCAGTCAAAAATTTCGAAGCCGGCGGATTTATAACGCTGGCCACTCAAACCGGACAGATCAAGAAGACCGAGCTTTCCGCATTCTCCAACCCCCGCCGCGATGGCATTATCGCGGTCACACTGCCCGAAGACGATTTCTTGATCGGCGCGGAGCTTTCCGATGGCAATTGCGATATAATCCTGGCCACTCGCCGGGGACAGGCGATAAGATTCCCCGAAAACACTGTCCGGGCCATGGGCCGAACCGCTTACGGAGTTCGAGGCATAACTCTCGAAGAAGGCGACTATGCTATCGGTATGGTTGTTGTCAAGAGGGAGTCAACCTTGCTGACAGTCTGCGAAAATGGCCACGGGAAAAGATCCGATATCGCCGATTACCGAATAACCAATAGAGGCGGCAAAGGGGTTATCAATATCAGAGTGTCCGAGCGAAATGGTGAAGTAGTCGCTGTCAAAGAAGTTGTCGATGACGACGAGCTTCTCTTAATCACCCAACGAGGCATAGTCAATCGTCTTGCGATCAGTTCGATCCGTTCCATAAGCAGGGCAACCCAGGGAGTCCGCCTGATGGGCCTCGATTCCGGCGATAAGGTAATCGATGTTGCCCGTGTACCGGCCGGCGAGAAATTGGGCGATAACGGCGAATAAATTTAGATTTATATGAATATTAGCCCCGTTCACTATTGAGCGGGGCTTTTTTGTCGGCTCGTAGTCCGGCAATTCCGGATTTTCAATCCGGCAATTGCCGGGCGTGAACTGGCGGGCGTGACGGCCAAAACTTTAGGGATGGCATGCTTATTCCAACCTGCTAATATCCGGGAATACATATCGCTTCACTCGCCCAGTTCACGCCCCGACATTTCATGTCGGGACTACGAGCCGGAGGGCCCGCGGCATTTTCCTGCGAGTCACGCCTTGGCGTGACCGCATCCCGTCCTCATTTGCGGTCAGTGTTAATCCGCCATTTGTTTGGCGGGCAAGTCGTGATACGCAGCAATAGTTTTCGCTGTCTATTGAGTGATAATTCATTTATTTTAGGCCGGGAGCTGATGATGGAATCATTCGAAATCGAGGTCAAGCTGACTAAGGGCGATATTATTGAATATAATTTTATGCATATTCGCTGGCTGCTGCTTCTGGATATTATCGCATTTATAATACTTATTGTAGGAGTATATATTTCAATAATCTACCCGGACCGGGAAACAAGGGAGACGCTCGGCATGCTGGCATTCTGGTGGGCCGCGATCTTAGCGGTAGGGCTGTCGCAGCCCTTTGTGCTTATAATGCAGATATTGATTCTGAAAAGCCCGGCAGTCGAAAAACAGATGATGGCGCGAAGATATATTTTGGATTCAACGGGTATTCATATCAAATCCGATGAGCGCGACGTCAATATGCCCTGGGCTAAAATAGAGATGGTCAGGGAGACACGAAAAATAGTGCTGATTTATACCAATCCCAAGCTCGCCTATATAGTGCCTAAGAGATATTTCTCATCCAAAGACGAAATGAATAGATTTATTTTATTTCTATCTTCAAAAATCGGGAAAGATAGATAAAAAAAACCGCCTGGATAGGCGGCTTAATCAATGAAATCTTTTGGCTTTCTAAAATACCATTCTCAATCCGGCCGAAGCTGCGATAATATCTTTATCCGCGTCCAAATTCGAGACGATCCCGATATATCGTCCTTCAACAAAACAATATAAATTACTTTTCAATTTTCCTTCGATTCCCAACCCACCGGCTAAAAATGGCACTGTATGAAGGTGCACCGAGCGCAATTCATATTGATTTGTGCCGGTTAAGAGAACTTTGCGTTTCAATTCAAGGAAGTAAGCGCCAAATCCACCTATAACATATCCGGAAAATTTCGATGAGATATCGAGACCCCTGTATTTCTCAAAGAACCCTGCCCCAAGACCGCTATATTGATGCTTGGTGCTCATAGTATCTTCTGGAAATGTCAAATAATAGGTCGATTTCCATTTTTCAAATTCAAGCTGCGTCACGAATTTCGAATCCGGAAGACCAAAATTGGCAGTAATTCCGCCGCCATAAGCAGTCGAATAGCCGCTTCCAGGGGATGCTACAATTGCCTTAACGCCCAGTCCAAAATGCCAGTATTCAGCTCCGGCGGCAACACCTGATACTAATAGCAAAACCGCGCATATTCCGAAGATTTTCCTCATCTAAATTTCTCCTTTTGCCACAAGTATTATCATTTCAACGGCGACTAATATAATCGATGCTTTATAAAAGGGCAAGAAGCTATATGATTCTTTTAAAGAATTATTGGAAATCGATTAATATGAAATATTAGGAATTGGGATCAAGAATTATGATTTATTTCCGTTTAAGCTTGTCCATTCGAAATAGCTTTTTCAAGAATAGTCTCCAGACTCCGAAGACAGCTTCAATGACTATTCTCTTTGACATTTTGGACGATCCGGCGCGCCTGTCAATGAATAAAATCGGAATTTCCTTTAATCTAAATCCGGCTCTCCAGACATAGAAATTCATCTCGATCTGGAAGCCGTAACCATTGGATTTAATTCGTTTGAGGTCCAGCCATTCAAGGACTTCACGCCGGAAGCATTTGAAACCGCCGGTGGGATCATTTACCGGCATACCGGTAATAAATCTGACATAAATCGACGCGAAATATGAGAGCATCAAACGGGATAATGGCCAATTCACTATCGAAATACCGTTGCTGTACCGTGAACCGATAACAAGATCATTATCCTGAATCGTCTTACGAAAATCAGCGATATATTTGGGGTCATGCGAGAAATCAGCGTCCATTTCCATAAAATATCCGATTTGCGGCAGCTTTAGACCGAATGTAAATCCATCGACATAGGCGGTTCCCAATCCGAGCTTGCCGGGCCGTTTCAGGATGTGGATACGAGGATTGGTTTTGATCAATGATTCTACGATAGCTGCCGTACCATCGGGAGAATTGTCATCGATAATAAGAATTTCGATATCATCTCCCTGGGAAAGAACAGAGGAAATGATATTATTGATGTTTTCTTTCTCATTGTAAGTTGGAATGCACACTAAGATATTCATCGTACCCTCGAAGATAAAAGATAGCATATACCGCCTATTAAAAGCAAGCTCCAGTAACTGATTAAACGATCACTGATAGTAATAGCTCCTGCAATATCTGGGGAAATTTTGACCGTCGTCAAAATCTTGAGCATCAGGAGTTCGACCAAGCCCAGGCCGGCTGGCGAAAGCGGAATGGACATCAGTATCAGCGAGGCCTGAGAAATAAAAATCGCGACTAAGAATCCGGCATTGATATCGAACGCCAAAAATACGAAATAAAGCCTCAGCGCCTCGGTCATCCAGATCGCCAGCGTCATTAAAACTATCAGGGGGAAAAGGGATGGAGATTTGAATAGTCCTGTTTTGAACGATACCAATTTACCTTTCCATTTTTCGGGTACTAATTTGATAATTTGCGGCATCGCGAAAATGGTGGCCGCGAATACCAAGATTATTAATCCGATGACAATTAGCCCATAAGTCAGGTAGTTGGCCTCGCTGGTTCCGCTGATAAGAGACCAAAAGTATGTGCCTGAAAATACTACCAATATCGCGGCAATCGCCAGATCGAAAACCCGTTCCGAGAACAGCACGCCGAACGATAATGATAGCGGCACTTCCTTGTTCTTTTTGAGCAGATACGCGCGATAAATATCGCCGATACGCGCCGGCAAGACAGCATTGGCGAACCATGACAGAAAATAATAATGAGACAATGGGTAGTACCCGATTTTGTGCCCGGCAGGTTTGAGCAGGACACCCCATCGTCCTCCCCTGAGCGGTAATGAGATATAAAAAACCAGTATGGAAAGAATGAAATATGGCCACTTGGCTTTTGATAATGATTTCAAAGCCGTAGAGAGATCGAAATTTTTCAGGAAAATATAAATGACGATCGCGGCGACCGCGAAACCGAGAAGAGTTCGAATGCTGAGCAGGTTTTCTTTTAGTCCGACTTTTTTATTTTCGATCTTTTCAGCCAATAATTCCCCTGGATTAAAAAAGCTTAATATATATGGATGCTTTCATTATGGCAATTGATATTGCCTTTTATGACATGGAAAAGTATCTTGCAAATCTATGAGAAGTTTCAAGTATTTCCTTTTGGATATCGAAGGCACTATTGTGCTCGACAAGCTTTATGCTCCGGTTCCAGGCGCGGTCAAATGGTACAATTCCCTTATTCATAAGGGTATCAGCGCGCATCTGGTGACAAATAATACGACCGAATCCCCCGATGATTTGTATAGTATACTCCGCAAAAAAGGGTTCGTTTTCGCAAAAAATGATTTTTTCACATGTCTGACCGAGGCAGTTGTCAGAATGAAAAAACAAAATGTGAAAAGCTGTCTGACATTGGCAAAGCCTGCTGTCGGGAAATATCTCTTAAGCGAGGGTATCAAACCGAAAAAATCATTCGACGTCGACTCGGTGCTGGTTGGGTATGATCCAACATTAACATATCAAAAACTCAATTTGGCGGTGAAGGCGATAATTGATAATGGAGCGATTCTGTATACCCTTCACCGAAATCGCCGTTTCATGAATGAGAAACGAGAGATCGCCATGTCATCGGGCCCGATCGCGGCGGCATTGGAGAATGCCTGCATGGTGAAGGCGGTAGTCTGTGGCAAGCCGGACAGACATTTCTTTTTGGACAGCGTCAAAAGCTGGAATGTATCGCCTAATAAAATCCTGATGGTATCGGATGACCCATTCGCGGATCTGATCGGAGCTAAGAAGATCGGGATGAAAACATGCTGGGTCCTGACCGGTTCACAAAAAGACAGTTTGGCAGTGAAAAAAATTAAGAAGGAATATCGTCCTGATTATATTTTCGAAAGCGTTGTTGATATTCCGATATGATAGCGATAACTATATTTAGAAACCATTTCATTTATTAGCATTTAATGGATATATTGAGGTTAGAGATATGCTGCAATTAGGAATCATAGGACTGCCATTATCGGGTAAGACATCGGTCTTCAACGCTCTCACCGGCTCGACCGCCGCGGTCGGCGACTATTCGACATCGAAGGGAGCCAATCTTGCTATCGTGAAAGTCCCCGATAAACGGATAGACAGGCTGGTCGAAATATTCAGCCCGAAAAAAATCACGAAGGCCGAAATCGAATATATCGATATAGCGGGTTTAACTAAGGACGCTTCGTCAGACAAAAAGAAAGAAGCGGCCTACGCGCAATCGATCCGCCAAACCGACGCACTACTTCATGTCGTGCGATGCTTTGAAAACCCCAATGTACCCCATCCCGATGGCACAGTGGATCCCAAACGAGATATTGCCGAAGTCGATTCTGAGCTAATATTGGCCGACATGGTGATGATCGAAAGCAGGGTTGCCAAGCTTGCTCATAACATCAAAGTTACCCACAAGCCGCAGGATGAAACCGAACTTGCGATTTTACAGAAATGCCAGAAGACATTGGAGGATGAAAAGCCGCTTCGAGTACTGCAATTGACCGACGATGAAAGAAAGGCAATTGGCGGATTCCGTTTCCTGACAGAAAAGCCAATGCTTTATATTTTGAATCTCGGCGAGGATCAATTGCCTCAATGGGAAAAATGGGAGAGCGACTTTTCCAATCTCACCAAGAACGCCAATTCATCATTGGCACATATCTGCGCGCCAATACAAATGGATATCGCTGGTCTTGATGATAGCGAGCAAGCCGATTTTATGAAGGAGCTGGGAATAGCGGAATTGGCATCGGATACGATAATCAGGAAATCATTCGATCTTTTGGGCATGATAACCTTTCTGACCGGCGGCGAGCCCGAGGTTCATTCATGGCCGATACGCCGGGGGATCAACGCTCAAAAGGCAGCCGGCGAAATCCACAGCGATCTCGAACGGGGCTTTATCAGGGCGGAGGTTGTCTCGTACGCCGACTTGGATCGGCTCGGCAGCTGGACCAAGGCCAAGGAAGAGGGGAAGCTTCATCTCCACGGCAAAGACTACATCATGCAAGATGGGGATGTTGTCCTCATTAGGTTTAATGTGTAATTACAGCGATTTAAAGCACTTCTAATCTGAATTTAGATTGCACACTATCGATTTAGCTTATATATAAAAATAGCGGTTTTTTTATTGTCGGAAGCGCATTTGAGGACTTCTTTGCCGATAATAAAAAAGAGTTTACCGTCGATGGGAGATTGTTCATGTTCCAGGAAGGGAAGATAAAATTCAGGACATTCAGCCTCGAAATAAAAAAGAGGCCGATTCCCAATAGCTACCTCGTGATATTCGGCGGAGGAACCGATATTGATTCTAAAGGCTGGGAATCATCGAGCGGCGATCGCAAAAAATTCGAGGAAGATTTCAAATTCATGTGGAACCCATTCGACGCGCCCTCGAATAAAAAAGGGGAATATGTAATCAAAATTTCCTCCGATGAAAAGCTCGACAAATTTCAAAAATGGATTCAAAGCCAGGTCAAACAATACGGGGGTATTGTAGAAGATTGAAAACTATGCTATTATATTACGGCGTGTGTGATTGATGTGAAAATAGTTTCCGGGAGGAATATTGGCGGACAATAATATTAAGGACGAAGCGCAAAGCCCACCTGAGATCGATACCGAAAAAATTACCAAAGCGGAATTAGCGATATTGCCCATAAAATCGGCCGTGGTATTTCCATCACTGGTGATGCCATTGATGATATCCGAGCCGAAATATGCCAAGCTCATCGATGATGCCCTAATGGCCGGCGACCCGATCGTTTTGATAACTCAAAAAGACCCGGAAGATGATTTTCCTCCACCCGAGAAACTTTACGAAGTCGGAACGGTCGGCGCTATCCTGAAAATGCTGAGATTCCCGGACGGTTCGGTTCGATTCTTGGTTCAGGGATTGCAGAGGGTAAAGATCAAGAACTATACGGCGACCGAGCCATATTTAAAGGGCAAGGTCGAGGCTGTCGAGGAGACCGCTTCGCAGACTGTCGAAACCGAAGCCCAGATGCGGAACATACTCGAGCAATTGAAAAAAGTAATTCAATTAGCCCCTTATCTGCCGGACGATCTACAGGTTTCCGCGATGAACACCGAAGACCCATCGAAACTATCCGATTTGATCGCCTCGAATTTGAATATCAGCACAACCCAGAAGCAGGAAATACTCGAGATATTCAATGTCAACGAACGACTCAAAAAACTGACTTTCCTTATTACCAAGGAAATCGAGGTTTTGGAGATGTCGAAAAAGATTCAATCCGAGGCCGCCAGTGAGATGGGAAAATCGCAAAGAGAATATATTCTGCGCGAGCAGTTGAAGGCTATTCAAAAAGAGCTTGGCGAGACCGATGACCGCACGATGGATTTGGAGGAATTCAAATCGAAAATCGAGGCCGCCAAAATGCCGGTTGAGGCGAAAGAAGTTGCCGAAAAGGAATTGGACAGGCTTTCGAAAATGAATCCATCGGCGGCGGAATACACTGTCAGCCGCACTTATCTCGACTGGCTGGTAGCGTTGCCGTGGTCGGTTTCCACTGAGGATGTTCTCGATATCAAAAAAGCGCAGGAGATACTCGACGAGGATCATTACGATTTAGAAAAGGTCAAAGAGAGAATATTGGAATATCTCGCCGTTCGCAAATTGAAATCAGATTTAAAGGGCCCGATACTTTGCTTCCTCGGCCCTCCCGGAGTGGGCAAGACATCGTTGGGCCGTTCGATCGCGCGCGCCATGGGACGGAAATTTCACAGGATATCATTGGGTGGTGTGCGCGATGAAGCCGAGATCAGGGGTCATCGCAGGACATATATCGGGGCTCTTCCGGGCAGAGTGATTCAGGGTCTGCGCAAATCTGGGTCGAACAATCCGATATTCATGCTCGATGAAATCGATAAAATCGGGCAGGATTTCCGGGGCGATCCGTCATCGGCGCTTCTGGAAGTACTCGATCCCGAACAGAATTTCAGCTTCAGCGATCACTACCTTGATGTCGTTTTCGATCTTTCGAAGGTGATGTTTATCACCACTGCCAATATGCTGGAGACAATTCCGCCGGTATTGCTCGATCGAATGGAAGTAATAACATTGACGGGCTATACCGATATGGAAAAACTGGCGATCACCAAGAAATATTTGATTCCACGAAATTTAGAAGATCATGGTTTGAGCGCCCATCATATTTCGATCTCCGATGCGGCGATCAAGAAAGCTATTTCCGATTATACGAGGGAATCCGGCCTGCGCAATCTCAACCGCGAAATTGGATCAATCTGCCGTAAGGTGGCGCGCAAAATAGCGGCAGGTGAAATCAGCGATATCAAAATTGACCCTGAGAAGGTCAGAGAATTTTTGGGGCCGGAACGATTCTTCCAGGAGGTCACCGATAGGATGTCTCATGTGGGAGTGGTGCCGGCGTTGGCCTGGACATCATCCGGAGGAGATATTCTTTTCGTGGAAGCATCGAAGATGCCGGGGAAAAAAGGACTAATATTAACCGGACAGCTTGGCGATGTCATGAAGGAATCGATAAGGGCGGCGTTATCATATCTGCAATCGCATCAAAAGGAATTGGGGATTCCCAATTCCGAATTCGAAACACATGATTTTCATGTGCATGTGCCGGCGGGCGCAACTCCGAAGGACGGACCATCGGCGGGGATTACCATGTGCACGGCGTTGGCATCGGTGCTTCTTAATAGGCCGGTGACTCCGAATCTTGCCATGACCGGCGAAATAACTTTGCGGGGCGATGTCCTGCCGATAGGCGGGATCAAGCAAAAAGCGTTGGCGGCGTACAGGGCCGGGATTAAGAAGGTAATTATTCCCAAGAGAAATTTGAGCGATCTCGAAGAAGTGCCATTGGAGATCAAGAACAAAGTCGAATTTATTCCAGTGGAAAAAGTGCGCGATGTCTTATGGCACGCATTGGGGATAAAAATGGGCGCGACACGATTAGTAAAACCCAGTCAGCCTAAAAAGGTCAACAAGACTGCAAAGAAGAAAGCTCGAAAGAGATAAAATCGAAATTGAGATAATTTGATATGACGGGCGGAGGAATACTTCGCCCTTTGTATTTGTGGATTTTTTTATTTCAGGTTTTCGTTTATTTCATCCAATTCATTCAATTTTGAAATTTCGAAAGTCATTGCATTAATCATTCGCGCCACATTAAGACCGCCATCAGGCGGTTAAAATGTGGCGCTGGATCCCAGGATCCAAATCGTCACATCGTCCGGCTGTCGCCGGACCAGAAAGCGGGGCCCCCGACCTTCCACTTATAGGGGGTTATCAAAACAAATGCTGATTGAACATGTTTTTGAAAATTGCTGTCGGGTTTCTCACTCGCTACGCTCGTTCGGAACCGCGACCTACGGCTACGCCTAAATGCCACAATAGAAGATGTCAATTGGGGGCAGTCAAGGATGACTGCCACCCAAGAACGAAGAAATCGCGATCGCAGTAAACTGCGAACGCAATTAAATGGATTAAGAAGAGTATTTAATATTCCGTTACCGCTTGACAGTGATTGTCAAAATTGATTTTATGTTATCCATGAGAAACGGGAAACGTTCATCGCTGTGGCTATTAAAGCCCTACATGCTAAAATATAAAAAGCTATGGATTGCCGGATTTATATCGGTGACAGTATCAACAGCATTTGCGGTCGCGGCACCGTGGATTTTGAAGAACGCGATAAATTCATTGAGTACCAATGTTACTACCGATGGATTGCTCGGATATGGTTTCGCGATTGTCGGCGTGACAATCATGTCAGGGATTCTTACGTATTTCATGCGTCAGACAATGATTGTAGCATCGAGGCGGATCGAGTATGATTTCCGCAACGATTTCTTCGCGCATCTAATGAAATTGGATAAACCATTTTACGATAAAACTCCGACCGGCGATATCATGGCCAAGGCTACTAACGATATCGATGCTGTCAGGAATATGATCGGGCCGGGGATTATGTATTTTTATTCGACAGGGATGACGCTGATATTCGCGTTGACATTGATGATGAATATAAGTGTCAGCCTGACGTTTCTTTCGATATTGCCGATGCCGATTATTTCGGTCTTAGTATTCCTGTTGGGCCGCGAGCTCAATAAGCGATTTGCCGTGATTCAAAAACAATATTCGACAATCACCGCCAGAGCGCAAGAGAGCTTTTCAGGTATTCGTGTGGTAAAGGCGTATGTGCAGGAAAACGCGGAATTAGATGATTTTTCGAAATTGAATAAAGACTATATGACAATGAATATGTCGATGGTCAAAATCTGGGGGATGTTTTTCCCCGCAATTGTGCTCTTCAGCGGAACGGCAGTCGTGATGGTGCTCTGGTTCGGCGGTAAGGCAGTAATCGCGGATAAAATCGGAATCGGCGAATTCGTGGCGTTCATAATGTATCTTCTAATGCTGATCTGGCCGATGGCGGCTTTGGGATGGGTGATCAGTATGTATCAGCAGGGGAAGGCGTCGATGGTCAGGTTAGAATCGATGCTGAATTCTCAGCCGATAGTGCAGAACAATGTCAATGCGGCAGCCCGTCCCATAATGGGGAAAATTGAATTTCGCAATTTGAGATTTTCATATGATAATAAAGAAGTAATTAATGGGATCGACGCCGTAATTGAAGCCGGAACCAATGTAGCAATCATAGGGGCAACCGGCAGTGGAAAGACGACGCTGGTTTCGCTGTTGACATTGGCGTATCCCGTAGAGCGCGGGATGATATTCATCGATGATATCGATATAAATGAATATACATCTGGAATCGCTTCGTTCGCAGATTTCGCCGGTAATGCAAGAGACGTTTCTATTTTCGGAGACTATCAAGAGCAATATCTCTTACGGAAATTACGGGCAGGGCATAGAGAGCGTGATGAATTCCGCCGCCGCTGCCGGAATCTCGAAAGAGATAAATGAATTTCCACATAAGTATGATACGATAGTCGGTGAACGAGGGATAACATTATCAGGCGGACAGAAACAGAGGACGGCATTAGCAAGAGCGTTAGCGGCAGACCCGAGAGTGCTGATTTTGGATGACGCGTTTTCATCGGTGGATACGCATACCGAAGAAGAGATATTAACCAATATCAGGCAGATTCTGCATGGGCGGACAAGCTTCATGATATCGCACAGGATATCCACAGTCAAAGATGCCGATTTGATATTGGTAATGGCCGACGGCAAAATCATCGAACGGGGGACGCACGCCGAGCTCTTGGAATTGAACGGCTTCTACAAAGAGCTCTATCAACGTCAGCTTATCAAGGAAGAGTTAGAAGCGCTTTGAGCTTTCTCTCCAATCAGGTTGAACGGATGGAAGAACTTTACGGCCATCCGGATCAGCTTTCAATCACAATCGAAACATCGCAATCAGAATTAAATCGTATTAGAGACAGCATGCATCATGGACGCGCCCATGATGTGACGATGTTTATTCGTAAAGGGGATGAATATATTTTTATCGCCAAACCGTTCTACCCGCCGGGGCTGTATCGCGCGCCATCGGGCGGAGTTCACAGGGGCGAGGATTTTATCGCGGGCGCCAAACGAGAGGCGATGGAAGAGACCGGAGTGGCAATCGAAATTGAAAAATATATAATCAGAATTAAAGCTCGTTTTGAATCGGCATCCGATCATATCGATTGGACTTCGCATGTCTTCATGGCCAGATATTTGAGCGGCGAAATTAATCCAATAGATACGGACGAAATCAGCGAGGCGCGGTTGGTGCGACTTGAGGAGATACAAAAATTCAGGGAAATCATGCTAGCATCGGATAGAGCGGGGTTTAAGTATAGGGCGTTTTTGACTGATGAAGCGGTTAAGAGGTTGTAAATATTAATTTATCACAGAAGTCGTAGGGCGGAACCCCTGTGGTTCCGCCGATTTGTTTGAATTTGTAAAAAAAGGGCCCGAACCGCAGGGGTTCGGGCCTACAAGGCTTCGCCTGCGGTCAGGGCAAGCCCTGACGCGCACAATTTTTAAGAAAGAGCCCGAACCGCAGGGGTTCGGGCCTACGAGGCTATCGCGTCATCGGATTTGATTCAATTCATTGCTCTGAAAAAGTCTCTCTAATCTCACCGGGCAATTTTCGGAATCGGTTACGCCGCGAAGGCAGAAGAAACGGCGATAATAAATAGTTGTCTGACGTGAATTATCTTCTATATCAACCAACGAACAATAGGCGCATTTTTTGCATTGATCGATTGAGCCGGAAATGATTTTACCGGTGGCTCTGGCTATGATGGCCTTTGATAACGATAGCTGTCTGGAGTTGCCATTTTTTGTGATATCGAGCCGTCGGGGTCGTTGGAGGATAATTCGTCCGCGGGATTCGCTGAAGATGGCATCGAGCTCTACTTCATCACCCTCGGCCAGACGGGTTTTATCGAGCATCGAGCCCGATATTTTCAGATAGATTTTGTCATCGAATAGCTGATTGTCGAAATAGCCTCGGGCAAATGAGATATAGAAGCCATCCATTTCGATCGACGGATATTCAAATTCGATTGTCATTTTATAGTGCGGTTGAATCCTGTCGATAACGCCGGAGAATTTGACGGTCTTATCATTCATAGATTCCAGCCAGCCTTGATAGGCATGCATGCTATCGATGAATTCGCGCAGTTGAGCGTCGTCTAAATTTGTTTCAGGAATATGAGTAATTTTGTCTTCGTGATATTGTTTGCATGAGAAACAGCCTCGTCCGACATGCTTGAATTTGCGCGGACAGGGATGGCCCTTCTCCAATGCGTGGCAACGCCAGAGGAATTCGACACAGCCGGAGGGATGGCATTTTTTCAATTTGATTACATGATAAGGCGAGACCGAATATCCGAATTGCTTATGCAGAGGATGTCGGCAAGAGAATATGCCGGGGCATTTGTAGAGATTTTTGATGGACTCGGGCATTATTTTCTTGCCTCATTTCTCCACCTGCAGGATGGCGAGGAAGGCTTCCTGTGGGATTTCGACCTGACCGACCTGCTTCATGCGTCGTTTGCCCTCTTTTTGTTTTTCGAGTAATTTCCGTTTGCGGGTGATATCGCCGCCGTAACATTTGGCGGTAACATTCTTGCGGAGCGGCGAAACCGATTCGCGGGATATGACCTTATTGCCGATAGCGGCCTGAATGACAACCTCGAATAATTGACGCGGGATCAGCTTTCTGAGCTTCCCGCAGAGAGAACGGCCCCAATCGTAGGCTTTATCGCGGTGAATGATGTATGATAAGTGCATCGACCGGATCGCCATTGATGAGGATATCGAGCTTAACTAATTTAGATTCTACATAGCCAAGAAATTCATAATCAAGCGACGCATAGCCGCGCGAGACCGATTTGAGTTTATCGTAATAATCGAAGATGATCTCCGAGAGCGGCATATCGTAATGGAGATTGGCGCGCAGGGGATCGATATATTCGGTATTCTTATAGACTCCTCTGCGGTCGAGGCAGAGCTTCATGATATTGCCGATAAATTCAGATGGTGTAATAATCGAGACTTTTACGAACGGCTCCTCGACAGATAAAATTTTTCCCGGATCGGGCATCAATGACGGATTATCGACGGCGATCTGGTTTCCATCGGTGGTGTTGACTTTATATTCCACGCTGGGGACAGTATTGATAATATCGAGCTCGTATTCGCGGTGGAGCCGTTCCTGGACGATCTCCATGTGCAGCAGCCCCAAAAATCCGCAGCGGAAACCGAAGCCGAGAGCGTTGGATGTCTCCGGCTCAAATATAATGGCTGAGTCATTGAGTTGAAGTTTTTCGATACCGCCGCGCAAGTCCTCGAAATCCTCGCTGACAGTCGGATAGATGCCTGCAAAGACCATCGGCTTGGAATGCCTGAAGCCTGGAATCGGCTCTTTGGAGGGATTGGAGCGGATCGTCATCGTATCGCCGACATGCGTATCGGCGACATTGCGGATATTGCCGATTATATAACCGACCTCGCCGGCGCTGAGCTGTTCAAGTGGATAATATTTCAATTTCAGATAGCCGAGTTCATCGATTTCATATTCTCTATCGTGGGAAAAGAAGCGAATCCAATCTCGTTTTCTGAATGTGCCATCGATTACTCTTACATACGCGACGGCCCCGCGATAATTATCAAAGGCCGAATCGAATATCAGAGCTCGCGGCGGAGCATCGGGATCGCCCGTGGGATGGGGGACTTGCTTGACGATAGCTTCGAGCAGCTCGGCGATACCGATTCCGGTCTTGGCGGAAACACGCAAAATCTCAGAACGTTCGACTCCCAAGAGGCTCGCGATATCATCGATTACCCGTTCGGTCTCCGCCGACGGGAGATCGATTTTATTGATTACCGGTATGATTTTCAGTTGAGCGTCGAGGGCAAGGAAAAGATTCGATATGGTCTGGGCCTCTACGCCCTGGGAAGCATCGACGATCAAAAGAGCACCTTCGCAGGCATGAAGTGAACGTGAGACCTCATAGGTAAAATCGACATGGCCGGGGGTGTCGATCAAATTCAGCACGTATTCCTGGCCGTCATCGGCGGTGTAATTCATTTTGATGGCATGGGATTTAATCGTAATGCCGCGTTCCCGTTCGAGGTCCATGGAATCGAGAATCTGTTTTTTCATATCGCGATGGGCGATGGTATGAGTTTCTTCAAGCAGGCGGTCAGCAAGGGTAGATTTTCCATGATCAATATGGGCAATGATGCAAAAATTGCGAATGTGCGTCGTATCCATAGCCTTGCAATTTAATGAATTTATGGCAGAATACAAGCAGTTGTTTTCGTCAATGTTGCGCGTTAGGGTTCGCCCTGACCGCAAAAGGGAGCGGGATGCGGTCACGGCAAGCCGTGACTCGCAGGAAAACGAGTACAACAGCGAATCATTTTATGAAATTGACATTGAAGATCGGAAATATATATTCAGGCGCATGAATAAAAATATTGATAATAATAGAAAAAACAAAATAATGGCCGATTTTCCCCATTATCCATTTCCGGCATTTTTAGGATTAAAAATCGAGGAACTGCAATACGGTATCGCCCGTTTGAGCTTGAAGGCGCGTGAGGAACTGACTCAGGGGATGAATTTTATCCACGGCGGCGCGTTAACTACGATCTGTGATACCGCGGTGGCAGTGGCCTTGATGACTATGATAGACGATGATGACAAAATATTGACAATCGAGCTTAAGACGAATTTCATCGCGCCGGCCGACACGGATATTCAGGCTGTCGCGAGGATATTACATAAAGGCAGAAAAACTGCGGTCGGCGAGGTCGATGTCACGAAAGCTGATGGGACATTGGTAGCGAAATCGCTGGTCACATATTATATCTACAGGGATAATTAGGGCATAATAAAACAATTATGGCGCACGACGGTTACGGACAAGAAGAAGAGATTTTAGGCAAGGCATACGATTCCCGTTTGATGAAACGGCTGTATGTCTATCTAAAGCCATATCGTTGGCATATTTCGTTGGCCGTATTGACTCTCGTAATAGCCTTAGTAGCCCAGATTGCCGGGCCATATCTGACGATGGTGGCAATCGACAAACATATAAAGACAAAAGATATCAACGGTCTCGGAATTATTATATTGCTATATATTGGGATTATCGCGGTGCAGTTTGGGATGCAATATATCCAGATCTATGTAATGCAATTTGTCGGGCAAAAGACGATGTTTAGTCTGCGTATGAAGATATTTTCGCATATCGAGAATTTGGGCTTATCATTTTTCGATAAGAATCCGGTCGGCAGATTAGTGACCCGTACTACAAGCGATGTCCAGGCGCTTAATGAGCTTTTCACATCCGGCGTGGTAGCGGTATTCGGCGATATTATCATGATACTGGGAATAGTCGGCGCCATGTTTTATCTCAATTGGCATCTGGCATTAGTGACATTGGCGGTAGTACCGGCGTTATTTATCGCAACCATGATTTTCCGAGCGAAGGTAAGGGAATCATTCAGAAGAGTTCGTACCCGGATAGCCAAGCTGAATTCGTTCATTCAAGAGCATATCGCCGGGATGTGGGTGGTGCAGAGTTTCGTGGCCGAGAAGAAGACATTCGAGAAATTCGATGATATAAATAGCGATCTGCGGAACAGTCATTTGAAATCGGTATTTTATTTTGCGGTATTCTATCCGGTGGTCGAAATTCTCGGCGCTATCAGTCTTGCTTTGATAATCTGGTATGGCGGCGGCGAAATTTTAAAGAATACGCTGACATTCGGGGCGCTTGTGGCATTCATTCAATACGCCGACAGATTTTTTTATCCGATTAGAGATTTATCCGAGAAATATAATATTCTACAGCAGGCGATGGCATCATCTGAACGGATATTCAAATTGCTTGATGAACAACCGGATGTAAAAGAGCCCGAAAAGCCGGTTGCGATCGGCAAAGTTGACGGTGCAATTAAATTCGAGAATTTGTGGTTTGCCTATAACGACGAAGACTGGATTTTAAAAGATATCAATCTCGATATCAAGGCAGGGGAACGGATCGCGATTGTCGGGGCGACCGGGGCGGGGAAGACATCGATTATGAGTCTGCTTTTGAGATTTTATGATTTTCAAAAAGGGGATATCAAGGTTGACGGTGTTTCGATTCGTGACATGTCGGTAAAAGAGTATCGCAGAAATATCGCATTAGTCCTGCAGGATATCTTCATGTTCTCAGGAGATATCGCCAGAAATGTAAGATTGGGGAATAGCGATATCAGCGATCATGATGTCAAAGAAGCATTAAAGACAGTCGGCGCGGATCGATTTATCGATAATCTCGAAGGCGGAATCGAATCTGAAATGCGCGAACGGGGCTCTAATCTGTCAGTCGGACAGCGTCAATTATTGGCGTTCGCGAGGGCGCTGGTATTCGATCCGAGAATACTGATATTGGACGAGGCCACGTCGTCCGTAGATACGCATACAGAAATTCTGATACAGGAAGCGTTGGAGAGACTGCTCAAGGGCCGGACATCGGTCGTGATAGCTCACCGGTTATCGACTATCAAAAATTCCGATCGCATAATCGTGATGCACAAGGGGATGATAAAAGAAGAGGGGACTCATTCGCAGCTGCTTGAGTTAGGTGGGATTTATCATCGGCTCTACCAATTGCAGTACAAGGATCAGGAAATTGCGGATAGGGTGAAATGAGCGAATACCTAAATATTGCGACAATTGCGGCCAAAAAGGCAGGGGAGATTCTAAAGAATAATTTCCATGGCAGATTGCAGATCGAGAAAAAGGGCGCTGTCGATCTTGTAACCGATATTGACCGCAAATCAGAAGAATTAATAAAAAATATAATCTTGTCGAAATACCCAGATCATGATTTTATCGCGGAAGAAGGAACGAAATCAGTCAACAGTTCGCGTTATTGCTGGTTTGTGGATCCACTCGATGGCACTACAAATTACGCCCACGGGTTTCCCGTATATTCGGTTTCGATAGCATTAGTGGATGGCGATGAAATTATTGCCGGATGTGTTTACAACCCAAATCTCGATGAGTGTTTCACCGCTGAAAAAGATATGGGGGCTTACTTAAATGGTAAGCCAATTCGGGTATCCGCGACGGCTTTATTGGATGATTCATTGTTAGCAACGGGGTTTCCCTATGATATTCGTGAATCCGATGGCAATAATCTTAAAGAGTTTTCGATATTCGCAAGAAAATCTCAGGCTATAAGGCGTGCGGGCTCAGCGGCGCTCGATCTGGCATATCTTGCATGCGGTCGTTTCGATGGCTACTGGGAATTCAAACTTAAGCCCTGGGATATAGCGGCTGGCATACTTCTGGTAAATGAAGCCGGAGGCAAAGTGACATCATGGGCGGGCGATAAATGTCAAATAAAATTGGGCGAAGTGCTTGCTTCGAATGGCCTGATACATGAGCAGATGCTTGAAGTATTGGGGCAGACGAGAAAATTATAGGTCAGCGATTATCTAATGCGAGCAATTGTTGCACGATTGTTTTAACCTGATTTATTCTGAAGGGCTTTACTAAATAGCCATTGATACCGTCGGTAGTCGCCATTTCCTGGGTATAGGAATTGGAATACCCGGTAATAATCACCGACGGGATAGCGGGTCGTAAGTTCTTGATTTTCCCGATCAGCTCGACACCATTTGAATCGGACAGCATATAGTCAGAAATCACCAGATCGAATTCGTGATTTTCGATAAAATTCATTGCCGACCTGGCATCATTTGCGGCAATAACTGAAAATCCGAAGCTCCTTAATGTCTCCTGAAGAACCTGACGAACAGAATCGTCATCATCGACAACGAGGATTTGATGCTTATCGGATTTAGTAGTTTCTTTGGAGGAATCATTATATTTATTAAGAGTCGAACTTATCAGTTCCTCTACGATTCCAATCCGAAATGGCTTTGACAAAAAACCATCGGCGCCCATCTCTTGGAAATCCTCGATTGTGGTGCTGCCGGCGTATCCGGTTATGACAATTGCCGGAATATTCGGTTTTTCCTTTTTAATTCTAATAAGGAGCTCGGCGCCGGTACCTTCAGGCATATAGTAATCGGTGATTACAAGATCGATTTTTTCCCGCATGAAAATTTGCCAGGCTTCGGAGATATTGCTTGAGCTGTATGTAATATATCCCAACGCGTGCAGGGTTTCGCCCAACAGCCTGCGAACGCCGTCTTCATCGTCGACAACAAGAATTGATGTTATCGGTCTTTTGAAATTCTCGTTCATCACCCTCTAATAACGGAAAGGACCTTTTGGGTCATTTTATCAAGGAGCTCGCTATTGTCGGCCTCAACATTTAAGCGGATTAGCGGCTCGGTATTTGACGGCCTGACATTGAACCACCAGTCTTTATATTCGACCGTAATTCCATCGATTTTATCTATTTTGCCATCGGAAAAGGTAGATTCTATTTTTTTCAGACTGGCTGATATATCATTTACCTTGCTATTGATCTCTCCCGAACGGACATAATGATCAAATTGCGAAACTTGTTTGGACAACGGCATATTGGCTTCCGAGATCAATTCCAGGCATACAAGCAGTGCAATCAATCCTGAATCCGCGAACCAATTATCTCGGAAGTAGAAATGCCCCGAATGTTCTCCGCCGAAGATGGCGTTGTGTTCTCTCATCAAAGGTTTGATCAAAGCGTGGCCAACTCTGGTGCGGATTGGAATACCTCCGAGAGATTTGACCAGTTCCGGCACTGCCTTGGAGCAGATGAGATTGTAGAGAATTGTAGAGCCGGGATTCTTTTTCAATAAAGCTTTAGCGACCAGGGCAGTGACCATATCGCCGCCGAGAGTCCGACATTTCTCATCGATTAGAAACACTCTGTCGGCGTCACCATCGAAAGCGGCTCCGAGATCGGCGCCGGTCTCTTTGATCTTGGCCTTTAAATCGGCGACATTCTCCGGCTCGATTGGGCTGGCCTGATGATTGGGGAATGAACCGTCGAGATCGAAATACATCGGGATTAGCGTGCACGGGAGGTGCTTGAAGACCTCGGGCATTATCATTCCGGCGATACCATTGCCGGCATCGACAGCGATCTTGAATGGTTTTATTTTCTTGATATCTATGAAATTCAAAGCGTGACTGACATAATCGGTGAGGATATTTCGCTTGGTAAAATTTCCCTTTTGAGATGACTTTTTTAATTTGTCAGTCGTAATCAGATTCCTGATGTCGGCGAGTTTGCCATCGCCGGAAAGCGGTATGGCGTCTCTTTCGCAGATTTTCATTCCGTTGTACTGAGCGGGATTGTGTGATGCCGTTATCATGACTCCGCAATCGTAGCCATATTTTCCAACCGCGAAGTAGAGACCATCGGTGGAAATCAATCCTATATCCGTGACATTGGTGCCACCATCGATAAAGCCTCTGATCAATGCTTCTGCCAGTTTATCCGATGACAGCCGCATATCGCGCGCAACAACCGCGTTTCTGGAATTAAGCAGGTTCGATGTGCCGAGGCCGATCGCGTAAGCGATATCCTCATTTATCTGATCGGGATATGTGCCCCTGATATCGTAGGCCTTAAAGATGCTTTCGTTGAATTTCATGATTAAAGACTATCTCAATAATAAAAATCTGTCAAGATTAATTAGATATATCGAAATTTAGCATTGTTATGCCGGGTAGAAGACAGGCGTCGGGTTATCGTCCGGCACTTTGCCGGACTCAAACGCCGACCTCCAATTCCAAATTCTTCAAATGATGATTGGAGGTCGGCGTACCGATCCGCCGTAGGCGGATCGAACCCGACAACAAGATTTTTCAGTCTTTTTGAGTTATATAGACTCCTAAAAGTATAACAATGCCGGCGGCGATACTTTCCAGGGTCAACCGTTCTTTGAGAATAAAATATGCCATCACTGCTGTAAATACTGGCTGCAGATTCATGAAAACGGCGGCTTTGGCAGGCTCGATATGTTTGATGATCCAATACCAAATCGTATAGGCGAAAACTGAAGTAATTATCGCCGTATAAGCGACACCGCCCCAGCCAATCATTGTGACATGAGAATAGTCGAATCTTAATGCCATAAATAGCCCAAGCGGCAGGAAAATGATTGTTCCCAATACCAGCGCCGACGCCGTGACTGTAATCGCCCCATGGCTTTTGGCAATCGGTCTTCCCAAAACAGTATAGGCTGCCCAGGCCCAAACCGCGATCATCATTAAGGAATCGCCAATAATATATCCGGATTGCATTTTGATGCCCTTTTCGAGGAAGAAGGCCAAAACCCCTATCATAGCTACAAAAATGCCCCAGGATTTCTTTTTGGTAAACGATTCCTCTTTTTTGAATACTGATATCAGATAAACCCAAATAGGGGTAGTTGCATAGAGCAAGGCCGCATGAGTCGGTGATGTGTACAAAAGCCCGACTAGAAAAAAGCCTTGATTGATGGGTATCGCCAGTATCGAAAGCAGGATGACAAGCGGCCATTCCGATTTTCCATAAGGGAAATATCGTTTTCGGAATACCATCGCCGCGAAAAGTATCACTGAGGCCAGCATGAAACGATAAAATCCAAAAACTAAGGGAGCGAGTTCGTAAATCGCTCCCTTGGCAAAGATATATGTTCCTGCCGAAACTAATGATTGAATTACCAGCGCATAATAAACCGCTGATTTAACTGCAGGTTTGGAATTTGAATCCATTACTAATCTGACATATCGTTATTTCAGGATACAAGCTTTCTCTGTAATTTTATCGCCATTGGAATCCAATATATCCACTCTCCAGGCTCCGGCGCTGTTTTCGTAGATAGTCTTAGAGCTCCAAACACGGTTGCGCGGATACTTGATCGGAAGCTCTACACGGCCCATCTCGTTGTCATTAAAATACCAGACATGAGTAATCGTAGTAGCCTCGCCAGTATTGGCGATATCGCTCCAACAATATAGTTTGCCTACGGATGGTGCGAATTCGGAAGCCTCGCCTACCGGATCGCGATTTTCGACACCGGTACAGAAGGCAATCTTGGTAGCGCTGATTGTCTGGCCGGGCTTTTCAGTCGCCGCTGCTTTCTGGGTCGTATCGGGTGTCGATGGTGTTTGAGCCATCGCAGGAATTGTGACCAGAGTGATAATTATGAATAGACATACGAATTTCATTTGCTCCTCCTTCGATCCTGGGGTTAGCCCCCGCAAAATATAAGGGGTTTTCGATTTATCAAGAAAGACTTACTATTTTTCTGCGCTGTTATCGTTGTCAAGTCTGGAAAATTCGATCCCTTCGCTTTTCAGTTTTCCCAACCGTGAGGACGGTAAACGAATTTTCATTTTCATGTAACCATTTTCGGCATTACTATCGAGCACTTGACCCGCGGCGTTAACAATTCCGAACTTTTTGCTATCGCCAATCTCGATATTAACAAGAATAGTCGATTTGGAATACTCGAGGTATCGTTCTATTTCAGCACGAGCCCTATTGATACCCTCGCCGCTGGCGGCGGAGATAAACCTTGCTCCGGGATAACGAACCAGAAGCTGACGGAATAGATCGGGATCATTTCGCTGATCAATTTTATTGAATATTGGAAGAATATTTATATGCGCGCAGTCGAGCTCTTGGAGGATGCCATTGACTGTAGCCATCTTGTTTTCGAAATCATCATCGGAAATATCGATGACATGCAGGAGCAGGTCGGCCTCCGATGCCTCGAGCAGGGTCGACTTAAAAGACGCGACGAGGGAAACCGGCAGCTTTCTGATAAAGCCGACGGTATCCGATAATAGTATTTCATTCTTGCCGGAAAGTTTTACGCGGCGAGTAGTGGAATCGAGAGTGGCGAAAAGATAATTTTCGGCAATGACTTTTTCTCCGGTCAAAAGATTGAAAATGGTTGATTTGCCGGCGTTGGTGTAGCCGACCAGACAGACATTGAAAAGATCGGATCGTCGTTTGCGCTGGATATGCCGTTCTCCCTCGATTTCGATTAGCTTCTTTTTAAGGTCGGTAATTCTTTTTCTAACCAGCCGCCTGTCGGTTTCAAGCTGGGTTTCGCCGGGTCCTCTTGTGCCGATAGCGCCTTCCTGCCGTTCAAGGTGGGTCCACCCGCCTGCCAGACGAGGCAGTATATATTGCATTTGAGCCAATTCCACCTGAGCCTGGGCCTCATGGCTTTTGGCGTGAATAGCGAAAATATCGAGGATCAGTCCGGGACGATCGATGACTTGTTTGCCGAGACGTTTCTCGAGATTGACCTGCTGCGATGGCGAAAGTGTAGTGTCGAATACAATTATATCGGCTTTTCTCTCGCTGGCCATATCCGCAAGCTCATCGACCTTGCCCTTACCGAGCAACGATGATGGATTGAAATGATCAAGCGATTGTGTCAGTCTCCCGACAACTTTCGCGCCCGCGGTTCGGCAAAGGCTGGCGAGTTCGTCAAGAAGCCCCTCAATCTGGACTTCGGATTCCTTTTTGAGAAAGGCACCAACAACAATAGCGCGCTGCTTGATTTTCTTTTTTGAGGTTTCGTATAGGAATGATTTCAATCTTTAGTTCGTTCCTCCAATAGCGTGATAATAGACGCGGCATTCTTTTTCGGCATATTTTTGGGCGGCAGTGAAACTACTTGAATCTTTTTGTAAAATCTGGGGGTGTCTATTTCGATAATTGCGCCGACATGTACTTCTTTTGCTGGTTTGGCAACGAGATTGTCGACAAACACCATCGAGGATGAAATCGCCTCTGCTCCCAGCGATCTGCTGGGAAAAATTCTGGCGGCGAAAAGAAATTTATCGAGACGCATTACATCCTCTTATCGATATAAATCTCCGCCGACGCCTTTTTGAGCAATTCCTGAATTTGCTTCTGTGTTTTATCTCTTTTTGCCATTTCTTCAAGAGTTTTATAATCTTCTTTTATATCAAGCGCACTTGCAGATCGTTTCTCTTCCAATTTTACTATATGGTATCCAAAGTCGCTCAAAACCGGCCTGGAGGTCTGGCCTACATCAAGCCCGGTCAGCGCCTCGGTAAACGCGGGCAGGAGATCATCAGCTGCATACCAGCCAAGCTCTCCGCCGTCTTTGGCCGTATTTTCATCCTGGGAATATTGTTTGGCCAATTCCGAAAAATCGGCGCCATTTTGAATCAGGCTGGATAGACTATCCGCAAGCGCCATTTTTTTCTTTAAATCTTCATCTGAAGGCGTGAGTCGAATCAGAATATGGCTGGCCTTAACTTTGTCGCCCTTTCGTCCGTCGCACTTGATAATATGAAATCCGAATTGAGTTTCTATGACGTCGGAAATCTGGCCGGGCTGCATAGAGAACGCGGCATTTTCGAATTCAGCAACCATCTCGCCGCGCGAAAACCACCCTATATCGCCACCCGAAGACGCGCTCGGGTCCTGGGAAAAATTCTTGGCCAGCAGCCCGAAATCTTCGCCGGCTCGGGCTTTGTCTCTTATCATTACTGCATATTGATACAGGGAATCTCGGGTCGATTTACCGGCGGAAGTGCTTATCAATATATGGGCAAGCCTGACACCTGCGGGCTTTTGGGGTAGAGAATCTCTATTGGCTTCGTAAAATCTGATTACTTCTCCGGATGAAACTTTGCTCTTGGCAAGCTTCTGCTGGAGCAATTTCTCCTTCATCAGCTGGTTTTTGACTTCACTTCGATATTGATCGCGCAACTCCTTAAGGGTCAATCCTTCCGCTCGAAGCTGGCTGACAAAGGCCTCCTCGGTTGGAAATTGAGCCTTAATTCGTTCGATTTGGGCTGTCAGCGCGGTTTCGACATCTTTATTGGTGACATTGATTGTAGTGTCTCGTTCTGCTTCGACGAGCAAAATCTTATCCTCAATCATTCTGTCCAGCAGAGTTCTCTTCAAACTGTCCGCGAAAGCGGAATCGGATATTTGTATTTTATTTTGCAGGGCTACAAGCTGCAATTGCGCATCGAGCTCGGAATTGAGGATAATGTATTTATCCACAACCGCGGCAATTCCATCGATTTTTTCGCCTCTGGCATTCGGCGAGAAAAGTAAACATAGAAGGAGAGCGCTAAACCATCTCATTTTGGTAGTTCCTGATTTCATTGGGCGGTTGGCGCGCTGCCAGGCAGTGGAGGACGTTCGATCTTGGCCTTGGATTTCAAGTCCGCAATAACGCTATCGAGATACGCGGCTCGTTTTTCTTTCGTCAGGCTGTCTGCCAATGTTTGCTTTACCTCGAGCGAATCCATAGGAGCACCAGCCGCCTGGCGATCCGTGAGCTTCAGGAGATGATAACCGTATTGCGATTTAAATGGTTTTGAATATTCGCCGATCTTCAAATTCGTAAGCGCATCGGCAAAAATCGGTATTTGATCTAGAGTGAAATATCCGATATCGCCGCCAACTTCCGCGCTTCTTCTGTCTTTGGACAAATCCATAGCCAATTTTCCGAAATCGTCGCCTTTCTTGAGGCGATTATATATCGCATTGGCATCGGTCTCAGATTCAACCATTATATGGCTTGCCCTGAATCGTTCTTTATCCAGTCGAAATGAATTCTTTTGTATCGCGTAAACAGAATCGACAGTCGCCGGAGTGACATTTATTTTGTTTATGACTTCGCTATTTACAAATTTGCTTGCGACTGCTTCGCTGGTACTGAATTTTATCGCGGCCTGGACTTCAGGGTCTTTGTCTAACCCAAGTTCGACACCTTTTTCATAGAGAAGCTGTGTGCTTATCCAGGTATCGATCATTTTGGGGAGATTTTCGCCGAGAACCTGATCCCTGCTTTCCGGAGGAAACTGCGAGAGCAGGTCTTCCATGGTCAACGTATGATTATTGACTTTCGCAAGAACGGTACCTGTCGTTTGCCCTGGCGTTGTATCGGTTTTTTCGCCCTTGGAACAGGAAACAAATATTACCATCATCGAAATTAAAATTGTCACTAAGAGCTTCATTTTTTCTCCTATTATTTACCATTTTTTGTCGTGTCAGGAATCGATGTCGTAATTAGATTGTTCTTAATCAAATCTAAGTCCATTGTATAGTTATTTTCAGCCCTTCGGGATTCCAGCCATTTCGTCGGAGCTTCATTGTATCGCTGGCCCTTTACCCTATTAATTACCTCAGGGCGCGCGAGATCAAACGTCTTTAGTTTTTCAGGAGTATAATCCAACATTCTAAAAACCCAGAATGTACCTTTGATATTGACCGGACCGCCAAGTTCTCCTTTTTTCATTTTCTGGCATTCATTGAAAATCTCGGGGTATTGATTAAAAGTAAAATAACCGAGGTCTCCACCGCTCGAATTAGTGGAAGGGTCGATCGAATACTTTCGAGCGAGCTCCGAGAAGGAGCCGCCATCCTTTAATTTTTTCAGTATATCGTTTGCCTCAGCCTGTGTTTTCAATGCTATTCCAACAGCTTTAGCCTTGGCCATCAACATGAAATCTTTTCGGTGTTCGTTGAAATATTTTTCAATATCGGCATCGGTGATTTGCCCCATCTCGCCAATTAACTTTTCGCGCATTTTTTGGGCCAATTGAGATCCGGTCGAATTCTGAATAGAGGCTATAAAGCCTTCACGTTTTTCCATGCCCTCATCTTTGGCGCATCTTTCCAGAAGCGGCGGCATCACCAGACGCTGCAATATCCTATCGACTGAACCGAGAAACCTGAGATCGGCGCTGGAATTTCCCTGGAATTGTTTGAGCTGCATCAAAAATGACTTCAGATCTACCTCGCCCCCATCGTATGTAGCAATCGGCAATAACAATTCATTTTCTTTAAATAATTCAGGTTTCAGATACGCCGCCGAAGGCAGTATTTTTCTGCGGAATTTCGGCGGATTTTGCCGAATCAGCTCTATTGTTAACAAGATCAAGAGTAGATTGAACAATTTTGTAATGGTATCTGGATTTGACCTCATCCAGGAATTCGATATTGCGAACCCTAACTTTATACAATCTAACTGCATCGAGATACTTGCTTTTGGCATTTTCATAATCGGTAATCGTATTTTGACTGCGCCCGTTTAACCTGACGATATGCCATCCATAAAAAGTATGGATGGGCTTTGAAATTTCTCCCGGCTTCATTTCGTACGCCGCATCTTCAATTTTATCATCAAATTTTCCGCGAGTGGCCGTTCCGAGATTTCCGCCATTCGCTGCCGTGACAGGATCGGTCGAAAATTTTTTGGCAAGGTCCTCAAAATTCGCGCCGGCCTTGATTGCGGTATAAAGGCTTTCGGCCAGGTTGGCATCCGCCACCAGGATATGGCTGGCGTCATACTGCCCGCCGTATTTATCGAAAAACCATTTGGCGTCTTTTTCGGTAACATTGACTTTATCAACTATTTCAAAATTATATAATTCCTGCACAAGCGATCGTTTATAAAAAACGCTATCGACTTCAACAGTAAGGCCGTTCTGCTTCGCGCCTTCTTCGAGAAGGAACCTATCGCGCATCTGCTCTACAAATCCTTTTTTTCTTTCAAATTCATCTTGTGGGGAACGGAATTGAACTCCGTCAAGTTTTTTCTCGATATCTCCCAGAGTTAATTTTTCATCGCCGACCTGAAGGACTATGCGGCTGTCTTTAAGCCGCGGATTTTCTTTGGGCGCATTGGAGCATCCGATATAAATCAGAGCGATTAAAGCGAACAGCGAAAGAATCATTCGTTTCATGATATAATGCCTCAATGGTTTTTCGGATTTAGTCTGTTTTTGTTCCACAGCCTTCGAATTTAATTTAATCCGATAATGACTGCAAGGTCTTTTTAAGCCGTTCACTGCTATCATTATCGAGTTTCATATATAGTTTCAAGGCATCGGAGGATTTAAACTCCATTTTGCCGTTTATCCTCTTACGCCACCCTTCAATTTCGGTTTTGGTGAACGTCCGATTTTTGCGGAATTCAATGAATAACTCGCCTCTTTTGAATATCAGCTTTTCGGCGCCTAATTTATAGGCGAGGATACGAGCGTGTGCCAGATTTAGGAGATTTTCGACGGCTGTAGGGAATTGCCCGAAACGATCCTGCAGTTCGTCGGACAGCGATTTGACTTTTGCTGGGTCATTGATGTCGGAAAGGTCTCTATATATTTCTACCCTGAGATTGGGATCATCGATATATGATTCCGGAATAAATAGATCGAGATCGGTTTGGATTTTAAGATCGATCCGTTCGCTGACAGGGCCTTTCTGGCGGATTTCTGCGACCGCCTCTTCCAACAAACGGCAATACAAATCAAACCCAACTTCTTCGATAAATCCGTGCTGCTGCGCGCCGAGAATATTGCCCGCGCCGCGAATTTCGAGGTCTCTCATTGCCAGATGAAATCCGGAACCTAATTCGGTGAATTCCTCGATAGCCCGAAGCCGTTTGCGCGCTTTTTCAGTCAATGATTTCAACGGTGGAACCAGCAGAAACGCGGAGGCACGGCGACTGGATCGTCCGACTCGTCCCCTGAGCTGATAGAGTTGCGCAAGGCCAAGTTTGTCGGCTCGGTTTACGATTATAGTATTCACAGATGGTATATCCAGACCGGATTCAATGATAGTGGTGGCCAGGAGAACCTGGAATTTCTTGTGATAAAAACCCATCATTACCTTTTCGAGATGATGCTCCGGCATCTGGCCATGACCTACGCCGATCTCGATGGCGGGCAGGAGCCGTTTCAGGTAACGATAAATGGCATCGATGGATTCCACCCGATTATGCACAAAGAAAACCTGCCCTTCTCTGGCAAGCTCCCGTTCAATCGCTTCTTTGATTATTCTATCAGAGAATAAAGCAACTTCAGTGGATATTGGCAATCGATCCTTGGGGGGGGTATTGATAATCGACATATCTCTCGCGCCAAGCAGGGAAAGCTGCAATGTCCGAGGTATGGGTGTCGCGGTCAATGTCAGAGTGTCGATTTGCGATTTGAGATGGCGGATTCTCTCTTTATGAGTGACGCCAAACCTGTGTTCCTCATCGATAACCAATAGGCCGAGGTCTTTGAATTCTAAATCTTTTTGAAGGAGCTTATGCGTACCAATTACTATATCGATAGTTCCATTTTTCAAGCCTTCTTTGACTTGTTTAGCCTCTAATGGAGAGCGGAATCTGGATAGAAGTTCGATTTTAACCGGGAATTGTGCCATCCGTTCGCGGAAGGTATTCAGATGCTGTTGCGCCAGGATTGTGGTTGGAACAAGCACTGCTACTTGCTTTGATGAATCGACCGCCTTGAATGCCGCCCTGATAGCGACTTCGGTCTTACCGTAGCCGACATCGCCGCAAATCAGGCGATCCATGGGGGTGCTTTTCTGCATATCGCTCTTGATATCATCGATTGCTTTCTGCTGGTCGGGAGTCTCCTCGAACGGGAATGACGCTTCTAATTCACGGAGCCATTGAGAATCAGGATTAAAAGCGAATCCCGGCAGGGCCTGTCTTTTGGCATAAAGCGCGATAAGCTCCTCGGCCATATCCATGATGGCCTTCTTGGCGCGAGCCTTAACTCGTTCCCAGGCGCCGGTTCCAAGATGGGATAATGTCGGCGCGCCTTCCTTGCCCGAGAATTTTTGAACACGCGAAAATTCCTCAATAGGTACATATAATTTGTCATTGTCCGCGTAGAAAATCAGAAGACAATCTCGTTTGCGGCCATCGACCATAATGGTTTCGAGCCCTTTATACTTGCCGATACCGTAATCTATATGAACCACATAATCGCCGGGCTGCAGGCTTTGATAGCTTGATAAGGCAATGCCCTCTTTGAAACGGCGCGTTTTCTTACGTATCGCAAAACGGGAAAAAATCTCGTGGTCAGTCAAAAACCAGATTGCCACGGAGGGTATTCCAAAACCGGATGATATACGTTTGGGCTCCATCGGAAGCGATAAATCATATTCCGATAGTAATTCCGCCAGGCGGCGTTTTTGTGATTCACCATCGCAGAATATGATAGAAGTCTGTCCCCGCTGGTAGTACTCATTGAGTTTCTCGGCGAACATTTTTACATGAGAGCCGCATGGTTCCTGCGGGATTGTCGGTATTGATATGCCGGATACACCGTCTTTTATTAAGCCGGCTAATTCAATTTTGATTGTTTGGGTGATTTTGGCTTTGATTTTCTCGTAGCCGACATAAACCTTTTCAGGCTCGCCGAATGGTGTGTCTTTTCTATCTTCATATCTTTCCGAGGCCTTCTCGAATGTTTGTTCGATTTCGCTCCAGATAAATCCGGGGTCATCGAGAATAATCAGGGTATCCTTGGGTAGATGCTCCAGCAGACTGCAGTTACTACTTTCGAAAAGAGTGGAAAGGAATTCGAGGCCGTCGAATGTGCTATTCGGCCCGAGAGCCTGATGAAGAGCGATGGCGTTATCCTGGGGCAATTCATTCGCGGCCAGATCGACAGTCTCCATGTCGATTAATATTTCGCGCAATGGCAGTATGACGGCGCCATCCTGTTTTTCGAGCGATCTCTGGGATAGCACCGAAAATGTCCTGATCGAATCGATTTCATCGCCGAAAAACTCGATTCGCACAGGCTCCGAATGAGTGGCTGGGAATATATCTATAAGCCCACCCCTGACAGCAAAATCGCCCAATTGTTCGACAACCGGCCGTCGGGAATATCCCATTTTCACGAGCCGTTCGGCAAAATCCGCGGGATCGATTTCCTGGCCTTCTTCGATTTCAATGGAAAGCTCGATTATTTTTATTGGGTTGATAGTCGGTTCAATCAATGAAACCGCCGGGGCGCAGATGATTGATTTTCGTTGACGGCTCAGATCATGGATTGTTTTCAATCTATCGCCGATATTTTCAGCGTGAGGCGCCCTTATTTCATACGGCTGAATCTCCCACGACGGAAAGAGTGAGACTTTGTCCTCATTTAGAAATGCCGCCATATCATCGTAAGCCTTTTCCGATGATTCCTGATCCGGCGAGACATATAAAATTGTCCGTTGTGTTTTGTGAAATATCCAGCTTGCCAGCAGAGTGCGCGAAGAGCCGACCAGGCCGGATATTGAAATAGCCTGTTCGCCATTGGAAATTTTATCCAAAAGCGACCGGAAACCGGGGATATTTTCTAATACTCTGATTTTTTCTATCATATTAATACAAACGTCAAAACCCCGATCTCAAAATGAGACGGGGTATCAATGCACAAAATATCCTGCTGAATCTAAGCTCTTACTCCTCCTTTTGAGCGACCAGTATCATACGTGGGGCTGAAGCGCTGTATAATGCGCCATCGAAATCGCCGTAAACATCGGTCAATACAAGTCCGGCCTTATTGAAAAGATCGAGCATTTCGGTCAAGGTGTAGAGCCTGATGGAATAATTGGCTTCTTTCATCTCGCCGGTCTGCAATATCAATTGGTTGGTAAGCTCGAGTCGAGAGCGGAAGAAATCGAAAAACCTGTCTTCCAGTAGATAGGCATGGTTTTCCCTTGTCCAGCGACGAGGCACCAGAGTTTGGATTGCGATATTCGCGATTGAGAACATCCATCAGGAATTGGCCGCCCGGTTTGAGGGCCTTGTGGACACCCTTCAATACTTGCAGGTCTTCTTCTTCATGTTCGAAAAAGCCGAAGGCGGTGAACATATTAATAACGGCGTCGTATTCAGATTCGAATGGTATCTGGCGCATATCGCCCTGGATGAGGTCGATATTGACCTTCATGGTGTCGGCGACATCCTTGGCCCGTTTCAGGAAGCTTTCGGAGAGATCGTATCCGGTGACGACTAATCCTTTTTGAGCCAGCACAACCGAATGCCGTCCAAAGCCGCAGGCCAGATCGAGTATCTTTTTGCCTTTTTCGATTTGAAGCATCCTGATAACGGAATCAGCTTCTTTCGATGTTTGCCCTTCGTCATGTTTATAAAGTTTGAGATAGTCATCGTTAAAAAATTTACGCCACCATTCCATATTTATCTCCGTTCCGCTATCGCGAATGATATTATCTTATATGCCAGCCGAGCCGCCGCAAAATCAGGATAGTTCACGCCCGGTATCGGAGCCATTTCCACTATATCGGCTCCGACTATATTTTTCGATTTGCCTAAGGTTTTAATTATTTCCAAAGTTTCATCCCAGAGAAGCCCCCCCGGTTCGGGTGTGCCTACAGCGGGCATCACCGAGGGATCAAATCCATCAAGATCGAAAGTAATATAAACATCGGATGATAGCATTGAAAGTATTTTCGAGATCGAGTTTGGATCTCTATGAAATTGAGACGCGGATATAATTCTGCCATCGGCCAATGCCTTGTTTTCATTATCGGAACCGCAAAAGCTTCTGATACCAACAGAAACGAAATCGCAAATTTCTCCGATTCTCGACATCACCGCGGCGTGTGAAAATTTGGTGCCTTGATATTCGTCTCTCAAATCACTGTGAGCATCGATCTGTAAAACCGAAATTTTGGGATATTTTGATTTGTGGGCTTTGACCAGCGGGAATGAAATCGAATGCTCGCCGCCTAATGTCAGCAGGAATTTTTTATCATCGAGAATACCGGTCGCGGCGGATTCGATTTTTTCCATCATGGCATCGGGGCCGGATGCTTCCTGCTCCAGTTCACCAAGCGTGGCGATTCCTACAGAACAGGGATCCCCCTTGAAATCGAAATCGTATGTCTCCACCTGTCTTGATGCGGCGATGATTGCCTGCGGGCCAAGCCTTGTCCCGGCGCCATAGCTGACTGTTGCCTCGTAAGGAATCGGCAAGACGACGGCTTTGGCGTTGGCGTAATTCGATAATTTATCATCGAGCGCCAAAAAATTCCAGGGATAGAGGTGATTCGGTTTCATAGATTAGCTGCAGACAAACCAGAGCCTGGATGCTGCCTCTATTTCCTCCCTCGTGTCATAAGAACTCACCATTATCTTCGTAAATCCGCTTTTCCGCAAGCCGTTTATAATATCGGAAGGGGGATAGCTTCGTTCAACGATTTTCTGAAATACCCGGTTATATTTTTGCCCGTCTTTGATAAACGCCTCTATAAAAATATCGGACATCATTTTTTCCTGATAATAATACCCATAATAAAATAAAGTGAATTTATCGGTTCTTTTAATATTGATCTCTTCCCATTCTTCCATGCCTGATGGTGTCACGAAATCGAAAATAAAAAACCCGCCGGTCTTTAGATGTCGTCGGGCGTTCCGAAATACTTGATTGAGATGAGAGAGCGAATTCATATGATTGGCAGAATCGAAAAGCAGCAATGCCATATCGAATTTTTTATTTATCCTGACCTTGGCGGCATCGCCATGAACAAATTTGTATTGCGGGCATTTCTTGCGCGCCACTTTTAGCATTGAAGATGAAATGTCGACACCAGTGAAAGCGATCTTATTTTTTGAAAGCGATTTTTCGAGTTCGCCCGTACCACATGCAAGGTCGAGGATTGTCGAGGGCTTGACGCCTCTTAATTTGAAGAATGCATTTAGCCGTTCGGCAGAGCTTCGGGCAAATGAATTCCAGCCCAGCATGTCGTAATATCGGGCAAAATCGCCGTATAGATTTTTCATTTCATGAAATGGCTATTTGGGGGTTGAAATTAAAGGGCTCTTTCGTCATCTGATTGAGCCCTTTGGATTTTCCGATTCTATTCTTCAATCGGTAATAAGCACCGCGGCTGATACAACAGTAGTCCAGAGACCTCGTTTGTCGCCTGCGGCAGATTGAGTGATATTGGCAGTGCGGACAATCTTGCCGGAGATTTTCCAGAGTTCCTTTTTCTCATCGTAAGACTGGTCGATATCAAAGTCGATTCCCAGCGTGGTCGCAAGCATGGTGGCCGCAAGGTCTTCAGCGTAATCGCCCGAAATTTTTTCGTTCTGTCCAAAAGCCGCATGTTCGGAGAGATAGCCGTACTGTTTTCTGTCCTGAGGTATTGCCATTCCGACAGAAGCAGAAACCAGACGATTGGGCTCATCGGTGGAATTGCGGCATAGGACGCAAAACACTATTTGCCCGGGACTCAAATATTCAACCCCATGAGATCTCGAAATGATTTTGCAACTGGGCGGGACAATGCTTGAAACATGCACCAAATTATATTGCGCTATCTGGGCGGAACGCAGCGCCAACTCAAAGCTCGATAGCTTTTCTTTGTGGCGGCCCACTCCCTTTGTCAAAAAAAGCCTTTTTGGTATTTCTGCCATCTTCCTCGTTCTCCTCAAATCAGAAACAAATAATTAATCCAGGCGCGAAAAAATAAGCAAAGTCAACCCAAAACTCAATAGGGATATTACAATTTTTACACTTTTTTTTCAATTAATAATATCCTGCCTAGTTTTGCGAAACAGGCTTCGCGCCGTCGCGAGTCGTAGCGCCGACATGAAATGTCGGCGCGTGGCCTGGCCGCATGCTAAAAAGGTCGAGGCCAGGCCACGCCCGGCTGAAGCCGGGCTACGACTCAGCGAGGCTAAAACCCCAGATGGATGCCGAAAACAGTTTTTCCGTCTTTGTTGCGAATAGATTGATTATCAAATGGCCACCAACCGATATAGGTCACGAATGCCCCATGCTGGCCGTAGAATGTGCAATTGAAATTCAATTGATGGCGCCGTTTAAGATGGTTTTCATTGTTAATCACCCAAAAATTATTCGATTCGATATCTATTCCCGTACTGCGATAGCGTGCAATATTCCAGCGAAGATTGGTATCTAATGTGAAATTGTAGTCATGGGTTTTTTGGAATGATGCTCCTTTCGGCGCGAAAAATGACGCCAGGACGTAGTAATCGAATTTCCCGATATATTGAAAGCCGGTTTTTTCGGGTAGAGCGTGATGATATTTGTATTTCGGGAGGTAATTCAGATTGCCAAAACCGATCCTCGGGGAATTCCAATAGATCGAACGATCCTCCCAGCGGTCAATGCTATGGAAGCAATCGTGATGGAATTGGAAGTCCCAGAAATGATTTTGCATTTCGATACGCCCCGAAAGCCCGAATGACCATCGGGCGCGAGTGGGATCGAATACCATATTGGAGCCGTATTTTCTGCCCATCGATGTTTCTTCGTATAAATCGGCGGTGAGGAAGAATTTTTTGTATCTGATAGTTTCGACACTGACATTGAGATCGGTATCGATGAAGTATTCAGCGTTCTGATCAAAATATATATAAGACGCGATATCGCCATGCCCTGCAAACAGCAATTCGAAATTGCCTGCCCGCGCATTGTACCCAATAAGGGTAATCGATACTAATATCAGGGCTACTCTTCTCATATTGATCCCGCCTTATTTTTGCTGTTAATCATTGTCATCGTTATTCCGATTGATGCCAATCTAATTCCAAATTTGCGGTTTGGGAACATAAAAAAACGCCGCCCGGATGAGCGGCGTTAATAAGTCGTGCATTGATTTATATTTTGAAGATCTTGCTCTTGCCATTGTGGATATTCTTGGTGGCATTGCGAGTATCGATTATAAGCTTGGAATTATTCACTATCCATTGGTAGTTGAAATTGGAGTGATCGGTTATTATGGCGGCGCAATCGGCGTTTTTGAGAGTCTTTTCATTCATCGGAGACGCCTTGAGGTCGGGGCCATCATCCATTTTTATAACCGTGACGTAGGGATCGCAATATCTGACATTGGCGCCTTTTTCCTGCAAAACTCGGATTACATCCAGCGCCGGCGATTCGCGCAAATCCGAAATATCCCGTTTATAGGATACGCCGAGAATCAGAACATTGGCGCCGTTGATAGAAAGCTTACGGGTATTCAAGGCTTTGACGATCAACTCGACCACATATTCCGGCATGTGGGAATTGATATCGCCGGCGAGCTCGATGAAACGGGCGTAGTAATTCAGCGATTTCAATTTCCATGAGAGGTAGTGAGGATCCAACGGTATGCAATGGCCGCCGACGCCCGGGCCGGGATAGAATGGCATAAAGCCAAACGGCTTGGAGGCGGCGGCATCGATGACCTCCCAGACGCTGATACCTAATTTTTCGCACATCAAGGCTACTTCATTGACAAGGCCGATATTTACCGAACGGAATGTATTTTCGAGAAGCTTGACCATTTCGGCAGTCTTGGTAGATGACACCGGAAGTATCTGTACTATTACTTGCTCATAAAAATATTGGGCAATTTTCAAGCAGGCAGGAGTTGTACCGCCGACGACCTTGGGTGTATTCTGGGTATTATATCGTGGGTTGCCCGGATCGACTCTCTCCGGCGAAAATGCCAGGAATAAGTCTTTGCCGACTGTCAAGCCTTTCGCTTCTAATTTCGGCCTGATTAGCTCTTCAGTTGTACCGGGATAAGTAGTCGATTCCAGCACAACGAATTGCCCTTGATGAACATATCTTTCGATTTCGGCGGTCGCGGCCAGAATAAATGAAACATCAGGATCCTTTGTCTTATTGAGAGGTGTAGGAACACATATTATTACTACGTCGGCTTTTTTCAGGGCTGAAAATTCTGTAGAGCAATGAAGCTTTTTCAGATCGACCAATTCTTTCACTTCGTGATCTTTGATATCATCTATATCGGAATGGCCGGAATTGAGCGTTTTGACCTTTTTTTCATTAATATCGATACCTTCAATGCAGAATCCGACTCGTCCAAATTCCACGGCAAGCGGCAGGCCGACATACCCCATTCCGATAATTGCAATTAACGCACTACGTTCTTTGATTTTTTTCTGAAGATGTTCGGCCCAGTCGGTTTTATTTCCTGTGACCGCCGCGCCGGTTGCTTTGGATTTTTTTGATTTTGCGGCCATTTATATCCCCCTCAGGAACTGATTAGATTCTGATTTATATATCGACATATTATTTTACCTCCTCAAGCAATTTTTCACGCCATGAAGTGAAAGCGTCATGTAGCGTATCTTCTATCGCAATTTCGGGATGCCATCCGACATCGTTTTTGATCTTGGCATTGGAGCCGATCAGAATAGGAATATCCACTGGCCGTAATCTCGATTGATCGACTGATATCTTTATTTCCTTATCGGTGAATTTTTTGTATTTCTCCAAAAGATCTCTCAGATAATATCCTTTTCCGGAGCAGACATTATAAGCTTCTCCGGGTCTGCCTTTTTCTATAATATCGAGATACGCCTTCGAGACATCGCGGACATCGGTGTAGTCGCGTTGGACATCGATATTGCCTACCTTAATAACTTCTTGCGCGAGACCAAGGTCGATCTTAGCGGCCTGGAACGCCCAATCCGATAATACACCGACAGTCTTCTGCCCCGGCCCTGAATGAGAAAATGCTCTGGCGATATAGATTGGCATCGCATAAGCCTTGAAATATTGGTACGCCATCAGGTCCACCGAGGCCTTGGTGACCGCGTAGGGGTTAATCGGCCTGAGCGGATGGTCCTCGGTCACGGGGCATTCAGATGCCTCCAGGCGTCCGTAGATTTCGGATGATGTCACTACCAGCGTCTTCAATGGGAAATCCATTTTGCTGATAGTTTCAAGCAGAATGAGCGTTCCGATCACATTTACGGAAAATGTCTCGAGCGGGCTTTCGAATGACAGCTTGACCGATGTCTGAGCCGCCAGATGAAATAGGATATCGGGCTTGAAATCATTAAGCGCCTTAGCGATGATAACCTCATCGCGCAGGTCGCCCTCGTAGATTTTTATACCCTTGAGGTGATCAGGCAAGAGTGAGTTGTCGGATTCGGCAACCTCAATACCCGCGACTTCATAGCCGCGATCCAAAAGGAGCCGCGAAAGATGCCCTCCGGAAAATCCCGCTATGCCTGTGATTAGTGCTTTCAATGTTTATTGCCTTTAGTGCTAATTAAGAAAATATGGCTTTCTGTTGAATCTCTTAATGATTGTCGGCTGCGCTTTTCAGCCTCTTCATATCTTCATCGACCATGATTTCGATCATCTGCTCGAATGTTGTCTTCGGCTCCCAGCCCAGGACTTTCTTAATATGCGATGAATCGCCTAAAAGAATATCCACTTCCGCGGGGCGAACCAGCGCGGGATCGGTAACGACAAATTCCTTGTAATCGAGGTTGAGATGCCCGAATGCCGTCTCGCAAAGCTGGCGCACCGTATGATTCCGTCCGCTCGATACGACATAATTATCGGGTTTTTCATGCTGGAGCATCATCCACATCGAACGGACATAATCAGGCGCATAACCCCAGTCACGTTTGGCATCGAGATTGCCCAGCGAAAGCTTTTTGGCCAGGCCGAGCTTGATGCGGGATGCGCCATCGGTGATCTTGCGAGTCACGAATTCCAGCCCGCGGCGGGGTGACTCATGATTGAATAATATGCCGGAGACGGCGAAGATGCCGTAGGACTCGCGATAATTGACCGTGATAAAATGCCCATAGACCTTGGCGACCCCATAGGGGCTTCGCGGGTAAAATGGCGTTTTCTCGCTCTGCGGCACTTCAGCGACTTTGCCGAACATCTCTGATGACGATGCCTGGTAGAATTTGATCTTGCGATTGATCTGACGAATTGCCTCAAGCATCTTGGTTACTCCCAAGGCATCAAACTCGCCTGTAAGCAATGGTTGTTTCCAGGATGTCGGTACGAATGATTGAGCGGCCAGATTATAGACTTCATCCGGCTGGGCTTCCTCGATTAATCGTAAAATTGAAAGCTGGTCGAGCAGGTCGGCCTGTCTGAGCTCTAATCGTTCGCGAATATGGTTAATTCTTTCGAAATTTTCAGTGGAATTACGGCGAACCATTCCCCAGACCTCATACCCCTTAGAGAGCAGAAGGTCTGCTAAATATGATCCATCCTGTCCTGTGATACCTGTTATTAATGCTTTCATCTGATCCCTTTCATTAATGCGGGCAAAATATATCTCTAAATGTCAGGATGTCAATCGAATATAATAAAGTGATACGATGAATCCGAAAATTTCGTCATGCAAGGTCGCAGCCCGTCGAAGGCCGGATTTTCATCGGGCCTTCGACGGGCGTGAACCTGGTCGTATTGCAATATACAATTACAGACTTTATGAAAATTTTCCATTTTCAGCATACAGTTGAAATGTTTCTAACATCAGTGTTCACGCCCCGACATTTCATGTCGGGACTGCGAACTGGCCGAACCCTTCTATAAAGAGATACGATGAACTCTTCTCGAAATGTGGAAATTTTCGGGATTAGTCCATGTTCCGCCGCAAACGCCGCCACTGTAAGACCTTGAAATGTTTGAGGTTACAGGGAAGCCCAAAACAAAGATTTTTATAAATTTACTTGATAATTATTTGCCATATTGGTATATTACTTTGCTGTAGGGCAATTTTTTAGAATTACCTCGAGGGTCTCTTTAGGTTTTTCTAAAAAGGAATTTTGAATGAAAAAAGAGCCTGAAAAAATCGGCAATCTAATTTTGGATTCGATTGCCAAGATGGGATTAACAGCCAGGCTCGAAAAACAATCGGCCATAGTTGACTGGCCGAAGATAGTCGGCGATGTTGTTGCCGCCGAGAGCGAGGCGGTCAGAATCGATGGCGATATTCTCGTAGTAAAGGTCCATCGCGCCGCTTGGAGACAACAGTTGGTTTTTCTTAAATCGGAAATACTGTCAAAGTTGGATGAAAAAATAGGAAAAGATCTTATTAAGGATATTCGCTTTATTTAATATGCAAGAATTAAGTGGAGAACAAATGGATTCAGATTCTACTTCGTCTTCGGTAGGTCATCATTATGATGCGGCTACAATAACCGTACTAAAGGGGCTGGAGGCAGTTCGCCGCAGGCCCGCAATGTATATCGGTGATATCAGCAGCAGAGGCTTGCATCATCTTGTTTATGAAGTAGTGGATAATTCAATCGACGAGGCTATGGCCGGATTCTGCGATGAAATCAAGGTAGCCCTCAATGACGACGGTTCCGTTACTGTCGAGGATAATGGCCGCGGTATCCCGGTGGATATGCATCCGACCCAGAATAAACCGGCCCTTGAAGTCGTCATGACCATGCTCCATGCCGGCGGAAAATTCGATCACGATTCCTATAAGGTTTCCGGCGGTTTGCACGGCGTTGGTGTCTCGGTAGTCAACGCGTTATCCGAATGGTGCGAAGTTGAGGTCAGCCGCGACGGCGAAATCTACTGGCAGCGATATGAATTGGGCATTACTGCGTCGCCGCTAAAAAAGATCGGCAAACGAGTAAAATCCGGCAATAAAACCACATTCATGCCCGATGGCGAAATATTCAAGAAACGAGTTTTCTCCTATGAGACTTTAGCATCGAGGATGCGAGAGCTGGCATTTCTCAACGCCGGACTGAAGATTATACTTACCGATAAACGAAAAGATGAAGAAAAGACTGAAACTTATCAATATCGCGGCGGATTAGAAGCTTTCGTAAAATATCTCAATGAAAACAAAGAAATTATTCATCCTAAGCCCGTATATTTTAAGAAGGAACGAGAAGGCACTACAGTCGAAATCTCATTCCAATACACCGATGGCTACACTGAGAATGTTTTCAGCTATGTAAATAATATCAATACGATAGAGGGCGGCTCGCATCTAATTGGATTCAAGACCGCGCTTACCCGTACTATCAACAATTACGGCACAAAGAATAAGCTTTTCAAAAACGGTGATGCCGTCTTTCAGGGCGAGGATGTCCGCGAAGGTTTAACCGCTGTTATTTCGGCGCGCGTACCGGATCCTCAGTTCGAGGGCCAGACCAAAACCAAGCTTGGTAATTCCGAGACAAAAGGTATTGTCGAATCAATAGTCGGCGATGCTCTCAATGAATTTCTCGAAGAGAATCCCCCGGTCGCCAGGAAGATTATCGAAAAATGCTCTTCAGCGGCCCGTTCAAGAGAAGCCGCCAGAAAAGCGCGCGATCTGGTGCGCCGCAAATCGACGCTCGATTCGGGCGCATTGCCGGGGAAATTAGCTGATTGCTCATTGAGCGATCCCGAACTGTGCGAGATATATATAGTTGAGGGTGATTCGGCAGGCGGTTCGGCCAAGCAGGGCCGCGATCGCAAATACCAGGCGATATTGCCGTTGAAGGGCAAGATTCTTAATGTCGAAAAAGCCCGTCTTGATAAAGCCCTTTCCAATGATGAAATACGGACACTTATCTTGGCCCTTGGAACAGGTACAGGCGAAGATTTCGATATCGCCAATAACCGTTACGGCAAAATCATAATTATGACCGATGCCGATATCGATGGTTCGCATATCAGGACATTGCTTTTAACATTTTTCTATCGTTTTATGAAGCCATTGATCGAGGCAGGGAAGGTCTATATTGCCCAGCCGCCGTTATTCAGGGTGAAAAAGGGCAAACAGGAATTCTACGCGTACGATGAAGAAGAACGCGACAGGCTAAGCGAACGATTAGGCAGACAGGGCGTATCTATTCAGAGATATAAAGGTCTCGGAGAGATGAATCCCGAGCAGCTCTGGAAAACTACTATGAATCCCGAGACAAGGACTTTGAAAAAGGTCGACATGGAAAACAGCGCTGAAGCTGACAGGATATTCGAGACATTAATGGGTGATTTGGTTGAACCGCGTCGTAAATTTATCGAAGAGCACGCCAAATACGTGAAGAATCTGGATATATAGGCATCACAGCGATAGTTTCTCGAGTTTATAGATATTCGCGAGACAGAAAAGCATAGATAATTTTTGCAATATTGAAGACGAGGGTTTGAGCAGCAACAGGACTTGCCGAGAATAAATCAGAAAAAAATCTTGACATCAAGGAAATGACAATATATTAATAGCCCCGAAAATCTATGTTGATTTGAATGAAACTGAATGAAAAATATCGAGTTGAACATCAAAGAAAAGGAGAAAGGACGAAAGACAGTTTTAGTATATCATTTTTAACCAGCATTTATCACGGAATGTATTGACTAAGAGTACTGGAATAGGCAGGCGTGAGCAAACCGGGCTCGCACATGTCTGATTTTTTTTGAAGTGTAAACCGGAAAGAAAGGAAATTCAAAATGTTCAAGCGCGTTTCAATTGTGTTGGCTGTGATCGCCCTTTTGTTGGTTGTTGGTTGCAGCAAACCGCCAGAGACCGAAATGCAGAATGCTAACAACGCCATTACGGCTGCCAAGACAGCAGAGGCCGAGCAGTATGCTCCCGATGCTTACCGCATAGCCGCTGACACCCTTAACGCCGCCAATGCTGCAAAGACGGAACAAGATTCCAAGTTCGCTCTTTTCAGAAGCTACGGCAAGTCTAAGGATATGTATGTCGCAGCCCAGGCTCTCGCGGAGAAGGCTGTAACCGAGGCTCAGGCTGAGAAGGAAAAAGTCAGATTGGCAGTAATGGATATGCTGACCAAGGCCCAAGCTGATATAGATGCGGCAACCAAGGCTCTGGATAAAGCACCGCGCGGCAAAGGCAGCAAGGCCGATATCGAATTGATTAAGGCAGATCTGGCCGGTGTCAATACCGGTTACGCCGAAGCGAAGGCCGATTTTGACGCAGGTAAGTTCCTCGTTGCAAAAGGCAAGCTGGAAACAGTTATGGCAAAGGCACAGAGCATTATTACCGAAATCGATGCAGCAAAGGCCAAGAAGGCTGGCGTTAAGAAGTAGATTTTCGGATTAAAGAAGTATTCTATGGGAATGGGCCGAATTTATATCGGCCCTTCCCGGAAAATCCGAAATCATCATTGATAAATCATCTTAGTTCAATCTTGAAAACAATCAATACAATAAAATATATTGCCCTTGCGCTTGGCGGAGTTTCGTAATTATCGCGAGTTGCCAGGAACCGCCGATTTCATCGATGCATCGCGCTCGATTGGCATTGCAATTGGCCGAGGGAGCCGGCGCAATCAAATTTGCCGAGCCGCAATACAGGGAAGCGGAAAGCCTGCTTCAAAAGGGCAATCTGGAAATCGCCAGACAAAAAGGCCGCTCTGGCGCCATTCCGCAATTATCATAACGCCGATTCAATATTAAGTATCGCGTACGAGACCGCCAACAAAGCCGCGATCGACGCCAAAGACAGATACATGGAATTGGACACGCAGGCTGAGAATGCCCGCGAAGGCTTAAAAAACGAACTCACTAATTATAGAGAAGCGCTCGATGGGGCATTAGCTAATTTCAACGCCGAACGATACTGGTCGACCGCCGATCTGGCTCTCAAAATGAGCCAGCAGCTGATTATCAAAGGCGAATTCGTAGCGGCCATAGAAGCTGTTCAAAGCGGCAGGGAATCATTAAGTAAACTAAGCCAGGTACTCAATGAATATGCTAATGACGAAGCGCAAAAAATAAGAATATGGCGCCGATGGGTGCAGGAGACAATCGATAATTCCAGGGCGAACGGCTCGCCGGCGATTATAGTAGATAAGTCAGCGCATAAATTGTATATAGTTCAAAGCGGCAAGGTTATCCGCAAAGTCGATTGCGAACTCGGATATAATTCCGGGCAAGCAAAAGTTTTTTTCGGGAGATGGCGCTACGCCGGAAGGCCAGTATATTGTCACGAAAGACAAAACATAATGGAAGTAAGTTTTATAAAGCGTTCCTTATAAATTATCCCAATCAACTTGATAAAAAAAGATTCTCTGAGAATAAATCCAGAAGGGTATAATATCTCGATATGCTCGTATTGGAGCATTGATCGAAATTCATGGTAATGGCGGTCGGAATGACGATTGGACCGATGGTTGTGTAGCCGTAACAAACAACCAGATGGATAGTATAATGCAGTATGCTACGGTGGGCATGCCAGTGACCATTGTGCGAAGATCGGATATTTGGCCATGAAACGTTGGGTCTTGAT
>CAWFQL010000004.1:0-35482 GCA_963817915.1 uncultured candidate division Zixibacteria bacterium
CTTCATATGGAAAGGAGTTTTTCATGCGAGTAAGAATTGTTTTAGTTTCGTGTGCGCTGTTTTTATTTTTCCTGATTTCATCGGTTTTAGCCGAGATTCCGGCCAAGATTTCGTTTCAGGGGAAATTAACCCGACCTAACGGCGGCCCGATAGCCGATTCGCTCTATCAACTGACTTTCAGAATTTATGATACCCCAACAGGCGGCATGGTTTTATGGGAAGAGCTGGATACGCTTACTACTCGCGGCGGACTATTTCAGACGATGTTGGGCGGCGTTAATTCCATCCCCCAGAGCGTATTTATCGATACGAGCGCCTATTTGAGTGTTGAATTCGCGGGAACAGAACTCCTGCCAAGGAAGCCGTTCCATTCTGTGGGATATGCTTATCACGCTGCTGTTGCGGACGCTGCTCCGCCGATCCCTGACGCCGATTGGACAATCGATGGCGACAATATTTATCACTTAAATGGAAATGTGGGCATTGGGACGGAAAATCCGCTGCGAAAGCTTCATGTAATGGGCAACAGTATGGTACTGGATAATGCGGGTGAGGATTTTGGTATATTCGGGGCATCGGATGACATTGAACACAATCATTATTTAAGCTTGTTTAATTCAACAGGCAGGTCAAGTGCTTGGGGAGTGAAGGCAGGCGGTTTATTAGTGGCGGATTCATATACTTATGCTAATCCCGGTAAAAACAATCTTATAGTAAAAGGAAATGTTGGAATTGGCTTAATCTCACCGGCATATGCGTTGGATATCAATGGAGACGCCCGCGCTACTAATTTCCGAGGAAATTTCATAGGTACAATAGACAATGCCCTACACTGGAATGGACATTCTTGGGGAGATACATACCCGTACTCGAGCAATTCCGATATGGTCGATGGTGTACATAATGGGGCATTGACAGCGGATGTTTGGGACGGCCATCACTGGGGCGATACGTATCCATACGCCGGTAATACGGATATGGTTGATGGTATTCATGGCGGCTCTATTTTACGAAACGATCAATCAGGAACATTAATGGGAAATCTGGGCGTTGGAGCTTCGCCAGATGCGCGCCTTACTGTCGACGCTCCAAGCGGGGCCGGTGCTTCTATTAGAAACAACTCATCGTCATCTGTTGCTCTTTGGGTCTCCAATAATTCTACCGGAACAGCTATATCTTGCGGGAATCAAACCTCAGGAGCCGATTATGTTTTGAAAGTAATAGGCTATAATAACGCTACTAACAGTAACGGAATGTGGGTGAAGGGCAGAACTCAAATACACGGTGATTTTTCGGCTTCTGATGGTACCAAATCAGCAGTTGTCCCCTCATCTCAGGGAATGATTAAGTTATACAGTCAGGAATCACCGGAAGTATGGTTTGAGGATTTTGGAGAAGGTCGGCTGGTAAACGGACAAGATATAATTGCCTTGGACCCACTATTTCTGGAAACCATAACCGTCGATGATCTACATCCAATGAAAGTATTTATTCAGCTTAATGATGATTGCAATGGTGTATTTGTGCAGCGAGGAAACACGAGTTTCACCGTAATCGAACTCCTAAACGGAAACAGCTCTGCACGGTTCAGCTATCGCGTAGTTGCCAAGAGAAAAGGATATGAAAATTCTCGCCTTGAACACGAAACAGAATGGAACCAGCAATAAGTAATTGCCTTCAAAAGAAAGTAAGGTGAAAGATGAATAGAATATTATGGTTGCCCACTCTGCTCTTATTCTTAGCGGGATCATCATTCTCTCAGTCTCCCGATCTTTCCTGGTCTGTCATCTCCGGGCTGGGGGGCAGATTCGATAGCGATACTATCCAACTCAATGGCACTTTCGGCCAATCGATTACGGGGACAATGACAGGGGTTGATATCATTCTCTACGCCGGGTTCTGGGTGCCGGGCGGTTGTTTCTACGTCCCCGGAGATGTCAACGGCATACCGCCCTTTAACGGTATCGACGTGACATACGCCGTGAATTATCTGAAGGGGATCGGACCACCACCGCCGCTAATCTGCGATTGCGTGGCAACATATTATCCGTTCTATGGCGGCGCCGATGCCAACGGCAGTTGCGACTTCAACGGTATCGATGTTACCTATATGGTAAATTATCTTAAGGGTATAGGTCCGCCGCCAAAAGCGTGCGAGAATTGCCCTCCCGGCGGTTTACTCCCAAAAGCTATTAGAAACGACGATTCGCCTGATTTGAAATAGTATCAATGGCCAATGCTGTAACATACCCCCCAAGGCCAGGGCGTCATGTTGTTTACATAGTATCGGGGGCCGCGGCTACGGCGGAGACATGTATTAATAGTTGATCTCGAAAAGTTGGGCGTCACAGCTCGCTGTGACCCAATTGATGTTTTTAAGGGACGCGGAATACCGTGTCCCTTTTTATTTGGGCCTGTGCCTGTTCGTCAAAATATACTGCAAGACAATGCATTACAAAACAACCGCCTGCATGCGACTGCGTAAAAAAACATACCTAATTTTATATGACTATTACCGTATTGACATTTTAATATATTTGATGTAGTAACGATCTGTAAAAATAATGATTGCGCATTCGTTTGGCTTGTTGTATTAGTTATTTAGAATACTTCTTAGAGCGACACCTTTGGAATTCTCACGGTTTAATTTATGACGAGATAAAGTTATTTCGTCCTAAAAGATACTGTGGCCGATAATTTATAGGGATAGCGGAAAAAACGTGCAAATCGTTCTTCTGGGCCATTAGCATAAATCCGCTTTTTTAACGATACCTTAAATCACCTCCGTAAAATAGGACTGCGTTTTACGTATTGTCTACGCTTAAATATCTGTGATTTCGATAATGAGGCTGCCTGCGCGTACATTATACCGCGCCGCCCAAGGCGATATATTGGGGAATTCCTTTTACTCATCAATCAGGAAAGGAGGATGCATTTACTAAGCCCTAATCAGCTATTGTGAATTGATATCTATGTAAACTACGAAAATTGGAGGAAAGCATGTTACGATTTGTAAGTATTATCGGCGTCTTCGTTTTATTGTTTACGGTAGCGGCTATCGCCAATACCATCATATCAGATACAATTTATACTACGAATACTACCTGGTCTTCTGCGGGAAATAACTATATTATCAATGGAAACGTAGTTGTCGCCGCAGGCGTTACCTTAACCATTCAATCCGGAATTCGGGTATATTTTGACGGAGGCTATGGCATCACCGTATTGGGAACTATCGATGCTCAGGGGACAAGCAATAATAGATGTATTTTTAGTTCAAATGTATCCGGAATGAACTATGGAGAGATAATAGTCAATGGTGTAGGTAGGTTTAATTATTGCAACTTTGCAAGGATGGGTGAAACCGATGCATATTGGGGGGCGTTAGCGTTTGCCGGAAGCGATAACGGCAGCTATGTCAAAAATTGTGAGTTTAGCGAAAATGAAGGATATATATATGGCGGGGCTATCGCTATCGAGCACACAGTCCTTGATAATTATGCTTATGTAGATATTTGTAGTTCGCTTTTTAAGGGGAACTATGCTCTGGCTACCGGAGGAGCTATCAACGCCATGGGAAATGTTGTCACGAATATATTTGGTAATGTGTTTGATAGGGATTCATGCACCTTGGCATTTCCGTATGGACAAGGTGGAGCCATAGCCATCAATGATGTGACCGTCAGCGGTTCTGTTTACAATAATACATTTTTGGATAACATCGCGTATGACGGCGGGGCTGTCTGGGGGGCATTCGGCTCGTTTATCTTCAAGAATAATTTATTACATCACAACATAGCGGAATCCGACGGCGGCGCAATATATTTCGACTTTGGAAATCCGGTGTACGCATACAATAACACAATTGCATACAACGATGCCAACAGGGGGGGCGGAATATTCGATAGATCCAGTTCAACGGTTATAAAAAGCAATATCCTCTGGTATAATACCGCCTCTTCGGGGCCGCAGATCTATTCGGCGGGAGGATCGCAGTTCACCTATTCAAATATTGAGGGGGGATTTGCGGGAACCGGCAATATTAATGCAGACCCTCTCTTTCTAGCTAATTACCACCTCCAGTGTGAGAGCCCATCGATTGATGCCGGTGATCCGTCCGATCCATATGATTTAGATAATACTATTGTTGATCAAGGAGCATTTTATTTCCACCAATATCGCGGTGCCGGTGACGCCAATAACAACTGCTCCATAGCAGCCTCGGATGTGGCCTACTTGGTAGCCTACTTTAGGGGCCAGGGACCGGCGCCATATCCTTTTTGGAAAGGCGATGCCAACGGCAACTGTTATGTGAACGCTTCCGATGTGACCTATCTGGTCAACTGGCTTAATTACGGCATTTATCCGCCAAAGAAGAATAGTTGCGCCGACGTCAGATGGAGCGTCCCAGATTCTTGTGGCCAGTGCGATTATTATTGATGGTATAAATTACGATTAGCTACTGTTCACATTAGTACCAGAGAGAGAAACTAATTTTTGGAAATCATGGTAACCTATGGCGGCAGGAACCCCTTTCCTGCCGCTTTTAATTTGTCTTGACTAAACGCATATTCTGGTTATAATTAACATAGTGGAACTTAACTCCTTGTTGGAGGTGTTATGAAATCTATACTAATTCTTTCTATTTCGCTTATGGCTATTACTCCATGCGCTTATTGCCAGGTTGATACGCTGGAGGCTGTTCTGGCGGGCTCTATCGGCCTACCGGATTCCATTACACAATTATATACTCAAAATATCAACGGAGACAGCCTTAATGAGATAATTTTGTGCACACCGCATAATGTCTATGTCTACGGTTCCGCCGGAAATCAATTGCTGTGGATCAGCCCCGTGCTTATCAATCCGAGGGATCTGCAATTCGCGGATTTTAATGGCGATTCCATTCCAGATTTCGCGGTTCATACCGATACCGCGATAATCATATTTCGTCTGCCGGATACGACCGCCGTTTATTCCGCTCCAATATCCCCGTCGCTCTTTAAGGTATTTACCACTGGCGATAGCGATGACGATGGCGTGCCGGACCTCCTCTTGGTAAGCCAGGAGCCGTTTGAATTCGGCGACAGGCAGGATACTGCTTGGATTAGCCTTAAATATGGTCCGGATTTTTCTCGATTTGGGGATAATTGCCTGACACTGACTAATTATGACCGGTATCCCGATCAATGGTCTCATTATTATAGCAGGGAAACAGTAAATAAAATATTGCTGGCGAAGATCGGCTCGGGCTTATATGTTCAGCCATTAATATTCCTGAATACAAGCACGGAAAAATTATGGCATAACACCTCTCCAGACGAAGGTTATTACACATCCGAGCTTAGCGGGAAATATTATATGCTTGACCCCCTGGAATTTCAACCTCTCGCCATTTTTTCACGGGGATTTGCAGATACCCTTGGCGTTTACGATACGGGCAATAATCATATTGTTTTTTCCCCATCGAATTATGCCTATATTGATTACGGCTCAATTGCGGATGGTTCCATAGTCAATAAACGGCTGCTGAAATTCACGACCTGGGGGCTTTGCGATTCAACTGAAATTTTCAACAGTGTCTCCAATCAGATGCTAACGTGTAATTGGTTTGCGTGCTTTGGGGAAATGAACTCCACCCTTTCCGGTTCCGAATATTGCTACGGCCACGCTAACACGATATTTCAAAGATCGCTAATTTATAATTCGCTACTGTGGTCAATCGCCGATCCGGCGGACTCTGTTGAAGTAATAAGCGCCTTAAATTCAAGTAGCATATTTAACTCACCCGAAGTTGTTTTGAAGTGTATCCAGCCGCAACAGGGCTATTTATTTGTAAATGGCAGAACGGGTTCTGTCGACGCAATCTTGCCGGATCCTTCCTTGATCATCTCGCGGATTGGAGATATTAGTGGCGATGGCAACGATGAGATTCTTTCTGCAAATGGAAGTACGTTGAAAATCTATACGCTTTTTTCGGTAACCGGCACCGAAGAAGACGTTGTAAATCCCGATCAATTTGCTTTGATCGGCAATTACCCCAATCCCTTCAACTCACAAACAACGATAAAATATAATCTACCACAGAAATCCGATATTGTTCTTGAAATCTATGATATTCTGGGACGAAAAATAGAGGTAGTAGAAAAAACGGATCAGCCGGCCGGCGCGAATCAAATCGTTTGGGATGCGTCCGACAAGCCATCGGGGGCTTATTTCTACCGACTGACTGCCGGTAACGAGCAAATAGCCGCGCGGATGGTCTTGCTAAAATAATATTTTCTTGCTTTTCAGCGCTATTAGTGCCGCCTCGACCAACAACGGCCGGGGCGGCATTTCTATTATATTAATGAAAGCTGGCGGGAGTATCGGATATTTAGGGGTAATGCTGTCTGGAGATATCAATTGTCTAATATATCAAACGATTTTCCCCTAACCGTCACGTTGCCGTAACCCGTTTCATATCAAATCCGTAGGCCTAATGGGTAAGCCGCAATAAGCAGCCATTACGCATATTTTTCGTATTGTGCGGCTATAAAAGTGAGACTATTATGGCTTCACATTGTTGATAGAGAAATTGTAATCATTCGTCACATGTGGATGCCTATCTGAGCATTGCACATGAGATTTTCTTTTGTCGAGACCGTTGTTAAGACAGGACGTTAATCTATCTAACCTATTAACTTAAAGGAGATTTGAGATGGCCGGTTTACATTTCAAGCAGTTCACTCTGCCAGATTGGGCCTGGGAACGGAAACATCGAATTATGTATCTAATCATTGGGCCCGGGGGACCGTTTGAGAGCGTCAACGTTCGCCCAACCGAGAAATTCGAAAGCCTCGTCATGGGGCACTTGCGCGAGTATATTAATGACGGGAAAATGCCGCCAGCGGATATTTCGTCATCAATCCTGAACCTGGCTGATGATTTTCTGGCCGGTCGGGAAATGACGTTGCGCGCCGGCGATTACATTGCATTGCAAAATCATATGAGAAAAATGTAATATTACAATAACAAGAAAGCAGGGAGTCGCCTTGCCACCGATGAATATAGAAACATTCCCTTTTATAGTTGGGTGGGAGCTGACATTACAATGCAATTTAAGGTGTCGGCACTGCGGTTCGGGTGCGGGTAAGCCCAGGTCCCACGAATTAACCCTTGAAGAGTCTTTGTCTCTGTGCGATCAATTTCCCTCGCTGTTGGTACAAGAGGTTGATTTTACCGGCGGAGAGCCACTCTTGTCGTCACACTGGCGTCAACTGACAGATCGGCTGGTGGCAAACAATATCCGCGTAAAAATATTAACCAACGGCCTAATTCTGGATTATGAAACCATCCTGATGATTAAAGATGCCGGCATAAGCGGTATTGGTTTTAGTATCGACGGGCTGGAAAAAAACCATGACACCATACGGGAGAGGGAGGGCCTATTCGGGCAGGCATTGAAGAGGCCTCGAACAACCGCGAAGACCGGTATACCAACGACGGTTATCACAACGGTCTGTGACCGCAACATCGATGAACTGCCGTCGCTCCTTTTTGTTTTGCACCGAGCGGGAGTAACAAATTGGCAAATACAACCGTTATTTAAAAGCGGTCGAGCCAGCGAAAATAGCAGTCTTCGAGCTTAAGGAGGTCAACGCTTAAGTCGCCTCGACGAATTTCTAAAAGCATCGGTTTCGGACTACAGAGAAATTCGGTATCAAAATAGAACCGGCCGACAGCTTCGGTTATTTTTCAGAAAACGAAACCAACAGTGCGCCGTGGAGGGGATGTCCAGCGGGGATACTATCATGCGGAATTACCAGCGACGGCAAGGTTAAGGGGTGCTTATCACTGCCCGACAACGTGGTCGAAGGGGACCTTCGCGTTAGAGACCTGTGGGATATTTGGTTCGATCCAACCTCTTTTTCTTATTCGCGTCATGATATCACAGATACTCTCGGTCCCAATTGTGAGGAGTGCGTTCATGCTATTCAGTGCCGGGGCGGTTGCTCTGCCATGTCTTATGCTTATACCGGACGGTTTCATAATGACCATTTCTGCATATGGGGATTGGAACACGGCAAGCAAACAAGCTAAATAATAATTTACCGGATTATTTAATCCCATTCAGCCATTTGATTGGTGGTTTAGCCGCTATTCGGGCGATGTCCGATAGATTACCAAATTGTCAAGGCACTAGACGAGCAATTCGGTTATCCATAGAGACATTGATGTCGCGCTTGTTTACATAATGCCGGCGCCGCAGGGATAGCGCCACCTGAACATCAGGCGTAACATATTGATGAATAAAACACTATAGCCAAATTTTCCTCGTCTATCGCCTCATCATAACTACGTAGAAAAATATACCCACTTTATTACTATTTTTATAGTATTGACCAAACATAGAGAGATGCCGTAGAGAGTATTAGTTAATCAAAAGGGCCCTCGTATTTCGCCGGCGATGATTCTATTTCATCTTTGCTTGAAACCAAAGGGTCAACGATAGAAAATTAGTGATTGCTTGCCTTATTGAAAATTTTAGCAAGCAAGCATAACTAATTTGTTGGAAATGAATTACAAACATTCTGACGCACGATTAAAAATTATGGAATACCATCTTCGAACACTCGACTGGGAATTGACATCGCAACGTTCGCACACTGCGGTTAGTGCCGAGGCGAACTCCGAAAATCGGAGCGAACTTACTCTCGATGAAGCGTTGGCGATCGCCGCTAAATGCTCATCGCTGAGGATTGAAAGAGTTAATCTAATTGGCGATAAACCGCTGTTGTATCAGAATTGGTCTAAGGTAGCCTTATCGCTTGCCCGGAATAACATCCGCACCGTGCTTACCACCTTCAGTACGATTCCAGAAACCATAAAGGTAGAGGAAATTTGCGATTCCGGCATCTCTCAAGTCAACTTTAGTCTCGATGGGCTGCCGCCAGCCATGATCATATCCACAAACAGCCGGAGCAGTTTAAGGCTATTTTGCATGATATAGAGAAAATCATGGCGACGGATTTGCGTGTCGGCATCTTGACGATGGTCTCCGATAGCAATGTAGCGGATTTGCCTGCCCTGCTCTATGTCATTCACGCCGACCGTGTCAGCGATTGGAGACTGCAGGCGATGGTGACATCATCACCCTGGTATCATCCCAACGGCACAAGACTTTGCGATGACACCTACCGGCGGATCGCCGGCTATTTGCGCTCTCATGGGACCTCAGGCCGAAAAGCTGGGCGTGTCTTTGAGGCTGGACGACAACCTTGGCTATTATAGCGACAGCGATATCCGTCGAGAGCCCTGGAGCGGTTGCCCAGGCGGAAGACGTCGTGCGCCATCACCGGCAGCGGGATGGTCAAGGGGTGCCTCTACCTGCCGGACAATATGATCGAGGGTGACCTGCGGAAGAGGACACTCGCCGAAATTTGGTACGATCCTATTGCGTTCTCATATAATCGCATGACACGACCCGAAGATATTGGTCCCAATTGCAATGATTGCCAGGATGCCATGTTATGTGGGGGTGGCTGCTCGGCGATGTCATACAATCTCACCGGAAAACTGCATAACGACCCTTTCTGCTTCCAGGGTTTGGAGCGCAGAGGATAGAAAAATCTGGCGTCGGGTCTCCTGGTCGTAGAAGTGTTCGTGTGCCGTGGGGCTGCTTTCCCGACACCTGCGGCACATTTACTTTTTAGGGGGGAGGGCGGCGGCTATGTGCCGTAGGGTCCCCGAACCCTACGGAGGGAACACAGAGATATTCAGACAATTTTTTATTGACAACAATACCCACATAAAGTAATTTATTATTGCATTAATAACAATCCGGCAACTTCGAGGAAAACTGAAGATATGAATAGAATAATTCTGTTTGGCTTTTTGACTCTATTTTTATGCTTATTAATGGCGATAACCGCTTTTGCCGGCTGGTCTGAGCCGGTGCCGGTTCAAGAACTTAATATGAGCGGTGATGAATTCTCCCCATATCTTTCGGCTAACGGCCAAATTATGATATTTGATGCCCAGGGCACAGTGACCATGAGCCATTGGAATGGCACTAGTTGGGGGCCAAGGAAATATTTCCTGCACCAATTAACTATGAGGGCCTGCAACGGCAAGCCGCGATAACTCCCGACCTGCGTTGGATTTACTGGGTTTCATGGAGAGCAGGAGGTTTGGGGATGTGGGATATCTGGCGGGTAAGTTGGGATGATAGCAGCCATACTTGCGGTCCGGCTGAGTGTCTCGGCCCCAATGTTAACTCGGCAGATATAGAATTTGGCGTTTGCTTTTCCGCTGATGGGCAACGCATGTATTTTGATACAGATACCCATTATAAAAATGGACAATATAATTATGGTTCAGATGATATCTGGTATGTCGATTGGGATAGCACCCTAAGCGACTGGGGTGTTCCGTATAATTTAGGACCTCTTATTAATACAACGGATTTAGAAGAATTTCCATACATTTCAGCAGATGGTAATTATCTTTATTTTTCCTGCCCAGGCGGTCACCATGTGCCAGGTTGGCAAGGTGAATTTGATATATATAGGGCTGTTAAAAATGGAAATACTTGGGAATATGTAGAGAATTTACTGCCACCCATTAATTCAGCGACTTGGGATTTGGGAGCTTCAATTTCGCCCAACAACCTAAAATTATATTTCTGTACTCATCGCAACAGGGATCCTAATGCAGACTATGAAATTATGGTTTCCACATGGGAGCTGGAGGGGATAGAAGATGATAGTATTGAACAGGAAGATAATACGATAAAACTTGATCTATATCCCAATCCATTCAACGAGCAAGTTGGGATTAGGTTAGGGGCATATGGAGAAACGAAAGCCAATATAAAAATTTATGATATTGCCGGGCAGAAGGTGAGGCAGTATGCCATAGAACTCAGGGGTGGTGCAGGTATGGCAACATCGGATGGCAAGAATCAGCAAGGCCAAAAAGTGGGAACGGGAAATTATATTGTTAAGATAGAATTTCCTGATGGGATTGAGATGCGAAGAGTGATAACCTTACTGAAATAGTCACAAAATCATAGGAGGTTGAATTGATTCGGTTTACTGTGATTATCGCCACCGTATTATTCTCTGGGCTTTCGCAATTGGCTTATGGTGTATATGAAAATCTTGGGGATCACGACTCTACGTATATTTTTTCATATTAAGCAATTTTGTCCGCATAGGCGGCCCTTTCAGGGCCGCGAGGATGTTAATGCCGAAACTTCGTCACATTAAAATTGAAAACGGCGTAGATTTCATCACCACCTGCATAAAGAACAAAGAAACTATTTTTTCCAATTATGCCAACGCGCGTATTTTATTAGATGCCATATTATTTGGAAGAAAATCAGGATGGTACTATCTCTTTGGCTTTGTAATCATGCCGGATCATCTGCATATTGCATTGGGGCCGGGAGAAAGAAGGGTGCCGTCGATAATGCAGGGCCTAAAAGGCTTTTCGTCGAAGAAAATAAACGAGTTACATAAAAAGTCCGGACCTGTCTGGCAGCGAGGGTATCGCGATTTTTATATTTATAAACCGGAAACCTGCCTTCAGAAATTGCGATATATTGAGGAGAATCCTGTAAGGGCGGGGCTCGTCGATATTCCAACAAAACATCCGTTTTCCTCAGCCGGAAGAGAAGAGCTTTTAGATCTTTCCATGTTGTTTTAATCTAATTAGTGCGGCCCTGAAAGGGCCGCCTATGCGATTTGTGGAGTCGCAATCCGCTGCAAATTCCAAATAGCACCTTGCGGGGTTCCCTATTACCCCCTTAGATTAACTACATTGTTTTTTTACGCGGCCCCTGAAAGGGCCGCCGGTGCGATTGCAGGGAACGTAATCCCCCCGCAAAAACCATATAGCATCCCGACGAAATTTCATATTATATTCCCGCCATATTAACTTAACTTGTGACGTTGGGAAGGGATAAATGATAAAGAAAACGCCGTTTTACGATATCCATCAAAAAGCCGGAGCCAAGATTGTCGAGTTCGCCGGCTACTGGATGCCGATTCAATACCGTTCAATTACCGAGGAACATAAACGTGTCAGAAAAAGCGTGGGGCTCTTCGATCTCACCCACATGGGCGAGTTCGCAGTCTCCGGGCCCGGCGCCCAGGAGTTCGTACAGCTGCGCGGTCACCAACGATATCGCCTCGCTGGGACTGGGCCAGGTCATGTATACCGCCATGTGCTACCCCGATGGCGGTATCGTCGATGATCTCCTGGTCTACAACCTTGGCGATATCCAGTATCTGGTGGTCAACGCCTCCAATATCGATAAGGACTTTGCGCACCTGCAGTCGCTGATCAAAACCAGCGATGTCAAACTCGAGAATCATCTCCGACCAGACCGCCCTGCTGGCCATTCAAGGCCCCGATGCCGAAAAGGTGATGGCCAAGCTGACCGATTACGATCTCCCCAGTATGCCGTTCTACTGGTCTGCGACCGCCAAGATCGCTGGAGTCGAGATGCTTTTCTCCCGCACCGGCTATACCGGCGAGGATGGTTTCGAGCTGTATTTCGCGCCCGCAGCATGCCGAGAAGCTCTGGCACGCCGCTGTCGAGGCCGCCCGTGAGTTCGATTGCGAGCCGATCGGGCTGGGCGCCCGCGATTCCCTGCGCCTCGAGATGAAATATGCCCTTTACGGAAATGATATCGATGCCACTACCAATCCGCTCGATGCCGGACTTGGCTGGGTAGTAAAACTCGAAAAAGGCGAATTTGTTGGTCAGCGATGCGATTATGAAGGTCAAAGAGGCCGGAATCAAGCGCAAAAACGTGGCTTTCGAGCTGAACGAGAAGGGTTTCCCTCGTCAGCACTACCCGATAGTCATCGATGGCAAGAAGGCCGGAGAGGTGACATCGGGGACCTTTTCTCCAATGCTGGAGAAGGGGATCGGAACCGGATATGTTCCGCGGAGTATTCCAAAATTGGAGACGGAAATAGGGATCGATATACAGGGGTAAGGTAATCCCGGCGAGGTTGTTAAGCCGCCGTTCTATAAGTTCGGCACCCGTCGTTAAGCCGGGTTATAAATCCCATATAATTTCCGATATTGATAGTGATGAGCAACAGTGGGAATATCACCGAGGTCATTGCTCTATTTACCCCATCGGAGTTGATAGGGCTGGACCTTCATGGGTCAACATAATCGTTATCGATGTCCTTCGGGGGTCATCGACTATTATCAATGCCCTCAAGAACGGGGCTAATCGGATAGTCCCAGTCGGCGAGGTTGCCGATGCCAGGGCTATGGCCGATAATTATTCCACCGGAGAATTTATCCTTTGCGCCGAACGAAACGGCCTCAGAGTCGAGGGTTTCAGCCTGGGAAATTCGCCTATGGAGTATGACCCGGAAATCGTCGCCGGCAAGGATCTGATTTATTCCTCGACCAATTGCTCCAAGGCTCTTTTAGCATCATATGCCGCCGATCGCGTACTGGTGGGGACATTCAATAATCTCACCGCGGTTTGGGATTCGCTTATTTTACCGGGACGGATTTTCCTGGTTTGCTCCGGCAAGATGGGGACGATTCGCTCTCGAAGACGCGGTTTGCGCCGGGATGTTTGTCAATGAATTCCTCAAAGATATCACCTATGAAGTGGCCTTGAACGATGCCGCTAGAACCGCCAAGCTTCTTTTCGATTTCCACCATCGTGATATATTGGCGATGTTAAAAGAATCGTCGCATGGCAACTATCTACAGCAGCTGGGGCTATTGCGCGATCTTGAATTTGCCGCCGCTGTTGATACGGTACGTATAGTCCCCGAGCTATCACTCGATAAGACATACATCTTTGCCACCTATATTCCCAAAACCAAGATCAAGGAAGAACCTGAGCCGCCACAGCCGACCTATATCGAGCCGGTTTATCGTACTACCGCGATCGCGATCGAGCCGGGCTTGGCCGATGTTAGTTTTATCGAAGATCCGGACATATAGGAATCTATCAGGAAAACCACCTAACTCGATTTTATAAATGATTCAGGCCTGTTGGAGTCAAAATCCAGCAGGCCGTTGAATTATTGTCGGAATGCCATATCGCTATGCGGATGGCAATTTATTTCAGAGTTATGCTGCCGCTCGATTTCCAGTCTCTCAGAATCGCGATGGATACTCTGGCGTTTTCGGCGCTGAAGAGATAGAGCTCCGATGTCAGACGATTGAATTCGGTCGGCCTGTTTTCCTCGGCCCAGGGGATCAACGATGCCATGACTCCGTTAAACCGATCTATACTGGGATTATCCAGTTCCGCCCGCAGGTAGTGAATTTTACCTTCTTTTATCACCAGGTAGAATTTCGCGAATTTGAAAGGGGGCAGTCCGGCGCCTTCCAGCCAATCATTGTTCTCGGTGGCATTGAGAAAAACCGTATCGCCAACAGTTCTTTGGATGGCCAACGTGTACTGAGAGTGGAGCGCGGAATCGTAGGCGGCTTTTCCGCGCAGTTCGTCCGGGCCCCAGAGCGATGGTCCCATTCCGGCGAAATCGGCCCGGGAATCGGGATAGATCAGCGCCATGACAGAATCGACATCGCCGGCATTATGGGCGGCCTGATAGGCCTGCACCACTTTTTGCGGCGATGGCGTACGCGAGCAAGCCAGCGCTACCGAAAGCGCCAGAGCGAATAAGATTAGAATGACTATTTTTTTCATGAGATGATGATATAATATAGCAATTGAAAATTCCAGAATAAAGAAAAGCCCGATACGGAATTTTCCATACCGGGCTATACGATTTATTAAGCTCTTTTACTTTATGCCGTAGAGAGCGCCGTATTTGTTTTTCAGATAGTTAATCAGCGGTTGATGATCGAGCGGCTTTTCCCGTGACACGCTTGACCAGATCCTCGGCGCGGTAGCGTTGCCCGTGGCAATGAATATTGCTTCTCAGCCACTTCAGCAATTCCGTGAAATTGCCCGAGGCGATCTGCTGATCGAGATTAGCAATATCCGCTTTCGCCTTGGCGAAGAACTGCGCCGAATAGAGATTTCCGAGAGTGTAGGTCGGGAAATATCCGATTAGTCCGGCCGCCCAGTGAACATCCTGCAAACATCCTTCGGAGTCATTTTCCGGCACGATACCGAAATACTTTTTGAATCTCTCGTTCCAGATAGCGGGGACATCGGCAACCTTTAGCTCGCCGTTGACGATGGCGCTCTCGATTTCAAATCTCAGCAGAATATGGAGATTATAGGTCGCCTCGTCGGCCTCGACCCTTATAAACGACGGCCTGACATCGTTGACCGCGAAATAAAAATCATCGAGCTTGACATCGGCCAGCGCCTGCGGGAACGCCGCCTGAGCCTTGGGATAGAAGTGCTGCCAGAATGGACGGCTGCGTCCGATGAGATTTTCCCACATACGCGATTGCGATTCATGAATCCCCAGCGATGCAGAATCGCCAGTTGGCAGGCCATAGTTTTCGCCGGGCAATCCCTGCTCATAGATGCCGTGCCCGGCTTCATGCAGTATGCCGAAAAATGCCTGAGGAAAATGATTGCGATTATAGCGCGTCGTAATTCGTATATCGTGCGGTCCAAGCCCCGTGCAAAACGGATGAGTGGTGACATCGAGACGGCCCGAATCGAAACTGAAGCCTATCGCCTTGGCGGCATCGGCGCCAAACCTGGCCTGAACATCGACAGGATAATCGCGAGTGATAATGGTGAGGTTCGGTTGTTTTCCGGAATCTTTAATTTTGGCGATAAGATCGACAAGCTCGCCGCGTAAATTAGCGAATACCGCCGTTATGCTCTTAGTTGTAGCGCCCGGCTCGAAATCATCGAGCATGGCGTCATAAGGAGTTGTGGCATACCCGACCGCCTCTGCCTGACGGATTCTCAGGGCGTATACTTTTTCCATCCAGGGACGGAAACTGGCGAAATCCGATTTCTCTCTGGCCTCCTGCCAGGCACCCTGTGACATGACGATAGTCTTGCTCAACTCTTCAACGAGGGATTTCGGGATTTTGACCTCTTTGTCGTAAATCCGCTTTAGCTCCCGGATGTTGGCCGCATCAGATCGTATCGTCATTGAGCTTGATGCCATCGTTGATAATGCTTTCCAGGATTTCGCCGTTACGGGGCGATACGAATTTTTCGTGTGTCATGCCGGCCATTAACGAGGCCTGATTTCCGCGATGTTCGGAGCCGTTGCGCGGCATATAGGTTCGCTCATCCCAATCGAGGAGTGCGGCGCAGGAACGCAGGGTAGCGATCTCGCGCATGTTGTTGTAGAGCTCATCGAGCAGCTTTTTGGTTTTTTCTACCATTTCATATTTCCTTTATTGATAAATTAATATTTCAAACACGCCAATCCAACCGCCCAATCTACAAAAATCCGAAATGCGGAAACAAACAAAAACAGGTACAAACCGGATTGTAGTACGAAATTAGCCTGAATAGGGTTCGGGTAGAATTTCAAATCGATAATGTTTATTTGCAGCGGATATGTTTTTTAGTGCAAATTCCGTGGAAATTTGATAACTTTGGGATGTGCGCTTAATTAACCTTGTAATATCCGCCAGTATTGTGTTTTTCGTGATTGGCGGAGTCAACATTCTCCTGTTCTGGCTGCTTCACCCGACCTGGTGGAAACGCAGACTCCTACGCTATCCCGTGATAATTATGCCGTTTTTGGCATCGGGCGCGGCGATCCTCTGGGCTGTGGCCTTTCTTCGTCATTGGGATGGCGCGCTTTTTTGGGGAATGAATCTCGCTCCGGTCTTCTTTGTGCTGGAAGCCACACTTCTGATAACCTTGCCAATATCCGGTATAATACACTCTATAATTCGGGCAATCGATAGGGGTCACCGGAAAAAGGGAGATTTTTCGCCTGGAAGACGACGTTTCGTAAAGGGCGCTGCTGCCATTTTCCCGGCGAGTGCCGTGGCCGGTGGATTGACAGGGGTAATCGATTCCTACAGAGATATCGAAATTCCAGTGCGCCGGCTTGCCATACCCGGATTGCCGGGGCCGCTATTCGGATTGAGAATCGCGCATCTATCGGATCTTCACCTCGGTTATTATATTCATCTTGAGCAATTGCAGAAGGCGATTGAAAACATTCGTCCTCACCGGCCGGACCTGGTGCTTTTTACCGGCGATATCTCCGACGATCTCGCGCAATTGCCGCAAGTGCTCGAAATGGTGGATTCATTGCAGCCTCGTTTTGGCACTTACGCTTGTGTCGGGAATCATGAGTACTACAGGGGAATACAGGAGGTCACCGCTATTTTCGAGAAAGCGCCTTTCCCCATGCTGATTAACCGCCATATCAATATTAATATTGGCGGCGTTAATGTCTACCTCGGTGGCGCTGATGATCCTCGATACCTGCGCCACGACTACAGCGATTTTTTACGCTCAACAATCGAACGTACCATGGGAGCCGCCTCGTCTGATGCTTTCAAGATCCTTATGTGCCATCGCCCGGAAGCGCTCAACTATGCCGCCACCAAAGGGATCGATTTGGTGCTGGCGGGCCACACTCATGGCGGCCAATTAGGATTTGGCGGCCGGAGCGCCTTTGAAAGCATTTTCCCTGAAAAATACCTCTGGGGCATATATCGACGCGGCCCGACTACGATGTACACGTCGGGGGGTATGGGACACTGGTTTCCGTTCCGCTTGGGCGTACCAGCTGAGGCCCCAATTCTAATTCTAGAAAAAGCTTAGAACAGATAATACCCACCCTTCAAATATTTCTATTTAGAAAGGGCACACCCCGCTTAATGAGTAGGGTCAGTCAATTATTGCGTGGCCGGAAACAGTTGCGCGGTAAAATTAGTATAATGTCAAAGAAACTCAATATTTTTAGAACGGGGGAATATATGGATAGGCCGGATTCGATTCTAAAAAGCAGGTTATTCTGGATTATCTCTGCTTTTCTGTTTTATCTCGCTTTGCCGCGTCCTTTCAGGGCGGTAAGTAGATTCGTTTTCTTCAGGGTCTTGCCCAACTTGATGTTGATAGCCAGCATTCTCAGCGTTTTCCCGTTGCATAAGCTGGCCGATACGTCGCAGCAAATTCCAGTCGAAAGCGGTAACGCCGGACAGGTTGGCTGAGCCTATTACACATTCCGAGGCCGGGCGAGATGGGTAAATTGCGGATAGCCGGCTTGAAGAAATTATAAAAATACGTATGAGAGATTTATTCGAAAGGCGAAGTTATCGGCGATATTCTGCGCGGCGGCATTTATTCGAAATCAAATTCCCTTTATCAGCCCTACTGTCCGGTCGGGTTCGATTTTGATCGTGAAGGAATCTATTTTCGCCGTCGTCACATAATCGGTGGCAAAACTATCGACCTCGGCAAACCATTTAAAATAACGGCTATCGCGGAATAATCTGAAAGCCGCGCTGCCGCCACCCTCGAGCACATAGTAATCTAACAAAGCCCCCGATGCGTTGGGGGGCAGACGCTCTATAAAACGGCTGTCGAACTGTTTGATTTTATAGGCCCGCGCGGGAAGATCGAGATATTTATTGCCGATTTTGAATCTTATAATCTCGCCTGAAAATTTCCAGGAATCCCCGGAAAGATAAAACTGATTGGGCAATGCTGTCGAATCGCCGAACAGCGGCATATAGGTCATGTGCAACGATCTTACCGGGTCGTTCTGGCGCTGGATCTGCAATTTACCAATTTGGGATGTCGCCCCTATCGGCCTATAGTAAGTAATTTGGGATGACAGCCAGAAAAAGGCCTGCGAGAGAACAATCAGAACAAGCGCCAGAATGATAAACGATACCCTGGGATTTTTTGGCGGACGGTGCATTGGATCGCCGGTATCGCGGTATCTAATTCTTTTGATTATCCGGCGAAGCGATAAGGTCAGAAATAGAATACCGATAGCGAATATTACAGTGCCCAGAAGAGTCAGCCTGAAGCCCATTGGGAAACCCTAACGAGGCTGTGTTGGCTTGGGCGGTTCAGGCTTGGGTGCGCTTGATTGCGCAGAGGTTGAGGCTGCCTGCGTGGCCCCGCCGACATCCTTCATCTTGGAATTTCCATGGAAGATGGCGCCGTGCTCGATCAGGAGCGATTTCGACGTAATATCGCCCAATAGTTCGCTCTTAGTCTGCAATTCGACTTTTTCCGAGGCGTAGAGATTTCCCTCTACTCTGCCGCCGATGATGATCGCCTTGGCCCGTATCTCGGCCTTGACAACTCCGGTGGCTCCGACAGTGACGATATCGTTGGAGACAAGCTTACCGGTGACATTGCCGTCGATCCGCGTGGCTCCCTCGATAGTGACCGTACCGTCGATATTCGTTCCCTTGCCAATTATAGTTTCGATACGTCCCTCTCCTTTTTGACCGTTCATATCTTCCTCATTTCCAAATATTTTCATATCAAGCTTCATAGCTTTCCCCTCAATCTATAAAGGGAGCAGGATCGATCGGTGTACCATCTTTGATTATTTCGTAATGCAGATGAGGCGCCGATGATTGCCCGGTATTACCAGATAACGCTATAACCTCTCCCTTATTTACTTTGTCTCCCTTTTTTACTAATAACTCTTTGTTGTGGCCGTAGGACGTAAGATATCCGTTGCCGTGATCAATTACAACTAAAAAGCCAAGATACTCATCCCATCCGGCCGTGATTACCTCACCCGCGGCCGTGGCCGAAACTGCGGTTCCCTCTTTGACCGCGAAATCGATACCGCTATGTTTGCCGCGCGATCCGTCATCCGCCGAGAATCTCTTTGATATCCAGCCGTACAGAGGTCGTCCCGATGGCACATGCTGAGCCACCAACTCTTCCGGCGTGAGCGTAGCCGATGCGGAACTCTTGGGCTTTTGCGGGGCCGTTGCGTCCCGGACCGCGTTCAGGGAATCGAAATTTATTTTCGATGGCCCTTTGAGATCCTCGAGATTTATACCCGCCAACTCCGCCAGGCGGGCAGTCAGTTCCTGATTGCGTTTAAAGCTTTTTTCAATATCGATCACTTTCGTGAAATACTCGCGCAATCTTTGATTCTCTTCCTGCAGCATCGCTGATTTAGATGCCTGTACAGATAGCCGGGAATAAACTATTGTAATACCTATCAGAAAAATAATCCAGATCGAAATAAGGGCCAATAGCAATTTGAACAGCCCAGCCGAGACCGTGCGTGAATAAACCTTATCCCCTCCCTCGGGGACAATCATGAGAGTCAGTTTTCTGCTCAGATATTATCCTTGAAATCCGAAAAACGCCAAAAGACGTTCCAGTTCGTCATTTGAATAGTATTCAATTGTAATCCGTCCGCCCTTTTTGCGCTGGGTAAGGATTACTTTCGTACCTAATTTTTTCTTGAGCTCTTCTTCAAGCGATTGAACCTGCGCCGAACGCAACCTGATACGGCTTGCTCTCCTGGCGGGCTTATCGTTATAGACCAGTTTTTCCAAATCCCTGACCGACATCTCCTGCGCCACCACTCTCTGGGCCATCGCGATTTTTTCGGAATCAGTAGCGAGCGTTAGAAGCGCGCGCGCGTGACCGGCCGTAAGCTTGCCACTCGAAATCATATCCTGAATTTCCGATGGCAATGACAGTAGTCTGATAGCGTTGGATATGGAGGATCGTTCTTTGCCGACACGCGCCGCCAGATCGGCCTGTGAGAGATTGAACTCTGTCAGCAAACGATGATAGGCGCCGGCTTCTTCGATCGGATTTAAATTTTCACGCTGAATATTTTCGATGAGGGTAAGTTCCATCGCCTCTTCATTGCTGAGAATATCATAGACAATGGCCGGTATCATGGTTCGTCCCAGTAACTCCATGGCGCGCAGTCGACGTTCCCCCACGATCAGTTCGTAATGGCCATCCATGGCGCGGACCGCGATAGGCTGAATGACGCCGCGCGTGCTGATCGATTGCGCCAACTCCGAAAGACGGGCCGGATCGAATGTCACTCGCGGTTGAAATGGCGATGGTTTTATTTTGGCAATCGAAATTTCACGTATATTGTTGCTTGATGTCGATTCTTCGACAGATTGTCTTCGTCTCGCCCGAAGGCGCGGTTGGAATTAACGCCTCAAGCCCCTTGCCAAGTACACGTTTCATCTGGACAAGACCTCCTTGGCGAGACTGATGTAATTGGCCGCGCCGGTGCAGAGAATATCATAAAGAACTATCGGCTTACCGAAGCTTGGCGCCTCGGAAAGTCGGACATTACGGCTGATTACGGTATTGAAATACTTTTTCCGAGAAAAATGTACGGGCCTCGTCAGCTACCTGACGAGAGAGGTTAAGACGGCCATCGTACATGGTTAGGAGCACGCCGTGAATATCGAGGCTGGGATTGAGATGCTTTCTGGACCAGCCTTACAGTGTTGAGAAGCTGGCTAAGTCCTTCAAGGGCATAGTATTCGCACTGAATGGGGATGATCAGGGAATCGGCGGCCGTAAGAGTGTTGATGGTCAGAAATCCAAGCGATGGCGGGCAATCGATGATGACGAAATCGAATTGATCGCGAATCGGTTCGAGGGCATTCTTGAGTCGATGCTCCCGTTCGGATGCTCCCACAAGCTCTATTTCTGCTCCCACAAGGTTAATATTGGACGGTAGAACATGGAGGAATTTGATCTCAGTCTCTATCATGCCCTGTTCAATGGCGGCGTTACCCAACAAGACTTCATAGGTCGATATACCCACGCTCTCTTGTCGATTCCGACACCGGAGGTGCTGTTCCCCTGGGGATCGATATCGATCAGCAAGCGTTTTCTTTTCGGCCACAGCCAGACATGATGCCAGATTGATAGCGGTAGTGGTTTTGCCGACTCCGCCCTTCTGATTAGCGATCGCAATCACTTTAGACATATAACCTCAGACCACAAATAGCGTTTATCATATTGCTGAAAAGAGTAGTAAAACGATATCGCAAAAGCAAGAAAAAAACGTTTCACGTGAAACAGAATGATATTTATATGGTTATGACGGTGAGTTTTCGAGCACGCTATATTGTCCGCGCTTGACAAAGAGAATTATCTTCCCCGAAGGTGATAATATTTTGTAAGACATGCGGCATCATCTGCTCACGCTTGGGAAGCGCCCTCACGGTCGCAATATCATAATTGCGATGCGTTGGGATTAAGATCGCCTCGAGACTCTTTTCTACAATACGATCGTATTCGACAAGGCCAATAGTATCAATGGCTGTTTGAAGAAAGATCGCCTTTTTATGAATCGATTCGAGAAGCGTAATATAAGCCTCGGGACGGAATATCGCCAGCGGAATGCCGGGGAAGCCGGCGCCGGAACCAATATCGATCATGCGGCACTTCGATGGAATCATCGCCAGCGGACCAAGGGAATCGAGAAAATGATTTTCAATTATATGATCTCGATCGGAATTGGGAAACGAGATTCATCTTGCTCGACCAGTCATAAAGGAGATCATAGTACTTTTCTATCTTGGCTTTAATATCAATATCAATTAATGACTCCTGGCCGACTCAGCCCAGGCGTTGATTCTATCGATATCCTGCTTAGATAAGTGCCATGAAAAAGTAGATATTATATTACTGCGTAATAATTACAAGCAAATTGTTGAGAAAGAGGCGGGTTTTCAACAGCTTATCAAGAGTTGGCTAATCTAATCCTAATGAATTGGTTTTCTGGTTCCAGAATGATGTTTCACGTGAAACATCGCATGGCGATTTCAGGAAAATGTGTTACAAGCGGGATGTTATCCACAAATTGTCAACATGGTTATCGTCATAATATCCTATTCTCGTCGAAATGAACCATAAGGACCGTAATATCTCCTGGAGTGACACCTGAAATCCGTGATGCCTGGCCTAAAGTCTCAGGTTTGAAATATGATAGTTTCTGAGCCGCTTCCTTTTTCAACCCCTTAAGACCAAGAAAATCAATTGAGTGCGGTATACGGTAGTCCTCGTACCGACGAAATCTCTCGACGCGCTGATCCTGTCGCGTGATATATCCCTCGTATCGGATATCGTTGATTAGCGCCCGAAAGACCTTCTCCCCATATTTCGACTCCGATTCGGCGTAAATCGGGTAATCAGCGAGAGCTAAGCTCGGGTTTTTTAACGCTTCATAGGCCGAAATTGTGCGCCACGACGAAGATATCGCTATCCTTTATCGGAATTTTTATCCTCTGCGCTTTTAATTCCTCGCGAAGCGCACTTCTTGGCGGCCTGGTTTGCCTGAAAGGTCTTCGTGTATCTCTTTTCTAACTAGTCCGATTCTGATATCCCTTTTCCAGCAGACGCTCCTCGGCGTTGTCGTCTCTAAGTGTGAGACGGTACTCCGCGCGCGACGTAAACATCCGATACGGCTCCGCTGTTGATTTGGTGACGAGATCATCAAGAAGGACCCCGATATAGGCTTCGGAACGGGATAGCCGGAACGGCTCCTCGTTTCGTACCTTCATGACAGCGTTGATACCGGCCATAATCCCCTGGGCGGCCGCCTCCTCGTATCCAGATGTCCCGTTGACCTGGCCGGCGAAGAAAAGATTCGGTACAATTTTCGATTCCATGGTCACGAAAACCTGATGCGGCGGGAAGAAAGTCGTACTCTATAGCGTAGGCCGGACGAACCATACGGGCCTGTTCGAGTCCGGCAATCGTATGCAGTGCAGCGAGTTGCGCCTCTTCCGGCAGTGATGACGAGAAGCCATTGAGATAATACTCGCTGGTACTGTGTCGTCCCTCGGGCTCCAGGAAAAGTTGATGGCGTAGTTTATCGGCGAAACGGACAACTTTGTCCTCTATCGATGGGCAATAACGCGGCCCGATTCCCTTGATGACACCGGAATACATCGGGGAGAGATGCAGGGAATCGCGGATAATCTGATGCGTCTTCTCGCTGGTATATGTCAGATGACAGACAATTTGATCAAGCGGTCGAGCGTGATCGGTGCGATTGGAGAAATATGGCGGCGGCGTATCGCCGTATTGGATCTCGCATTTGGAAAAATCAATTGTGGCGCCATCGAGACGGGGCGGCGTACCGGTCTTGAGCCGTCCGATTGTGATGCCAAGTGCTTGCAATTTTTGTGATAGGCCAACGGCCGGGGCCTCGCCGATTCGCCCTGCTGGCGTTTGCTTCATGCCTATATGTATCAAACCGTTAAGGAAAGTGCCCGCGGTGATGATAACAGTTTTGGAATTTATTCTTTCGCCGCTTGAGAGAATTATTCCTTGGCAGATTCCGTTTTCGATAATGAGATCGGTGACTTCGCCCTCGATTATTTCGAGGTCCGCCTGATTTTCACAGGTGGTACGCATGATCTCAGAATAGAGGGCGCGATCGGTTTGGGCGCGGCGAGACTGCACGGCCGGGCCTTTACTGCGATTAAGAAGACGGAACTGTATGCCGGCCAGATCGGTAGCGTAACCCATCTCGCCGCCGAGAGCATCGATCTCCATGACGAGCTGGCCCTTGGCCAGGCCGCCGATAGCGGGATTGCAGCTCATTCGTCCGATAGCGTCGCGGCTCATGGTGACAAGCGCGGTGCGGCAACCCATGCGGGCGCCGGCTAGCGCGGCCTCGATACCGGCGTGACCGCCGCCGACTACTATTATTTCGAAATCGGTTGTCAAAGTCATTTTCAATATAATAAATCCTCTATGACAATATCGCTATGGGACGAGTAAAGATGCAAGAGGGAAAAGGGGGAGGCAAGAGGGCGCCAGGAAGGCGTTCCTGACAGCGAGCCAAACGAAGATAAAAATACCCTTGTATATATAAACGCGCTTATTATATTGTATAGCCTCTTTTATATCTGGTATCGGTTGGGATACCGAGTATTTATATGAAAATTTAAGATTTGCTGGAGGTGGTGCTATGAAGCGCCTTGTTTTGTGCATTACAATCGCTTTGATTACTAGCATTCCAACATTTGCTACGGTTAATAACGTACCATCGCAATATTCGACAATTCAAGCCGGTATCAATGCCAGCGTAAATGGCGATACGGTCTTAGTTCTTGACGGCCATTATTACGAGCGAATTAGTTATCGAGGTAAGAATATTACAGTTGCCAGCCAGCATTTGCTTGATGGCGATATTCAACATATTGCCAATACAATCATTGACGCAGATACTCTGGTGCTTGGTGTGGCGGATACAGGTAGTGTTGTCTGCTTTGTTAACGGGGAAGATTCTACAGCGGTACTACAGGGATTTACAATTCAAAGAGGAACGGGAACAGAAGGAAAAGGTGGAGGTATTTATTGTTCGAATAGCTCGCCAAGTATAATCCACAACAAAATAATCTATAATTCCGGCCTAAATAGGGGGGAGGAATTTGTATCGAAGGTAGTTCCACAACACTAATTCGAAATTGCAATATTATATATAATCTGACCTCATCTGGCTATCATTATTCCGGAGGCGCGATTTATGATTATAACGGAGGTTCGACGATTATCGCCAGTAATATAAGTGATAATACAGGATGGGGGATTGTAGGTGGCTATTACTCAGGCCCTGCTTTAGAGTCAACATCAGTTAAATATAATTCTATGGGAGGCCTCAACTTTGGAGTTGTGGGCAATGACATAAATAATTGCAATATCTCATTTAATGGCGGCGATGGAATATTTGATTATAATGGTGCTAGATCTGAAAAGGACAAAGAATTATTTTGGAGGCATATAAGCAATACTATATTTGAAGGTAATGCCGGAAATGGATATTGGAAAGGCGCAAGCGTTATTGAACTAACTAACTGCATATTTAAAAATAATGCTGGATACGGAGTATATTGCGGATACGATGGAGGATCATTTGTCAAATTTGATAGCTGCTTCTTCTCGAGTAATAATGCGGGTGGTTTTTTTAATTATGGGGAAATGAATGATTTTAGCGACTGCGTCTTTGAGTCTAATAGTGGTGGTAGCGCTGTACACGCCGCATATGACATACATAGGATGATTAACTGTACTTTTACAAACAACTCTTCAACGAGTAGTGCAGTAATAAATACATGGCATCATCCTAATAGCCTCGATACTATATTGATTTCCAATTGTCTGATAGCAAATAATAAATCGCTTGGCGCGATAAGTTGTTTTTCAAGCTCTTCACCGGCAATACTTGATATTTCTTGTACCAACATATTTAACAATGCCGGCGGGGATTGGACGGATTCTCTAGCTCAATTCCAGATTATCAATGGTAATCTCTCGACAGATCCCCTCTTCTGTGATACTTCATCCAGTGATTTTACCATTCGAAGTACATCTGTCTGTGCCCCCGCCAACAATTCCTGCGGCGAGCTTATAGGCGCAGGGGGTGTCGGTTGTTATGAATTAGCCAATTTCCATCTGCTTAATCCAGCCTCGGATTCGATATTTATCGCCATGCCTAATCCCTTCGATTGGTCAAAATCGAGAGAGGTTTATCTTAATCAGGATGCCACCTATAGAATATTTATCGATACCGACTCAACCTTTATTTCGCCCGATTCATCAGAGATATTGGCCGACACAACCTATTGGTTGTCTGAAGAACTAGCCCGAGCGAACCGTTATTATTGGAAGGTATTGGCCACAATACCTGAGGCGCCCCCTAAATGGAGCCTTGAGACCGGCAATTTTTACCTCGATGGCTACCCAACGCAACCCGTCATTTTCGCGCCGGTGAGCGGCGTAGGCGCTAATTCCGCAACCGTATTTTCCTGGTATATCTCCACCGACCCCGACTCTTTCGATTCCGTTTCCTATACTATCCAGATAGACAACGATTCGCTGTTTTCGTCGCCGGAAATCAACCAAATAGGCTTACGATCTGACACGGTTGTAGATGATGCTTTCGCAATCCGCCTTGGTGAGCTTGAGGGGTTTTCCAATCTCCAAATTGATACCCGCTATTTCTGGCGAGTACGAGCAGTCGATAATTACGGCCTATCATCCGATTGGGCCGATGGCAGCAACTGGTTTGTTTTCATGCCGCAGAATCAAGCGCCCTATGCCCCCGATTCCGGCTTCTTCCCTGCAAATGGCGAGGAAGTCATTTCGCTTAGGCCCGTGATTACCTGGAATGATGCATACGACCCCGACGGAAATAGCGACAACCTAATGTATGCTATCCGCCTTTCGCAAGATTCACTCTTTACGGGATTAGTTTATATTGATACGACGGAATTCGGTATCAACCAGATTCAACCTACGGCGGACCTAATCGACAACGCTCATTATTTCTACCAAATCAAGGCAATCGATTATAGCGGCCTTTCATCGGGTTGGTCCGAAACCCAAAACTTCTGGACCAACCATTACAACTTTCCGCCGGAGCCGTTCCCGCTATTTGGTCTACCAAATGGCACCAGGATCGTAGACTATTACTCTAGTTTCTCATGGGGGAGTACCGTTGATTACGATCCCAATTCGAGTTTCACCTTTTCAATAGAAACATCCAACGACAGCCTTTTCCGAGATGTTTTCTGGTCAAGAAACGGCCTGAATGACACCTCGCTGACAATCGCAACGGATTCGCTGATTAATGTCGGCCCTCTCTACTGGCGAGTACTGGCCACCGACAATGATAGTCTCGTGCGGATTGGCGGTATTCCCGAGGGTTTCAAAAACCTGATGATCCTGCCACCTGGCGATGCCAACAGCAATGGAGTCACGAATGGTATTGATGTGACATTCATGGTAAATTATCTCAAAGGTCTCGGCCCCGCTCCCGATCCGTTACTGGCAGGCGATGCCAATGGCAACTGCTCTACCAACGGGATTGATGTGACATACCTCGTGAATTATCTGAAGGGATTAGGTGGAGCGCCGGCGAGGGGGAGTTGCGAAAACCAGAAATCCTCGAAAAAATAATAGCGGAGTAAAAGTGACAAAAGATAAGACAAGACAGATGGCACTATTCGGCATAATTATGATATGCCTCGGTGTCGTTTTTATGCGAAGCGGCAGATTAGGCGTGATATTCTTGGTCGCGGGGGCGGCGCTGACGATTGTAGCGTTGATAAAAAGAAAAGACGACGATTCGGCCAAATAATCGAAAAGATTAATCTCTATTTAAACCATCGGGACAAGGTTTTTCCGTAGTCTACGAGGCTAATCTCGGACCGAGCATAAATATTTCGCCTCCATGTGTCACGTGCGGATTCACGCATAATCACAAACCTTGACATCGCAACCACCATTCTCTATAATCCTCCGCAAAATGGAAAAATGCCGCCCCGGAGAAGATATGGATATCAAAAAGCAGATACAGGCCCTATCACGCAAACATGCCGACGAGATGATCGCGCTCAGACGACAACTGCATCGCAATCCCGAGCTATCCATGCAAGAATTCGAGACACAGAAAGTCATAGCTGCCAAACTCAAGAGTATCGGCTGCAAGGTCAACTCTAAGCTGTGGAAAACCTCGGTGCTCGGCATGATATCCGGCAAGGGCAAGGGACGCACAGTTGGGATTCGATCCGATATGGATGCGCTTCCAGTGACAGAGCAGACCGGCTATCCATTCGCCAGCGCAAAACCGGGAACAATGCATGCCTGCGGCCACGATGTTCATATGGCAACAGTCTGGGGCGCGGCGAAAATTCTCTCCGAGCTGAAGACCGAATTTGCGGGGAATGTGAAATTTATTTTTCAACCATCGGAAGAGGTTCATCCTGGTGGAGCCAAGCCGATGATAGAGGCAGGCGTTCTAAAAAATCCCGATGTCGAGATGATGTTCGGGCTGCATGTCGATTCCGGACTACCGGCCGGGGCAATCGGCGCCAAAGACGGCCCGATGATGGCCCAGGCCGATGACTGGTCAATCGAGATTATCGGACGCTCGGGACATGGGGCTCGTCCGCACGAGACAATCGATGCCGTAGTGGTGGCATCGAATGTTGTACTGGCACTGCAGACAATAGCGTCGCGCAAGGTCAATCCACTGATACCGGTCGTAGTTTCAGTCGGGGCGATTTCCGGCGGTACGGCTACGAATATTATCGCGGATAAGGTCACACTCAAGGGGACCGCGCGTTCGCTAACACCGGATTTGACCGAAGAACTGCCCAAGATGATCGAGAAAATCGTAGCTGGTGTCTGCCAGACACATGGAGCGAGCTATAATCTACGGTATAACCGGGGATATCCGGTTTTATTCAACGACAAAAAGGTTTGCGATATATATAGGAGGGCGGCGGTTGAGCTTGGCGGACCAAAAGCGGTAGTTGAATTACCATATCCATCGATGGGTGGAGAGGATTTTTCGTATTTCGCCAAAGCGGTGCCAGGCGCGATGGTCCGGTTGGGAGTCGGCAATAAGAAAATTGGCGCCGATAAGCCGTGGCATCATCCGGCATTCAAAGCGGATGAAAAGGCGATACCGTTCGGGGCATCGCTGTTGACGTTAGCGGTATTAACGGTTTTGAGCGGGCATGAATAGGATATGATCACGACTGTCCTGCTCGATGGCGGAGGTGTCATTGTAGATGAATCATTGTATGAGATGATTCACGCCGAGATCGTTTCCGAAATCCTAAACCTCATAAAGCCCGGGTATTCGGTCGTCGATTATTACGACGATCTCGATGAGGCGATCTGGGCCTTCTGCCCTAATGTGTACAAATATGTCATCTGGCATCATTGTAAGGGAGACAGGGCTCTTTTCGATAAGATGCAGGTTCGTCACATGAAAGCCTGGAATGAACGTCGGCCGCCGCTAGTGTTGTTCGAGGGCATGAAAGAGGAAATCAAAAAGCTTTCCGTCAATTTTAAAATCGCGATTGCCGGACAATATGGTCGCGAAATAATAGAGCTCCTCGAAAAAAACGGATTGCTCAAATATTTCTGCTCTCAACTTACGCAAGACGATTTCAAAATTACCAAGCCCGATCCGCGATATCTCGAGCAGATCGCAAGAAAAATTGGCACATTGCCGGATGAATGTATTATGGTTGGGGATCGGATAGATAAAGATATTATTCCGGCGAAGCAATTGGGCATGAAGACATTATTGCTCCGAACCGGAATTCACAAATATCAGAAGCCGCGAGTGCCGTTCGAAATACCGGATAGGGAATTACCGGGTATCTCGGGATTGGCCGCTGCCGCCAAAGAGTTAGCGGAAAAATAGGAAATCGCGATAGTAGCGATGTTTGCGTATAGAAAGGGTTAGCCATATGGGCATCTGGGATCTGCTAAAGAAAATCAAAAATATAAGATTGTTGCCTCCGCGCGATAAGGAATTTTACGAACTTTTCCGCGAAATGGCGGATACGCTGGTTAAGGCCAGTAATATGCTTGTAACCCTCTTCGAGGTATCCCAGCAGGAGCGCGATGAGACCGAAGTGAAGATCGGTAACTACCTGACCCGTTGCGGACAGATTGCAGAATCGCTTACCGAACTTCTGCGAACCGCTCAGCAACCACCGTTCGGGCGGGCCGAAATCAGCGATTTTTCAAACGGCGCCCTGCGAATTATAAAATATATCCACCACGCCGCCAACCGCTATGTAGTCTATGATTTTCCATCGAGCGACAAAGAGATGCGGGAGCTGGCCCCCATCATTGCCGAGGCCTGTAAAGAAATCGCCAAAGCGGTTGGTACGCTCGATAGGGGCAGGAATATCGATCCCTACTATAAGGCTGTCGATATTCTCGAAGACAGAGCCGATGTCATCTATCACGAGGGATTGCGGCGTAGATTCCATGAGATACGCGAGGATCGCACCGATCTCGAACAGCAGCTTAACAGCATATCGGACAAACCATCCAGTGAAGATCTCCTTTCTCTAATATCCGACAATGTCGAGTACACTCGTCACGTGGCGGTTTTCTTTATTCTGCGTCAGGTCTATGCCGAACTGGAACGCTCAATCGACGCCTGCACGGATCTCATGGGAAATTTAAAGCGGATGGTCACAAGCAATGCATGATCACTCGCTAATTCTGATCTTGATAGTCGGGGTGGCGTTTTTATATGATTTCGTCAACGGCTTTCACGATGCCGCCAACGCCATCGCCACCACTATCGCCACTCACGCGCTCTCGCCGCGTAATGCTATCCTGCTGGCGCGAACCCTAAATTTTGTCGGCGGACTGCTGCATACGGCGGTTGCGTATACGATTGGCAAGGGTGTAATCAATAGTGATATCGTTACGCTTCCGATTTTGCTTTCGGCCTTGATGGGTGCTGTCATCTGGGGATACTTCACCTGGTATTTCGGTTTGCCATCGAGCTCAACATACGCGTTGATGGGCGGATTGATCGGTGTGGCATTATTTGCTTCTAATTTCAATACCGAAATCCTGATCATGAAAGGCATCATTAGAAATATGATCGTCCTGGTAATCTCGCCTTTTGTCGGTATCCTGGCCGGGATGTTTCTGATAATTATATTTAACTGGGTAGCCTGGCCATTTTCGCATAGGGTGACATCGGCTATTTACAAGAAACTACAGATACTCTCGGCCTCGTTGATGGCCATCTCGCACGGTATGAACGATGCCCAGCACACAATGGGGATTATCACGATTGCTCTCCTTTCTGCGGGAGCGATTCAAACCTTTCATGTGCCGCTCTGGGTACGGTTGTCGTCGGCCTTTATGATGGGATTGGGGACATCGGTTGGCGGTTGGCGGATTATCAAGACTATGGGTCACAAGATGACTAATCTGCATGAACCAATCGACGGTTGCGCCGCAGAAACAGCGGCTGGCGCGGTGATCATGACCGCGGCCATGGGTGGGGCGCTTGTTTCTACCACTCAAGTAATTACAGGCTCTATCGCCGGTACAGGGCTGGCCAAGGGGATCAGCAATGTCAACTGGCGGGTGCTGGGAAATGTGGTACTGGCCTGGATATTCACTCTCCCTGGTTCGGCGATATTCGGCGTGCTATCGTATATGGTAGTTATAAGGATATTCCCGAAATAGTAAATGCTGTAAATAAATTACATTGGAAGGTCGGGCTTCTTGAGCGAGGCGCAGGTCGCGCGGGTAACCCGGCTTATAACTTCAATATACAAAATAAGGTTATATATCTAGCTGTGGAATAATCACAGTCTTTATAGTTGTATTAAATTTATTAAAAATATTACTTGACAATTCATGGGCAATATTATATTCGTTTAATAACGAAGGAGGTATCCTTTTGAAAGCGTATATAATCTTCATATTTGTTTTATTCCAGGCCTCTTTTACTTATGCCAATAAGCTCTGCGATTTTGCCCGGACAGAGGCGATGAAAGCTATATCATTGCCAATGTGGTGTTTATAGATACGACAACGCAGATGATTGTTGTGGAATTGGAATATTATTTTACCGCTGCCAATAATTCATTTTGTGACTATACGCTTATGGCGAAGGTTGTAAGAGGCTGTACCGATGATCAATTATTTTCGGAAAACCAGCTGATTTATGGATGCGGCTACTACAGCGAAATGTTTGGCGATCTATGCACGCCACACTATGATTCTATTTGCGATACATACAGCCATATTTATTTTCATGAGTATGAAATATTTTATCCTTATGGAAAAGGTACTTTGGAATTATGGTGGGGAGAAAGAAGGCTATTATCCTACCCCTTTAATTTTACCGATCCGGGAGGTTATGGGGAGCCCACCTTCCATTACATAGATTTTAAAAACAGAGATTATTCTACAATTTATAATGGCGATCATTTCGATGCTCAAGAATCTATCGCGCTGGAAAGCGAGGTAACTTGGGAAAATGAAGTCGCCCCAGCCATACGCATTGTACTAAATGCTGATAATACTTGTCTTGAAATGGCGGTCGAAACACCATTAGCAAGTCAAAACGGGTGTACAGGTACATATCGCGTGTTGCTTCCGCCGGGCGCATTGCTAAATATAATTGGCGATCCCGAAAGCTTATCTCCCCTTGGAACGACAATTAAGGCTGTACCGGAAGAGTATAATTGCGAAGGAGGCGAAAGCGGGCCAAGCGATGAATTGCACGTAATAAACTATATTTTGCGGGTAGACCAAATTAGCTTTAATAATGATTTTCAGCTTTACCGCGATTCCTCGTATTTAACCGTTCCACCGCTAATTAAAAGAATTGAGGATCCGGTTTGGAAAAGAAACGGGAATCAAAACGAACCGGTCGCATATAAAATGGGAAGCCGGTATAATTTAAGTGCAGTAATTAAAAGCACTTATCACCCATCTCACAATTTTCAATATGTTTTGCGGGGTTTTGCTACTTTTGACGGCGATATTTACTCTACAGATGAATATTTATGCAATATGGCATATTCGGACTACGACACAGTAAATGATATAGTCCCCTTGCTGGATTTCGCTCTTCCGGATGCCGTTGGAATAATGGACAGCCTTAGATTCAATTGGGCCATTGACAAGCAGGCACGTTTTAACTCACCTCAATACGAATTTATGAATTCCAGTGGGCCGCATAAAATATTTTTAACCTATGATACTCCGCTTGTAGATACTGTCAATACGTTGGCCCTTGATAAAATTTGTAATTATGCACAGAACGAAAGCGAAATTAAGAATATCGGTCGATCAACCGTGGAGGGGGCTTTTAGCGAGGGTTGGGATTATGATCCCGGCAAAAATACTATTTATTCCGATCCCTTAGATGTAATCAGATTGCAAACAGGTTTATGTTCTGATTATGCAAATTTGCTTACAACGTATTATAGGTCTATCGGAATAGAAAGTAATCCTGTCGTTGTTTATAATTCAATCCAAATTATCGATACAACAATTTTCTTATATTGGATTTGGGGAGACACAATTACTGATCCCATGGTATGTGTTTTAACACAAAAATTGTCTACATGTGATAATTCAACACCTATAAGTTATCCTTTTACATATCATGCGATTTGTCGATTGGACACTTTTTTTGCTGATGCCGCATTTGGGCTATTTCAGCCTATTCAGAATTATCCTGCTTGGTGGCTTTATTATGTTTACCCACGAAGCCCTGTAGGTCCTTATTTAGATGAAGAACCGCCCAGCATAGAACCTATTTATCGTTATATTCCAGATTTGATAAATGGAAATAATATCTTTCCGACAGCAAGACGGAGGTACTTTACGGGGCATTTTCATAATTAGTGGAGGCTATATGAAAATAGATAGTAAGCTTGCAGTATGCCTTATTTTAATGTCGTTTTTGGTCGCGCGTTCCGAGTTTATTCCTAATCAAGAGCCCTATAATATCAATACACCTGAGGCACAATTAAAAATAAATATTGTTCCACAGCTTAGTACGCCTATTCCTTCGTGGATAAGACAATCGCTTTATGATAAAGTGGCTGGCGATTATTACCGTTCGCCTTTTAATGCCCCCAGGAGTGCAATAAATAGTAACGAAAAAGAATTTATTTGGAACTTGCTTTTGAGCAATATTAAAACTGCCTATTATGATAGCGTATTAATAGACAATATTGGTATTTATGAGTACAAATTAAGGAACGAAGAATATCCTCGAAGGGATTTTTTCCTCAGATACTCCGAGGCTGACACAATATATGTAATTTCCGGTTGGTCGGATAAATTTATATCATTTTATCGGGCCGTACCCGGTATTCACAAATACGATCTCAAGGATTTGAATAAGAAATTAATGGAGTTATCGAAAATCGATATTGCTATTCCCAAGAATATATTTGAAAATTGCATAAAAAGCAATCCCTACTTCATCGAATATGTAGACCGGGACCGGATGCTGAGGGTTCGGTGCTATCAGATTTCCGAACAGCGGAAGGGACAGGATAACCCGCTAATTACCGACCCCTACACCCTCATCGAAATCACCCGCTTCCTCGATAAGGAGATGGTGCCATGAACTGGCGAATGTTGATTTTTATCCTAATCTTATCGGTTGCAGCCCTGGCCGAAAGATTTGAATATATTTCCAATGTTGATCGTGAAATTCCCGATAACGATTCGACCGGCCTTAGGGATACCATATTTGTAGACCAGCATATTCAAATCGAGGATATCAATTTTTATATGGGAATCGGCTCTGAAACTACCGGATGGGCAGATGAAATTTCCATCTATGTCAAATCGCCCTGGAACCATACTGTTGGCTTGAATAGCTACGGCGGCGTGCATTTCAACTGGTACAATTTTTGGTACGATACCAATAGAGAAGAAGACGGGCCTGGTAGTCTCGATGACTATGTCGGCCTCGATGCTTATGGTCCATGGGAACTTTATTGCTATGATATCTTCGAGCGTTGGACTCTTCACTGGTACAACTGGCATATCGAGGTAATCGGGAATCCGCTTTCAATCGCGGAGGAGGATAGCGGGCCAATTCCAAGGGAGTTCGCCTTCAATCGTGCTTACCCCAACCCCTTCAACAGCGAAATCATGTTTAGCTTTGCCTTACCGGAAGCGGCTGAGGTCAAATTCTGGATTTATGATATTCTTGGGCGTCAAGTGCGGATTATCCCTTGTGGCACTCTCGCCACCGGTTATCACAGCATCACCTGGGATAGCGCAAACGATGCCGG
>CAWFQL010000005.1:0-31967 GCA_963817915.1 uncultured candidate division Zixibacteria bacterium
CATATCTTCCCATATATCTTGCGGCGATTTTGCGGCCGATTTCGCGGTTGTATGTCTTGTCACTCGCGAGAGTATTTTTGATCGTTAATTGCCAGGAGTTAGAATTGTTGGGTAAGATGCGAACAAAATCCTTGGGGAATTTTTTGAGCTCTTCAATCGGGGATGAGATTGAGGGCAATCCGGCGGCAGCATATTCGTAGAATTTTAAGGGATTAAGGAAGCGGAAAAACGGGTTATCGAGATAAGGAAGAATCCCGATGTCGAAACTTCGCATTACGGAAGGAATGGCGGATCGATCAAATTCGCCGACAAAATGAATATTGGGATAATGTTGTCCATATTTTTTTAATTCCAGGCGAGTGACTTTACCTGCAAAAATGAAATTCCAATTTGGTTCTAAGGCCGCCAATCCGGCAATAAGATTCCAATCGAGACGTTCGGAAATCATCCCACTGTAGCCAATTCGCGGCGAAGGAATGGCTAATATTTCTGGAATTTGCGAAATATTATCGGATACGGCTGCGTTATATGCTTGCCTTGGGAGGCCGTTGCCCCACATATAAGAGCTCCGATAATTAGCGGCATACTTGGATTGAATCAGATCGGACGTGGTTAAGAGCAAATCGGTGCGCGGACGCATTTGTTTTTCAAGGCGATTGAGTGAATTAATTTCACGTCCATCGTTGTCTACTAGATTGTCGTAGATTTCGAAAATGCAGAAGCTATCGTGAAAAAGCTTCATGACATACCCCTGCTGGGGGTAATGAAACCAAATAATGGGTGCTGACTCTGATATATTACAGGCGCGATTGAAGATGTTTGACGCTGTGTCGGAGAGCGTCTAAATTGAAGTTTTCAAGCAAAGGAATTCGGTTGGCGATTCTGTCATGGATGAAATAGCGAGGAGAATAGAGGTAGAGATTATCGGCAAGCTTATCCAGCGCGGCAGGACCGAAAAGCTCCTGAAAACGATGGGGTTTTCGGGCCAATGTGGTTACCGGACAGAGAGGGCGATTAATGGCGATAATGCTACAACCTAATGGAGCGGCAGATTCGGCCAGCGCATAGACCATTGGCCGGCGCATGTAGAGCGGCCAGTCAACAGCTGCGAAAATCAAAAGCAGTTTCGGAAACGGGGCATTCATGTATTTGTCGTCTTATTCATAAGGACGATCTTAAAAATATAAAGATTGGACGACAATGGCAAGGGAATTATACGACATATATTAACGCCGAGTCTTAGCGAATTACGTAAATGTAACGCAGTAAGAGCGGGTTACGATGTGTTTAGCTCGGGCATTAAGGATTTGCAGAATATACATGTTTTCGCGAAACATTTTATCCAGCGAAGATCCGATGTAATCAAATTGGCAAATGAAAGAAAGTGATTTTGCGCAAATGGCCAGTACGCTCTCGAGGGTGGTTCAATAAATCATATTTGACCTATGTTTTACAATTGAGTGCCTGTTGAAATTTTATTCCTGATTACGGCCGAAAGGGAATCAGCTTTTTTATAATCCCGTGAAGTTATTGCATTCATAAGCTGTGACACTTGCGGCAAAAGCCCGACCGGTATTTCGGATTGCATTTCTTCCAGGCCGGATTGCGCCATTGAATAATATTTCAATTCGATCGCTTTCAAATAAAACGAGATCCTGTTTTTCAACGGCGCTTCCTTCCATAGTTTGAGTGACTGATCATACAGCGCCATCGCGGTATCAATTTCACCCAACTTTTCTTTGACAGCGCCTAAATCCTGAATTATGCGATAATCTTTTGAGACTGTTGTCAGATATGTTTCATACATTCGCTCAGCATCATGGTAGTAACGTAGAGTAAACATGAGTGATCCCATAGCTGAAACAGGGCCGATATCAGTGAGATAACGTCGCCAGTTATCTCGGACAAATTCCGCGGATCTAGTTGAATCTCCCTTATCAAGATAACCGTAAGCGAGATTGCAGGCATTCAGGGCATCAGTGGGATCGCCCGCGAACCTTTCCTCCTCGGCGCGCACGACCTCGGCATAGTCGCCATAATACTTTCCTATGATTATAGACCAAGCCTTATTGTTGTACCCTTGGACATATTCCGCGGAATAATGCTTATCGGAATGGACGATTTGTTTAATTTTTTGATAGGCCGCATCGCGATCCCTATTCCATATGATCCAGCCGCCCGTGTGAAGAAGCGAGAATAATACTATCGGGATTAAGAGTGCTAAAACTCCCCTTTGTTTTTTGATAAAGGCGCTTGTCAAAACTGCGATAATTGGGGCGGCCGCTATTGAAAGCAAATCCCAGTCTCGAAAAGCGCCGATTTTGGGATCAATCGTAACTGCGAAAGCCACGGCGGGCGCTATCAATAAAACATTCCACCAATTTGATATCCTATCGCTTCTCGATATTCCAAGCCAAAGCAGCACCACTAATGGAGTGCTTAATAGAAGGCCATTCAGTATATCAAATAGATGATTGCCTGAAAACAGATAGTAAGGATTATTGGAATTGGCAACTAGAGGTACAAATATTTGAAGTATTCGAATCGGAGCAAAAAAGAATATATTGGCCACTGCGGCGACCAGTGCACTTATCGATAATCCCAGCGAGAGAATCATCGCCCTTTTTGTGCGATACTTGTTCCAAATCAGGTAGACAAACGACGGTATCAATACCAGACTGCTCAAATGAAAACCTACGGCCAGTAGAAGCATGAGAATGGTGATGATAGAAACACGCCGCTCATCAAGATCGCGCGCGGCGGAAAAAATATATAGAAGCATCAATACAAACCTGAATGTATAGCTTTCGACATACCCAAAGAAAAACTGCATTACCCGCAAACGCTGATGCTATCGCCAATGCGATAATAATATCCTCTTTCTTTCTTAAAATCAGGAAGATACCGTATAGAAAAATCAAGCCCGCAAGATACGCGCAAATTTGATACGAATGGAGCACCGCTTGCTCTCCCCCGCCAAGCGCTTTGGCAAGCGCAAAATGCGTCAGGTAATCGAGCGGTTCTGTCGGCGAGAAAATATACCCCTCTATCAGGTGCCCCATAACATTGTAACCGTCGCCCTGAAGATAATTTCTCGATGAAAACATAATGAATAGGCAAAACGCCAGTATCATGAAAATCAGATAGGATATCCTGAAGCTTCTTTCGGATACCGTCGAAATGCCTTTTTCTATGGCCTCTCCCATCCTCTCGGAAACAGGCGGCAATATCGCGACGAGCAGCGCCAGAACAAGTACAATTCTAATCCAAAGTGGCAGTGCACTTACAATATCAAGTCCCCAAAGACCCCAATGTGGATTTAACGATGCGATAATAGAAAATACGGCCAAACCGAATATAATTACATTTGCCAGGATGATTTGCCGGTCTTGCCCAAAAGCGATCATAGTATAATAATATTTCTTTAATTGATTAAAGGCAAATATATTAAAATCATGGCCTATAGCAGTGAGTAAAGATATGGCCAGATTGCGTTGAGGAGAGTAAGGTCGGAGAGTTCCAAGATCGGATATTCTTCTTCACGAAACAAACGGAGAAACAATACCGTATTCTTGAGAATGTGATTCGGATTTATAAAGAGATGAAAATTCGGCGTGCATGAAAACGGTCCTATCCCGCAAAACTGGAGAAATTGAATTGACAATTCATTCGTCAAATATACAATTACGCAAGATAACAAGTACCGGGAAATTCTGGTATCTTGTCATGACCATAGGTCGTCAGGCCTTTTGGGATACGCGCTGAATGATATCATCGTGAGATTATCTAAGTTGAATCGAGTTGATATTGTTGGAGCTAAAAGGATTCGTCTAGTTTCCGAGGAGATGTTATGAAAGCTATCGTTCGCACAAAATACGGGTCACCGGATGTACTTGAACTACGGGAAATTGATAAACCTAATCCAAAAGACAATCAAGTATTTGTAAAGATACGTGCGGTGTCGGTAAACCCGCTTGACTGGCACATTCTGCGCGGTAAGCCATTCCTGGTTCGTTTTATGGGTTTTGGATTACTAAAACCTAAACAACAAATACTTGGCGCTGACATAGCGGGCACGGTTGAAGGTGTTGGTAAAAATGTAACTCAATTTAAGGTTGGGGACGAAGTTTTCGGATCGGGCATGGGGGGCTTTGGGGAATATGCGTGTTTTCGCGAAGACAAATTAGTGCTAAAACCAGCGGCAATGACATTTGAGCAAGCTGCGGCTATACCTGTTGCCGGACTCACAGCCCTGCAGGGTCTTCGCGATCACGGACTGATACAGTCGGGACAACATGTGTTGATCAACGGCGCTTCGGGAGGCGTGGGCACATTTGCGGTGCAGATTACCAAGGCGTTAGGAGCTCAAGTGACTGCTGTCTGCAGCGGGCGGAACCTCGAGATGGTGCGATCGATCGGTGCAGACCATGTGATTGATTACACGAAAGAGGATTTTTGGCGAACAGCAAGAAGATACGATCTGATTTTTGACACTGCGGCGAACCGGTCAATACTGAAGCCAGTAAGCGTACTGACACCTACCGGGAGCTATGTGTGGGTTGGGGCCTCTGCCTTTCTTTTAATAATGCTACAGCAAATGATTCTCAAGCCGCTGTTTTCTAAGAAAAATGGGAGAAAGATTTTAGGGTTTACGGCGAATGTAAATCAAAAGGATTTGGCTTTTCTGAAGGAGTTCTTTGAGGCTGGCAAAATAGTGCCTGTCATAGATAGGAAATATTCCTTGAGTGAAACTCCTCAGGCGATCCGATACTTAGAGGAAGGACACGCGCGCGGCAAGGTGATTATTTTGGTTTGATTGAAACGGCATTGCTTACGCGAGACTGTTTACACGATATTTGAATCAAATGATTATGATTCCCTATTTAGCGTATACATTACACGTGGTTGAAGCTATAGATTTACCGGCAATCATTTTATTGATTTTGATTGATATTTTAAAATTACAAGGCTATCGGACGCCACGAATATAATTTCTTCCCTAACAAATAGAGAACGAGCTTGATTCTCCATTTGATAACTACTTACACTGTTGGGTTTTTTAGGATTAACGCAATCTATAATTTCAACGCCATTGAAATTGACTCCACCTTCAGTAAGAAATATCTTGCTTTGATATGAACAAAAATTGGTAGGAGAACCTAAAGTGTTCAACTCTGAAATTAGATGCGGCTTTAATGGAGATGAAATATCATAAATTCTTAAGCCGGCATTAAAGCCCGCGACATAAAGATAATCATTTTCAATAACCAATTGGTCCCATGGATATAGAGAGTCGAATTGTGACACTTCAATAGGTTTCATGGGATTTGAAATATCCATAATAACCAGTGTGCAGTATTCCTCTCTATAATGGCAGTGTAGAGAATATGCATATTTATCTATTAATTCGACACTGCTACTATAAAACAATGGCCCATATTTTCCTGAAATAATTGGATTTAGAGCATTTTTGATATTAACGATATATAGAGACTCTTGATCAACCAAATAAGCATATTGACCGGAAATCTTTAAATCATTCAGCTCATAAAAAGAGTTTATTGTTGATAATTTGACGGGATTTCCGCTAACTTTAACATCAACCGCTTGAAAACCTGAATCTAGCGAGGCAATATATGCAATTTCACCATTAATCGATAAATTCACTGAATTTCCTATATTGGTCAAACTCCCCGCGATTTTTGGATCAGCAATATCAGATATGTCAATGATTTGAAGTCCCGAATCGCGGTCGGCCACATAACAATATTCTTTATCAGCATACAGTCTTGCAGGCAACGCCGGCAATTTTAGGCTGCTAATTCTGAGAATCTGCAAACCGTCATTTCCATTTATGCTCTTTTGAGCAATTGATGGGGAAAACGACGAAATTATTATTAGGAAAATAAAGATAATTAAGACCGGAATTCTCAATTCGTCACCTGTAACCTTTACTATGCATATACTACACGATCAATAATACAATATTTTTGATTTCGGGTGCAATTACTATTTGCGCTAGTTCTTATAATCGCTTTCCGCCATTTTGAATATGTAAAGTGTAATACCCGGGATCGTCAATAAATTTCATCCTGTCTTTTGTAAGCCCCTTGATTTGACAACTTATTTACGATATTTATTATAAGTGGAATTGGCAAATAAGATGGAAACCATGAATCTGACATTTCGAAAAAACTACTGGGATTCTCCTGAATTGAAAAACGAATTCATGGGTTTTATGGTTCAGATATTCGGGCTTGATTTATCATTATGGGACAATGCGGGATTCTGGGACGAGCGATACAGACCGTTTTCGTATTTCAGTGACAGTAGGCTTGTTTCCAATGTTTGCGTCTATACTATGGACATGACAATCCTGGGGAAAAAATGCAGCGTTGCTCAGATTTCAGCGGTAGGAACGCTTCCAGAATATCGCGGAAAAGGCCTGAGTCATAAACTGACCCAAGTTGCGTTGGAATGGGCGCGCGACAGCCATGATATTTTCTTTCTATTTGCCGATGAAAATGCGTACCAATTCTATAAGAAGTGTGATTTTCGATTAACAAATGAATATAAAGCGCGAATTTCGGTGCGAGGTAAAAACGCTCAGCCCGGCGCCCTTAAGCTGGACATGACAAGAAAAAACCATATCGAATTGGCACACCGTTTGGCTTCCAATAGAGAACCTGTATCTAATATTTTAGGAATATCCAATGACAAACTTTTCATGTTTTGGTGTTTGGGCCCCCTTAGAGATTACATCCATTACATTCCTGCACTAGATATTTTAGTCTTATATAAGCGCGAAAACGGAACGATGACGATTTTCGATATCGTGGGAAAAACAATGCCCTCATTTGCGGAGATTTACTCCTGCATTTGCCAACCAGGCGATGAGACTGTTGAATTTCTTTTTATGCTAGATAAATTGTATCTTGGGAGTTTCGATTTAGTCAAGGTTGAGGGAAATGGGACTCATTTGCTAGGCAATTTCCCCTTGGAAGGTACTAAGTTCCTTTTCCCATTCACATCTCACGCATAGCAATAAATGACGACCGTGAGTGATTCTCTATTCTTTCATTTTAAAAGTATAATATCGATATACTCGCCCAGGAGTGAGATTGGAACGGGTTTGAGAATAAAGGCCCCTACACGAATATTTTTGGAACCGCTCCTGGTTGCTCCCAACGGAGTTACCACATCAGCAATGATTCGACAATAATCATCTGGCAAACATAAGCCCACAGCCAATTCTGGTCAGGGATTTATTATAATCCACAAGGCTTTCCCCGTAGCCATGAAATATTCGTATATTCAAGTAGCTGACTTTGCCTGTAGGTATCAGCATACTATAATTCAGCATGAAGCTACCCTTACCAGTGTGGACATTACCACGAATAGTTATGTGCATTTGGTGATGAGAAAAAATTCTGTAATAAAAATGAATATCGTTGTAGCCGAGAAAATCAGTGATATCGGGATTGTCATCACCTAAGGGCGATCCTTCGAGTTTCTTTTTGTCTTCTGGCAGGCGGTACCGGATTTTTAGATACAGCAGTAACTTTGAGTTATAATAATAAGGGCTGACATAGAGAAGATTCCAGCTTCGCGAAATGGGAGGTTTCTGGCCGTTCGATTCATGCTCAAACCCTATATCTCCCCCGAATCGACCGGCATAAAGCGGGAATCGTTTTGTGCGATAGAATAGCTCCGGATTGTAGTTCGTTTCCCTGAACGGGGCGGAATTATCTTGATCGTAGGCCTGCCAAAATGAAATCTGGGTATATCCGAAATAAAAGGGTGTCTTGAATATTTGGTGCTTTGCGCTCAGCTGGAAAACCGCCTCGGTCCTGGCACCATAATACTCGTTGGAGTAAGTGAGTGGCATCATGAACATTTCTTTATGGAGGGATAAGCCATATCCCTTATGTATCATCTGAAAGCCTTCCGAATCGTCTTGCGCCTCGACAGAAATCGGCGTTAAGACGATCAATACTAAATTGCCTAAAAGAACCAAAAGGAGTTTGGCTATGAATGACATATTAGGCTGCCTTTCCCGGCTTGCAGCTTTCTCCTCTAGCGCTCAAGTCGAGAGGAGCGTTGCGCAAGCCATAATAAAGCGCTCGAATTTCATTCGCATCAAACCATGCTACGTTCGAGCTGTTCTCATGCTCCCGCCCCTAAATAAAAATCCTGATTAGAAATTCCAGACGAAATCGATGTAAGGAAGCCAATTTGTCTCGTCCTCTTCCACTTCGCCCGTGTATGGGTCAGGTTCGTTATCCTTGTCCTCACGGATGAATAGGGCTCCCAGGTCAACGGCCATTTTCTCGCCGAAAAACCTAAAACCGCCAATTCCGAAAAGGCCATCGTTGCCCTTGGTAGGGATAAACCAACTCTCGCCAACCAGGGCAACTCTGCGGCTCAGCCGATATTCGCCTCCAATCGTCCATACCGGCTGGTCAGCCACATTATCCTCATTAAAGGCCATGCCAAGCCCGCCTGTAACGCTATGGTCATCGGTGCCATAGGTTAGGTTGCCAAGACCGATAAATAGAGTCTTCCCCCACAGCCGGAAGGCATTTAGGCTGATCCCAATATCCAGGTCTTTGCCCGCGTTAAAGCTGACTTTTGGTATGAGATAGAATAATTGATTGTCAACTTCCGGAATTATCGAGACGCCGCCGGAGATCATGAAATTATCTGTAATGCCGTAAGCCAATCCGGGGAAAAATACCCAGACATCATAAAAATAGCCTTCACCCTTATTCAAAGATCGCGCCGTTGGTCCGAACATCAAGCGTGAGCGATTTGGGTTGGGGAACCAGTATTCGCCGTCCTTGATGGATGACGAAGATATTTCTACGATCTTCTTAATCTTGTTGATGGCAATGGTAATCTCGCCCATATCGGTCTTAAATTTAATATCGCTTTCGCCTACAGCGGTTATTTTGCCGAATAATGCTGAGCCATCTTCAAGAGTGATAATCTGAGTTTTGCCTTCCGGAGGAATCTGAAGTTTCCCGGAGAAAGCATGAGAGATGCACGGCATACCGCCGATCAGTATAACCATAGCCACCAGCCCCAAGGTCAATTTGACACGATAACACATTAAGAACCTCCTTCATTCGTTTGACAACACGACCGGGACGATACGTAGTCCTACCATCTTTATTTGCTTCATCATTCAAACATGCTATTAATTAGCTCCCCTTTTTGGGATACTCGATGCCCACTCAAGCTTACTCCAATAATAAGCGACAGCACTCTCTTATGAGAAGCCGTAGTCTCACTGAAGTGGGCTGATTTGTTAAAGGAGGAGAGCAAACTCGTACCCGATACCAAGGTTATGGCGGTAGTGGAATAAAAATACAACTTGCGGGGACTCAATGTTATCGTTCCCATTCTCGCCCGCGGATTGTTTCGCCGGGCAAAGTCGCAATCACATTGCCACTCAGGCTGAATGCTATTGCCGGGGATGTCTAAACATTGATGTCAACCAATTGGCATTGGGTGGCAAATATCACTCAACATAAATATATACCACCAAGACCATTAAGTCAATGCAAAAAATCCAAAAGTGATAACCAGCCCATCGAGGCATGATTGGACGCACATAATACCTTGATATTAACGTGATGTTTGATAAGTGAAATTAACTTAAGCAGACCGATATTGCCTTTCTAATTTCATTGCGAAGTAGATGGATGTAATTCACTGCGAAGTATTGCAATCGAATGACATCTTTATTTGGCATCCACCGATTTAGGCACAGTGCAACCGGATATAGAACTGGAGCATCACAAAAGTATGGAGAGAGTGATGTTGGGGCCGCTTGTTATTTTAGTGAGCGCAGAAGGTCGTACCGATTTAATCAGGAAGTCTCATCACCCCCGCTTTTTGACCATAATAGTCTGCGGATGATATTGTCCCCTTTTTCCGGACATTACCGGTACTACGAGTCTTTTTGCTTTTCTTTAACTGAATATATTTGAAAATACGATAAGCATTGAAAGGCGGCATTTATATCGTTAAGGATGAGAAATATCAACTATGCCATATGAAACAACTTGGTATAGGTGAAAGTAATGCAATTACGGGGGGCATTTTTAAAAAAGTTATTGAGGCCACTGCAAATCTTTTAAATGACTATATTGTCATTCGAATAAAACGTATAAGGTCTTATCAATCGCTTAGTTGCACTGCTTTCATCTCAGTCTTGAGACTTTCAATATTATTTATTGCCTTGTCCCCCAATTCAACTCTTCGAAATTTCATGGAAACCAGAGATTTGCCATTGGCGCCCATTTGGTCTCTCAATTTTTTATCATTATACAGCTTGTGCAAGGAAGAGAAAAATGCATCTTTCTCCTTAAATGAGAAATAGATCCCAGTATCATACTTTTCGAGAATTTCTTTAAGTTCCCCGTTGACATTCGTTAGTATCGGTTTTCCAGATGCCATAGAATCAAAGAATTTTGACGGAATGGCAACTTTGAACAGCTCAATCTCATCAAGCAAAACCAGCATTATATCGGCCGCATAAATATAGGAGATAATTTCTTGTCTCGATTTTTTATCCATTACTACGGCATTTTTTAAATTTAATGAATTTATTTTAGATTTGATTTTTTCTTTCTCGGGGCCTTCTCCTATAAAAAGAAAAATGGTATTTTCAATCGCCAAAGCTGGAATCAAGTCAATAAGCAAACCGGCCTTTTGCCCAAGGCCAAGTATTCCCGCGTAGCATATTATGAATTTATTTTCCCAGCCATGCATTTGCCGGACAGTGTTAATCTCATTTTTCCAGCACAATATATCGTCATCGGCACCATTGTATATTACACGTGTTTTATCTCCCCCGCCCCTTTCAATGATTAACTCCTGCATCCCTCTTGAAATGACAAATATCAGGTCTGAATGCAATATAAGTTTAGATTCAATCCAGTATAATAACCTTAGCATTTTAGAACTTTTTATTGCATTTAGAGCCTTTGCACTATCACACCATAAATCGCGAAAATCCAGCACAAATTTAGATTTTTTCAATTTTGATATTATCATGGCTCCAAATGCATGAAATAAAGGTGGGATAGATGTTACAACAATATCATTTCGAGGCAATAAGAGGCCCGCAATTAATGATGACAATGCAAATGATAATTGATTAGCCGCACGACTAATAGCATCGTACTTAGGCGAGCAAAATACATATGTTCTTATTATAGTAATATCCCTATTTTTTTCAATTCTATATAGTTTTCTTCTGTCTTCTTTTTTTAATATTCCTCCCGGATAATTTGGAAAGCCGCATATTATGCAAACCTGATGCCCCTTCCTCTGCATGGCTTCAACAAATGAAACCATTCGGTTAATCGGAGCACCAATCTCCGGGCTATAAAAATGAGATATGACCAAAATTCTCATATCTCATATTATGGCACCATAATATGATTTTCAAGGAATAACTAACTGCCGAGCATAGCCAATCTTTCATGATCTATGATTTTGAATAAATTCAAATTAATGTAAATTAAAATAATGAATTGGATTCTCTATTATTTAAGATTTAAAATTATGGGAAATTTAATTTCTCAACATTTAATAATCGCCCTCTTCAAGCCTAATACTATATTAATCCAGTTTACAATATATAATAGGATCCTTCCAGCAAATTTAAAACAGTAGGCAATTTCAAAAGATCAAATTTCGTTGACAAATGGGGGCTATTTTCCTGTTCAGACAACTCCGAAATGCGCAATCTTTTGCAGCAATGGCTACGTATCAATAGGCGATTTTTAATTGGATTAATAAGAAAACCTATGCTGCATGTCGTCAAGAATATTTAAGTATTTGAGGGTGCCCAGAAGGTTGTTCTATTTAGGAATCAGGAAGTCTCATCACCCCCGCTTCATGGTAAACATGCTCTATAAAATTCTGTTGACAACAAAGTTTATATTTAGCATTTTAAAATTGCATCATGTGATTTCACATCTAGGCTGGTATGCCAGTAAAGTCATAGAGATATAGTCCGGCCCAGCCGGATTGGTGAAAGATCTAAAGATTCTGGAGGTGCGTGTGAAGTATTTTGCAATTTCTTTGATGACAGTTGTGTTACTGTTTATTGGATGCAGCAAGGATAAGCCGACGCAATCAACACCCACCCAACAAAGCTTAATACTTTTGAGTGAATTAGTCGTATCCATTGTGCCCGAGGGACGTGATACTGTCACGGTTTGCTCACGAGACGCCAATGGCGCGTACAGTGAATTCACAGTCTCAAATAGCGCGTCGGACGTCGCGTCGGCCACTCTGAGCGATTCCACTCTGCAAATTACAGGGCTTTCATTCGGAACAGCCAACCTGACTATAACCAATGACGCAGGGAAAAGCATAGTGCTTCCGGTCGAGGTATATGATAAGAATATTCTGGACGCCGGGGAGCTATTGGTCGCATACACGCATACTTACGAAACGTATTTATATAGGCCTTTTTGGGTGCCAGTTCCTCCTGAGGGCTTCTTCGCTCTCGGCGCTATGTGCTCTTTTGACTATCCAGGCGATAGTATCGCTGTGATAACGGTGAAGCCTAAGCCTGGTTCGGATGCTATAGCATTTACAGACAGTTTCATCTGCGACCCAATTTATTCAAGCTCCCTCTGGAGGCCCATACCTCCGCCGGGCTATAAGGCAATGGGGTTTGCGTACAATAATTTTGGCAGGCCGGATTCGCAGGCTTGTATTCGGGAGGATCTGACGATCGAAGCTGTTATAGAAAACGCGATCTTTGTAGATAATGAGAACACATGGTCGCTATGGAAAATCGAGACCCCTTATTGCGGACCCCATTCCAGGACTTACCTGGCTCCCGGAAACTTTGTTGCAATTCGATCGATCAATGCTCCAGTCGATCACCCGTTGGCAAATGTCCTGAATGTCGATCTCCATTTAATGTCTGGAGCCCGCGACCCTGATTTTGCCCCCAAACTGACCGGTTATTCGCCCCCGCCTATGGAGACGATGCCGACGAAAGAGAGGGCGTTGCTGGCACCATTCACGGTCATCAAAGATTTAGCTAGCGGCTTTGGGTGGCAGTTGGACAATTCCCCAACGTACCGCGTGGAAAGACAGGTAATTTACAAGTGTCTCTATCACAATTATAATCAGACAGATATAATTCAAAACAACAGTTATGAGGTGTCAAGCGGCATCTCCAGTTCTCAAAGCGAAACTTTCAGAGCCCAAGTAGGGATAGCGATTTCCGCCGAATTGGGGGTCAGTTTTTCGCCAGCAGTTTCAGGGAAAATATCGTCGACTGTCAGCTTCGAGCTCGGTTATGAAAGACAGACCGGAATAACTGAGTTTCAGGAAACGAGCCGGACCACGTCGCTAAATATTCCGCCTGGCAAGGCGGGGGCGATCTGGCAGCGATTTAACAGATTTACCATATACCGCCATAATGGAAATACTAAGGAGATCGTGGGAACGCAGGATATTGGCATTGACAGCTACGTCACTGATGTGTACCCGGATTAGCAGGTAGCCGACAGCGGAAACACCAAAGCTGCACGTAATAATTTATTAATAATATTATGCCATCGAGCACCTGAATAATCATAGCTCGTGCCGATTTTTATTGGGTGGTTACCGAATTCGGCTCTGCGAATCTGCATGGCAAGACTGTTGGAGAACGGGCAAAATTGCTGATCAGTATCTCTGCGCCGCAATTTCGCGACGAGCTCGAACGATTTGCCAAAGAGCACAAGTATTTTTAGATATAAATAATTTGTGGTGTCTTACAGGAATCGCCAGGAAGGGGTTCCTAACGACGCGTTATTGCTCTCATATCCCCCTCTTTCCTTCCGATAATGATTATGAGGGACAAAATATGCAGAAGCGAGAGCCAATTGTGGCATTGGAAATATCGGGCGATAAGCTCGAACAGGTTGTCGGCGATCTGCGCGATAACTTGCTCAATGAATTCTGGCATCATCTGCCGGAAGGCCATGAAAAAAACGAAATCAAATCGCGTCTTGAAAAAAATATCCTGCTGGCCCTTACACAAAAACCACAGAAATAGATTTATATCACTCTTATCGCGCTGTAGGGAACCGCTTCCCTACAGCTTACGAGTTATCGTCAGGAAAGGGTTCCTGACGACGCGGCGTATATGTTCGGACAGGTCGTAGTCACGACATGAAATGTCGGGGTGTGACCTGTCCGCATCTCGCCAGGACAGTCGGGTCACGTCCACCATAGCGGACTACGACCCGACTGAACGCGCAAAGCACCGCGGAATGAAGTCATTGCGAATCCGCCGCAGGCGGATGAAGCAATCTGAAGGCGACCCACGGATTGCTTCGTCGTCCGTCAAGAGCCGGACTCCTCGCAATGACCGAGAAATCTTTTCGAAACCGCTTGTCAGGAGAAAATAATACTATATATTTAACATGGTCTTGCCGATTTAATCGGTAGGCTGATTTTATTAGTACTTTGTGATGCTTCGTGACGGGAGGTCTTGTGAAAAAATGGTTTATAATTTGTATTGCATTCGGGCTGATATTATTGGCTGTTCCGGCCTTTGCCAAGGATGGCCAAAACTATTTCAAATTCGATATCCCATCAAGGGATGCTATCGATAAACTCACCAATATAATCTCTATAGATAATGTCAAAGGGCTGACCGTATTCGCCTATGCCAATGACAAGGAGTTCGAGAATTTCAAGTCGTTGGGATATTCATATACGATTTTACCCGATCCAGGCTCATTGATTCAGCCCGCAATGTCATCCGACCAAAACACGATTCTCGAATGGGACGTCTATCCTACCTACACCGCCTACGTCGCCATGATGAATCAGTTCGCGACCGATTATCCGAATTTATGCGTAATTGAAAATATCGGTCGAACTGTGCAGGGACGGGCGTTGTTAGTTGCCAAGATTTCGGCCAATGTCAATATCAGCGAAAACGAGCCCGAAGTCCTATACACCAGCTCCATGCATGGCGATGAGACCACAGGCTATGTCCTGATGCTGCGGCTGATTAGCTATCTATTGACCAATTACGGAGTGGATCCGCAGGTCACCAATATGCTTAACAACATGGAAATCTATATTAATCCATTAGCTAATCCCGATGGCACTTATCATGGCGGCAACAATTCAGTCAACGGAGCTACGCGCTACAACGCCAACAGTGTCGATCTCAATCGCAATTATCCCGATCCCGCGGCCGGGCAGCATCCCGATGGCAATATCTGGCAGCCGGAGACTGTGGCATTCATGAGCTTCGCCGACAGGCATCATTTTACTATATCGGCCAATTTCCATGGTGGCGCCGAGGTTTTCAACTATGTCTGGGATACCTGGTCAAGGCTTCATCCCGATAACACTTGGGAAAATTTCACGGGACGCCGGTATGCCGATACAGTTCATGTTTACGGGGCGTCGGGATATATGACCGACCTCAATAATGGTGTCACTAATGGCTATGCCTGGTATCGTGTGACCGGAGGGCGACAGGATTATATGACGTATTTCAAGGGGGGCCGCGAAGCGACAATTGAGCTCTCGTCAATCAAGCTTCTGCCCGCGGCACAGCTTCCGGCCCATTGGAATTATAATTACAGATCATTTTTGAATTATCTCGAAAACGCTCTTTTCGGCATCAGGGGTATCGTTACCGATGCCTCCACCGGACTGCCGGTCGATGCCAGGATTACGGTATTAAGTCATGACGCTGATAGTTCGGATGTCCATACCGATCCGGCGATTGGCGATTATCATCGTATGCTAGCGGCGGGTACCTATAATCTCCAATTCAACGCGCCGGGATATACGACGCAAACTATCAATAATATTAACGTCTCGAATTACCAAACCACCGTAGCCAATGTTCAATTGCAGCCGATATCAAATAATCCAATTTTGGATTTTGTCAGCCAGAACGCTGGCAATATCAACCCGGGCGACACAGCCAATATGAGCATAACATTAGTCAATAACGGCGGTGGTGCCGCAACCGGAGTTAACGGAATTCTTTCAACATCAGATTCCTACGTGACGATATTACAGCCAAATTCGGCATACCCAAATATCCCGGCCCTGGGTGGACAGGGCACATCGACAACGCCCTATCGATTCTCGGTAGCTTCAGATTGTCCTCGGCCCCATGAGATTCAATTTTCGCTGAATGTTACAGCATCGGGCGGATTTAACGATACCTTGGTATTCAGTATAATCGCGGGGCAATCAATTGAGGATTTCGAAAGTGGGAATTTCGCCAGCTACCCCTGGCAATTCGGCGGTAACGGGCCCTGGACTATTATCAACATCGCTCCCTATCAGGGTACATACAGCTCTCGGTCCGGTATCATCACACATAATCAAAATTCGGAAATTCGAATCCAAATGAATGTCAGTACTGCCAGCCCGATCTCGTTTTATTATAAAGTGTCATCCGAACCCGGATATGATTTCCTAATATTCTATATCGACAGCAATGTTATAGGTCAGTGGTCGGGAGATATCGCCTGGACCCAAGCAACTTACAATGTCACTGCCGGGTCTCATATTTTCAAATGGGTTTATGCCAAGGATGGATCGGTTAGCAATGGCAGTGATTGCGGCTGGATTGATTATATTATATTCCCCCAGACCATGGAAGCTTTGCAGATTCTCACGCCGTCACTGCCAAACTGGACAATGGGTCAGCCATATTCCCGGCAGTTGCAGGCATCTGGCGGAACAGGGTCCTTTACCTGGAGCGACCAGAATAATGGATTAAACGGCACGGGACTGAATATATCATCATCCGGCCTTGTTTCTGGAACGCCGTCAATCACGGGCCAGATAAGTTTTACGGCCAGAGTCGCAGATCAGGGCGGGAATTCGGCAACAAGACCATATAGTTTCATTATTAATGATAGCCCGAATATTACGACTACATCCCTACCTGGCGCGTTTATATTGGAAGAATATTCGTGCCAGCTAAACCACACCGGCGGTACCGGCATCGGGATTTGGAGCGATAGAGATAATGATCTCGATTCGACTGGAATAACATTATCGTCAGCCGGACTATTATCCGGAATACCTCCAATCGCGGACACAATCAGTTTTACAGCTGTAATAACCGATAGCACAGGCGCGACTGATCAGCAGGATTTGATTTTGATTATACTAAGCCGGGGAGGGTCTTATGTACCGGGCGATGCCAATGGCTCCGGCGAAACAAATGGGCTCGATGTGACATATTTGGTGAATTATTTCAAGGGCGGGCCTCCGCCACCATTCCAGATTGATTGTCCGACTCATGGATTGCTCTATGCCGCCTGCGATGTCAACGCAAGTTGTGCTTTCAATGGCATCGATGTCACTTATATGGTCAATTATTTTAAGGGAGGCACCGGTCTTTTGTTCTGTCCCGATTGTCCTCCATTGCGAACGTCCCCGGCAAGCACGCTAAACAATAGATAATCCGGTGATAATTTCCGCGCTAAATTTTAATCCAGGAGATTCCCCATGGCGAAATTCTATTCATATTTTTTAATCTTTATTTTAGTCATGACCGCATTTTCATTCGCGGCCACCAGTGAACGTCCGATGCTCGCAAGGGTAGATATTAGCGATAAATCGGCAATCGAGATTTTGCGCGAGGGCAGATTTGATATCGTAAATACCTCACCGGGCAATTATGTCGAAATTGTGGCTGATGACGCGGATTTTCAAAAATTGCAGACGGCCGGCCTTAATCCCCAAATAATTCATGAAGATCTCGTGGGGTTTTATCAATCGAGATTTCCGATTAGCGCGACCATGGGCGGGTTCAGGACATTTTCGGAGGCAGTGGCTTATATGGATTCACTGCACACGCAATATCCATCGATCACCACCGCCAAAGTCTCTATAGGAACCTCATGGCAGGGCCGATCACTTTGGATGATGAAAATCTCGGACAACCCGGGAACAGATGAACCCGAGCCCGAAGTGTTTGTCAATGGGCTAATTCATGCTCGCGAGCCGATGGGTATGGAAGCGACATTGCGATTTATGAAATATCTCTGCGAGAATTATGGAACAGATTCCCTGGCGACTTATTTCGTAAATAACCGGGAATTTTACTTTGTACCAATAATAAATCCGGACGGCTATGAGCACAACCGTCAGACCGATCCCACAGGCGGCGGTATGTGGCGCAAGAACATGAATTCATCGGGAGCAGTCGATCTCAACCGCAATTGGGGTTATATGTGGGGTTACGATGATAACGGCTCTTCACCGTATTCGGGCGATGAAACTTATCGCGGAACCGCTGCCTTCTCGGAACCTGAGACGCAGGCATTGAGGACTTTTATAAACTCACGCGAATTTAGTGTCACAATGAGCTTCCATACTTATGGAGGATACTTTTTATATCCCTGGGGCTATTCAGATATATACACGTCCGATCAATCAATGTTCTTGGCCATCGGTGATAGCTGCGTAGCATCCAGCGGCTATTCGCGAGGTACTCCCTGGGAGTTACTATATAATACCAATGGAGACGCGCTTGATTGGCAATATGGCGAGCAGGTAGAAAAGCCAAAAATATTGGGATTCACCATGGAAATGGGCGATAGCTGGGATGGATTCTGGCCCGACCCTTCACGCATTCCGACTCTATGGAGTCATGCCTTGCCAGCCCTAATTTATCTTTCAAAGATTGCTGGTAACCCCTATGGAATGAACCCGCCGATCGCTCCTACAATGCGACCAATTGGCGATGTCTATACCGACCCCTTCACTGTCCGCTGGCAATGTATCGATACTGTCAATCCGGCAATTGCATTTGAATTGAAGGAAATGTCTGGCCTCCAAAGAACCACTGATAACTTTGATATCAATTCCGAAAATTGGTCATTAAATGGTTTTACCCGTATGGGAACTCGTCCTCATTCAGGAGGATATTCTTTATTCTCCGGAGCGCAAAATGGCCTTAACAGCTCTGCTCAGGTAGTGAATCAAATTCAATTGGCTCAGCATGACACTTTGAAAGTTTGGGTTTGGTACGATATCGAATTGGACTGGGATTATGCTTATTTCCAGATTTCTACTGATGGCGGAAATTCATTTGCAAATCTTGCCGGGAATATCACCACCAACACAAGCCCTCACGGACAAAATCAGGGCAACGGTATCACCGGGACTTCTACTGGCTGGATACTCGGCACATTCCCACTTAACTCCTATTCGGGACAATCCGCGATTCTGGGAATTCGCTATATAACCGATGTCTCGGTGCTTGGTGAAGGTCTTTATGCAGACGATTTTTATCCAGTCGAATCATTCACGGCACAAAATGTTCTCGGTTCTAATATCACGGATACATTATTCGCGATTAGCGGCAGACCAGAAGGAACATACTATTACCAGGTAAGGGCGCGCGACGCCGAACAGCAATGGTCACCATTCTCTAATAGACAGATAGCCATGGTTCATCCGCCGGTTGGACCGAACTGCCAGTATGTCCCAGGAGATATCAATGGCAACGGAGCAGCCAATGGTCTCGATGTGACCTATGGAGTCAATTATTTCAAGGGTGGCTCGGAGCCCCCTTATTCATGCGAGTGCACTACCAATAACACGTGGTTTGTCGCCGCAGATGTCAATGGAAGCTGCGCATTCAATGGGCTCGATATCACTTATTTAGTCCAATATTATCGGGGCGGCCCTGGCTTGCTATATTGTGCGGATTGTCCGCCGAGCAGATAGAATTTACTTTTGAAAGCAAAAAAGCCGAAGCTGAACGCTTCGGCCTTTTTTATATATCGTCCGATTACAGAACCCGCTCATCTCTTTCGAGATAAGCACGCTCCCCTATATTTGCCTGTCCTCGGACGAATATCATCTATTTGCCTTCGCTGGTATTTACTGTCTTGGGCAATAGCGCCGTCGAAGCTGTAAAATTGACATTAATCTTTTGCGATTCATTGAGTTTTAAAAATATAAACTGGGGCCGATCTATTTTATAATCTGAAAGCAATATCTCAAATGAACCATTTACATTCAATAGATCGCCCGGCGATTTCGCTTTGGTAGTTTCTGACTCTTTAAAATAATAAACTGTGACCGGTATTTGCACGATCTTGGTGACGCCATGAACCGTAAAATTGCCTTCCAGCAAAAGATCGACAGGTTTTTGATCATCGAGTGTATTCTGGCTGGCCTTAACCACCTTGGTGAGATCGAAAACGGCAGACGGATATTTATCCACCTGCAGAAATTGAGTTTTCATGTGGGTATCTCTAAGATCGATCCCTGTCTTGAGACTTGCAAGGTCAACTTCTAAATGGGATTTAGCGCCGGCTACAACATTGCCGGGGTCGACTTCAACAAATCCTGTTATTTTTGAAGTAGTTCCAACGATTGTCTCCAATGGCGCCTTGGATGTGAACGTGACAACATCGCGGTTTTTATCATCGTTGGCGTAAAATGTCTTTGTGGCTGTCTGCGCCATTACACTGCCGGTCAGCGCCAGGACGATTGATATTGATAAGATTCTTTTCATTTGGCCTCCAAATTAAACTACCCATTTATTCTATGGCTACAAAACTGCCAATCGATTGGAATGGTTCCCCGACAATCCATTTTTATTTATTTCAATTCAATAAACATGAAATTCATTATTAATCTTGACAGTTTTTCGATTTAACTCCTACAATGAAAATATGGCAAGAATTACGATAGAACTAAGTCCGCTCATACGGCTCTATGGGAAAGGGCCGAGTTTGGAGAAGGCCATCATAAAACATGCCATGGCCTGTGAAATAGCCGGTGCTGACAGCGTTATGATTCCGCTCGGTAAGGACGGCGACACCGCCCGCCAGAATACGATATCAATATTATCCGAAAGCCTCGATCGCGGTTTATTGGTAAAAGCGGACATCGATGAAAAATCGACTGAAGCGCTGCAGGAATTAAAACCAACGATGGCGCTATATAGATATGAGGTCGAAAAGAAGGACGTTCTGGCAAAATCAATTACGGGGCTTCAGGTAGCGGGAACATTGGCCGCGGTAGAAATTCAGCCTGATTTTGAAATCATCAAACAGGTCGCCAAGAGCAAATGCGATTATATCGCACTCGATTGCGATGCCTATTGCTCGGCCAAATCGCTCAATAGTCAACTGGCCGAACTTGATAAAATCATAAAACTCGCTGAATTGATTAAGAGACTTTCAATTGGGATTATCGCGATTGGTAATTTCGATCTCGATAAGATGTCGAAACTTTCCAACAGCAGCCTGATTGAGGAATATATTGTAGGTTTGCCGGCATTTTCTCTGTCATTACTTAATGGATATAAAAAGACGGTCGAGTCATTTAAAAAAATAGCGCTCAAAAGCTGACAATAATCATATCCGATCAATAAATATTGCCATTATTATGAGCAATGTCATAACCCTTTAGTTTTCGTTTAGCTATATAGTCCGCGTTTTTGGAGTGAGTCTTTTGAGAAAGATTTCACAAATGTGGGCTTGGTGGGTAACTTTTCTAATAAGTTTTAATAAAATGTGAGGATTGAATTTCGATGAGTAAATCGGGTTTTATAAAAACAGTTTTGATTATTTTTCTAACCGTATCAACTATTTTTGCAGGAGAGATCAGCGGCATTATTACCGATGCCAAGACGGGACAGCCATTACCAGGCGCGACAATTATGATTTCCGGCACAAAATCCGGAGCATCAAGCGCAATCGACGGCAGCTACAAAATCGAAAATCTATTTGAGGGCGATTACAATGTTTTAGTTCGCCTGATTGGATACGAAAAGGTCACGCGCAAAATTCATATCAAGACATCCGACATCTTTAAACTCGATTTAGCCTTGCCGGAAATGCCCTGGGAGCTCGATGCGGTAGTCGTAACTGCCACCCGCAGAAAACAGATTTTGAAAGATGTTCCTGTCACCACGGAAATAATTACGAAAGATGAAATGACTCAAACCGGAGCTACTACTGTCGCCCAGGCGCTCGATTCCAATATTGGAGTCACTATCAATGATGATGTTTCGGGCAAGGCCGTGATGATGCGTGGCGTTGACCCATCGAGGGTGCTGATATTGGTCGACGGGCAAAAGATGGTCGGCAGAGTCAAGGGGTCGATTGACCTGGGGCAGATTTCGCTATCCAATGTCGATCATATCGAAATCGTCAAAGGCTCAGGCTCGACATTGTACGGCTCGGATGCTTTGGGCGGAGTAATAAATATAATCACCCAAAAACCATCTGATCATGGGCATATAGGCGCGACGCTGGAATATGGTTCATTCGCGACATTTGATCCTGAGTTTCAGCTTGAGGCCAAACGCAACAAAATCGGTCTCTTGGTTAATGGCAAATATGCCAAGACGGATGGATTCGATCTCGACAAAAGCACGCCTCATACTAACGGCCAGGAGGCGATTAAACGGTATAATCTCGATACAAAATTAACTTTCGCTCCCAGAGAATCATTTCAGAATACACTCACATTGGGATATATGCACGAGAGAAAGCAATGGATCGAATCGGAATATTTCGCGCCGTTACAGACCACATTCGTCTACGATGATTACGAATGGAATGACCGTTACGATGCAGGACTTTCATCCAAATTAATCCTCTCCCCTGAAACCGATATCGAGGCGATGGTGCATGGCTCTTATTATGATCATGACTGGTCCAAATATACAAGGGCCGGGGTCATAGATGATACATCGCTAACGAAAGATAATATAATCGAAGGCTCACTCCTGCTGAATCATTCATTTCGCAAAAATCTTATAATGACTACGGGAGCTGATATATCGCGCGCCGGATTAAAATCATCGCAGATTACCTCAGGAGACAAGAACGTTTTATTTGGCGATGCCTACCTGCAAGTGGAATGGAATGTATTTAATAATATCGATTTTCTTCCCGGAGTGCGTTGGGAACAGCATAGCGCTTATGGCAATCACATTAATCCCAGTATGAACGCTAAATGGTCCCTGAGTGATAGATTCAGCCTCAGGGGTTCGGCCAGCCGTGGATTCAGGGCGCCATCGATCAAGGAATTATATTTCATATTCGATCATTCGGCCGCTGGATATATAGTCTATGGCGGCGGTAACCAGCTTAATCCCGAAACAAGCAATAATTACTCATTAACTGCTGAATTCAACTACGACAGACGCGGCCTTCATAGATTGACATACTTCCGAAATGATTTAAATAACCTTATAGATTTTGGGTTGGATGGATTCAGCTCGACATACTGGCGCGGAATATATACTTATCAGAATATATTCAAGGCGCGCACCGAGGGTCTGGAATGGGAATCGAAAGTAAAAATCTGCACTGGATGGGATTTATCATTCTCATATACATATTTGCGCGCCAGAGACTTGACTACCAAAACCGATCTGGTGAACCGTCCGCGCAATACTTTTAAATTCAGAAGCTTCTTCTACATCCCAAAATGGGAAGCCAGTCTGACATTATGGGGAACATTCCATGACCGCAAGCTTTGGACATCGGAAGGCGACACGCCCGACCGAACATCGAATATTTATGCTCCTCCGCTGACTACTATTAATTTAAATCTCAACAAGACAGATTTTCAAATTTCTCGACGCTTATTTCAGGATAGAAAATATCACCAATTTAACAAACGTAACCTACGGTTACTGGCCGCCTCGGTCATATATCGTTGGTATCAAATTTAACTTTTCGAACGGGGCGGATGCCTCGAAGGAGTAATTAAATGAAGTTTCGCATCATGATCGGCATCATTTCAATGGCGATTATTATCGCTACGGGATGCTCGAAAGACAAACCGACGTCAGCCAATAGTTTGCCAGACACGACAGGCACTAACACTACCAGATGGGACTCACAGGGTTATTGGGTAACAGAAATAAATGCCACAAGTTCAAGCAATTCTGCTTTCTATAATTTCGCAAGAAAAGATACAGTGACAATTACAGATGCTCAAGCCCTGAATGATACCTCGTGGAATATAGCGTTCAAAAGATCAGGAATTGTTTTGAATAGCGGTGTTTCCGGTATTGGCGATGTTGTCGGAGTCGATATGGCGGCATTAGGAAATTCGGATTCAGTGAATTTTGGGAGAATCAACAATATTGGAATGATAGGAAATTCAGATTGGGTCAGCGATTTCTATTCGCTTGTAGTCAACAATTGGTATTCTTACAACCCGAATACTCATCAGATGTCGATGACTCATTATGTCTACGTTATGAAAGACGCGCAGGATAATTATGTTAAATTCCAGGTAATTTCCATGATGAATAACGGCCAGCCGCCCAACATGGGAACAGTTTCGATTCAATATATTTACGCCGGCACTTCTCCTTCATTCACAGGCATTGCTCCCGATACGCTTACATTCGATGGCTCAAGCGGGGGACCGGTCTACATAGATTTCTCCGCAGGGACTACGACGCAACCAGCTGATCCAAGAAACTCAGTAGACTGGGATATTCTTTTCGATAGTTACGATATTCATCAAAACAACACTGTGTTCGGCTCGGGCCATTCGGCAACCTACGAAATCTGGAGAGACCAAACAGATCCAACTAATTTTCTCGAATCCGGCAGCGCTCCGACACAGCCTCAGGCATATTTCCCCGATCAACTCGGATCGGTAATGACGAATTGGTACGACTACGATGGCAATACACATACGTTAACATCAAAAAATCATGTTTACATTATTCGTCACGGCGCGAAGCACTTCAAGCTGCAAATTCGATCCTACTATAAGGATATTAGCGGGTCGCCTGTTTCGGGATGGTACATGATCAATTGGCTGGGGCTTGATTAGTCACGAAAACTGCCGATATTATATATATAAGGGCGTTTAAAGCATGATATATAGGGCCGGCTCGCAAAAGCCGGCCTTTGTTTTTTTCAGATTTTGCTATTCCAATAAGCCTTAGTAAGTTCGGCCAGTTCGTAGTCCCGACATGAAATGTCGGGGCGTGAACTGGCCGATTTTTATCTTTAGGGGCAGGTCACGCCCGCCTGCGGCGGACTACGACCTGCCCCAACAAAGGAATACAAATTATGCTTGACGACGCCAAATAATTCTTTATATTTCGTCATATGACGAAATATAAAAATGACCAAATGCGGAATCTGCTGGATCTCACCGGGGCTTTATCGGATGAAAACAGGATTCGCATATTGATGCTTCTCGACCACGCGGAGCTATGTGTTTGCCAGATCACTGCGGTCCTTTCATTGGCGCCATCGACTATTTCAAAACATTTATCAATTCTCGAAAATTCAGGCCTGATTAGCAGGCGTAAGGATGGCAGATGGGTGTTTTATAGATTAAATAATTCAAACTTACTGGAGCCGGGTGGCGGCCTATTTAATCTGATAAAAAAATCGGTAAGCGGTAATTGCGATATTTTAAATGATAGAAAAAAAATCAAAGCGCTTCTTAAAGAAGATGTTAATGCCGTTTGCAAACGGCTATATCACGATGACGATTCAGAATCACAAATTAGGGGTCGAATAAATGGTTCGCGAAAGAAAGCACAAGCTATCGTTTCTAAATAGATTTTTAACTCTCTGGATATTCCTGGCAATGGCGGCCGGCGTTGGTCTCGGATATTTGGTACCGTCGATTGAAGGTTTTATCAGTCAATTTCAGGTGGGCACAACCAATATCCCGATAGCGATCGGCCTGATTTTGATGATGTATCCTCCCCTGGCGAAAGTACGATACGAGGAAATGGGCAGAGTCTTCCGCGACTGGAAGGTTTTGTCCCTATCGCTGATTCAGAATTGGGTAATCGGCCCAATACTGATGTTTATACTTGCCATTGTCTTTTTGCGAGGATATCCGGAATATATGGTCGGCCTGATTCTAATCGGATTGGCCCGCTGTATCGCCATGGTGATTGTCTGGAATCAATTGGCCGAAGGTGATTCTGAATACGCCGCGGGATTGGTGGCGTTCAATAGCGTATTTCAGGTTTTATTTTATAGCGTTTACGCCTGGGTATTTATCACGATTCTGCCGGGATGGTTTGGAATAGAGGGCAAAATCGTGGATATTTCAATGGGCCAGATCGCCAGGAGCGTATTCATATATTTGGGGATACCATTTATAGCCGGAGTTATTACACGATTCTCTCTGATCGCTATTAAAAATAAACAATGGTATCACGAAAAATTTATCCCAATTATCAGCCCGATCACGCTTATCGCTCTTATATTCACTATCGTTGTCATGTTTAGTCTCAAGGGCAATTATATTATTTCAATTCCGTTGGATGTGGTCAGAATAGCAATACCGCTCCTGATATATTTCATAGTAATGTTTTTCGTAAGCTTCTATATGAGCTATAAGATAGGGACTGATTACCCAAAGTCGGCTTCGCTGTCATTTACAGCGGCATCCAACAATTTCGAATTGGCTATTGCAGTTGCCGTGGCGGTATTTGGTATTAATAGCGGTGAGGCGTTCGCGGCGGTGATAGGGCCGTTGGTGGAAGTGCCGGTACTTATAGCACTGGTAAATGTGGCATTTTATTTTAAGAGAAAGTATTACCATCTTCAAGAGGCCAATGTTTGACAAGCAATGAATAAGCCTGCGCACAAGAAAGTTCTTTTTCTATGTATCCACAATTCGTCGAGGTCGATCATGGCGGAGGCGCTGGTAAATTATTACCTGAGCGACAAATGGGAAGCTTACTCTGCCGGAAGCGACCCGACTGTAGTGAATCCTTATGCAATTCAGGCGCTCAAGGAAATAGGAATCGAGATTCCAAATGCCAAGTCCAAAAACATGAAGACATACGCAGGGGTTAATTTTGATCTTATAGTCACTCTTTGCGATGAAGCCAGAGAATCGTGCCCTGTCTGGATCGGCTCCGCAAAAAAGGAGCATATCAGCTTCGCGGACCCATCGAAGGCGACAGGTAGTGATGAGGATAAATTAATCATATTTTGCGATATTCGAGATGAGTTGAAAGATAAGATTATAAACAGGCTTTCAAATTGAAGGAGTTTCTATGAAGACAAAACGTTTTTTGGCAACACTAATAATGGTCGTTGCTATTCCTGTTCTGCTTTTAGCGTCACCAGCCAAGGATATCAAAAACGCCGCAGAGGATGGGAAGGTGGCATTTCTCGTAGTAACCGATAATTCGATTAAGACTGATTTATCGGACTGCAAAAAGACAATTAAGGCCGCAAGCAAGCAGACTCGAAATGCGGTTATGATCGAAATAAACAGAAGCGACGATGAAAATACCGAGATACTAAAACAATATCGGCTTACTTCAATCCCTATTCCGATGATTTTGGCACTTAATCCAAATGGCGTTATTTCCGGCGCAATTCAGCCCAGCAGGGCTACTCTGGAGTCACTGGTAGCATTAGTCCCCTCCCCAAAAAAGGCAGAGGTAATGAAGGCTTTGTCAGGTGGTAACGCAGTTTTCATTACAGCAAGCCACAAAGGGATGACAACATTAGGCACAGTTTCAGATTCGTGCGCAATTGCATGTCAAAAAGGACAGGGGAAAGCGGTCTGTATAAAGATCGATATGAATGATGAAGACGAGAGCGCGTTCATCAAGGAATTAAAAATCGATACAAGCTCCGCCGAGCCCGTGACAATCGTGGCGAATCCTAAGGGTCAGATTGCCGCGCAATTTACCGGGCCGGTTAAAGTTGACGATCTCGTTCAAGCCACTACCAAGACAATTGGCGGTTGCTGTCCGCCTAAGGTTACCGGCGGGACTCAAGCATGCCCTCCGGCAAAGAAGTAAAAGGAAAATCGATGAGACTAAGCACGATAATGTGGAAAGAGCTTTGGCTGAGAAAGTCACAGCTTGTTTCCGCATTGCTTGCCATAACTCTAGGAATTGCGGTTATTGTTGGAATACAATCTGTATCGGCAGTCTCGGAAAAAGCGGTAAAGGTAAAGCTCGATAACTTGGGAGCCAATATCATGGTGTTGCCGCAGGCGGCATCGGTTGATGATTATTATTCGGCAGATATCGACGCACCAACATTTCCGGAGGAATATGTCGAACGATTGACTACCTCGATGCTGGAAGGCGTGGATAATCTTTCTCCCAAGCTTACCCGCAGAATAAAAATCAATGACGTCCCGGTAATTTTGACAGGAATCCTTCCCGCAAATGAAATGGCATCCAAGCCGATCTGGCAAACATCCGGATTGGTTGGCCAGGGCGTAAATCCGGCGTGCGACCCGAATAATACGGCAAATCAGGATTATGGCTTTAAAGATGATAAGCTTCAGCGCAAGGCAATCGAATCCTTAGCGGCCAATGATATATTGGTCGGAAGTGTTATTGCGCAAAGGCTTAATTTATCTAATGGACAGGCACTAAAAATTGAAGGCAGAAGCTTCAATATTGCCAATATTCTCCCAGAAACCGGCACCATAGATGATAATCGGGTTTTCGCTCATCTGCATGTTACCCAGGATTTATTGGGTATCAAGGGTCAGGTCAGCGCGATTGAAGTAATGGGATGCTGTTCCGCCATCTCCGATGGTCTTCTTGGAAAAATGCGTAATATTCTACCCGACACGCGAATTACAACCATAAATCAGATAGTCAGCACGCAGATTGAAACCAATAATCTGATGAGGAAAATATCGCTCATCTTTCTGGTAATCATCATGCTGGTCGGCGCCATAACTATCGGAAATTATATGTGGGCTAATGTCGAAGAGCGGCGTCGTGAAATCGGCATTTTGATTACGGTTGGCGCAAAAAAATCAAGTATATACAGGCTATTCCTGACAAAATCCGTGGCGCTCGGATTTGTCGGTGGAATTACCGGATATATTCTCGGCACATTATCGGCTCTTATTTTGGGCCCCAGCTTGCCGGTTTGAATGTGTATCCTGTTCCGATTTATTTTTTATATTCTATAATCATCGCGGTGGCTATCGGATTATTAGGCAGCATTCTTCCCGTATATCGCGCAGCAAGACTTGATCCCGCGATGGTTATGCAGGAGAATTGATTTATGTTTTCAGTAAGAAATTTAAGCAAGATTTATACTGGTCGACACGGCGTAGTACGGGCGTTGGATAAGCTTTCATTTGATATTGAGCGCGGTAGTTTTGTGACTGTTACCGGCAGTTCCGGCTCGGGGAAATCGACTTTGCTTTTAACCCTCGGGGGCTTGATTCGACCGACAGAAGGCGAAGTCAGCTTTGGCGGAATTAGCATGTTCGATTCTACCGGGTTCGAATCTAGCCCAATACCGGAGCGCGAAAGTCGGATTTGTCCTGCAGACATTCAATCTTGTGCCATATTTATCCGCCGTTGAGAATGTCATGCTGCCGATGATATTCAATGTCAGCCCTAACGGCGACCATCGACGACGGGCAGAAATTCTTTTGGAGAAAGTCGGACTTCAAGGTCGGCAGGAACATCTGCCACGTGAACTATCAGTGGGACAACAGCAAAGAGTGGCTATTGCAAGGGCTCTTTCCAACAATCCTGAGGTCATACTTGCCGATGAGCCAACTGGCAATCTCGATCCGAATCTTTCAATAGAAATTTTGCAGATTTTAAAAGGATTGAACGAAAAAGAAGCTCGAACTATAGTCATGGTAACTCATAGTCCCGAGGCCGCGAAAATTGGCAACCGAAAATTACGATTAAATGACGGGGCGCTGATAGAATGAATTTGAATGCAATCATTCTGCGTGACACCTGGAGGATAAATCCGAAATGAAAATATTAATTTCCATTTCAAAAATGATAGTTTTGCTAATATTGATTCTACAAGGTCCTGCCTTTGCCGGGCCAAAGTTGAAATTATCCGAAGTGGAGTTTGATTTTGGCAATGTGCCGCAGATGGCCAAAATTTCCCATGACTTTTGGCTTTATTCGATCGGGGACGATACTCTTAAAATTCTCAAAGTCAGCCCTGGCTGAGGCTGCACCCAGGCGCCTCTTGATAAAGAGGTTCTTGCTGTAGGTGACAGCACGAGACTCGAAATTATTTTTAATACCGGCAAATATGTGAACGCCATTTCCAAGTCTCCGGTAATTTTAACAAATGAAGGACCACAGAAACAGCATTCTCCAAATAAAGACAAATATCTTTACAAGTCCGGATTCTACATTACCGATAACCATCATGCCGTCAATAATCGATTTCCCTGATTCGGGCGAAACAATAGTGAAAGAGTATTATTTTTCCATCACTAACAAATCGAAGCAGCCCCTGCGCCTCACCCTGGTCAGTTCTCCTAAATCTCTGGTTTCGGTCACTCTTCCAAAAACGATTCCGGCCGGCGACTTTGCGGATGGCATCATCAAGCTTAAGGATGTGGCAATGAATAAGGTTTTTGAGAAATCAGTTACCATAGAGCTTAACGACGCCAGCCATACCCGGTTTACCATACCAATTAAGCGCGGCACTGTCCCACCGCCTAAGCCAGCGGCCAAGGGGCAAGGTAGTCATTAGTATTATTTGGAAATTGTCGACAAGAAAATTTATTAATAGCAGGAGGTTCTTTGTGAAGCGTTTATGCATAATGACTGCCATTTTCTTTCTGGTTTTTGCGATGGCCTGCAAGAAATCATCGGAAATCCCGGCGCGCGAGGGCGCGGGCTCTAATTCAGGCACGACACAGTCTGCCTCATCATCTTCGCAATCATCAACAACTACGCCAGTCCCAGTGTCTAATTCAAATGTGGCTGTACCTCTTAAACCCGCTGAAACTGTTACAGCTTTGGGTATGAATCCACCGCACGGACAACCGAATCATCGGTGCGACATATCCGTGGGAGCGCCGCTTAATTCACCTTCTGGTGTGCGGCCTATATCACCCACAGTCTCGCAACAAAATGTCCCTGCTCAGGCTTCAACGCCCTCAACAGCTCCAGGTATGAATCCACCCCACGGACAGCCAAATCATCGGTGCGATATCGCTGTGGGAGTACCGCTCGATTCGCCTCCAGGAACGGGAAAATCGGCGCCACCAGCTGGCTCGCCGCTAATCAACCCCAGCCAGGGCAATACAGCGCCGACAGCGCAAGGCATGAATCCACCGCACGGACAACCGAATCATCGGTGCGATATCTCCGTAGGAGCGCCGCTCAATTCGCCTCCGGGAACAGGAAAGCAGCAGACGCCAAATACCACGGGACCTTCCTCGTCGACAGGCTCACCTCCTATTAAAATTGTGCCAACGCCAAAATAAGGTTCGTTGCGATTATATATGATGTCGGGTCGCATAGATCCGACTCATATTCCCTGTACGAGTAAAACTATAGTGCAGCTTCAGGGATATTTTACTTTTATCGTTTGAGCTTGCGGGCGAGGAGATTTAGGAATAGTCCGACATCGGTAACAATGCCGACCGCTTGCGAGGAACCGCGATCGGCCAGCTTTGTCACTACCGATGGATTAATATCGACGCATATTGTGCGGACTCTCGATGGTAGCATATTGCCGGTCGCTATCGAATGAAGCATGCTGGAAAGCATAAGGACCCAAAACCGTAAAGGCCATGCAAGTCGATTTCTCCGCCGCCGCTGACAAATGGGACGCCGCCGCGCAATTCCTGCGCGATGAATTCACCGGCGGATAAAACGATCGTTTACCGTCACAACCGGCATAAACGTTCTTCTCGTGATAATTGCTTTATCAGCGATTTCACTCAGAGTTTATGCCTGCATTCTAATCCGCATATCGCCGGCTTGAAATCACATCGCGGCTTACTTCGGGTGCGACATCATACATTTCATACAGGCGACATCCATTTAGTCCGCCACGCCATTCTACACCAACAGGGTGTTTACAACGGTTCTTGCGCTATCGGCGGCTTAGCTCTATTCCGATAGTAACTCAGACTTCACTTTTAAGGAGTATGAAGATGAAACTGCTAAAATGGGTGGCAATAATTTAGTGAACGTGGCGATAATG
>CAWFQL010000006.1:0-239016 GCA_963817915.1 uncultured candidate division Zixibacteria bacterium
CTGATGTGGTGGTTACCACACGGGAAGACCAAGCATCTGGCGCTGACGGGACCATTGCGCGGGCAGGTCGCAGAGGCGGGCCACTCCCAATCCGTGCGGAAGACGACCATCGATGGCGGCCTTGACGAGGTCGGGCGCGAGGAAGGCGAGCGAGATTGTCTTGTTGATCTTCCGCACGCTGCAGCCCTCGCGGCCTGCGATGGTTTCGGTGCTGGACTGGGGATCCGTCATCAGTTCATTGAGCCAGCGGCGCCCCCGCGCAATCGATGCGACCAGCAGCGCGCGGCTTTCGGAACGGATGGGTCGGGCCTCCGCGCGCCGGATGTCAGGCACGAGCACTTCGCGGCGCCGGATTGATGGTGTCTTGCGCCACGGCACTTCGATCACGTTGCGGTGTTTTTGCGTTCGTTTGGAATTGGCACCACCGGTATCGGCGAGTTCGATAACGAGTTGATCCGGCTGGACCTCAACCCGGACGACATGGGTGTTGATAAGGACTGCGTCCTCGATCTCGGCGGCTGACGGAGGTGATTTCGAACGGCATTGGCGACGAGGGTCTCGACCTCTCGGGCCGGGATCCGGCTGACGGTACCGGCTTGCTTGGGCCGTCCCTGCAGCAGAGCCGATGAGAGGTAGTACCGGTACTTGATGGCCCGTTTGCGGACATGGCTCGGGCTCATCCGATGGCCGCGATCATCGAAGATGCGGCCCAACAGGAGAGCCTCTGACCTGGCCCGTGAGAGCTTGTGATTGGTCACCTGCTCGGTCAGCTTGGCCTGGACCGCATCGAACAGGTCTCGATCGATGATGGCGGGCTGCTCGCCAGCCAGTACCTCTCCCTTGAATGAGACCTCGCCAATGTAGAAGCGGTTGCGCAGGAGATGGGCGAGCGGACCCCGGGTGAAGGCAATGCCGCCAACGGTTTCGCCGGTCTTCAAGGTTCGCACCTTGGTGACGATGCCCCGTTTGCGCAGGTCCGCCATCAGCAGGTTCAGGCTGCCAGAGCTTGAGATAGCTGCCGAAGATGGTCCGGACCCGCTCGGCCTCGGCTTCGTTGACGGTGATCTTGCGGTCCCTGGTGTCATAGCCAAGCGGCGCCATGCCGCCGACCCAGAGACCCTTGCGCTTGGAGGCCGCAATCTTGTCCCGGATCCGCTCGGAGGTGACCTCGCGCTCGAACTGGGCAAACGACAGCAGCACGTTGAGGGTCAGCCGCCCCATCGAGGTGGTGGTGTTGAACTGCTGGGTGACCGAGACGAAAGAGACACCGTGCTGGTCGAACAGTTCGACCAGCTTGGCAAAGTCGGCCAACGAGCGGGTCAGGCGATCGACCTTGTAGACGACGATGACGTCGATCTTGCCGGCTCGGACATCGTCCAGCAGCCGCTGCAGGGCAGGGCGGTCGGTGTTGCCGCCGGAGAAGCCGCCATCGTCATATTTGGACCGGATCAGGGTCCAGCCGGCATGGGCCTGGCTTCGGATATAGGCTTGCGACGCATCGTATTGGGCATCGAGGGAGTTGAAGTCCTGCTCCAGCCCCTGATCGGTCGAGACCCGGGTATAGATCGCGCAGCGAACCTGTTTTGATCCTCGACTATTCATGAGCTTTGGGGTCTTCGGACGGCTTGTCACGCAGGCCAAAGAACTTGGGCCCGTTCCAGCGGGTGCCGGTGATGGCCTGGGCGACCTTCGACAGGCTCGGATAGGTCTTGCCGTTCCAGGCAAAGCCATCGGCGAGAACGGCGACCCTCTGCATTCGGCCGTTCCATTCGCGGGCCAGCATCGTGCCTGGTCGTATCTCCGTGGTCTGCCGTTTGATCTCGACCGCGCGTTTGCCGGCGTCTTCAGGAGAGGCGGTTGCATCGAGCAACCGCTGACTTTCGGCATCAAGGTCACCCAACCGATCGGCCTGCAGCCGATAGGCCAGAACGCGAAACAGGAGATGGCGGGGCAGGTGAGGGGGCGGTCGCCGCCGAAACAGGTTCTGCCAGCGGACCTGGAGAGCACCGATGTCGAGATCGCGCAGGTGCGCGATCTCGACATCCAGCGTCCTCGCATCCGGCAGCGCCGGGCCGACCTTGACGCGAGGCATGCCGGTCAGGCCGCGCGGCGCCTGGATTGTTTACCGGTTGCCTCGGCTTCAGTGCCATGATCGACGCGGTAGACCCGGTCACCGTCGACCTTCGTCGAGTTGAGCTTCAACTTCAGCTTCTTGCGCACGACTCCGGCCAGGAAGCCGCGCACCGAATGCTGTTGCCATCCCGTTTGCTGCATCATCGCAGCAATCGTCGCACCCGATGCCGATTGCAGCATCGCGATCACCTGCGCCTGCTTGGAGGTCGCGATTTTCTTTGAAATGCATCCAGAATGAGGGGCAGTCGGCTGCGCAGGTTCCTGCAAAGGTTTTGTCACCACGGCATTCGGGGACTGGGTCTTGGACGAAGATCGGGCGGGGGACTTGGCCTTCTTGGCAGACTTTGGCATCGAGATCTCCATTCGGTTGATGGCGGCTCGCGCCGCACCACCGAAGCCCCGCGTTGGCGATGGAGCCAGCGGGGCAGGATCTCAGGGGCGCTTTCCGCCCACAAGTGAGCGACAGTACCGCTCCAATCGCGGTCAAATGCCAGTCGTTTCTGGATAATGTTATTGCTCAGTTCGGGCGCGTTCGAGTTGGGATGATCGAGGCAGCTGACCAGAAGAATTCCGGCGTCCAGCCGCCATCGCCACTTGAAGCAGTCGCACAACATGCGCAGTTGACGGAATGGCGGGCTGCAGGTCTCCACATAAGCAAGTTCGGCCGCCGAACCGGCACAGGACGAGGTGGATGTCACGCACAAGGGGGAGACCTGGGCGAAGTCGAGGCCTCGAGCGTAGAGGCGGCCGATAGAAGCCGGCGGCCGAACGGTTCCAGTTCGGCAAGGGCAGCGCAAGCGGCTGCTGCTGCGGGAGTTGGGGTGAGCTGATGTCCCTCCCGCTGAAGAAGATCAGCACCGCAACGCCTTCCGCTCGAAGGTGGAGGCCTCGGTGTCGTCCACAAACCTCCCCGAGAACTTTCCGGCGTTTACAGCTCGCTAACTGGATAGCCTTAGCCTGTCAGAGTCCGGCGACACCCTGAGCGTAAGAGCCCCGGTCGTCGTTCTCCCAACGGGTCGGAGTTGGTAGGCGAGTTCTAACAGGACGCTGCACAATGCCTCACCTTGCGCGCGTGTTCTTCATCGCTTGTCTATTGACCGCTACTGGATGCAGCCAAATAGCGCAAAAAGAGGAGGATAGGAAGGAAGTAGGTCGTCAACTAGCTGAAGCGTACTACTCCTGTGTACGAACATCATTCGCCTCCCAGCGTCCGACGATGGTCGACCGCAATATGGCAGTCGACCAAGCGTTTACGGTCTGCCAATCTGAAGAAGGGAAGCTTCAGACCTTCGAAAATGCGCTTTCGGAAAGCCAAAGCAGGAGCAACTCCATCTTGGCCCACCGCAATAAACTGAGGGAAGAACTCTCGAGGGGATAGAGAAAACTCGTCGGCCTCGATGCTGACGGGCGGGTCGTCGCCAGATCTTCTTTGCAACGTCCCGGGACAGTCAGTCGGCGAGAAGCCGGAAGGCACACGCGCTTCGAGCCATAGTTTTGGCTATATCTGTAGCGCGCTCAGGCGTGAGGGGCTGGCCGCCGACAAGGTTATCCTGAAGGCGTCGACATTCTTGCGCTCGCTGAACCTGTTTCTCGAATTGAGGATTTGGACTGTCCCTCGCAGTCTGGCAGCCGATCAGCCAGGGCGGACCGGCGAGCAGGGCACAGATGGTCCCGAGCTTTCGGAATTTCATCCCAGTACCCACCGTCTAGGGGGACAAGCCATGCTGTGCGGCTAAAAAACGTGAGGGGGAAGCGGATGCGGGAGCGACCTCAGCGGCAAATGCGGGCTCCGTCTGAGATTTTCCAGCAAAAGATTTTGCCAGCCTACCACGAGTACCTTGCTCATCCGGCAGCCATGGGGCTGGCGAATATCCTTGCTGTGGCGATCAATGACCACCTCGAATGGACTTTTGAATATCATAAGGCAGGAGATGTTTCGCGTTTGCATGGCGCGAGTAGTCTCCAACAATTTCGAGACGTAATTTACGGTTTGTGCCCCAATCTTGGAATGATGAAAGATTTGGCGGACGCCGACAAACATCGCGAATTACGACCAGATCCGCGACGAAAGCTTTTTTTATCGACACACGCATACGCGAGAGGAGAAGGTGGATTGTGGGTCAGCGGGTATGAAAAGCCATTTAAACCAGCGGCCGATGCGGCGGTGCGGTTCTGGAAGGAATGGTCGGACTAGAAATGCGATCCGCCTCCGTGCCGGCGGTTTCAGGATAGTTGCTTGCAGGAGCCTGTTTGGGATTACCAACTGAGGCTAGCGAAGAAGCGGGGGGATGAGGCCTCGTGCGGCAGCGAGGCCTCGTGGAGGCCAAACGGATTGCGGAGAGCTTACTGTATTCCTCAAAGGGTCACTTTGCGGCATCGCAGTTCCGCGATGACTTGTCCCGGAGACCGAAGAATTTTGGGCCGTTCCACTGGGTGCAAAATCGCTTGCAATAGTGACCCCCTGAGGGGCGTTTTCGCGTCCAATTCCGACCCCCTCTGACGTCTTGTGTCAGCGTCCTTTCCTTTGGCCTTGATCGGCCGGGAAGGGCTTGGGGGATGATTGGCGTGGACATGATCGGCCAGATACGGCGCGCCTATTTTGAGCAGCACCGGCCGATCAAGGAGATCGTGCGCACGCTGTCGGTGTCGCGCGCGACGGTGCGCAAGGTCATCCGCGGCCACAAGACCGAGTTCAAGTACGCGCGCGGTGTTCAGCCGACGCCGAAGCTTGGCGATTGGGTCGAGGTTCTGACGGAGATCCTGGAGAAGGAAGCCAAGCTGCCGAAGCGGGAGCGCCGCTCGACGCAGCGGCTGTTCGAGGAATTGCGCGGGCGCGGCTATGACGGCGCCCACGACAGCGTGCATCGGTTCGTCAAGGCTTGGCGCGACGAACGCGCGCGGGTTCCGGCCCAGGCCTATGTGCCGATGAGCTTCGCGCCTGGGGAAGCCTACCAGTTCGACTGGAGCCACGAGACGATCACGCTTCAGGGCCTGCCGCTGACGATCAAGGCGGCGCACATGAAGCTGTCGCACAGCCGCATGCCGTTCGTGCGCGTCTACTTCCGCGAGACCCAGGAACTGGTGTTCGACGCCCACGACAAGGCGTTCCAGTTCTATGGCGGGGTCTGCCGGCGCGGCATCTACGACAACATGAAGACGGCGGTCGAGGCGATCTTCGTCGGCAAGGCGCGCCAGTACAATCGCCGCTTTCTGCAGATGTGCTCGCACCATCTGATCGAGCCGGTGGCCTGCACGCCCGCCTCGGGATGGGAGAAGGGTCAGGTCGAGAACCAGGTCGGCAATCTGCGCGACCAGATGTTCCGGCCCAAGCCGCGGGTGAAGAGCCTCACCGAGCTGAATGCGTGGCTGGAAGATCAGTGCATCGCCTACGCCAAGCGAACCAAGCATCCCGAGTTCAAGGACCGGACGATCTGGGACGTGTTCCAGGAAGAACGCGCGAGCCTGATGGAGCTGCGCGGCCCCTTCGACGGCTTCGTCGAGAAGGCGGTCAGGGCCAGCACCACCTGCCTGATCATGGCCGATCACAATCGCTACAGCGTCGATGCGCGGGCCGCCGGCCGGATGGTGCTGGTGCGCTCCCATGCCGAACGCATCGTCGTGCTGCTGGGCGACGAGGTGGTCGCCGATCATCCGCGCCACTTCCGGCGCGACCAGATCATCTACGATCCCTGGCATTATCTGCCGGTTCTGATGAAGAAGCCCGGCGCCTTGCGCAACGGCGCGCCGTTCAAGGACTGGGATCTGCCGCCCGCCCTGACCCAGGTCCGCGCCAAGCTGAAGCACCACGCCGACGGCGATCGCCAGTTCGTCAAGGTGTTGGGCGCGGTGCTCGATCACGGGCTGGCCGCGGTCGAGGCCGCCTGTGCCGAAGCGCTGGAGGCCGGCATCGCCAGCGGCGATGTGATCCTGACCGTGCTGGCGCGCCGGCGGCAGCCCGCGGCGCCGCCCAGCATCACCACGCCCGATGCGCTGCGCCTGAAGATCGAACCCGTGGCCGATTGTGGCCGCTACGACAGCATAAGGAAGGTCGCCTGATGGAACGCCACGAGATTCTGGAGGCCATGAGCGAACTCAAGCTCTACGGCATGCGCGCCAGCTTCGACGAGATCGCCGGCAAGGGCCTCGCCCGGCGCGATGAGATCTATCCGCTCATCGCCAGCCTGATCCGGGCCGAGCGCACCCACCGGCAGGCCCGCTCGATCAGCTATCGCATCGGCGGCGCCAAGTTCCCGGTCCTCAAGGATCTCGACAAGTTCGTCTTCGCCGATACGCCGGTCGATGAAGGGCAAGTTCGCGAACTCGCCACCGGCGCCTTCCTCGACGCCAAGCGCAACGCGATCTTCATCGGCGGCACCGGCACCGGCAAAACCCATCTGTGCATCGCCGTGGCCTCGGCGGTCATCCGCGCCCGCGCCAGGGGGCGCTTCTTCAATCTGGTCGATCTGGTCAATCAGCTCGAGCAGGAGAAGGCCGCCGGCCGCAGCGGCCGGCTGGCCGAGAAGCTGCTGCGCTACGATCTCATCGTCATCGACGAACTCGGCTATCTGCCGTTCAGCCAGTCCGGCGGCCAGTTGCTGTTCCACCTGATCAGCAAGCTCTACGAGAACACGTCGCTGCTGATCACCACCAATCTCGCCTTCGCCGATTGGCCGCAGGTGTTCGGCGACGCCAAGATGACCACCGCCATGCTCGATCGGCTGACCCACCACTGCGACATCATCGAGACCGGCAACACCAGCTGGCGATTCAAAAACCGCAACTGAAGAAAACTCCCCCAACCCCCCGACTTATCCACGTGGGTGCACAGGCACCTCCCACGGCCGCCGCCGCCAGCGCAATGGAACGCGCGGCGTCGGCCGCGGGGCCCTCCTATGCACTACGTGGATAAGTCTACTCGTTCAGTGGGGGGTCGGAATTGGACGCGAAAGGGGGTCGGAGTTGGAAGCGATTTGACAGCCACGGGCGTGCCGTCCGGTGCGCACATCAATCCGTATACGATCTGCGGACGGTCGGGCCGATGATCCCGGCTGTAGCCGGGTTTGGCCAGCGCGCAGCAGCGGCCCTCCATGTAGCTCGATGACACGTCGTAAAGCACCAAGGTGCCGTCGGCGAGGTGCCTCTGGGCCAGCGCCGCCTCGATGCGCGCTTGCTGCTCGATCAGCCAGTCGAGCGCAGCGTACACCTCGCGCTCGGCGACATCGATGAGACCGACCGACAGCGCCAGGCGGGAGGTCGCCGTCAGCGGCGCCAGCGCGCGGTGGAAGGCGAGCTTCGATCCCGGCGCGATGATCCGTTGAATGATCATCGCCTCAATCAGATTGCGCACGCGCTTGTCGACGCCAGAGCGGCCTTGCAACGTTCGTTCGAGCCCGAGCTTGCCGATCATGGCCTTCACCGCAGCCACATGGCCGTGCGGTAAACTGCGAACAATCTCGAAGCCGGGTTCTGCCGCGCGTTTGCCCGAGACCTTACCGCCATCGAGCAGCGCCCCAATGCCGTCGATCAGCGACTGCGGTAGCTTCGACAAATTCGCCAGCGTGCGCTTCTTGACACGCCCACCCTCGCGATAGCTCTCACGTAAGAGAACCGCTGGCGGCGACTTCCGGTTGGGAATGGTATCGATGAACATGGCCGCAGGAATCACTGTTCGCGGCCGAGCGCAAGAGGGCTACATGGACACGCCGTTGCGAAGAAAAATTACCCAAAGCCCTGTCCCGACTCAGCTATCAAGTCAAAGACAGTGAAAAGTTCGGATTAGGTAGCCGGTAAGGCCGGGATCGTCGGTCCGGACTGCAAGATGAAGGGGCGTCAGGCGGGTCTCCGAGTGTTGGAAGCCTTGCGACCGCTTCGCCATCGCCGACATAAACGGCGTCGAGAAGGGAGGCGACGGAAAGCTGCGGGGAAGGGTCGGGAGGCGCGATTATGGCGTTTCCGTCTTCTCGTCTCCTCGCGCGGAATTATGACAAACCACTGATCGCCGCCGCGGGCGAGATGACGACCGATTTCAAGGGCTGCGACGTCAGGGACGATTGATGCCAAACCATGTTCTGGATGTGATGTCTGCTACCGAGAGCTGGTTCGGATCCTGTCGGCGGCAAGGTCCGGCAAGATCGTGGCGTGTCCAGTAGAGAAAGATCGCCCACAAATCTCCTGCTCGCTAGCAATCACACAACAAACAGAATTCCCCTTGTTGGCAGGTTCGTCGCCTTCTCGATCGCTTCCACATACAGCGCGACTTGAGCGGTGTATGTGGCCTTGTTGGCTTCGAACTCGCCACCGGTCTTAAAGTCCACGACGGTCCAACCGGTGAAGTCAGAGGTTTCCTCGTGAAAAGCGAGATCGGCGATCCCCTCGGCGAGAGTTCCGTCGGCGCGCCTCAGCAGGATGGGTGTCTCACGACGGAGGCCGCCGTTGTCGGCTCCGCGCGCCGCCCAGCGCATGATGGGATGGAGGAGCGTCGCCTTAACAGTGGTTGCAGCGGCCTCGATCTCCTCATCAGTTGCGTCCACCACCCTTCCGTGGATTACCGCTGCAGTGTGGATCGCTTCCGGTGAGGATTGGAGGTCCACCGCAGCGAGGAGCGCATGTACGAGCACCCCAAAGCGCCGCCCGCGGGGACGCTCGGGACTGCCGGGGGATGTAACGATCTCCACGTGAACGTCGCTCGTTTGCAGCTTCGGCACGGGCAAGCATCGTGACAGTCTGCACCGAAAGTGAGGGGTGCGACGCGCTGGCGAGAATTTCATCGCGCGCCGTTTTCCAGCCGGCGTAGCTCGCCTCGCTGGCGGCTGCGGCAGTGCCGTCCGGATCGGGCTCGAGGATGCGCTGCTGGCGCAGCGGCGCCTGCTCCTCCACATCGAGCGACAGGACAGCCGGATCCCACCATGCGACCGGTGGCCCTCCGGCGCTCGGCCGGTGCAGGCCGGGCTGGACCGATCCCCCAGCAGGAGGAATACCCTCGGGACCACGGTCGAGTACGCTGTCGTCGCCGAAGGCCGGACACCCGGGCGCGGGACTGGCTTCGCTTGGCGTCTCCGAGCGGATAGAGAGCCGGGTTGAGCACGTCGAGCCAGCCATCGATCGGCTCGTCTCCGCATGACGGGCACGACGAGGAGGTCGCGCGCGCGAGTCGCCGCCACATAGGCCACCCGCACCGCTTCCGCGCGATCGCGTCGTAGTTCCTCGTCGGCAGCTTCGAGGAGTTCGACCGGCGCACAGCCGCAGAGCGGCTCGAGCCACAGCCGACGCGCCGGGTCGACGTGCCGGCTGGGAGTGTCCCGAGGTCGCAGGACAGGTCGGATCGGCCAGGATGACGACCGGGAACTCGAGCCCCTTGGCCTTGTGCACGGTCATCACGCGAACACCCTCGGTGCCCTCCTCGACGATCGGCGCCTCGTCCGCCTCACCGGTCTCGGCATCCGCTTCGATGTGTTCGACGAAGGCTCGGAACGATGATGCGCATGCGCTCGAAGCGCCGCGCCAGGTCGATCAGCCTCAGGCAGTTGGCGAGGGCCTGCTCGCCAGTCGGCCAGAGCGCGATGCCGGCATGCGCGCGCACCGCGTCGAGCAGCATCGTGATGGTTTGGGCAATCGGGCGGTGGTTACGCCCGACGTGAAGCCGCGCCAGCAGAGCCAAGCGCATCGGCGACCTCATGCGCAACGGGATCAAGCTGACTCGCGGTCGACGGCGTGCATCGGATGCAGCCGGCGGATTTGCAGCGCGCCATCGGGCTCAAGATATTGCCGGAAGGCGAGGAGCGCCTCGTCGCCGAGGGCGAAGAGCGGACCGCGCAGGGTCGCAAAGACCCTGAGCTCGTCATCCGGCCATTCGATCGCGGCGAGCGCATTGCGCAGCGCGATGATCTCCTCGCGATCGTGGAACGAGCGGCCGCCGACGAGCACGTGGGGAATGCGCCGCGCCTCGAGCGCACGAACATAGGGCCGGGTGACGTCGCGGGAGAAGTCGCGAAATCGGCGGAAAAGGATGCAGATGTGGCGCGGCCGGATCGCGACCTGCTTGCCATCCTCCTCCACCGTCCAACCGCTCTCGTTCATCAGCCAGTCGATGAAGGCGCCGACAGCGTCGGGTAGCGACTCATCGATCCGCCAATTCACGACACTTTCCGTAGTCGCCATAGGGCCGGGGAACCGGCAGAGCGACGATCGTCGGCCGCCCCGCGATCTCGGGCCGCCAGGGCTCGAGCGGAACGTACGCGGCCTGGCTCCCATCCGAGCTGGCGCCCATGACCGGGGCGAAGGCCGCATTGACGAAGGACTGCAGACGAGGGAGGCCGCGGAAGCTCGTGGTGAGGTGGAGGAGTTCGGCGCCTGTTGCCAGCAGTCTGTTCTTCACTTCCTCATAGACGGCCACGTCGGCACGGCGGAAGCGGTAGATCGATTGCTTGGGATCACCGACGAGGAACAGCTTTCCTGGAACGCAACGGACATTGCGCCAATCAGTCTCGCCAGGATCATCGGCAGCGAGCAGCAAGAGGATCTCGGCCTGGAGCGGGTCGGTGTCCTGGAACTCGTCGACGAAGAAATGGGTGAAGCGCTGCTGCAGCTCGGCGACGAACAGTTGCCGTTGTCGCGAATGAGGTCGCGCGCCTTGATCAGGAGATCGAGGAAATCGAGTCGGCCGGCGTTCGCCTTCAACTCTTCATAGGCGCTGATCGGCGACTGCAGCGCCTCGTGGAGGAGCGGCGCAAGATCGGCGTCGCTGGCCGCGATGAAGGCGTCGAGTTCGTCTTTGACGTTGTCGCGGCGGGCCAGCACCTCGTCACGTGAGAGAGCGCCGAAACGGGTTCGCTGAGCCCCCTTCCAGCCCCAGCTCCGTGCGCGGGCAAGATCACGGAGTGCCGCTTCGAGCCCGTCGTAGTCGCGACCGCGCACCGCTTCGAGCGCGCGCGTTCTCCTCGACGAAGCGCGCGATCTCGGCGAGATTGCGGGTGAGGTAGTCGCCGGGCCACGAGCTTTTGGCTCGCAAGCGACCCCACGCCGATCAGCTGCTCCATGATCGTGTCGATCGCGCCCGATCCGGTCGAATGGGTCGCGCCGCCAGGGCGCGGGGAAATCGCGATGCTCGACGAGATTGCCGATCGCGCTGCGCAGCATCTCGCGCGGCTTGTTGTGCCTTTCGATCGCCGTCGGAGAATGCGCCGAACGCCCTCGGGCGGATCGGCGAGCGCCGCCTGGAACCAGCTCTCGAAGGCCTCGTCGAGCGAGCGCCTCTGCTTCATCTTCGGCAGCGATCTCGAAGAGCGGATCGATCCCCGCCTCGACCGGCCGCTCGCGGAGAAGATCGCCGCAGAAGGCGTGGATCGTGCCGATGCGCGCAAGCTCGAGTTCTGACAAGAGCGCGCTCCAGTCGCTTGCGCTCTTCGGCGCGGCTTCCTGGCGGCGCGCGCTCGATCTCAGTGCGCAGGCGCAGCTTCATCTCGCCGGCCGCCTTCTCGGTGAAGGTGACCGCGACGATGCGATCGAGCGTGCTCACCCCCTCCCGAACAAGTGCGACGATGCGGCCGACCAGGGCGGTCGTCTTGCCGGTCCCGGCCGCCGCTTCGACGAAGAGCGTGGTGCCGAAGTCGGTAAGGATTCGCTCCCGCGCCGCGGAATCCGGCACGTCGGTCATGGCAACTCCCGAGCACTCAGGAGCGGCTCGATAGGTCCTTCCGGCTTGCGTCCCGTGCGGCGCTCCTCATGCGGGCCGCACACGACTCGATAGTCGCACCACTCGCATTCACCCTTACGCGGCGCGGCCGGCAGGAACGGCCGGCCAACCGCATCCCCGATCGTATCTGCCACAGTAGCGGCAGCCATCCGCGCCCGCTCATCGAGCGGCACGATGTGCTCGTCGAAACCGCCAGCCGAGGTGCAGAAATACAGCCGGCCGCATTCGACCTTGGCGTTGGCGCCGAATAGCTTCTCTGCAGCCAGCGCGTAGAGCACTGGTTGTAGCGACTTGCCGCCGGCCACCACTTGGCCAGCCTTTCCTTGAGCCTTGCCGGTCTTGTGATCCGTTACCCGCACAAGGCCGGATGGATGGCGTTCGACGAGGTCGATCGAGCCGCGGAGCTGGATGCCGCAGTCAAGGTCGACGGCACCAGGCACCGACTGCGGGTCGGCCGTGCGCCGTTCATCGCGGTGCTCGAGCCCGAAGGACAGCTCGAAATGCCAGGGAACGTAGCCGGACTCGTCCTCGCTTGCCCGCCGCAGCCATTCGCGCAGATCGGCGCGGATCGCGGCGATGCCATCTTCCCAGATGCGGTCGATGGCGGGCGCAAGGTCGTCATAGTAGCGGGCGGCGACCTCCTCGATCACGACGTCGAGGACCTCCCTTGCGTGGTCCAAGTGTCTTCGGCCGGACCGGCAGCAGCTTCCTGGCGCGCAGACGCTCGAACAGTTCGAACTGGATGTCGTGAATGAGTGATCCGCGCTGCAGAGGATCGAGTTCGTCGATCGCTTCGGGCACTTCGCGTGGCGCGAGACGATGCACGGCCTGAAGGAAAAATCTGTAGGGGCAGCCGGCGTAATGTTGGAGCGCGGTCGGCGAGTAGCTGCGCGCGGCGAGCCCATGCTTCGCCATTATCGCCTGCGCCGTGTTCGATGATGAGACGAGCCCGTCCGCCGGCGTCCAGCGCAAACTCCAGCGTTGGTATCGGGCTCTCAGTGCGCGGGCGAGATACGAATTGGTCGTCAGCAGGTAGCGGGCCGAGCCGGCGCGTTCGTCCGGGAGCATGAAAAGCTGTTCCAGGACGGCGAGGTCATGCTCGGCATCGTCGATGGCCGCTGCCGGATCGGACGGTGCTGGCCAACCAACCCGGGCCGACGTGACAGTTTCGGCACGTCGGGCGAGTTCGGCAAAGTCCGGCAGCCGTCCCTCGGCAGCGCGCACGGCCTCCAACGCGTAGAAGGATGGCACGCGCGGTCGTCCCTCATCGAGATCAAGACGCGGATAAGACAAATATAGCCGTCGTTCCGCAGCGCCGACGGCCAGCGCCAAGGCAAGCCGCTCGCGCGCGAGGCGATCTTCGTTGGTCGCCAGCCCGACATTGAGTTGCTTCGCGCGTCGCGTCGAGCAGTATCGGCTCTTCAACGATCTTGTGCGGGAACAGCTTCTCGGCCAAGCCGGGCACGAACACCGCCTCGAAGCTGAGGCCCCGCGCCGCCTCGACCGGACCCACGAAAACACGCCCGTAACGCTGGGCGAGAGGCGGGACCGCGACCTCGAGGAGCAGATCGGAAAGGACCGACAGGACCTCCTCCAGCGTAACCGGCCCGACCGACGCCATCGGCGCGAGTTCGGAGAGCACCGAGAGCACCCGGTCTGGCTGGCGCAGGGCCCGGGTGGCGAGCGCGCTTAATTGGTTCAGCCATTCACCCCAGTGCGCCGAGGCCGGCAGGGCGTCGAGGAGCTCGATTAAGGGCAGGGCATAGCCGGCGAACGCATTGAGGTCTTCCAGCGTCCGCTCAACGATCGCTGCGCGTGCCTCATCCTCGTCTTCGAGCTCAGCGAGCTTGAGACGCAGATCATTTGCAAGTCCGTCGATCCGCCGGCGCCATCGCTCCCGACCGCCAATCACCGCCGCTTCCACCAGGAGGCGTTCCCAGCGGCGCGGGGCACGCAGCTGCCCGGCGATCACGGGCCCTGTTTATCCCCAATGGCGGGCGCATCGGTTGCCTCTGGCGCAACCTGCTCGTCGGACGTTTCAACCGGTCGGTAGCGAACGAGTTCCTGATCGGGCGTGACCCAACGCTCGCCACGCGGCGCGGCCTCCGGCGGCGTGCCCTCGGGGGTGGCATCGGGCACTTGGCCAAGCGACAGATACTCGGCAAAGCGCTGAGCCGATAGCCCCTCGGCTGCGCAGCGGAGGAGAACGCAGAAGGCCCGTCCGGCAGGATCGGGACGCACGGCTCCACGCGCGAAGTGAACCGGCACGCCTGCCCGTGCGAAGGCCTCTTCAAGATGCCCCCGATATTCCTCCGGCGACCGCAGCAGCACGGCCATCCGATCAAAAGCGACACCCTCGCGTGCGAGAGCGAGCACCCGCCGAGCAATCTCCACACATTCCCGGCTTTCGCCCGGCGCCGAGAAGACCAGCACCTGATCGTCGCGCGGTGATACGGGCGGAGTAGCCCCCTCGCTGAAGAGATGACGCTGGAGACGCGCCAGCGAGCCGGGGCGGTCGTTGCCAGCGTCCCCTTCAGCGGAATCTCGGTTCATCTAGATGCTCGATCTCGAACCGAAGGCCGTCCCGAAGGCGGGAGAGTGTCGGCCCATCCGCGGCCGGCACGGTGGCCAGCATCTCAGACGCGGATGAGCACAGCGTGGCGACAAGATTGAGTTCTGCTTTGCTAGTAATTGGCACATCGAGCAGCAGCATGGGCAGTTGCACCAGGCGCCGGGTATTTGTGCTGCTGGGCGCGGTTGCGGCCGCGATCGCCAGCGTGCCGGGCCAATCAGTGAGTTGGCCCTCCGCTAGCTCTGATTCATAAGCGCGAAGGAGTAAAAGCAAGTCGGGAGCCACCTTGCCGAGGACCTCGGGATGAACAGCAGCCAGTCGTAGTTCGGTGAGCACGCTGGCGATGGCGCGGGGGAATCCGGGCGCCTTGGCAATGCATGCATAACGCCCGAGAGCACCGCCTGAGCTGAGCTTATGCACGGCACGACACACAATGGCCTCGATGCCAAGCCGGCCGACGGGCGCGATGCCGCGTGCAGCCATTGTTGGTGCAGCGAGGGCGGCGGCGAGTTGCGCCAGGGTAAACCGGTGCCAGCCGAACGCGCCGCCGCTTGTCTGAACGACCCCGCGTGCGAGCTCGTTGGCCGCATCAAGGCTTGCCCCAATGATCAGCAGCTCCTCCGCCGGGGCGCGAGCCTTGAGCCAAGCCAGGGCACGAGCGATGCGGCGGTGGCTCGTTGAGGAGATGCAAGCTGTCGCACCCATATTTCGAATGTTACGCTCTGCTCAGCGGGATGAAAATTGTCGATTGAGGGTTGTTAAGGCGGCTAAAGGAGTTTTATTAGCTAAATGATCTGTCGTATCCTGATTAAGATCCGTAGGTAAGGTATATAGGGAATATACATAATTAGCCTGAGATGTGTTCAAGTCTGTCTTGTAGGGACTCGCTTGTCTTAATATAATGGGCTTTGAAATGCCGTTTTTGAGAAATAGTGTTTTGGATTGGGCCGTAGCGATAAATCCGATACTGATACTCGAAAATATCAAAATGGAGGCCAGAATAAATCTCCGCATCGCTGGAATATCGCTCCTTAAAATGCTATTGAATACTTAAGAATTACTCTATTATCCTTCATATCGAGTGATAAGCGTTTTTTCATCGCCCTTTCACCCTGTTCATGCGCGAGTTCCGCCGGTGCGCCGATGAAATCCACAAACCAACCGCTAAAAAACAATAACATGCCCCAGTGTCCCATGGAATCAGCTTGTCTTCTTTCGCTGGCGGTCTTATTTTCAATTGTTCCTGCCACTATAGAACTAAAGGATAAATAGACCCCCGCGACCTCGGAAATCAGAAGCAATGTTCCCGCTGTGGGCTTTCCTATATAATAATGTCCAAGACCGCGTACGAAAAAGCCCGGCGCAAATCCGATTATAAAGGCGGCTAGGGGAGTTCGCGAATCATGGGAAATAGTGGTATCCTGATTGAGATCCGTGGGTAAAGTATATCGGGAATATACATAATTAGCCTGAGTGATGTTCAGGTCTATCTTGTAGGGATTCGCCTTTCTTAAGTTGATGAGTTTTGAATTACCGTTTGTTGGAAATAGTGTTTTGGATTCGGCTGTGGCAATAAATCCGATAGTGATACTCGAAAATATCACGATTGAGGCAATAAATCTGTGCATAGTCGAAATCCTCCGGATTTTTCCTGCGAGTCACGGTTTACCGTGACCGCTCCTGCTATTTTTGCGATCAGGGTCTATCCACCATTTGTCTGGCGGGCAAGCCATGACTCGCAACGAATTCTACGCTTAGTAATGAAATCGCCATTCAAAATGCCACCGAATATTTGAGAATCACATTTCTATTTTTTATATCAAGGGATAATGACTTGGCCCCTGCCATTTTAGCTTGATCGAGCGCAAGTTGTATTGGTGAGCCGATGAAATCTACTATCCATCCGCCAAAAAACAATATCAAACCCGTATTCCCTATGAAGTCTGTCCTTTTGTTCTCGCCGACGGAACTATTTTCACTGCGGATTGAGCGCCCTATCGCAACAGACACAAATAAAATTGATACACCTTCAGAGACCAACAACCACCCTCCCACCGTTCTTCTTCCAATATAAGAATACCCAAGGCCGTGTATAAAAAAGCCCGGCGCAAATCCAATCATAAAGGCGGCTAACGGGGATTTATCATCAATGGAAATTGAAGTATCCTGATTGAGATCCGTGGCTATTGTATATCTGGAATTTATATATTCAGTTCGGGTCATGCTCAAATTCGTTTATCGGAAATAGATTGGTTTCAATATGCCGTTTGTTGGAAATAATGTCTTTGATTCGGCCGTGACAATAAGCCCGATGCTACAACACAAGAATATCCGTATAAAAATCATTTTGAATCTGAGCATAGTCGATATCCTATTGATTCGCATGCTATCCATTTATCTTAAATTCATCTTATTAATATATAACTATATTTATCTAATTTGGCAAGGATTATTCAACTTGTTTCGTGTCGGGTCAGGCGACCCGACACCACGGGGGATATTTCATCATGCGGTCGGGTAGGGGCGTATTGCATACGCCCCGCAGGAAGGGCGAACGGCAGTTCGCCCCTACAATAATTTCTTTCAGGTATCGTCGGGTCTCCGTACCCGACGATAGTCTGCTAATTGTGGCAGGTGCGGAGACCTGCCACCACAAGCTTGACGTAATGTGTCGGGTCAGGCGACCCGACACCACGGAGCTATTACAGATGGATTCCGCATCAAACTCTCTTGAGTCCGGCGACCGACGGATGCGGAATGACAAGTAAGAGATGTCATTCCGCTGAGCGGCAGCCGTCTCGGCTGCCCTTTATTTCCTGCGAGTCACGGCCTGCCCGCCAGTGGCGGGGTTTACCGTGACCGTATCCCGCCATTTGTGCTATCAAGGTAAGTTTTGACGAGCACGGAAGTCGGCGGCAGTCGATGACGACTGCCGGCCAATATAATAATTGGTGTCGGGTCAGGCGACCCGACACCACGAGTATTCATTAAATTTATTTTGTGAAAAGACTTTAAGCTATCGTTTGTATTTGGCGACGCCTTCGAGATAGATATTGCCGCCATGGCAATCCTGAGCGACTATCACAGGGAAATCGACGACTTTCAATCGTCTGACTGCCTCCGGCCCAAGCTCTTCCCAGGCGACTAATTCGGATTCGGTGATTCTATTGGCAATCAAGGCCGCCGCGCCGCCAGTGGCGACAAAATATACGCCGGTATATTTCTTGAAAGCGTCGACAACTTCGGGGCCCATCTCGCCCTTGCCGATCATTCCTTTGAGTCCGGCTTTGAGCATGACAGGAGAATACTTATTCATACGTCCGGATGTAGTCGGGCCCGCGGAACCGATAACTTTGCCGGGAGGCGCGGGGGTCGGACCGACAAAATAAATTAGCTGGCCTGCCGGATCGAATGGCAGCTTTTCACCTTTTTCAATCAGGTCGACCATTTTTTTATGAGCGGCATCGCGGCCGGTGTAGATATAACCATTTATGATGACATTATCGCCGGAACGGAGCGACTTGATATCGGCATCCTTCAACGGCGTTGTGATCTTTTTGGATTCCATTATATCATCTCCTCAGATAACAATCTCTTTGTGGCGCGCCGAATGACATTGCGTATTGACCGCGGCGGGAAGGCTGGCGATATGGCAGGGATGAGCTTCGATATGAACCGCCAAGAGCAGTGATTCTGCCACCCAGACCCTGCGGTCCGATACCGGTATTATTGATCTTCTCGAGCAATTCTTTTTCCATGGCGGCATAGTAGGGATCGGGATGAACACTGCCGAGTGTCCGCAGTAATGCCTTCTTGGCCAGATAGGCGCATTTATCGAATGAGCCGCCGATACCGACACCGACAATAATCGGAGGGCAGGGATTGCCGCCGGCCTTTATGACTGTATCGACTACAAAGCTTTTGACGCCTTCTTCGCCATCGGATGGCTTAAGCATTTTGATGGCGCTCATATTTTCTGAGCCGCCGCCTTTGGGGAGAATCGTGATCTTAATTTTATCGCCGGGAACGATTCGAGTAGAGATTACCGCGGGGGTATTGTCGCCGGTGTTCTTGCGTCGAAGCGGATCCTCGACAATTGATTTTCGGAGATAGCCTTCTTTATATCCCTGACGAATCCCCTCGTGAATCGCTTCCTCGAACTGGCCGCCTTCGATTGCCACATCTTGTCCGAGATCAACAAAAAGCGCCGACAGCCCGGTATCCTGGCAGAGCGGCATCTTGTTATTTTTGGCTATATTGGAATTTTCGAGGATTTGATTCAGGATTTCTTTTCCCAATGGTGATTCTTCTTTGGGAATGCTTTTTTTGATAGCATCGATAACATCCTCTCCCAGATAGTAATTGGCATCTGTGGAGAGTTTTTTTACGGCTCTCGTAATTTCGCTGACATCAATTTTTCTCATACTCAATTCCCTATCTATTAATAAATTCCTTGATTCCTGTGGCAAGATTCGAGCAGGATTCAGAAACTTCTGATAATCTTTTCGTGCCAAGCTCACCGCCAGACGTGACCAGCCTGTTGGTTTGATCGAGCACGACTTCGCTTGGACGGGTTACGACCGCCTGCGTACCTGCCGCCTCGATGCCCGCCTGCAATTTGGGGTCATTGCCGACTGTAACCACCAGTGGCGATTTCGAAATGCCTTGCAGGGCTTTGGCGAGTATCAGCACTGATGACCCAAAGGCGCCAATCGGTTTTTCCAATCTGTAAATTCCTTTAAGCAGTGTCTTGAAATTTTCATCGACTCTAAAACCATCGCTGGCTTCCTCGAAATTGCAGAGAGTATTGAATAGCCGTTTGCCGCCGGGGATGATGAGGGCTTCTATCGAGGTCGCCTTGACATCGGCGATATCGGTCATTGAAAGCCGCGAAACTTCGGAGTCCATGGCGAGGTAATGATCGCGCATATCAGTCATGGGGATTGATATGGAGGTTCGTTGCAGGGCTTTTTGTTCGAGGTGGAATGAGCAAAAAACAATCTCCCAGGGGTTGCCTCCGGAGACAATTAATCCGATTTTCCTGGGAGTAGTTGACATTAAATTTTTATCTTTTTAAAGATCGTTGAAATGCATTTTAAAACAGAAACCCCGCCTGATTACGCGGGGTATCTATCATGGAATTATTGAGACCGTTCTTCTGTCGCGGCCTTTACGCTGAAACTTCACTACGCCATCTTTCAATGCGAAAAGGGTGTTGTCCTTTCCCTGGCCAACATTGACGCCGGGAAAGATACGATTGCCCTTCTGTCTGATGATGATGGTACCGGCGTGTATTTTTTCGCCGCCGTAGGATTTGACGCCCATACGCTGGCCGTTTGAGTCGCGACCGTTGCGGGATGAGCCAAGTCCTTTTTTGTGTGCCAAAACAAACCCCTTTCTCTTACAGAAAGCCTAATTTAGGGATTAATTCATTTTTGTCAAGAGCTTTTATCTATTTTTATAAGGCGGTGGGAAATATGGGATTGAGAGCGGGGATCGTATGGCCGAAAAATATTTTATCCTTAAAATGTTTAGAAATTGGAATACAGAACATAAGCTCCTACAAACACAATTAAGACACCGGATAGCTTTTTGGCATATATGGAAAACCCTGTCGCGCCTCTTGATTTGGCGAACGATTCCACAAACCCTGTCACGACACCAGCCAAAACAATCAGTGCGCAATGCCCGATCGCATACACAAATAGCAGAAACGTGCCATATAAAATTTGACCCTTTGTCGCGACGTAAGCAAGTATTACCACCAGAACAGGAGTGGCGCAGGGTGAGGATGCAATGCCAAAAAGGAGTCCCATCAAGAAAGCGCCGATTAGCCCACCCGTCTTGACCTGCATTTTGCTTTTAAAGGGGAATCTTATTTCGTATAATCCCAGAAGAGATAGCCCCATGATAATGGCAACAACCGCGATCACCCAGTAGAAGTATTTACCGGTCAACCCCAAAAGTGAGCCGATGAAACCGGCGGCAGCTCCCAGCAGAGTAAAAGCGATTGATAAGCCAAGCGCGAAAATCAACGAATAGGCTACGGCCTTTTTCTTGTTGCCTTGCGAGTAACCGCCGACGTACCCAATTACCAAAGGGATAACTGCTAAAACACAGGGGGAAGCCGCAGAAATCAATCCTCCCGCGAATACGGAAATTACCGCCAGGGATGGGTTGTTCTGAATGAAGGCAGCAATTGTCTCCATTATTACTTAACACCAAGGACTTTAAGGTGGGCCACAATTGAATCGGCAGGGTAGAAACCTATATGCCGAAACTTTTCGACTCCCAACGTATCGAAGAAAATTTGAGTGGGGATCAAAGTGATCTTGTAGTCGGCCGCGGCCTTGCGGTTTTCTCGAGTGTCGATGAACGTTATTTCTGCTCGACCTTTGTACTCTTCTCTAAGACTATCCAAAATCGGCGCCATTTTTTTGCATGGAATGCAGCTCTTGCTACCAAGGTCAAGCATCTTGGGAATATTGCCCGAAGCTGATTTCTCGAATACTTTTTTCTCTGATGCAAATGCGTTTTGCGATCCTATGTTTATTATGCCGCTGCCTAATAAAACGGCCAAGGTGAATAAAATCACAAGCGCTGTAAACAAAAAATGCTTGCGCTTCATAGCCCCTCCTGCGCGAGATGATTTGTGATCATGCTCGTGGCTTCCGCGACATTCGGCACCCGTCCCGATATGATGACCTTGCCGTCGATGGCAACACCAGGTGTCATAGTGATGCCAAATTTCATGATTTCCGGTATGGATTCGATCTTCTCCAGAAAATAATCGGCCCCTTCCCCTAAGCCCATTTTGGTCGCAGCTTCTTTCATAATTTCGGCGGTCTTTTTGCATTTCGGGCAGCCAGTGCCCAAGACCTGAATTTTCATTGTGACAACTCCTTTTAATTTAATCTATCGGTATTTGCTTAATTTCGGGATGCTCAATCAGCATCTCAATCGCCTCGGGGCTCGTGCCCCACTCAAGACGGTTGATTTCTATGCCGCTCTTATCGTAATGCACGATCGCTGGCATAATCATCAATTTGTAGGGTACTTCTACATCGCTTTCCTCGTAAGCATCGATCCGTACGAAATTCAGGGAATCATTGGCGCTTGTAAGGGCGGGAATGCTGTCAATCGCGGCTGAGGCAATGGCGCATCGCGCCGCTGTGCACGAGCAGGCAACCGAATAATAGAAGAACGCTACAGTTGGCTTACCTGACTTAAGCGCCGCCTGAAGTGATTTAATATTATCTGGCTTCTGTTTTTTGAGGGATTGCATTTCGGTAGAAGCAGTATCGTTCGGCGTTTGAGTCACTGCTGTAGTTTCAGAATATGCGGCATGCGCCAAACCCAAAATCAATATGCCACCTAAAAGAAAGATCTTTATCGTCGCCAGCACGGTGGATTCCTTATTCAATTTGAATTCCTTTCCCAAAACACTTCATTGAAAGTTACAAAATGAAATTAAATAAGTAGCCGACAATCGTGATTCCCACGGCCACGATTCCTACGAAAACAATAATCAGTTGAATTTTGAGGACTTTACGCAATATTATAGTTTCCGGTAGCGACAGCCCGATGACCGCCATCATGAAGGCTAATGCGGTACCAAGTGGCACCCCTTTTTCAAGCAACGCTTGCATTACAGGAATAATGCCTGCCGCATTCGAGTACATCGGAACGCCCAGTATTACAGCCAGTGGCACAGACCACCATGAGCCTTTGGTCATAAAGGACGCCATAAAATTCGAAGGCACATAGCCATGTATGCCAGCGCCTACCGCAATACCAACCACCACATATGGCCACACTTTACCCACAATCTCTTTCACCGCAGTCTTGCCCGAATCAATTCTGTCATTCCAAGATAACTTCAATTCTTGGAGTTGGTTTTCTCCCATCTGGATTTTGGATACCCACTCTTCAACATATCGCTCCAGATGCAACTTGCCTATGATAAATCCTGAGAGCATTGCAATCACCAACCCAGTTGTGACATAAATAGCGGCCACTTTAATGCCGAACATCTCGAAAAGTAGTACCAGAGCGACTTCGTTAATCATCGGCGCGGCAATAAGAAATGATAATGTAACCCCAAGAGGCACTCCTGTTTCCACAAAACCGATGAAGAGAGGCACGGCAGAACACGAGCAAAATGGTGTAACGATGCCAAGAGTTGAAGCCATGATATTCCCTATAAACTCCTGTTTTCCGGCTAGCAATTGCCGGGTTCGTTCGGGAGTGAAAAACGAGCGGACGATGCCCACTCCGAACACTACGGCAACCAGCAGCATCAGGACCTTGGGGACTTCGAAAATAAAAAATTCAACCGCGCTCCCCATATGAGTTTCAGATGACAAGCCAATTAGCTTATGTGTTATCCAGCCTGTTGCGGGGCTCAGGAAATGATAAATAAGATACCAGATTATTGCCGCAATAAAGAGTTTAAAGGCGGCGTGAGTCCAGTTTTCCCTTTTGAGCTGCGAAGAATGTTCGTCCGATTTGTTCTTTAGAGCAACAGCCTCATCTATTGGCATAAGTTTTTCTTTCATTCAGCGCCGCCAAATCCTTCTTGGCTCGGAATTCAATCACCTTATTTACGCTTCCAAGAAATTCCATGATACAAGGACAGGCCAGACGATAATAGACGCGCAAACCGTCCTTGCGATCGTACACTAGACCTGCTTGTTTTAAAATCGATAGATGCTTGGATATAGTAGAATGGTCGGCAGGAACAATTTCATTGAGTTCACAGACACATCTTTCTCCCTTGGAAAGGACCTCGATCATTAAAAGCCTGGTCGGGTGTCCGAGTGCTTTAAGGATTTCAGCTTTAAGGGCCATGAGTTCAGATTGGTTCTTCACGTAATTTGCTCTCCTATGTGGCAATATCGGCACATAACCACTAATAGTCAAGCATTTTTTTATGAGCCCCGGAATTTTGGATTAAGACATTTAAAATCTTTTTATCTGGAAATGTAATATATGGATTATAATGGCGAATAACAAGCATTTCCTTATTTTATAACAGCGTCACTTAGGAAAGGAGCCACCCTGCAACCCTAAATGATCAAATCTAATCCGGCCAATGAGTTTATACTTGCGGCCACAGTAAACTGGACGCGAAACTAATTTAGTTCAATATTTGTTTAGGCAAGGGGCGGAAGCTAAAAGTACTTAATTAGCAGTTAACCAGGAGGAATATGGCAATCGGCAAACAAAATCCTGACCTTAAAACTCTTAATAGGTTAGTCGGAAAATGGAAAATATCGGGTGATGCAAAGGGAAAGATAGAATATAAATGGGCCGAAGGTGGTTTTTTCCTTATTCAAGATGTGGATCTTGAGTATGATGGAAAACGAATAAAAGGTATTGAAATGATTGGACACCTTCAAAAAGTAGGAGAAAAACCAAGTCGAGAAATATGGTCCCGATTTTACCATTTTACTGAAGGTTTGACTCTTGATTACGTTTACGAGTTGGTTGATGACACGCTTACCATTTGGTTTGGCGAAAAAGATTCAAACAACTTTTATAGAGGGACATTTAATAAAGAAGGTAGCTCTTTTAAAGGTGCCTGGCAATGGCCTGGTGGTGGATATAGCATGGTTGCTAAGAAAATAGAATAATAAGTAACGCCATAAAAAATAAGCAGGAATGAAAATAAGTCATTTTAATAACATTTTTTCCTGTTTAGAAAGTAGATTAACGTTGCGCAACATGAGTAATTAAAAACAATAGGAATAAAAGTCTCATCGCAAAAGCATCAACCATTATCAACACCTATATTTCAATTGTATGGGGAACGTTTTTTGCGTTTCAAAGCTTGCCCGCCAAATAAACGGCGGATTAACTTTGACCGCAAGATATGCCTGCGGTCGCAGTAAACTGCGACACGCAACTAAAATATGATAATAAAGAGTCCGAACCGCAATGGTTCGGAATCACTAAGTCTAAGTCCGAACCGCAATGGTTCGGAATCACTAAGTCTATGTCCAAACCACAAGGATTCGGAATCGCTAAGTCTAAGTCCGAACCACAGGGGTTCGGACCTACGGGAATATTGAGATGGCAGGAGTGACTACCCCTCCCCTACTTTTTAATTGCGTTACCGGTAAGATTATCGAGCGCCTGAGAGCAGGTCCAAAAGGATATGTCGTATCGTTTGCGGGTTTCGGTGATGAAATCGGACAGAAGCTTCATTTGATATTCGAACATCAGTTTGGGATGATCAATAATAGTGACATAGATCGTATCTTCATTCTGATGAAGTTTGACATAATTATCGAATCCATCGAGCAGCATTCTGATATTGAATCCCTTGGTATCGCAGGAGATATTAGACCAGGGGCTGCCCGTGATATATTTTAGATTCTGCATCAACAGAGTGCGCAAGTTAGCCAGCCTGCTTTGCCGGCGAGCTCTCGATATAGTTGTCCCCCGCATCTTCTTGATTGAGCGGGCCCGTCGCCAAAGGAATCCGGCGCGCTGTCCCAATCCAGCCTTAAAAGTTCCAATCGGTATCTCTAAAATGCCGCGCCCGCTATCTACACCGATGCCGGTCTCCGGTGACATAAACCAATGTGATTTCGAGGGCACATCGGTATAATCGATTTTGACTGTATCGAGATTCAAGGTCAGGAATTTCGATACGCTCACATCCATCTCGATGCCATTTTCGATGAGCGCGGCGATCAATTTATCTTCGTCGGGCTGTAACGCGGCACCGGCGGCACGGAATATTCGGCAACGATAATCGGATTTATGCGGCCTCAATAAACTATTCAGGTAATTTACGCCCTTGGATATCAGAGCGTTTGCCGAATCATTGCCGGGACTGTAACCGAGCTCGTGCAGATACATTTTTTCGGCGGAGATCAGCCATTGGTTATTTTCGTAAGTGGTATTCAGCCAATGAGGATGCAGGTGAAGCTCCACATCGTGACCCATTGACATGGCATCGATCATTTGCTTTTCAAAGCTATCGACAAAAGTATCGAATCCGTATTTACGATATGTCCAGGCACAGCAAACATCGGGGAAAAAAGTAACGGCGACATTCAGTTTATCGCATAATTCCAGAACTTCGCGGGTGGGTTCGATAAGAACCTGTTCCGGTGGGAGAAAATTCCGTCCGAGCCACAATTCATAATCAAATGTCAGCAGGCATACTATTTTGGGCGACATTGAACTATATTACCAATTCATGATGTCTTTGTTTTGAGCTGTCAAGGCGCTTTCAGTGAGATACATGGTGACGTTCTTAGCCGCCAATCTCTCGAGCTCGTTATATAATGATAGAGAATTCATTACCCAGGAATCGGAAGCGCCATATTTAAACGTCTTGAGAATTCCCTTTCTGAGGAAATGATCCGTAAGCTTTTCGCAGATCCAGGCGCCGTCGGGATGGTCTATGCGGGTCTTGGCTACTACGGGATTAAAACGGAGGATAGTTCGTTCGATGCGATTGCCATTGGGATCTATATACGCTACCTGAACCGGCGGATTGTGCACTTCGAATGGAAAATCAGCCCAGGTATCCTCGAGATAATGAGCAACCCCCAGACCCTGAGCTATCGGAATTCCTATCCCCACTACCTTGCCTTTCAATTTAACCAATCTTCCAACAGGCGATTCTCTGTGACAGACTTCGGGATGTTCAGCGTGCCCTGATGTTATATAGGAAGCATACTTGCCCCAGGCACATGATGATGAAAAGGGATGCGAGCTTCGCACTACTCCCGGCCAAGTTCGAAAAAGCTCGGTAATCTTCCCGGTGCCCGAAGGAGAAATTCTTAAATCGATAAGTTTGTTTTGCTTTAACTCTTTCAACACCGCCTCGGCTGAATTGTAGCATGGCATTATGAGAGTGCCGGTAGCTGTAATAGTGTCAATAAAACTTTGGATAACTGTCGTAGCACCGCCTTTGACATTGCCAATACGAGAAAGCGAGGAATGCACCATTATAATATCATTGGCTTTAAATCCGGCATCTCTTAACGACGCTTTTAGGTCATCAAGACTAAATTCGAAACTGTCGCGCCTAGCGCTTTCCCGTTTCTTGGAACGGAAATAGCGAAAAGGTTTACGAACAGCTTCGATTAATTTCTCCGGGACATATCTTCGTCCCCAGACACGGAGATAATACACGATATTTGACTTTATGCTCATATTTCATCCTTCGAAAACATTATATCCCGGAAAAATAAATAGTCTTTATACCCCATTTAGTCAAGGCAATGTTTATTGGAGACAACCAGAAATAATTGGCAAAAGATGATGAATTAAATCGAAGATTGAACGGATCTATCAGAATATGCGTTATCTAAAAGCCAATCCCAAATCGAAGCGGGAAATACGTTGTATTTTCAACTTCGGTGAATCCGATAACATATTTTAAATCCATAAAAAAGTATGCGCCGCGATTGATCGGGAAATCCATACCTGCGCCCAATTCCAGGCCAAATTTGGATTCGGATGAACCTTCGATTCCTCGATACTGTCCATAATAGCTCATAATAATATCCTCAAAAGATAACCTGAAAAATCCGGTTCCTACTAAGAGATAAGGAACCACTGACTTGCTGCCGCCAAAAACTGTGCTCTTTAAATCAAGATAAGCCGATAATATAGAAGCTGAACCGCCCTGGATCTGAATTCCGCTACCGCTTACCCCGGTATCACCCATCAGTTTTTCTTTATTTAGGCCAAAATTAGTATAGGCGAAATTGCCCTGGATCGAGACTCTCCTATTTACCGGTATATTCAAACCGATACCGAAATTCATTCCCGCAACCCAATAATCGGAAAACTCGGCCGGTGTCGATGGAATAGACAGTCCGATATTAAACATATATGATTTATCGCTGCTATCCTTGGCATAGAGGCCGGAAGAAATGACTAAAATAATCGCGATAACGATGGCAGAACGCTTCATTTCTATTCTCCTTTGCATTTTGGACCGGGTATTCTTTCAAAGAGCCAATTTTAGTGGAACAACGGGGTCGCGAAATTTATCCTAACGCAACATCATGAACTTAATTAATTACCATAATAAAATGCAATTGACTTGAAGTCAAATAATTTTAGAATCTATTGATTGTTTCGTATCTTTTATGTTACTATTAGATAGCATATTTCCGACGGAACCTTGAAATGGCTCAACGCCCATTCCGATAATGAAATACTAACTTGGTCCTCAACGCGGTCAGGAGATATCTGAAATGACGAAGAGAATACGCTGGATGATCATTTACTTACTATCAATTATTATTTCGATTGGAGTAATATATTCTGTTTTAAGGTTAATCGGCAATAAATCTCCTGGGGAAATAAAAACGGTCAGCTATACTCAATCCAACGACTATATTATTCTTAACGCTACCTTTGATTCGCATGGCAACGTCCACCTGCTATGGATGTGCAGAGACAGCAATTTTGTTTACCAAAGGAGTACGGACAAGGGCAAAACATGGTCGAATCCCAAGACTCTTGCCTCATCCCTGGCAGGCAGGGCCAATTGCCCTCGAATAGTTGCGATCGGAGATGCACTATCAATTTTATGGACATTTGATAGCGAACCTGTCATGTATTCAAATAAGCCGGGTGAGACAGTTTGGAGTTATATAGGCGGCTTTAATGTGAGAACAAGCACGGATGATGGCGCTACCTGGGGTCCCGAACAAAAAGTCTATTTGGGGACCGCCGTATTGCAGTATGTCTTCGTGACGCAAGGCAATTCGATATATATCGCTTATATTGGCAATCAGTTTGATAGATATAATACATATTTTTCCAGCAGCAGCGATTATGGATTGCACTGGAATGCTCCTAAGCTCATCGGCCCAAATATGAGGAGTCTCGGACAGGAGTTATCAATTGCCATCATAGGAAATACAATACATGTTGTCGGGATAGATGAAAACCAAGAAGAACCAAGTGGGAATTTAAAAGCCGGTTTTTGGTATATGAGAAGTACAAATATGGGCGAAAATTGGGTAGAGGCCAAAAGAATAGACTTTGGCGGGAAAAGTAAGATTGGAGCCACAATCGAGGGTATTAAAATCATACCATTCGGTGATTATTTGCTTCTTACTCTCGCCGCGGATGATATCTATTACTTAATAACCAAGGATAATGGATCAAGCTGGTCATCGATTTCGGGAATGGACGCGACCCTGCCATTTCCGATTCACACAGCCTGTGCTGTTGGCAAGGATGCCGCGGCAGTCTTTTGGGTAGACCTCCGGCACCTGAAAATGGATTGGCAGGGTCACCTCCCTGCTCCAATAAATAGTATGCTTCTTTGGGATGCCGACCCCACATGGGCCAACAATGACCTTTATTACGCCAGTATAAAAGGCGATCATATACGGAAGAAGGTGCGATTGACATCACCAATGTCTTATATTGAAGAGTACAGCGATGCCATGGCTTGTGGACAAATTGGCGACCAAACGATGGTTATTTGGGCTGGCAAACGGAAGGTAGGGAAAACGCTAGAAGAAGGTGGTATGCCATTTGAAATATTCTACCTATTATTAGAAAATTGAGATTGAAGAATTGGAGCCATCTTGCAACCCTCAATAATAAAATCAATACCATCCAATGAATACCTCACCTCGGAGCAGTGCTACATTCTTGAGCTTCTGAATAAGCCGCAGGATGATTCGCTGTCAATAGCGTTGGCCAGAGTAGAGCCGGGTGTCACCACGGCCTGGCATTCGCTTGATGGCGTAACAGAACGGTATCTGATAATCGAAGGCAGCGGCAAGGTCGAGATCGGCGAATTGGAACCTGCTGATGTCGGCATTAACGATGTAGTAATTATCCCGCCGGGCGTTCGCCAACGCATCTCGAATATCGGCAAGGGCGATCTACTGTTTTATTGCATCTGCACGCCGGGATTCACGCAGGAATCCTACCGGGAGCTGGAATAAAACCAAATGTCGGGTTTTTCATTCGCTGCGCTCATTCTGAACCCGACCTACAACTGGATGTTAGATAGGCGGCGGTTGACATCGACTGCCGCCAACTTGTTTGCGCGTCAGGGCTTGCCCTGACCGCAATAATAGAGGGATGCGGTCACGGTAAACCGTGACTCGCAGGAAAACACCGACCTACACAGGGTTTTCAGTCGGGCGTAAAGACTCACTTCACAAGAAATATTTTGGGAATTCTTTGACTATCCAATCAAGCCATTTATATATTTGAGGCATGATTAGGATCGGGACATCGGGCTGGAGCTATAAAGACTGGGCAGGGAATTTTTATCCATCGAATCTGGATGATACCGGATATTTGTCATATTACGCTACGAAATTTAATACGGTCGAGATCGATTCGACATTCTACGGAGTACCGCGCAAGACGACGATTGAAAATTGGTATAAGAGCGTGCCCGATGATTTCAAGTTTTCAGCCAAATTCCCGCAGAGTATTACGCATAAATCGGATTTAACCGATATCGATGAAGAACTCACCAAATTCCTGAATACGATTTCGGGGCTGAAAGAAAAATTAGGGCCGCTGCTGATGCAGTTTCCCTATTCATTCAAGCCGGAGATGTCGGGAAATCTATTTAATTTTATAAAAAGCCTGCCCAATGATTTTGAATATGTGCTCGAAGTCAGGAATAAGAAATGGCTAAATGATAAATTTTATGATGAGTTACGACGCCATTCGATAGGCCTGGCGCTGCTTGATCATCCCTGGATGCCGAAACCGCAGATAACGACATCTCGGATATTATATGTAAGATTTTTGGGTGATCGAAAAAATATACCGGATGATTTCAGCTATGAACGCGATGATAAAAAACAGGACCTTCAGAATTGGCGGAAACTGGTGAAAATATTAGAAGAAAAGACTGACGATTTCTACGGGTATTTCAATAACCATTACTCGGGTCATTCGCCTACGACGGCGAAACGTTTTATGGAGATGTTGGATATATAATTATCGGTTGCGGGAGTTTAGATTGCTTCATCCGGCAGTTGCCGGACTCGCGAAGACATTTGATATGACCTAATCTGAATTTGCTATTTGCCTGATAAAGTCACAGTGATCCCCCAGGCGGCGGGATCGCGCGGACGAGCAGCATTCCAGTTGTTGAATGAATGCGAACCATCGGTGACAAAATGCACTTCATATTCGCCCGGCTCGAGAATTATATCGTCATCGAACATTCGGTTTTTTGATGATCCACCGGCGGGCTCGGTATTGCGCCAGGTCATATCCCATACTGACCGCCCGTTCGATTTATCGACAATCCATCCATAATCGAACATTTGATCGGGTGTGGCCTCGCCGACCGCATAGATATGGATTTTGGTCTGCTTATCCAATGTAAATGTTTCTCGTCGATTAACATTATCACGCAGGGAAGTCATCTTAACGAGGATATTAGCGTTCTTCTTGATTTCGGATTCTTTAATAATATGGAATTTGGATTTATCGGTATCCTTACCGGGAAAAATCGAGAGCCCCCAGGATTTGGGATCGTAAGGCGGGGAATCGTTCCAATCCTCGTAGGAATGCGAATCATCCGTAATATATCGGGCGATATATGAGCCTTTTTGCAGAGTAATCATTCCGTCAAACACTCTATTTTTAACCGAGCCTCCGGCATGCTCCGTATTACGCCATGACATCTCCCAAACAGTCTTGCCATTATCAGCATTTTCAATCCAGCCATAATCGACAAATTCGTGACTCCAACTGCTGTATTCGCCCAGACAATAGACTCTGAGCGACATATCAGTATCGAGCTTGAACGCGTCCGATAGATCAGCATTGTCTCCTACTCTGGTCATATCAACTAAAGCCGCTGCCGCGGCCTTCGGGCTTGAATTGATGGAACGCCGATGTTTCAGTCTTATCGGAGGCGAGCACCGCAACTCCCCAATTGAGCGGATCATAGGGCGGAAAGGCGTTAAAATCATCATATGAATGAGAATCATCGGTTACATAATTCAAGACATAGTTTCCCTTATCCAATTCCACATCCTGATCGACAAGCCTATTCTTACGCGCTCCGCCAGCGGGACCGGTATTCCAGCGATCGACTGTCCAGACTTTCTTCCCGCTATCGGTATCGATTATCCAGGCATAGTCGGCGGGATTATCGTAGCCCGACGGATATTCACAAATGGCATATATATGAAGAATCGTTTTTTTATCGAGCTTAAAGCCTTGCTGAAGATATTTGGAATCGCCGACTTTATTAAATTGCACTAACGCGTTTGGGAATTTGCCATCCGGCTCGTAAGTTGAAAAATCCCTGAAGCCGTTTTCTTTCGCTTTTATCGAAGCATAAAGGTCCCTGCGATAACTATCCAAACGATCCTGTAAATTGCCGTCAAAAATATCGCCAAGAAAATCAAAGAAATCCTTGGTCCCGTTGATATTGATTTCGCCATTCCAATGAGTGGACGCATAATAATATAATTCATACGAACCGGCATCGAGATGAATGGTCTCTTCCGCAGTCCGCAGACCGTGACTACCGGAGCTTTCCGTATTTCGCTCTTCCATCACCCATACCGGCTTTCTTGTTGTGCCATCGATTATCCAGGATGCCGCCAAAAAAGTATCATTGTTTCGAGCGAGTAAACCTGTAGATTTTATAATAAAATCGCCGCCTTTGGTCAGCTTGAATCCGGCTGTCATAATGCGGTCGAGTTGGATACTATTTAATTGTACGATAGGTTCGGCTGCAAAACCGATGGCCGACAAAGCCAGAAACAAGGCTATTGCGAACATTGCTTTTCTTGTTGCCATACGCGCCTCCTCGGTTAACAGGACCTCTTTTTTCCTATTTGATTACGAGATAAGCATTTAAAATGTTTCATCGATAATGATGGCCAATTACTAAATGGCACGAATTGTCACCTAACTTAATGGGGCGTATTAATATACGCCCCATACCATTATTCGTTAATTAAATTCAAAAAATATTCTAAAGCAGGTCCACGCAATCTCTGAGTTTATCCGAACGAGATTTATGGCGCAGTTTCTTCAGCGCCTTGGCTTCAATCTGGCGAATCCGTTCTCGAGTAAGATTGAATATCAAGCCGACTTCCTCCAATGTCCTTGGAAGACCATCAGACATTCCGAATCTCAATCTGATCACTTCCTCTTCCCTATCGGTCAAAGTACTCAGGATTTTTTCGACTTGATCTTGCAAGAATACGAATGATGCCTTGCCGCTGGTTGTAGAAAATTGCGGGTCGGCGATAAGGTTTTGCATCTGATTGTCTTCATCATCGCCAATCGGCTTCGAAAGAGATACAGTCTGGGGTATCATGCTCAGGATATCCTCGACCTTATCGCTCGGCAAGCCCACATGAGTTGATAGCTCTGGAATGCTTGGCCTTCTTCCGAGCCTCTGGAAAAGATTCTGCGATGCCTTGGCCACCCGTCCGTACTGATTATTCAGATACATTGGAGTGCGGATTGTCTTGGCCTGCTCCGATAAAGCTCTTGTGATAGCCTGTCTTATCCACCATGAGGCATAAGTTCCGAATTTGAATCCTTTACGATAGTCAAATTTATCAACGGCCTTGACGAGTCCGGAATTTCCTTCCTGGATCAGATCCATGAATTCCATTCCCCGCCCGATATACTTTCTGGCAATAGAAATCACCAGACGCATATTGGCCTCGATCATGACTTTTTTCGCCTTGGCAAGCTCCGCTTCGAGATAATCCAGACGATCCTTGATTGTATCTATTTCGGTTTGCGGCAATTCCTCGGCAAAAAGATAATCGGAAAGATCGGTATTGGATGCTTTGGCAACATCATTTTGAGGACGGTAGAAACGCCGGTTGCCGTTGACCTGGCCTTTGAACACGACGACCAAGCCGTCGAGAAATTCGAGATTGAAATTGAATTTTTCGATCTCGCTGAACAATCTCAAACGATTCTTCAAACGTCTTTCGCGGATTTCATTGACGATTTCAGCGGAAAAATCAAGGCTGTCGCTTCGGGAAATTACAAGCAATTCCTCAATCTTCTTGAGCCTCCCAATTACTTTTTGTTTTTCTCGTTTGATATTTTCAGGCGCGAACCACCTGCAGGTTTCCGGCGAGACAATATCCTCGAGCCTCACCTCCTGCACGAGCAGTTTATCCTGGCATGAAATCAGGTTATCAAGAACCACGGTCGATGAGAAAATAATTTTCTTGATACCTCTTTTCTGCGCCTCGATTCTCTGGGCAACTTTGACTTCTTCCTCGCGCGAAAGAATCTTGAATCGCCCCAAATCCTTGAAATAGACATATGCCGGCCCTGATCCCCCATCAGCTACCACCGCTGGCAGGACTGGCTCTGGAATTAAGACATCGGCTACCGGCTTTTCCGGCAACCTTTCCCCTCCGGTCACATCACCATTAAGGTTGATGGCTTCCCGGTCGACTTTGATGTTGGTAGCGCTGAGGCGATTAATCATTCCTTTGCTTTGATCAGCCTCTCGACTCATTCGTATCCACCTCTAGTTTTAGGTTTTGAAACTCCCGGGTTAAATTCTCTATTTTAAGTAAATCTTCTTGCTCCTTAGGATCTCCGATCAATTTCTTCAATTCATTGATACGCTTCTTTATAGAAATTTGCCGGAATTTTTTCAGATGCATTTCGATCATGGAATCGGCGTCGTTGGCCTCGAAATCGATCAATGCAATTTCTGAAAGCCTCTGCCTGAGACCATTCTGGCCGACTCGATCGAATAAATCGGGAATATTAATATTCAATCCTTCTTCATGCAGGGTCCATATCACATTGAAGATTTGCGCGTTGTCTTCATCAATAAACAATGATCTATCGACCGTTCCCGCGCATTGCGCGATCAACTCAGGATGCGAGAGCAGCAGGCTGAGAAATTCTATTTCAGGTCTTTTCCTGCCCGATGAAATTTCTTTCGGAGATTTTTCGTCCGATATCGGGCGGGAATCTTTTATTCCATTTAGTGTATCCAGGTCGATATCTAACCGCGAATAAATCTTTTTCAAAAGCAATTCGCGGGTAAGGACATCGCTGATTGGAGAAATAGTTTCGATCAAGGCGTTGGCGATACGTTTCTGCATCGATAATGATTGCTCGGAAAATTTGCCGTTAATCGTATTGCAGACAAAATCGACAATATCCACCGCCCCGGCGATATATTTTTTCAGATTGTCCCTGCCGTTTTCACGCACGAAAGTATCGGGGTCGTGGCCCTTGGGCAACGTAACTATTCGCGGATCGCCGGATGAATTATACAGCACGCCGCAGGCTCTGAATGCGGCCTTAATTCCAGCGGAATCGGAATCGTATAAAAGAATTATTTTTTCGCAGAAACGAGCCAAGAGTGCGGCCTGGTTTGGCGTAAATCCGGTGCCGGAAACTGCCACGACATTTTTGATGCCGCTTTGATGAAGCGCGATCAAATCAAAATATCCCTCGACTACGATAGCTTCATTGCTTTCTCGAATATGATCTTTGGCAACATCGAATCCAAAGAGCATCTGGCCCTTTTTATAGACTTCGGTTTCTGGCGAATTCAAATATTTGGGATTATCTTGATCGGATAGCGCCCGGCCGCCAAAGCCGATTACCCGGCCGGAAATTGATTTTATCGGAATCATCAAGCGATGCCGGAAACGATCATAATAGCCTTCTTTTTTTATCGCAAGTCCGGCTCGCTCCAAGACCGATGGTTGAATCTTCTGGGCCCCGGCGGCGTTGATAAGACCATCCCATCCCTGCGGCGCGTAACCGATCCCAAAGGCCAGCGATGTAGCCGGAGATATCCCGCGCGATTTCAAGTACTCGGTGGCCAGTCTTCCCCCGGATGTCTCACTTAAAGATTTGACGAAGTATGAGCCGGCAAATGATAAGGCTTCATAGATTTCATCGAGATCGGATTTGTGCTCTCTTGTTTCCGGTATTGTGATGCCTGATTTTTCGGCCAGGAATCTCAGGGCATCCGGATAATCGAGCCGTTCGTGTTCCATTATAAAATTAACAACATTTCCGCTCTTGCCGCAGCCGAAGCAATGATAAAATCCCTTGGCAGGCACAACAAAAAACGACGGCGTTTTTTCCTGATGGAATGGACAGAGACCCTTATAGTCCTTGCCCATCTTCTTAAGGCTGACATAGCCGGAGATAATAGAAACTATGTCAGATTCGTTTTTTATCCTCTCAACGATATCGTCAGGAATATAACCTGCCATCACCAATCCTTCTTCAATGCTACTACGGTCGCGCCGGTGGAACCCTCATTCCAATATCCCAATCTATATGATTCCACTCGAGGATTATTCGCCAGATAATCCTGTACCTTTTTACGCAGAACACCTGTGCCTTTGCCATGAATAATGGTTACAGCGTCGAAACCGGCGTTGCAGGCGTCATCGATATATCTTTGGAGTATAGGCTCCGCTTCATCGAATGTCATTCCGCGGATATCAACATCGAGTCCCGGCGTAGGATTATAATTGCTTTTGACAGTCGATGTTGAACGCGATTCCGACGAACCTGACCTCGAAACAAGCTGCTCAAGATCGGTCAGCATAGTAACATTGCCGATCCTGACCCGTACCCTGCCCTCGGAATCGGCAGGCTCAATCACTTCGCCGTCGGCATCGATTCCCCTGATAAATACCTTTTCACCGGGCAGGCCGTGCGCCGGTTCTTTATGGGTAACAGGTTTCATCTCATCGATCTCTGATTGAGTCTTTTCAAGGCGAGTCGATATGGTCTTTCTTATTTCCCTTAATGTCTCGCGATTCTTAGGATTTTCTTTTGCGCTGTCGATCAGGTTATCCAATTCCTGTCTCGCGGATTTTATCAGTTCTTCCATTTTGCGAAGATGCTCTTTGCGATTTTCTTTCTCGGCCTTGCTGTATGAATCTAATTTATCCGTATATATTTTCGCTAATGATTCATATGATAACCTACTGTTTTTGGCATTCTCAAGCTCGGTCGCAATTTCCTGTGATTTCTGATTGAGCTCGGCAATAAGCTTGGTAAGGTCGCGTTCTTTGCGGTCGACAAGACTCCAGGCCCGCTCAATGATATCCTTACCAAGTCCCAATTTCTGGGCGATTTCCAATGCAAATGAAGAACCCGGAATTCCGATATTGAATTTGAATGTTGGACGAAGGTTTTCGGAATCGAACTCCATGGAGCCGTTAATTACGCCTGGAATATTTCCGGCAAGCGTTTTTAGTTTTCCCTGGTGCGTAGTGACAACAGCGTAGCATTCCAGTTGAGCCAACGCCTCAATTACCGCTTGCCCAATGGCCGAGCCTTCATCGGGATCGGTGCCGGCGCCAAGCTCATCGAATAACACCAACGTTCTTGAGTTAGATTCCTCCAACGCGTTTTTAATATGATATAGATGCGATGAATAAGTCGACAATGAACTTTCGATCGATTGTTCATCGCCGATATCGGAAAATATTTTGTCAAATAATATGAAGCAGGTGTTTTCATCGGCTGGAATATATAATCCACTGATAGCCATCAGACGATAGCAATCCGATTGTCTTCAAGGCCACTGTCTTGCCGCCAGTGTTCGGCCCCGTGATAATAATAATTTTTTCGGTGTCATTGAAATTGATATTGAGCGGTACCACCTTGGCCCGATCGCTTGCAGGTTTGCTCAAAAGAAGCAATGGGTGACGGCCATTCTTGATATTGATTTCGCCATTATCAGAAAAAATAGGCCGAGTTGAATTTAGTTCGCTGGATAAGCGTGAGCAGGCGGCGACAAAATCAAAATAGGTAAGAATCGATACATTCTTTTTGATAATCTCGAAATTCGCGAATATCATTCCGGTGAGCTGCCGAAGAATTCTATTGATTTCCTCGCGCTCGGCGGTTTCAAGTTCGCGGTGACGGTTATTGAGTTCGACAGATTCCGACGGCTCAATAAAAAATGTGGCGCCCGATGACGAACGATCGTGAATTATGCCGCTGAATTTGCTTTTTTCGGATTCTTTGACCGGCAGCACGTATCGGCCGTCTCTTATGGAAAAGACTTTGTCTGAAAGAATCGATGAAGTATCCGAATGCAGATATTGCTCGAACTTCGTGTTAAGTTTCGATTTTACAACCGCAAGTTCGCGCCGGATTTTTTTCAATTCCGGCGAGGCCGAATCCTTAATCTCGCCGGAGAGATCGACACTTTGTTCGATTTTGTTATGCAGCTCTTCGGAATAAACCAGGCCGTTTAATATTTCATGCAAGGCTTTATATTTGGAATTGATCTTCTGACAGGCCAAAACTGTTTTGAAAAAATTCGCGAATTCGAGCAGAGCCTTGGGCTCGAATATATCACCATTGGCTATGGCGCTTTCAGTTCTCGCCGAAAGATCATCGAATTCCAGATCGGGCGGTCCACCGTCGAATTTGAATAAATCGTTCATCTCGGAAACAAGATCGAGATTCCGGCGAATATCATCGATGGATGAAAAAGGTCTATGAGCCAGAGCCCGTTTTTTCCCGGTGACCGATTTGGAGAAATTCGATAATCTTTCCAAAATCGAAAAATACTCCAATACCTTTAAGGTATGGCTGTTCATCTAAAAATAAAATCCTTCTAATGCTATTGCTGCTCTTGCTTCTTGGCCTTGTTGAAGCATTGATTGAGTTTATCCAGCGTTGCGATGTCCTGGTCTGTCATCCCAATAAGAGTTTTGTCGCCTAGAGCCTTATCAGGGCTTTCGGCGTATTCTTTTGTTTTGTCGAATAGAATCCCCTGCTGCACTTCTGAAAGGAATTCGCCCGACTTGGGATGAAGGAACGTTGTATTGTCGTAGACAAATGGGACGATGGCTCTGACTGTGCCCGCCATCGTTGATGCCTCAATCGAATTGTCGAGATTCCTGAATGGCGTCGGAAAAATGAAGAGTAAAAACAATAATGACAGAACCACAAGGCCTTTGAATACTCCGAAAATCCCGCCCCCAATCTTATCCGATGGTTTCAATGACGCCAGTTTGACCATCTGATAAAAATAATGCCCCAAAATTTTAAGAACTGCGAGAGTTACCACGAAAATTAAGATGAAACAAAGCACATACAGGACACTCGCGGACATGCCGATTTTGCCCTGAAGTTTCAATGCCAGCGCGTCGGAATAATTGACACTGACGATGATGCCAATAAGGAGACCGAGAAATGTCGTCATCTCCTTAAATAGACCGCGTCTGTAGCCGTTCAGGAAAGCCAGAACGGCGATGATTAGAATCGAAAAATCGATCCAGTTCATGTCCCCTCCGTTAGATGGTTTCGAGTTTCGCCTTGACCGCGGCACTGACTATTTTGCCGTCGGAGCGCCCCCTTACCATAGGCATAAGAGCCTTCATTACAGAACCAAGATCTTTGATTGATGATGCGTTAACTTCAGCAATCGCCTTATCAACTATTGTATTGAGTTCCTCCAGCGACAACTGCTCAGGCAGATATTCCTTTATAATTTCATACTCCGCCAATTCCGTTTTCACAAGATCAGCGCGACCGCCCTTGCCATATTCGTCGGCCGCTTCTTTTCTCTTTTTGGCAGCAGTACTTAAAACCCCAATAACTTCTTCATCAGATAATTCATGCCCGAGCTCGATTTTCTTATAACGAATATCGGACTTGAGCATGCGAAGAACCTGCAGCCGCAAATCATTCCTAGCCTTCATTGCGGCTGTTAAATCAGCGTCAATCTTTTCGGAAAGATTCATATTTTAGTACTTTGGCCGACGTGATTTTTGCTTGGAAGCATTCATTTTTCGTTTGCGCTTATCAGATGGTTTTTCAAAATGCTGATGCTTCTTTATATCTGAAAGTATGCCAGCTTTTTCACAAGACTTAGTGAAACGCCTCAACGCTTTTTCAAATGATTCATCATCTCTAACTCTAATACCAGTCATTTCATTCTCGACCCCCTTTCACCGACCCAACTTTACTAGTTTAAACTTCAAACCCCAAAAAACGGGGCAAAATTCTCTTTAACTGGCAGCAAGTTAATGGATTAGAAAATCTGTGTCAAGCACTTTTTATTGTTAATGGAAAATCATTTCAACAAAGCTAATAGTATGATATTCAATGATTTGCGGGGGCAACAGTCGTAGGCGCTCATCTTTCCCCTAAAATTAATTCATTAAATGAGTTACGATTTAAGGGAAATTTTTTCCTAATCAAGTCCATATTAATAAATGTCATTATAAGCTTCTCTATTCAAATCAGAAACAGGCCAAAGAATGCGGGGCTATGATTTTTCGCGTTTGATGATATCATTTATATTTTAAGAGATTCATAGATCCTTACATAGCTTTCGTAGCGAAATCGCGCGATAGGACTCTCGGGATCGTCGATAATCTTTTTCACGGCGCATGACGGTTCATTGATGTGGGCGCAATTTGAAAATTGACATTCGAGATCAGTGTCAGTGTTGGTAAATTCGGGGAAGAACATTTTTAGATTTTTTCTATTCACTCCCGCGAGACCATATACTTTTATCCCGGGAGTATCGGCAATCCAGCCATTGGGGAATATTTTGTAGAGTCGTATTCCAGTTGTTGTATGTACTCCGCGATTCGAATAAGCCGATATTTCTTTGGTGCGCAATTCCAGGCCGGGACACATCACGTTGATGAGAGTTGATTTGCCTACCCCCGAATGTCCGGCGATCGCGGCTGTGCCGTTTTCCATCTTGGATTTAAGCAGGCTGATTCCATCGCCATTTTTCGCGCTGGTGTAAACAATTTCGCACGAGAGTTTTTTCCAGACATCAAAATAGGGATTCAAATAGTCAGGGGATTTTAGATCGATCTTATTCAATACAATAATAGGTCTGATATTTTCCTTGAAGGCGGTTACGAGAAATCTATCTACAAGGCCCGGTTTGAAATCCGGATCCGCGACCGAGCTTACGATCACCAGACAATCGACATTGGCAACGAATACCTGTAACTGCTGTTCGTTTTCGGTCGAGGGTTTTGATATTATTTTGCCGCGCGGAAGAATCTTTTCGATCGCATAACGATCCTTGGTATCTTCCGAGTACATGACAAAATCTCCAACTGCAATTGCAGATTTTCCGGCGTCTTCAAATTTCACTTTGCCGCGCACCACCGCCTCGACAATTTCATCGCCCGCGAGAAGCTCGGCCCTTTGCCCGTGAAGTCCTATTACTCTGCCAATTTTGTCGATTTTGCTTTTATCAATCATAATATTTCAATTGGCAATTTACGAATTTTATAGGCACGATATCCAGTATTTTCTTCGCGCTATCATGATGAATCCACAATACATCACGCTACGATTCATATTTCTTGACATAGCGTGCATTGATGCACATATTCTTGCGGCCTGAATTAACAGGCATATGGAGGAATGATGAAGAGAGAATATCAGATACTTTCGATTTTAGGGTTAATAATAATCGCTTCTGGTGTTTTGATAGGTATTTCGGGAAGCAAAAAGAGCCCATCTACAGGTCAGATGGATCCTGAATCGCAGGCATCACAATCAAATGAAATGGGTATGCCAGAAGTAAATACCGGCGAAATACTTTCCAATATCGCTGAGATGAAGAAGGAATTATCGGCCAATCCCAATAATCATGATATTCTTATCAAGCTCGGCAATGACTATTATGATATAGACAGCGCTTCGCAAGCGATCGAATATTATGGTAGGGCGTTAAAGATAAATCCTGACGATCCGCCGGTCCTGGTTGATTGCGGCGCCATGTACCGTGTACTCGGCGAAACAGATAAAGCGATAGAGATGTTCAATCGCGCAATCGAACTCAACCCCAAACTTTCGCAGGCGTTTTTGAATCTTGGCATGGTGCTTCATATGGAGAAAAAGGACATGCCCGGAGCGATTAAGGCCTGGAAGAAGTATATGGAGTTGGAGCCGAATTCACCGGTTAAGACCATCCTTGAAGATGAAATAGCCAAGGCCGAAAAAAATCTATAGTATCGAATTTGACGAAAACGGCTTCAAGCCGCTTTATTTCCCAATAGTGAAAGACCTTAAATACGCTTGACCATTGGCGCGGATAAGATTAATTTGAGCGGTATGGAAAGCCTCTCGTCTTATCTTGTTTTCGGCGCTCTGGTAGTAGTTGTCATCCTTTTGGTTTGGGCGTTGATATTGATCAACCAGGAACGGCACCGCAAAGTAACCGCGCGCAGCCGTCTGGCGGTCCTGAGAAAAAAGGTTGAGGAATTGCCGGAAGCGACCGAAGAAGAAAAAGAAAAGAAAGAGACGCTTCATAGAGAATTATATCTCGAGTATTTTGATAATATCCTGGGGGAAATCGAAAAGATTCAGAACCAGCTTTCAAAAAAGGTTCAAGAATCCAAGAAGGCAAAAAAGAAATAACCCCAAGGCGATCTTAATTTTGAATTTTATCGTTGGAAATATTTTAAAACCTGAAAAGGAGTAATATGCGAAAATTATTTGCCCTCATTCTGCTTGCCATATCTCTCTTGTCATGCAGCAAAGATAATGTAACCAATACACCTGTAGGCATTTCAGTTGCTATAAGCCCTGTGAGAATGATTGTCGATCTCGCTGATACGACGAGATTCACTGCCCTGATCTATGGCACTAGCGATCGCAGAGCCATATGGAAAGTTGAGGATATTCAGGGAGGCAATTCCACGTTTGGCACAATTGATTCTACCGGCAAGTATACTGCCCCTATCGCCGAGCCCAACTTGGATTCAGTAAGGATTACGGCTACTTCCCGCGCCGATATCACAAAAATTGGTGCGGCTCGGGTTATTCTGATTAATCCATCGTTTGTTTATGTTGATACGTCAGGCTCGGATGTGACCGGCATAGGATCATTGCATAATCCGTTTCGAACGATTAAGAAAGCGGTTACAGAGGTAATTGAAAATCAGACGATAAAAATTGGACCCGGTGTTTACGATCAGGCGCATGGCGAAGTCTTCCCTTACACAATCGGCTTAGGTGTCACTATTGAAGGCGCGGGCATGGATTCAACACATATTATTGGCCCGGCAAACGGTCATACCAACGCCGACGCAATTATCAAAATTGACGGATTTAATGCGGGATTGGAAAAATGTCGGATATCGACTGTCAATGGCAACGGCGTAGCAGTCTGGGCTCGTCCAGGGCTGAGGATAATAGCGAATAACCATATCGGACCGAATTATATAGGTATCTATGCTGATGGCGTCGGTGTTTCCAGTATAGGCCATAATCGCATAATCAGCGATTCGATTGGTATTGTTACGGCTGATTCGGCACGACCCTTTATCAATGATTGCATGATTGATAGCGCGAGCATTTATGGAATTCTAATAAAGAATTTTAGCCGTCCGAATTTGGGTGATACTCTGAGCAACGGACGGGATACGATCCTGGTCTATGGTGCTCCTCCATCGAACTATCTAATACGAAATGAAAGCGCCGACACGATATGGGCTATCGGGAATATATGGCCGTTCGCTTCATTCAGCGCAGTCGACAACTATATTTACGACAATGATGAAAACCCATCGTCAGGGCCAGTGATTCTCCAGTGGCCGCCGCTGAAATAGATATAGTGTGATTTGTAGAGACGCAAGATATTGCGTCTCTACCCGGAAATATATTTTATGTTCCGTAGAGCCTTGCTATAACAAGGCTCTATGTATTTTAGATCAATATTTATTTATTTTTTTTATCAGCCGTTGATGGCGTCTTTTCAAGGACTGAAACAGATGATTATTAAATTTTGAAGATTGAATTTCTCTTTCGAATTCTAACAATCTCATCGCGGCTTCGGTAAGATCAAGGGCAGATTGCAGGTCTTTCATGCGATGCTCATAATGCTTGGCCAATTCTATATGCGGCAGACATCCGAAACGGCCGATTCGAATCATCTGATTCCAGACATCTATGGCAGTTTCCCAGTCGGATGTTTTCTTGGCGATCTGGGATTTTAGCCGCAATGATTCATCTCCAACATCGGTTGGCGCGAATTGCGATTTGATATTGAAAATCAGCGATTTCGATTTTTCATATGCCCTGGCTTTATACAGGATTTGTCCCAGAGATAAAAGTAACAGGTCATCATTGCTGCTGGATGCCAGAGCCAGCTCGATCCGCGACGCGGTTTCCTGCGCCAAGAGATAGAGGCTGACTATGTCGTCGCGATTGTGATTTAGAATCGGCAAAAGCAGGTTTTCATCGCGATTCTGCAAATAATCAAAATATATCCTGGGAATGATATGCGACGGCACATCGTCGATACGCTCGAAAGCCAACCAACATCGCCTCCAACAGCGAAAGTTGAAACGATTCGTAATGTCGTCTATAAAGATCGTCTGCATGGATGAACAAGATCGAGATGGATATGGTCATTGAAGGGAATCGATATACGGTTGATGCGATAGCGGGTGCGCAATAGCGGCATATCGAATGTCTTGCCGTTATAGGTCAAAATACAACTGCACGAAGACAGGTCAGCTGTGAAGGCGTCGAGCTGGGCAGGCTCCTCGAAAAAATCTCTAAGAATATACTGCCTTACAACAAATTTATTCTCGGTCCAGAAACCGATACCAATAATAAATGGATAAGTACCCGTCCCTCCGGCTAGCCCGGTTGTCTCAGTGTCAATGACCGCGATTTTGTGAAAATCAAACTGTTGGTCGGCACAAATAGGGTCGATAATTTCTAAAGCAGTTCGATCTATGGTATCAGATAGTTCAACTCTTCCATGAAGGTATCCTATGTCATATGAAGTTTCTACCATCCAGATAGGGCCGTGCTCGGTTTGACGTAAAATACCGACCGATGGCTCCTTAAACAAATCGGGCCTGGGAGCCCGCGGATTAGTCTTATGCAGTTTTAATGCTTCGTATAATCGTTTCTCGAGGTCCATCGTCAATTAAATTTAATCGATTTTAGTTTGCTCAGCACGAATGGGTGAGTTTCCAGTGACGCTTGTTTTTGCAATGCCTTCAGCGCGTCTTTCCCCCAATTTTCCCGAGAGCCTCGACAGCAAAAGCCCGGGCATTATAATCATCTGTTGATAAAATCTTGATAAGAGGTTCAACTAATATCTCGTCCTTCAAATTGCCCGCGGTCTCGATGAGAAGGTATAATGATATTTCATCGTTGGGATCGGCGAGACCATCGGCTATTGCTGGAACAGCGGGTGCTCCGATTTTTGTTAACGCCTCCATCGCCGAATATCGAACGCCGTAATAAGGATCGGAGAGCGCCTCGACCAAAGGATTGACGGTATTGGAGTCGGCAAGCATTGAAAGCGAAATCGCCGCCGATGTCCTGACGAGATAATCATCGTCTTTCAACGCCGCTAATGACGGCCGCACGCCTCGTTTGTCATTGATCTTACCCAACGCCGAGATGACTCCCGCTCTCATGCGGAAATCGCGGTCCTCGATATATTCCAACAGACCATATACCGCGGAACTGTCTTTCATTTCACCGAGGACACGAGCCGACAATCGTCGACGATAAGGATCGACAGACCCCAACGCCTCGACCAACATCGGCACTGCCGGGCGGCCGATAATTTTGAATACGCTTTCGAAGGTCTGCATCTCGCGGGCGTCCTGTGTCTTCATTTTCTCGACCAGTCGCGGCACGGCCGGTTCTCCCATCGCGCCGAGCGCTTTGGTCGCAGGTTCGACAAGATCGCGATACATAACCATACCGGATGATGCCCGCACAAAAAGCGAATCGACAATATGATTAATTGAATCCGGCGGCGCTTGTGCAAATGAAACAGATAGCGGCCAAAAGCAATATTATCAATAATCAGCTTTTTCATTTATCTATTCCTATGCCCCATTTGGATGACGGCCCCATCCACCAGGTAGAATCGGCACCATAACCACCGCCGAAACCATCCTTGCCCTGAAGATCGAGAACTATACCGATCGAGCCGTAATTTCTATCGGGACGGCCATATCCCTGAGTATTATCAGCCGAACGGACTATATAAATATCTTTGCCCTGAATATCGGCCAGAAGCCCAAAACCATTGGCGGAGCCTGCGCCTTGCGATAGATCGTAGGCGTTGTAGTTGTCGTTACCTGAGAGATCGAGGCAAATGCCGGTAGCGCGATCATGACCGACTCCCTGCATCAAACCTTTGCCGAGATAGCTATCGTCTCCAGAAACTTCGTATATAATTCCCAGAGCCATGTGAGTGGCGCATCCCTGGGCATATTGGAATGATACATACTGGTCGTTGCCACCGCCATCGGATAGCACTCCGAGACCGTACCAATATCCTGTGCCCTGGGCGAAGATATCGGATATATAAACGTCATTGCCGGACTTATCTATCAGCGCACCGATTCCGCCTGACATCTTCGGCCGGATACCATATGCGAATCCCTGTGATAATGATAGATAATGATCTTCATATCGAAGTACATCTTTATATTTCCCGCCGGCGAAATAGGTGTCATTGCCTGAATTATCCATCAGCATTCCGATACCATCGACAAATCCAAATCCTTGCGCGTACAACGCCGCCTGATAGGAGTCATTACCAGCGTCATCGCGGACTATGCCGACACCGAAACATCCCGCGCCTTGCGTAAATGTATCTCCGAAATATCGGTCATTGCCTTTTTTATCCCACAGAAAACCGACTCCGAAAAGACCTGCTCCCAATGTCCACGAGCGAGCGTTGTAAATGTCATCTCCTGAGAAATCGACAACCATCTGACCGCCGAAGAAATATGGCGAGATGCGATTCTTTGGCATGTTGTAGGTATCATCGCCGGAGAAATCGAAGATGTAGGTTTGATGACAGGTGCTATCCATCTGGATATTATAGATATCATTGCCGCCGGGATCGATAACGATGAATAGATTGCCGGTGTAGTTATCTGCGGAAGTATCGCCGATAATAACCTGCCCGTATTCGGTTGAGAATGAAACAGGCTTGCAATTTTTAAAAATATCAGCCCAATTGGAATCTCTTAATAGCGAAAGAAACTCCAGATAATCATCGATAATTTCGCCTCTCCCCTGACAGCCATCCGCTAAGGTCACCAGCGCCTGAGCCCATTGATCCTCATATTGCGCGATGCTGTCGATAGCATCGACTGATAAAAATTCGTCTTCGACATTCTCTTCGAGAAGCATAGTAAACCCCAAGGCCAGCGAATCGATTTGCGCCTTGGAATAATTTGTATACGCGGGCCAACTGCGCGGGTCGACAGCAGCCGCCAATTCAAATATCAATTTTAGAAATACATTTTGATATGGGCTCAGTTGCTTTGCGATTTTGGCCGGAATCATATCGGCATTGCTATTCTTTACAGGATGGAGAATCAATCCCGAGGTATTTTCTAAATCTGTCGATTGCATTTTTACGTAGCCAAAATCTTTGAGGCTATCGATCTTCAATCTGCTGGAAGCATAGTCGATTATCTTCAATGGGTTTTTCATCATGGTATTGATGAATGGCATTCTGTAAACATCCTCTTCGAGATAGTCACCCCTGAATGTCAGATCGGCACGGGTCATCTTCATCGCCTTCAACGCCATATCGAGACCGTTTTGCAGGGAATCCATGGGGGCATATGCGATTTTTGACGTATCGATTTTCGCGGTTTGAGCAAAGATGCTTGTAGACATAAGCATGGCAAGAATAACGGCGAATCTGAATCTCATGGCGATAAGTATATCGACAAGTGAGAATGCAGTCAACAAATTATATGAATTTTCTAAGGTATTGCCATCAGAAAATGATTAACCTGTTTCAAATCCTCACTTCAGCGGTCATTGCGAGAAGTCCGGCAGCTGCCGGACGCCGAAGCAATCTGCGGGAAGCATCCTTCAGATTGCTTCGCTTCGCTCGCAATGACACGATCAACAAATTATATGAATTTTTGGATGGAGAAATTTTCCTAATACAGCCCGAATTTGGCGATGCGGTCTCTGAGGGTATTACGGGAAATACCGAGAATATCTGACGCTTTAACTTGATTGGAGCCGGTATATTTCAATGCCGCTGATATCAACGCCTTCTCGAATCCTATCTGCAGATGATGGTAAACATGCCTGTCAGATATCGCCACCAGCTTTTCAAAATTCGGGCCGATGATTTCATTGAACATCTTGGCGTAATCTTCTTCAACCTGTTCAAGGTCGATCTTCACGGTTTCTCTCTGTTCGGATAATACCGGGAAATGATCGGGAAGCAGTACCTCGCTTTTGGCCATGACGACCGCGGTATGAATATTATTTTCCAATTCGCGGACATTGCCCGGCCAGGGATATTTCATCAAACCCTCTAATGCGGATTTGGAAAGCCCATCGATCTGCTTGCCGGTTTCTTCGGCGTATATCTTTATGAAATGATCTACCAAAAGCGGCAGATCTGATTTTCTCTCTCGTAATGCTGGCAGAAATACCGAGACGACTTTCAAACGATAAAATAAATCGACTCTGAATTTATCATCCTTGATCATATTGACCAATGATTTATTGGTGGCGGCTATAATTCGAACATCGACCTTGATAGTCTCTGTCCCGCCGACTCGTTCAAACTCCTGCTGCTGGAGGACTCGTAATACTTTCGATTGTGTCAATGGAGACATGTCAGCTATTTCATCGAGCAGTAATGTCCCGCCGTTGCAGACTTCGAATTTGCCTAATTTGCGGGTGTAGGCGCCAGTGAATGATCCTTTTTCATGGCCGAATAATTCCGACTCCAATAATGTCTCCGGCAACGCGGCGCAATTGACCGACAAGAACGGTTTATCTTTGCGAAGCGAATTTTTATATATCGAACGAGCAACCAATTCTTTACCGGTTCCGGATTCTCCCATAATCAGTACCGAAGCATCGGTTGCCGCGACCTGCCCGATAATTTTGGCAATTTCCACCATTTCGGGTGAACGGCCTATCAGTTCGCCGGGAATAAATTGCGGGTCGCGCGAGAATGGCTCCAGCCCTTTGAGGTGGGGTGTCTTTTTCATTACTCTATTTACGATTCCGGCGATTTTGTCGAGATCGAACGGCTTGGTTACAAATTCATAAGCGCCCATCTTCATGGCTTCGATAGCGGCTTCAGTCGATACGAATCCGGTCATTATGATAACCGGCATGGAGGCATTGCCCTCTTTTATCTTGCTTAATATTTCAAGGCCGGAAAAATCAGGCAGGTTAACATCGAGCATGATAAGTGAAATATCGGGATCGGCTATTTTATTGAGCGCCTCAGCGCCGGTATTGGCGATTTTGATTCCGTAATCGAAATTATTTAGACATTCGCCAAGAGCCGAAATTATCTGAGGATCATCATCAACGACCAAAACTGACTGCTTATTCATTCTATTCTTTCTCCGGATGATGAAAATTGAAGATTTTATTTATACTAAATATCTATGAAATTCTTGCCTGTCGCCAGGTTGAATCTATATCATCATCCAATAAGATAATCGGCAGATTAGACGGAATAATTAATCAGACTAAAGCCCGGAAATCGGTAAAAAGGCATTTTGGATATTGACTATATCGTCGGACAGAATTCTATCGCCTGAATGTGGAGGCACATGTCCCCTTACCTCTTTGTATGCCCTCTGCAATATTGGCCCTGGCTTCAATGGAGATAGAAAATCAATACCGGCGCAGGCCGCCATCAATTCAATCGCCAGCACTGATTTAAGATTGGATATTATAGAGCGAGCCATACGGGCGGCAGTATATGACATGCTTACATGATCCTCCTGCCCTGCCGATGTCGGGATGCTATCTACAGCAGCCGGATGCGACAGAATTTTGCATTCGGATACTAATGCCGTGGCCGTAACATGGGCTATCATCATACCTGATTCCAAGCCGGGCTGTTTAGCCAGAAAAGGCGGCAATCCCGAGAATGATGAATCAATGAGAAGCGCAATGCGCCGTTCGGAAATAGAGGCTAATTCAGTCATGGCGGCATTGAAATATGCCAATGTCAAACTCAGCGGCTCACCATGGAAATTCCCGCCGGACAAAATCTGACCATTCGATGGAAATACCAACGGATTATCGGTGGCCGAATTTATCTCGATTGAAAGCACGCGTTCAAGCTGCATTATGGCATCCCGCACCGCGCCATGGACCTGCGGTATACAGCGCATTGAATACGGCTCCTGGATTTTCCCGCAGTTTTTATGTGAACGATTAATTTCCGAATTCTTAAAAAGCCTTCGAATATTCGCGGCGGTCGCTATCTGGCCAGGATGCGGCCTGACTTCCGAAATCTCTTTTGAGAATGGCTTGCAAGAACCGCGAACAGCCTCGATAGATAAAGCGCCAATAATGTCAGCGCATTTGATCAACATGCGGGCATCGAGCAATGCCAGACTGGCAACCGCCGCCCCCGCCTGTGTGCCATTGATTAAGGCCAATCCTTCTTTGGGCTGAAGGATTAATGGTTTAATCCCAGCTGTTTGCATAGCAATGTTGCCGGAATATTTTTTGCCTTTGTAATGTCGCCTTGCCTTCGCCGATCAATACCAACGCCAGATGAGCCAATTGCGCCAGGTCTCCCGATGCTCCCACTGAACCTTTTTCCGGAATCAGTGGATGGACACCCTTGTTCAGCATCCTTATCTAGTATTTCCGCCATTAACGGCCTTACGCCGGAATAGCCGCATGCCAGAGCATTGGCGCGCAAAAGCATCATCGCTCGCACTTCCTCTTCCGGCAGTGACGGCCCAACTCCGGCCGCGTGGCTTCTCAATAGATTTTTCTGCAATTTGGAAAGATCGGATAATGATATTTTTTTATCGGCCAATTTACCGAAAGCCGGTATTGAGTCCGTATACCGCAGTACCTGATTTGATAGCCTTATCAACCATCTTTTTGCTTTTGTTCATTTTGGCGATGGCAGATGCAGCCAGGGATGCCCGGGCATTTTTTCTGGCGACTTTATCAATTTGTTCGAGTGAAAGATTATTTCCGTTTATCGATATTGATTTCATTATGATTTTTCCTTCTTCGCGCTATTCGATTTGGCGCTGAGCCAGCTATCAATGGTTTTAACTATCTCGTCGACACTACCCGGCTCTTATTTTTTTCCCGCCGACCGAATTTAAAAATATTCTCCCGAACGAGCTTTTTTCCAATCTGCTATCGAGAGCCACCACACATCCACTATCATTGGCAGTCCGAATTAATCGCCCGAATCCCTTGCCTGAATTTCACCACCGCCTCCGGCAATGACAGCATCGCGAAGGCGCTTCCGCCCTCTCGTTCGATTTTATCCAGATTCGCCTTGAACCAGGGACGATCGGGCACCGTGAACGGCAATTTGAACAATACCAAAAGCTCCAATAGTTCCCCCGGCAGATCGACACCTTCCCAGAATGTGTCTGTGCCGAAAAGCACGGCTCGTTTGGCGGCCTTGAAACGACTTAATATCCTTTGGGAATTGTGCGAGCCATCTTGCGAAAATAGCTCAATGCCATTCTCGCTAAGTTCTTCTCTCAGGCTTTCGGTCGCGTTCTTCAATGATCTATATGATGTAAATAAGACCATCGATTTTTTGGCCTTGGAGCATAATATTTTGCCCAATGATTCGATGGCGATATCTTCGAATGATTTTTCTTTCGGCGATGGCAGATATCCCGCCGATATTACGGCAACCTCGGAATCAATATCAAACGGCGAATCGAGACTTATCGACAGCACTCTTTCCTTCGAGGCTAAATCGAGCCCCAGACGTTGCCTGATATAATCGAAGTTTTTATTTACGGTCAATGTCGCCGAAGTGAATATGGCAGTTTTCAGATGATCGTAGAATTTTTTATCAAGTAATTTGCCGACCTCAAGGGGCGCGGACATTATCCGCGGTGAATGTCTCGGCGATGATGGCTTTTCGATCCAATATACATATTCGTTATTATCCGCAAATAAAAGATCGTTGGCGGTCGCGTGAAACGTCTTGATATCCGATACAAAAGCGCCCGAGTCTGGAAATTAATTCATGCTTTTTGGGGATATCATTTGATTCGCCCAATGATTCAAGAAGCTTCTCCAGCCGCTCTAATAATTTGGCCAGGTCGCCGATGAATTCATCCCGCTCGGGAAATTTGCAGAGATTGGTTTCGCTGGTATAGGGAATTTCACGGGATTCGGTATTTGAATAAGATGATTTAATGGCTTCAGACAATTTTTCGAAAAACCGTCCGGCTGTATGGGTGACAGCCGTAATAGAATCGATAACCGAATCGGTATCGGCGACAAGTTCCAGATTGCCCATGCCATGAAATACAATGGCGGATTTGAGATTGATCAAAAATCCGGTCTGTGTCGGCCGCGATGAATACATATCAGATAGCAGACCATCGAGATTCCGCCGGTCGAAAGAACTGCCCAGATATGAAGCCGCTACTTTCTCCAGATTATGGGCTTCGTCGAAAATTATATTGCCGGAATTAATCACCATTTCGCCGCCCGATGAAAAATCCGCGAAGGTCAGGTAATGATTGACTACTGTCACCTGGGCGGTCTGAGCTTCCTTTTTGATACGAAGCAGAAAACATTTATCGGCGTATTGACATCCCTGACCCAGACAGAAGCTTCCCTCGCATGAGATTCGGCTCCAGAGATAATAATTTCCCGCGGGATTGAAGCCATTGCATTCGGAGATATCGCCGGTTTTGGTTTTATTCACCCACAATGTCAAACTTGCCAGTGCCTCCCGGTCCTGCCTGGCGAATGATGCCTCAGCTTCTACGAGGAGCTCATGAAATTTATAAAGACATACATAATTTCCTCTACCCTTGAGCAACGCCGCCTTGAATTGATATCCGACCGCTTTTTGGATTTGCGGAATATCTTTATAGAAAAGCTGTGATTGCAGGCTCTTGGTCTGGGTCGAGATAATTACATGCTCCCTATTTTGCGATGCCCACCACGACGCAGGCAAAAGATACGCTATCGATTTACCAACTCCGGTCGGAGCCTCAGCCAGTAGAAATTCGGAACGATTGAACGCGGCGGCGATATTGACCGCCATATCTTTTTGCTGAGGGCGATACTCATACGGGGCTATCGACTTTGATAATATTCCGCCCGGCAGGAAATGATTTTCGACAGCCGCCAGATCGACAGGGATAAAATCATCGTATTTTTCAGGCGGCGATTGGCCTATAATATTTTCCGGATATAGATCATCGATCGATTCGATAATATCAATTTTTTCATCGGCATTAATGAGAAGCGATTTTTCCTCGATATTGAGCGGGGCAATCCCTTCCAACGATTGATAGAAATCTTTTATATACTCCGAGCCGAGCAAAAGGCGGCCGACAGTATCTTTCGAAGGTGTAGGCAATGATGCCAGAAATCCGATTAATTTAAGATATATCGCTGAAGTCGCCAGAGCGTCATCGAGCGAGCGATGAGCACGCTTTCGTTTGATGACGAAATAATCGGAGAGACTTCTCAGACTGTAGCGCGGCAATCTCGGATACAGAATCCTGGCAAGAACTCCCGTATCCATTACGCGAGCCTCGTATTTTAAAGCTTTCTGTTTGGTTAGATGAGGCTTTAGAAATCCCAAATCGAATGCCACATTGTGACCGACCAGCCAGGGAGCTTTGTCAAGTATCTTGAGAAATTCGTCGAGAGCATCGTCAATAGAAGGCGAATCCTCAACCATAGCATCATTGATACCGGTAAGCGCGGTAATCTCCGGCGGAATCTCAGAGCCGGGATTAATCAGCATTGAATATTGCTCGACGATGACGCCGTTTTCATAGCGGACAGCGCCTAATTCGATTATCTCACAGACTTTCGGATCGAGTCCTGTGGTCTCGAAATCTATAGCGACAAAATTATCGAATCTGCTCATTTGCTTTATAAATCATTAAATGCTAATTCTCGAATCCGCCTTTGGATTTCAATTTCTGATAATATTTGATAAGAATGTCGTTTGATTTCGACGCGCGACCGGCCGCACCTACAAGCCGTATTACATCGGCACGCGAAATCTTTACAGGTGGGCCCGTCAATGTCTGCACCGGATGTTTCCGCACAAGCCCCAATGTCACCACGGCAAGAAACAATGGCACGATCAGAAACATCCTGATCCCTTTATACTTTGTTGGGAAAATAGTCGAATAACTAATCGCGTCATCGAGATGGGAAATCGCATTGGTAGAAAGCTCATCAATCAATGCGGCAGCGGACCGATTATCGATTTTGAGTCCTGAGAAATCCGGTTTCAAGTCGTATTTTTTTATTATGTCAGACGGCAGGAAGCAGACACCCCGTGAACGGTCAACCGGAACGTCCTTGATTACATTAACTTTCTGCAGGCCCAGTCCGAATGAATCATCGAAACGCCTTAATTGCGACGATATGGAATCATCGAGATTATAATGATCCACGAATAATTCTGTCATCATATGCCCGACCGTACCCGCTACATAATAGCAGTAACTATCCCAATCGGCGATATTTTCGAGGGCGCAGATATTGTCGGGGTTGCCCGACGGCAGCTGCGAATATTCGGCCATACCGCCAGCCATTTCCGCTGCCCAATGATATATTATTTTTTTCTGTTCGGTTGGGAGTTCATCGAGAATTTCAAATAGCCTTTTAGAATTTGCCAAAAGTCTGTAGTCATCACCGAGCGATAATTCAATTGACTCAAACAACGGAGAAATATTATCAGCCGATATCTTATTCCCATTGTAACCACGTTCGAGGATTTCCTTTAAATAAATCAGCTTTGCTTTCTTATCGAATTTGGGAATTATATCCGAATCCTCGATCGTATCCGCTACCCTGCACAAAAGGTAAGCCGTATTTACAGGATGTCTCAATCCCGGCGGCAGGAATTTTATCGCCAGCGCGAATGTGCGGCTAACCTTCGGCATGAATTCACGTACGAATGATTTACTATCGGACCCAACAGCTTTCATCGAGCGTAATTTAGCAATACGAAATTTCTAAATCCAGCCCTAAAGTATAAAATATTAAGACGAATAAGCTTGCGAATTATATTATGGGCGGCAGTCGTCATCGACTGCCCCCGAAAATAAATTTATAAAGGGCAGCCGGGACGGCTGCCGCTCAGCTATATCAGCTTGCGAATTATTTTTCTAAAACCGCGATGGGGCTGAAATCGGTTTCGGTATCGTAATAATCTACTTTTTCAGATCGTTTGAGCCTATTGACAACCAAATATGTGATCGGAGTCGCGAATATCTCGTAACCAACCTTAAAGAACCATTGCGATAATATTGTCACCATAAGGGCCTGAGTACTCATTACATCAAAAAAGGCAATTGTAGTAAATATAGCTGAATCCGCGGCCTGCCCTACGATCGTTGAGCTGATCGTGCGCATCCAGAGATATCGTCCCTTGGTTTTGATCTTGAGTTTGGCAAGCACGAATGAATTTAAAAATTCCCCGATAAGATACGCTATGAATGACGCCAGTAACAACCGGGGAGTAAATCCTAAAATCGCGTCGAATGCCCTCTGCGCTTCCACAGGTGAATCCAAATAGCCGGCTCTCCAGAATGGCGCGGCAGGAATCATCCCGGCGGCCAAAATCGCGAGTACCGCCATCAAATTGCAAAAGAATCCAATCCAGATTACCTGGCGCGCCCGCGCGTATCCATAGACTTCGGTCAAGACATCGCCGATTATATATGTAATAGGAAATAATATCACTCCGGCAGGGAGAAATATCCCCTTGATAGATATAATTTTGACCGCGATAATGTTCGAGATAATCAGCGCGGTAACAAAAAGCCCGGCTATATATATGAACCAGCGATAATTTTTGTTGTTCGATGAATTTTCTTTTTGAGTACTCATAAACCCAAAGCCTTCCTGGCCGCCGGGGTCTTGGTATGCTCAGCATCTACATTGATACCGATGCCACCGCGAATATTGAATTGCCCCGTGATCTTGCACCAATGGGGATCGACTACTTTGATAAAATCATCGAGCATTCTATTTATCACATGCTCATGGAATGCCCCTTCATTGCGGAATGACCAGAGGTAGAGCTTGAATGATTTCGATTCGACTATCTTTTTATCCGGTATATATTGAACTGTAATATTGGCGAAATCCGGCTGGCCCGTGACAGGACAAAGGCAGGTGAATTCATCGGTCTCCAATGTCACCAGATAATATCTATGCGGTGCTTTGTTCGGAAACGCCTCGAGTTTCTTGCTCGGCGCGGCCTTGCGACCCAGGGCTATCAGCCCCTCGTTTTTTGATTTAGTTCTTTTCTTTAGCATCACTATTTTCCAACTCTGAGTAGGTCGGTGTTTGATCCGGCTCTGCCGGAGAAAACCCGACAGCTTGATTTAATGTCGGGTTCCTCTCCGCTTAAGGCGGATTCGGAACGCCGACCTACAGCTGCACTACCTACCATAAATCTTCGGCGTCAAGCGGCTTAACCTGACTTTTTCCGCTCTCGGTGGTTTCATTTCAGCAACATGGCAAGTTAACAAATATCTCAGCCGTGCCATGGCGCCCGACTGTCACCCAATACGCAACGAGCAAATTACTCAATTGCTTTGATATTCGCCATAAAAAAATCAGGGGCGGTTTGAAATCCGCCCCTGCTGAATATTTCTGCTCTTAATAGAACTAACCTATCGATTTGCTGTCTTCAATCCACCAATATCTTCTCTAATCTTTCGACAAGATATTCGATCTCATCATCGTTGATGATGAGCGGCGGAGAAATACGGATCGTATGGCCGTGGCTGTCATTGGCCAGTATGCCAAGATCGAGCAGCTTGCGGCAATAACCCATGGCGTCGCTGTTGTTCACCTCGATACCGATGAATAATCCCTTGCCGCGAACTTCCTTTACATGCGTAGATCGTTTGGCGATATCCACGATCTTCTTTTTGAGGATTTCGCCCTTCGATGCCGCGCGACCCGGCAGGTTCTCGTCAATCAAGACATCGATTGCGGCGTTGCCCGCTACGCAGGCCAATGGATATCCGCCGTATGTGGAGCCATCGGAGCCGGGTTGGAACGCCTTATCCATTATCTTGGAATTAGTCAGGAAAACTGACACAGGCACCAATCCGCCGGAAATCGCCTTGCCCAATATCAAGCCGTCGGGAATAACATTCTCGTGCTCGAAACAAAACATCTTGCCGGTTCTGCCAAGTCCGACCTGGATTTCATCGAATATCAAAAACAAATCATTGGTATCGGCGAGATTGCGCAGACCCTGCAGGAATCCGGCCGGCGGTTGATACATGCCGCCTTCGCCCTGCATCGGCTCGACGAGGATACCGCAAGTGTTCTTATTGATTAATTTCTCGACTTCTTTGAGATTGCCATATTCAGCCGAGACAAATCCGGGGGTCAACGGCCCAAAGCCGGTCTTGTACTTTGCAGTAGTTGAGAATGATATTACGGTAATCATTCGGCCATGGAAATTATTATTGAAAACGATTATTTCCTGTTTGCCATCTGGAATACCTTTGGCTTTATAGCCATAATAACGAGCCATTTTGATTGCCGTCTCTACCGATTCCACTCCGCCATTTTTCGGCAGTACCTTATTGCCATTATTTCCGAAACGGGGTCCGAGCTGTGGCGGCAGAGTAGCGATTTTCTTCAGGAATACGCCGAGCGCATCGGTATATACGACATTGGAAATGACAGAGGCATAATCGCCTTGCAGAGCATCAACTAACGCTTTTACGATTCGCGGATGATGGTGACCCTGATTGGCCGCGGAATATGCCGCCAGACAATCGAGATATTTTTTATCATCGATACCGGTCAGCCAGGCGCCCTTGGTTTTGCGAACTACCAGTCCCAGACGACCATAATGATGCGCGCCAAATTTGCTTTCAAATCCGTAAATTTCCTCGTCCGGAATCTGCGAAAAACCAAATGTATTTTTATTAATGACGTTAATGTTCGTCATAGCCAACTCCTTGCTAATAGAACTAATTATGTTTGCTTTTGACTAAAAACAGATATGTATTGGGCGAGGAATTAAAGCTGTCCTTTGAGGTAAATACGCCAAAGGATTCGACGTTGCAGCCTGTTGCAGGCTTCGCTATTTTTCATCAGGCTTTTCATGTCATTAACTTACTATCATTCAAGGTCTTTGTCAAGTACTATCGCCTCTTAAGCCGATGTCTATAATACTATTATCGGCCTTTTTTACATCTATATTTAATACGAAATATGGGCAAGAAAGGTTTCCGAGAGCATAGACCTGCCGGCGTGAGTCTCTATATTTGAACATGTATATGCTACTGTGGAGACACAAGATTTCGCGTCTCCACAGGTATTAGATTTCTTATTTTTAACTAATGAAGGGCTAATGTTTTTGGTTATCTGCCTGCTTTGAGCCTTTCTCTAATCTGCCTTAATAAGAGCACAACCACGAATATCATCAGCATCGATGAAAATTCGAAAAGCCTTCCGGGTGTATATGTCAGCCATGACACGGTCCAACCAAAGACACCCAATATCCAGTTCACGATTGCCATAACCAGGATGATTAATGCTATCGCGAAAAATATCCTGGAAAATACGCTGGTTAATTTATCAATCATATATTTACCTCTTGAAAAAATGGCGTTAATTTCTGGTTACGGTCCAGACATCATTGAGCATCTTTTTGGCTCTAAAATCGACACGGACAATCTTGATGTTGCCGGCATTGTCCTGAAACCACATCTGAACCCATTCCGGATAGGCCGGGATCGATGTCACGGATACCAATGTCCCATAGGAAAGCGGGATCGTTTTAATATCCGAATAATCCGCCGCGTTTGTTGGCGGATTAATCTTTTGACATGTGAAAACAACGCTGCACATCACCAATGAGATCACGAGCACTGCGATTTTTATTTTCATAAATCCTCCTTTGGGCTTTGAGGTTTTTAACTATGTTTAAATTATTTATGATTCATGGCAAGATGGCAGAATAACCAATTAATCATATTTGGCTTTCGAGCAGAAATCTGATATGAGCATCGACTGATAAAATAGTGCCGCCCCGGTAAATATTTATATCTTTCTAAAGAGACCCTGATGCGAATTAAGCTATGCGCAAAAAAACTATCTTAATGGCGCAGGCTTGTCAAGAGAATATGGACTTCTGAAGGCAATTAAGTAAGGACTTGCGATCGCGGGTATTTATGTCTCTACAGATCATATCTTATCCGTAGAGACGCAATATCTTGCGTCTCTACCGCGGACAGGCAATATCGACTGGACAAACTGGATGATCTGAGGTATGAATTATTGTGTTGATTTAAAGGGGATAGATTGGAGCAAGCCCAAAAAAATCGTCATTATATCGGATGGCACCGGCCAGACCGCCAAAAGACTTATGGATGCCGTGTTGTCCCAGTATTCTAATAAACAGGTCGAATATTCTCTCGTGGATATTTATCGTGAGATAAGAAGCAAACGCGCCTTGGATAAAGTTTTGGGCGATATCGACAATGAATATCTGGTAATTTATTCGATTATTTCAGAAGACCTCAGCAGTTATTTCAACAAAAAACTTTCAGAAAAAGGCATAGTAAGTATTAATGTCCTTACTCCGATGCTGGAGACAATGTCAAAATTCCTTGGGGTGCATCCCGATTATCATCCGGGGATACTACAGATTATCGATGACAGATACTATAAGAAAATAGATGCCATAGGATTCACGGTCGAGCACGATGATGGCCGCGGACAATCGCATCACGAAGCCGATCTAATTTTATTAGGCGCATCACGAACCTGCAAGACTCCAATAAGCATGTATCTGGCCTGCAATTTCGGGTTGAAGGCGGCCAATATCCCGATTTTCAGCCATCCCACAATGGAAAGCAATCTGCTGGCAAAATTGTCATCGACTAATCCTAAGAAAATTATCGGGCTTACAATGCAACCGGAGGTTCTGGCGCGGATCAGACAAGAACGTTCGCAGTATCTGGCAGCACCGGGAGCTCAAAAAGATATCAAATCATATTTCGATTTGCGGGATATCCGGGATGAATTGCGGTTTTGCCAGGAGATTTTCACAAACCACGGCTGGCAAATTCTGGATGTGACCCGGCGAGCTATCGAAGAGGTCTCCATAGAGATTGTAGATAAGCTCTCTTACGAAAAATAATTTGCTTCTATGGACAGCAAGAGCATTTGGGATCTAAAATCGAATTTATTACTTCTATTTTGGGATTTTCGATAAATAAAACTATCGGCTAAACAGCTTGCCTGGCGGGGATATAATTTAAACCCCTTGACACATTCTCAAAATGAGAATATATATTCTCAAAATGAGAATGGAAGATTAGACATGCTGAACAGTTTATTTTCAAAGACCAAACGCAGGCTTCTAGCCCTCATTTTTCTGAATCCCGATAAACAATACTATCTGATAGAGATCGCCCGCGTGACAGGAATTAGTCAGGGCACGTTGCATCGAGAAATAAAACCGCTCATTTATGACGGAATTCTGCAATCTGAAAGACGGGGCAGCCAGATATATTATTCTGTCAACAAATCCAATCCGATTTATGCTGAGCTTCGAGGCATTATCTATAAAACCTTTGGCGTTTCGGATGTCTTAACTTCAGCCCTTAAACCGCTCAAGAAAAAAATAAAAGTTGCTTTCATTTATGGCTCAATCGCCAAAGGCGAAGAGACGGCTCACAGTGATATTGATCTGATGGTAATCGGCAGTGTTAAATTTGGCGATGCCGTGTCGGCAATTTCCAAAGCGGAAAAATCGCTTGGCCGAGAAATCAATCCGACTGTCTATCCGCTCGAGGAATTTAAGAAAAAGTTAAGCGAACAACATCACTTTCTCACTGCCGTGATTAAAGGCCCAAAGATAATGCTGATAGGCAAAGAAGATGACATTAGAAAGTTGGAATAAACAAAATCACTGGCTCAAGAAAGAGGCTACCAGCAAATCCGAAATTTCTGACCTGCTGGGTTTAGTTGATCGTCATCTAAAGGATGCTTCAATACCACAGCTTAGCGCCGATGCCCGATTATCGATTGCATTTTTGGCTGTGTTGAGTTGCGCCACGATCGCGTTAAGAGCGGAGGAATACAGGCTGAAAACTGTGCCGGGACATCATCAAAAAACAATCGATTCTCTGCAATTTACTCTAAATCCCGGTTCTGATATCATCGACAAATTACGCGTCTTTGCGAGAAAGCGAGCGGATTCAAGCTATGATGTTTCCGGATCAATTTCGGATATCGAAGCGGCCGCGATTCTAACCATTGCCAGGGATATGCGAAGCAACCTCATAAATTGGCTTTCGGTTAATCATTCCAGTTTATTATAAAAAAATCAATTTTGGGAATTTTAGACGCCCCGTCAATTAATTGATAGTCGCAACCAGAAGCTGTCACGCAAGATAAGTCTCCAGATTGAGCACACTTCCCAGGCCGAGATAAAAGAGACGAAAACTTATGAAATTAAAGGACAGTATTTTTAATAAAAAAAAGTGCCACCCCCCAGAATCGAACTGGGGACACACGGATTTTCAGTCCGTTGCTCTACCAACTGAGCTAGGGTGGCCCATTTTTATGTCGGCACGAATATATATACCGTTAAATCATGAGTCAAGGCGATAAATTAAATTTATTGATTTTGATAAAAAATATAGCTGATGGTCGCCAGAACATCGTCACCCTGCTTGCGAATATATTCAATTTTTAGTGAGGCGTGTCCGAATTTCGTCTTTATATTAACACGGTCGCCCAATATGATTACAATGGTCTCGTCATATTTCTCTTTGCTATCGGCTGGCTGAAATCCGGTTTTGCGCAGTCCCGCGCCGAGTCTATGCGGTGACGATATTCCAATTCGGCCATTGGCGGCGTAAAGATAAATATCGCATTGGGGATCGCGCGCAGGAACCGAATTTTCGGTATCAAAACAAAAGCCGCCGTTCTCTGCCTCGTGTATCGATGATAATTTGAATTCCCCTTTTGCCAACGGCATGAAGCGAATTTCATTGGATGGCGCTGATTCGACTCCATCAACCCCTAATGTCCGTATAGACGCAAAATAGGTCTTACCGCTGATAAGATTATCGAGTGGAAATGATTCGCTTTTTATATTGCCATCGGTATCGCCGGGGTAAGGAGCATGATTGTAGGGCTCGGGATGATTGGATACCCAATTCTTGAAATTATCCTTTAACGACTTCTCTGAAAGGTAAATATTATAGCCCGATATCGGCTTATCCGGTTGACGGTTTATCGCCCATCTAAGCGTGGCTTTATGGCTGGTGACATCTGCAGCCAGGTCGTAGGGAACAGGGATAATTACCGATGGTTTTATTTCCGGCTTGGGTTTGGGCCCGCACGCGAATACAGTCCATAGCGCAGCCATCGCCAATAATGACAGTATCCTGAATTTCATGATTATTTTGTCAAAATATTAATGATAGGCAATTGATATCTAACGGAAATAATACACTACTCCGGCTTCAAGCTGAGTGACATTTTGTTTAATATTAAAATCATTCGGCGCTTCCAATGTAGTCAATCGCCCCGATCCGGTATGCCATCTGCCGCGGCCGGTAATCCAAAATTGACGCGTTATTCTGACATTCGCGCCCGCCTCGAAATGAGCGCCGACTGCTGTTCTGGAATCGCGGTAATATTCGGTGATAGTCCCATCGTCGCGCATATCATCTAATCTCATCGAAAATATAGAGAGTCCGATACCAACATACGGTACCACTGGCTGCCTCGGAGCAAAATCCAGAATCACGGGAAGGGTCGCCGTAAATATACCGGCCTGATAATCGAGACTATGCCTCACGAATGTTGTCGAATTCGCGCCATCTCTGATAGTGCCCACTGCCTTCAATCCATAAATCGAAAAACCGGCATCGAGCGCGAAATTCCTATGAAAACGAGAAATATATCCGACGCTGAATGATACATTAGAGCCGAATTTACCCATATTGCCGGTAGCAGTGGGGATTTGGCTATAGTAGAAGTCATGCATATAACTGGAGAACTCTGAGAAGCTGGGGCCGATTGCGCCACCAATTAAAACATACAGCCCGTTATTGCGGATAAAATCCTCGCGATCCTTACGCTGAGCGTAAGCGGATGTCGCGATAAGAAGACAGACTAATAGCATTACATATTTTTTCATGCGGTTAATCTATCAGGTGAAAAAAAATAAATCAATCAAAAAATATTCGCTACGAATCACGTTTTAATTTGGCTATGCGCAATTTGCGTATAGCGGTCAGGGCAAGCCCTGACTCGCAATGAAATAAATCAATCGAAAATTTGAATGCGGGGCCGGAGATGGGTTTCCGATTTGGCTGAAAATGCGTATTTAGTAAGACGCAAAATCTCGCGTCTCTACCGTCATTGGGCCAATAAAAAAGGCGATTGGGCTCTGCTTCCCAACCGCCTTGAAAAGAAACTTATAAGGGGACTATTTCAGCATTGTCAATTTAATGGATTGCGCCGAATGTCCATTCAAAACTTTGGCAAAATAAATTCCGGTAGAGACACCAATTCCGGCCTCGTTCTTGCCATCCCATAATATCTCGCTATCGGTCATTGAAACCGGCAGCTTGCGGATCAATCGTCCCGCAATATCATAGATTCCAACCGATCCATCTTGTTTCAGGTCTCCAACCGATAGCATCACCTGAGCATTGAACGGATTCGGATAGGCGGATAACGAAATCGTCTTGGGCTGTGGTGTAGGTTCATTGGAAACTGATGTGATCAAATCGAAATATTCCAGCATGCGCCGGAAATATTGAAGACGAGTCCCGGTTTGCTCGTTGTCTAATAATAAATGCAATGGCACCGAATTCACGACCGCCTTATATCCATCTCTTTCGGCCTGAATGTCTGCGTCTCCGCAGTAGAGACCGTTCTCGATCAGGACTTCCCGAGAATAATATCCGAAGCCTCCGCCGAGGATAGTACCCCATTGCGAGTCGGCAAATTGGTAAGATAGTCCATCGGCAAATGTCTCCGGTGAACCCTGGATCGAAATATATTTATCCGGCGTGCATGTGGATATTTCGAAAAATAAATAATGGCTACTCAGAGAATCATGATAAACTTCAGTATAGTCATTAACAAAAAGGCGACCCTGACGATTCAAGTAGTCCATTAAAGCCAGATCCTTGGGAGTGCTTTCCCAATAATCTCCATCGTTGTTTCCTAATGTCACTACCCACAAGAGCGGCAAATTTGCCAGCATATCGCCACAGTACGGCAGGACATCGGATACAATGGCGCCATGAAATCCCAATGAATCGAGAACGCTCTGATACCATAGATTCAGGTCATTCGATCCTGCATTGCCGACAATGAAATAATCGAAATTGGCCGGATCGGGCAATAACATTGGATCGCTGATCGCCCAGCCTCCCTCGAATTCGCCGTAATCGCCTCTAATCCCATAATAGAATGTTTGGCCAATGATGACCTCATTATCTTCAAATGAGAGATCGACCAATCCGTAATTCCTTAATTGCCATTCGCCATCCTCGCCAATTCTCCGGTAAACATTGTACCCAACCGGACGGACAAGACCCGAATCCGCGGCTGACCATGTAAGAGCGATAAAATTACATCCATATGCGATATTCAGGTCATGAGGGGCTGGAAGTTGCGCCAGGGCAGCTCCCGCAAATAATAATACGAGAGCAGTTGCTATTACGATAATCCTCATTTTTTGCCTCCATTTTTGAAGGTTAGAGGTGCTTAAAATCACGACAAATCAATTTCTGATAAATTATGATATATTTGAAAAATATTGTCAAGGGAAATATTGATGAAATTGGTCATTTTTAATTTTTTTCGGCTTATATTAATAAAAACTAAAACTTATACCCCAATCCGAATTTCAGCGAAATACCGCTGAGGTTGACATCCATGCGATCCTGTACAACGCCGTGGTCAATTCGCCATTCACCGGAAACTCGCATATATCGGAATTCGCTATTCAAAAATATCCTGGAGCCTAATGGCGTTTCAAATCCCGCAAGTATATGAGTTTCGACAGCATAATCTCTGGCATATTTTGCCAGGGGAACTCTCGGACTTCGCTGGTAATAGTTGTCAAGAAAAGCTCCGGTTACAAAGGCCGCCTTCCATGTCGCGATATAGACCCCCGTGCCGATTCCGAAGTACGGCATTAATTTCGAACCCGAATTTCTATGATGATAAATAATGCTGAAATCTACTGGAATAATTTCTAAACCATTTTTGTAATATTGGTATCCATTTGATGTCATAATATGATCGTTTCTGAAACCTGATTCAATCCTCATTTCGAAATTCGAAATATAATAGCCTAGATATCCGCCAATGACGTACGATCCGCTCGTTCTATCCGAGTTTCCAAAATAAATATACTTCTCTTCATTTTGATTATTCAGCGGGGCGAACATGCCGCCCTGCATGCCGAACGTAAAATGAGCTTGCGCCGGAAGCCGCGAATATTGTCGCAATTATTAATATCATTGAGCAGTAAAGTAAAACCCTGTTTGCCGTGTTGGCAGGTCTCCGTACCTGCCACGGCCAGGCATCTGGTCGGGTGCGGAGACCCGACCACACACTATTATTCTTATTATTTCTCATCTTATCCCCTCTCAGAAATTATATCCAAATCCGAATTTTATTGATGTTCCGCCGAGGCCATTCTTATTTCGATCTTGATAGGCGGTGCCATTCCAAACATCATTTTTTGTCAGCCAACTTTTATATATATGAGAATGTTTCAATTCGCCGCTGAAGTAGAATTTTGAACTAATCGGCATTTGAAAACCCGCAATAAAATTGGCTCCGACGGGATAGGAAATGCTTTTGGTTTTCCAGTTTGTGCCGTCGATATCGCTACGCTCTCGTTTCCAGGACGCTTGATTGATACCTGCCCCAACTCCAACATAAGGCTCAATATTCTTATTTCGAATTCTTATATGATAGATAGCATTGAAGTCGAGCGTGATAACCTTAAATTCGTCCTCGGTATAATTGTAGATTGTATTGACACTACTGGAAACAGTATTTTTCATTCCGCTTCCGATCCTTAATTCAAAAGCCGAAATACGATATCCCAAAAATCCCGCAATTTCATAGGTATTGCCGAATACATTCCGTGATTCCAACGGGGGCAGATTGGGAGGTATAACCCATTGGTTAACCGGCCTTTGGTCAACCTTTTGATTGTTTGGGGCAAAAATTCCGCCCTGCAAGCCGAATGTAAAATGAGCCTGTGCGGAATTCGCGAATAGGAGTGAGACTAGCATAAACGCCAAGCAATAAAAAAATATCCTCTTATTTTTCATCTATAAACTCCCTTTAGAAACGGCGTCCCAATCCTAATCTCAATGATGCTCCGCCGATGCTGATATTATTGGCCCGTTCACGAATGATGTTATCAGCTATTTCTAATTTCCAATCGCTTGAAATATAACTATATCCAAATTCGCTGCTGAGATAGAAATTGTGGTTGAGAGGAAATTCACACCCCGCCAGGAAATGAATACCTATCGGATAAGTGGTACCTTTCAAAATAGTAGCGCCTTCGTAATATTGGTCAAGGAAGTCCCGCGATTCTGCTTTCCAATTCGCCACATTGAGTCCAGTACCAAAGCCAAGATAGGGCCGATAGTTTTTATTCTGTAATTTCATATGATAGATAAAACTGAGATCAAAAGAGACTACTTGAAGAATATTTCTTTGAAAATTCGTATATGAATTTCTCAGCTTCTTTTCCGTAACACTTTGCCTTGTGGCCGATTTAATTCTAATCTCAAAATCATTAATATAATATCCGCAATATCCCCCAAGTTCAAATGCTCTTCCAAACCCTCCGGTCCAACTTTCGACTTGATCCTGAATTGGCCAATTTTGCGGCATAAACATCCCGCCCTGCAAGCCGACTTCGAAGCGGCTGGGACCGGCAATGGCGAATGATGGCAAAGACGCAATTATTGCCGCACAGAATAATAATGATGCTATTCGTTTCATCATACTCCTTGAATCAGAACCTGTATCCAATCCCGAATCGCATTGAGGTGCCGCCAATAGTAATTTTTATTCGATCTCGAACGGTATATAGGTCACCGCCCCATGGAGCAGGTTGAACCGTATATTTTATCTGCCAGTTTGCCGATACTCTGGTAAATTTAATATCTCCACTCAAAAATATTTTGGAAACCAAATTCCATTCGGCTCCGGCAATTAAATGAGCCCCAATCGCCTTGTCCTCGTACGATTGGGCTGCCACTGGGTCAATGACCTGTAAAAAATCGCCATGGGGATCATTTTGCAAACTTTTGATAATCCCGGTATTCCATTTTACCCAATAGATCCCTGCCCCGATTCCGATATAAGGCTCAATCTTCCCGATAAAATATTTGGAGTGGTAAATCGCGCTCAACTCAAAAGGAATAATTTTAAAAGTATTTAGTGATCGAGTATTATTCCATATTTCCGCCTGGAATTTATCTCTCCTGTATCCCGACTCTAATCGCATTTCTATATCAGAAAAATAATATCCAAGATAACCGCTGATATCATCTGTACTTCCCAAACCGTTCCAGTTTCCGAAAATAGATAGCTGATTATCGGCCTGGTCATTTTGCGGCATAAACATCCCGCCCTGCAAGCCGATTACGAAGCGGCTCGGGCCGGAAATCGCTAATGATGGCATAGACGCAATTATTGCCGCACAAATTAATAATGATGCTATCCGTTTCATCATACCTCTTGAATCAGAACCTGTATCCAATCCCGAATCGCATTGAGGTGCCGCCGAGACTGACTCGAATCGGCTTTCCGTAATCGTCTATTTTGCCATTATCGTCTTTGAAACTCCAGCTGCTCGAAATATAACTATACTTGATTTCGCCGCTGAAGTAAAGCCTCTGATTTACCGGAACCTCGCATCCCGCTCTAATATGGACTCCCAATGGCTGGGAATTGCCTTTTACCTTTTGATTTATAAAGTCTTCAGCGTGCGGATATGAAGGATCGTTGATATCCCCGTAATTTGGATTCGCATATGATAAATTATGTTGCCACGACGCAAAATTTATCCCGGTTCCGAATCCGAGATAAGGAATAATTTTGTTATTTGAAGTATTAAAGTGGCAAATAAGGCTGAGATCGATCGAAGTTACCTGAAGTCTATCCTTTCCATCACGCACAAATGAATTAAAATGAGAGTAATCAGATTTAGAATTGGCCCATTTCTGAGCGGCCTCTAATCTTAATTCAAAATCGGAAATATTATAGCCAAGATAACCATCCAATTCATATGATCTACCGAAACCGCTCCAATAATCCAGATAACCTGACATCCCTTGAATTGCCCAGTTCTTCGGCGAAAATAGACCACCTTGCAATCCGAATGTATAATTACCTGGCTTCGAATTCGCGAATGAGGGAAGGATAATAACTATCGTCAAACAATATATTAATAATTTGCTTCTTTTCATTCCTTCTCCAATATCAGAGCTTATACCCAATCCCAAATTTCAATGATGTGCCGCCCAAGCCGAAAACTTTTCCGCCATCGTAGCTATGAGTGCTATCTCTGAATCTTATATAGCTATAACAAAGCTCGCCACTAAAAAATAAGCTCTTGTTCATGCTGATATCAAAACCACCCAAAATGTGGAAACCTTTCGGAAAATGCGATTTGGCCGCCGTCAAATTACGCCACATGTCCTGCTGATTTCCATCGGGAATAATTCCGCTGACGCCCAATCCTAAATAGGGGACCCATTTTGGATTCATCATTCGAAAATGATAAATTGCGCTTAAATTCAATGTAATTAATTGATAATGTCCTTCACCACTTAGGCGATACCCAAATTGGTTATAAAGCCTAACAAAGGTATCATCCTTTCTCAGGAATGCTGACGCCCTTACCTCTATGTCACTTTCCCTGCATCCAAAATATAGTCCATACTCATAAGTGCCGCTGAAATCTTGCCCAAGATTGGAATAATCTGACGCGGCCCAATTCGGCGGAGCAAAAAAGCCGCCTTGAACTCCAAATGTGAACGATCGATCCCCGGCGATTACAGTCGAAGCAAGGAATAAAATCGGAAACAAAAGCCAATATATCGGTTTGACTAATTTCATTTATTTTCCCTTCTCAGAATCTTCGTCCAATCCCGATTTTCAGAGATGTGCCTCCCAGGCTGACATTATCCAATTTTTTCAATATGGAGCCGGATGAATATCGAGAATTGAATTTCCAGGTAGTGGAAACATAGCTGTATTTGATTTCTCCATTTATAAATACATTGTCATTAATCGGAAATTCGATTCCTCCGAGAAAATGAATATCCAAGGGGTATGAAGTACTCTTTGTAGAATTATTATCATAATAATAATCGTGATATTTGGGCTTCCATTGAGCGAAATTGATACCGGTTCCAATGCCTAAATAGGGGGCTACTTTCGAGTATTGATATTTTATATGATATATATAGCTAAAATCAAAAGAGACTACCAGAAGATCATTCCTATCTATTTTAGGTCCCCATGGTATCTCTGTTGAGAAAATAGATCGACTCTGCCTCGTGCCAATTTCGAACCTTAATTCTGAATCGGAAAAATAATGGCCCATATACATTGCGAAATCGAAGGCGCTGGTATAGCCTGTCCAGACGCCAGGATATCTCAGCTCTCCCTGCATTGGCCAATTTTGAGGCATAAAAATTCCGGCCTGCAAACCGAAAGTATTTCGGTTATTATTTGCGCTGGCGCCAAATGTCAGCAATATCATGAGCGCGAGAGTCCCCGTTATAACCTTAAATGCCTTCATTTAATCTCCCCGCGAAATGGCATTGCCGGACAAGTTCACAGAATCATTTGCAAAATACAACTATGATAAAGATATGTTAATACGTAAAAGTATGTCAATAATAATTTTCCGTTATGCGCCGGGAAAGGGTTCCCGACGCCGCGGGGAATACGTAAAAGTATGTCAATAATAATTTATGCAATTGTCGTCATTGCGAACGACTGAAAGGAGCGAAGATTCCGTGTCAAGCACGGAATGACAAGCAGTTGTGGTGGCAGGTCTCCGAACCTGCCACACCATGGTAAAGTCGTCGGGTGCGGAGACCCGACGACACTTTAATAATTTCTACAATTGTTGTCATTGCGAGCTACTGAATTTTAATTATGCGTCATTGCGAGGAGTTCGCCACGGCGAACGACGAAGCAATCTGTGGGTGGCTCTTTTCAGATTGCTTCGTCCGGCAGCTGCCGGACTCGCAATGGCCACTTTTTTTAGAGTGCGGTCGGGTCGCCTGACCCGACCGCTTAACTATGAAAAGTCGTCATGTCAAGCGACCTGACGACACTCCCGACAAAAAAAGTAGGGGTTTGATTAATCAAACCCCTACAAAAAATACTAGCTAAATATTAATTGCGTGTCACAGCTTGCTGTGACCGCAATGCATCTACGCCTTGGGCGCGTTGGCGGCTTGGGCCTTGAGCCATTTTGTCGTAACGGATTTTGGCCGTTCGATAGGCGCGCCGGTCGCGCGATCGACTATCAATTGAGCGCATAACCCCATCGCTCTCGAAACCGAGAACAACACGGTGTAATACGAGAACTCAGTCATGCCAAAATGATACAACAATCCGCCGGATGCCGCGTCAACATTCGGCCACGGGTCCTTGGCCTTGCCCTGTTCGCGAAGAACATCGGGAACAATATTGAAGACCTTATCGACAATCTGGAAGATCGGATCATCCGCCATTACCTTCCTGCCGAATGCGCGGAAAGCATCGAATCTGGGATCTGTTATACGAAGCACGGCGTGGCCGTAGCCCGGAATAACCTTGCCAGAGCTCAATGTATCCCACGCGAATTTGCGAAGCTCCTCGTCACTCGGTACACCTTTGAATTTCTCATGTACCATCAACACCCAGCCGAGACATTCCTGATTGGCCAATCCGTGCAATGGGCCCGCGAGACCGTTGAGGCCGGCGGAAACCGCGTAATACGGATCGGATAAGGCGCTGCCGACGCAATGCGCCGTATGGGCGGAAACATTGCCGCTCTCGTGATCGCTATGCAAAACCATATACAATCTCATCAGGTTGGCGAAATTGCCGGTCTTATCTTTGATTCCCAGCATATGAGCATAATTGGCGGCCCAATCCAGATTCTTTTTGGGAGCGATTTTCGGACCTTTTTTGAATCTCATTCTATAGATGCCCGCCGCGATACCCGGTAATCTGGCCAACATATTGAGCGAATCCTCCAATGTCGGATTCCAATAATCGACCTTCTTCATGCCTTCATCGTATTTCTTGCGAAACGCCGATTCTTTTTCCATCACCAAAATAGCAGTGCTAAACATGACCATCGGGTGAGAATCCTTGGGCATCGCCGCCAAGACCTTCCATACATAAGCAGGCACTTTGGCCCGTTTCTGGAATTCTTTTTGGATCGCCGCAGTCTCCGCCTTATCGGGAAGCTCGCCCGTGCAAAGCAGATAAAAAACCTCTTCGGGCAATTTATCGACTAACTGCGCCACCGGGATACCCCTTATCAAAAGACCCTTATCGGGCGGGACTTCCGAAGTATCGCAAACCAGCGATTTCACGCCTCTGGCGCCGCCGTATGCCGCACCCAGTGTGACATCGCCGATCTTCAATTCACCAAATTGCTTATTGAGTGTTGAAATTTCCTCTCTCCAAGCCGGAATTAGCGATGCTAATTTCTGCTCTAAACCTGCCATATGGAATCTCCTCTCAAACTGATTATTGATTCTGAGACGGTGATGATTATCACCGTTTTATCGTTATTTGTTTCCACGCAATCCAAATCTAAATCCACTCATCGCTCCTAAACTAACGCGTACTGTTCGATACATATAATTATCATGGGATACGATGTCAATGAAAAAAGAAAATTAGAATAGTTGCTAATAAGGTAAAGAGATTTGGCCAAAAAGAGTGCAGTCGGGTCGCCTGACCCGACTGCTCAATTGGTAAAGTCGTCGGGTGGGGCCACCCGACGACACTTTATTATCTATTTGCGGGCAATGCTATTAATTGGGGGTAGGCCCGAACCCCTGCGGTTCGGGCTCTTCAAAGGCGGAACCATCCGCCCGCGGCGGATTCCGCTCTACAGCTATGCTATTGATTGGGCTTGGAGGCGGGAGCCATCGAAGTCTCCCCTGATTTTCTCGATACCGCCGCACGGGCTGCTCGGTCGGCGACCTCTTTGCCTACCCCGGTGATCTCGATAATCTTGTCAACAGCCCTATCGAGCCAGACCGACCAATGGGAATTGGGGAATTTCAGCTTGAAATAATCGGTGACATCATCGGCTATAACCAGAATATACTCAGCGACTTCCCTGTTTTGCTTGACCTGCAGTAACGGCAGGATTTCCTTCTTAATCAGAAATCCGAGATAGACCATTAAAATTGCCCCTAAAGCCGCCAGCGATTTTTCAGTCAATAGGCCGCCAAGCCATGAAAATATGCTGGCGTTCAAATGGGTCGGATAAAATGCGAATAAAAACATGATAAATCTCCTTATGGTTTGAAATTATTGTAATTGCCAACTTGATAAATCTGGCACGGCCACTTTCGATTTGTAGATCACTCCCGATGGATATTCGATCGTGAAGAGATATTTGGACGAGGTTTTAGAAAGTAGAGAATTGGGGATTAAATCGATTTGCCAGTAACCATGAATATCTGTCTGGGTAGTTTTCTTGAATGGCGTGATTATAACATCATCGTATTTGACCGGCTGATATTCCGATGGTATCTCGACAGTTACAACGATATTTGCCAGGCTATCGCCAACTATATCATATACTCGGCCATAAACACGGCACAGGTTCGGCGATGGTGGATCGCCGGGATTGAAATCCGTAATCCAGAGGATATCAGTCCCTCCACCGCTAACAACGTTGATAGTATCCAGATCGGTTTGGATGTAATTATTTGCCCGCAATGCCACTACATAGCTGCCGGGATCGAGCTCGGTTATTAGCCGTCCATTTGAATCTGTCTGAAGGCCGGGCACCTTTGTGGAAGTCTGAGCGAGATTTCTGACAGTAACAGAAACGCCTTCAAGCGCGGTGGTATCATTATCAAAAACATAAAGAGTCTCGGCCTCGCTTCCGCTGCCGCTAATTGAAAGCGCCGCGATATCATCCTTGATATTTTGGTTATCGCCGTTCCCACCGGCATAGGCCCCAATTTTAGAATGCAGATCGATTGACGACCCTTTCCATCCGAGCGAAGCCATTATTGAGTCAACCCTGGATGTCAATGATGGCGGGATCGTGGCCGTGCCGCCGTGATTATCGAGCATGGTTTTGAAATTCGGCTTCACATCCAAGGAATCTAAGCTCGCTGAATCTGGATTCGACAAAACGGCGTTCCTGGCGTCGAATGTCAATTTGTCGGTTTTCGTTTTTATTGCTGTAAGATCTGAATTGGAATTGATGTTGACGTTGTTAATTACTCCGCCGACATTGCCGGTTGTCATAAAGACCTGTGAGTCAGCAAGCGAATAACCAGATTTGTCATAAACATATTTCGATCTGAGATAAGACGCTCCGGTCGATCCGCTGTCCGATGTCGCCAGAAAATCCTCTATCGGATCGGAATTGACATAATAGCTGCCATAATGCATTTGATGGGTGTCGGTGCCGTTATTGTTATCTACCAATAACGCCCACCAGGTGTAAGCCCCAAGGTCGCCATTGGAATTTGACGCCTTAAGGCGATATTCAAACATCAATGTTCGTGGATAAGTTGAATTCAGATCATAGCCGGAAGCCCCCGTGAGCGTATCGATATTAAAATCGGTTCCGCCGTAAGCCTGAACAATATAGGCCGTATCCCATGTCGTATACTGCCGCCCAGAGCTGTCGATAAGGCAGAATTGTATAACGAGGGTATCGTTTTTCTCGCCCGAGCCATTATCGAAAATAAGCCCTGCCCTGGCTGAACAAGCTGAAAGCCAGATTATAATTGTAATCAATAATTTATTCATTGAAATCTCCTATTACTAATTTCCTCCTTCTGAATCCTGAGCAAGTGGCAGATGAATATTTCATATAGATGCTATATTTCCTATTGCCCCCGGCGCCTGTGCCCATCGTAATATCGAAAGGAAGGGGGTCTGCAATATCTGTCTGGCTCGAGTCCGAGCCTGCGGTTCCGTTATCATAATAAAGATAAAGATTCAAATCTTTGGTGGAGCATTGGAGTGTGAGCCAGATTGTATCCTGACAAACCAGAGACTTACTAACCAATGAAAACCCCTGCCATGATGCCGATGTATTTGAAATAGTCCTCACCCCAGAACTGTCGGCAAAAGTCGCATTTACAGATCCGCCTTTATAGGCTGCGGCTGAAGCGCTGGGGTATGGAGTAGAGCTTGCCCGCACGTAAGCGAAAATCGAATCTGCGATAGCTGTCTCAGGCAGAATAAACCGGCTTGCCATTTTACCATCCGCCTTGAAGCTCTGAGAAGATGCGCCTGCTGATGTATAACCGACTGTAGGGTCGATCGTAACAGGAAAAACTGCCTGATTCAAAAAGCCGGCGGGGACATCAATGGAAAGGATGTTATTGGATATTTTCAGATCGCACCAGGCGGAATTTCCAATTGAGTCGAATGCCTTCGGCCTGTAGATGTGAAAGGCTTTTGCATAAATCTTACGATCTTCTGAATTTGAGGTCGAATAGGCCGCATAACTCCCCACTACGCTATCGGGTCGATTGGCTCCACGAGCTATTTCGTATAGAGTCAGCGGCGGCTGATAAAATAATTCCATGTTGGACACATCAATTGGAAAATTAAATGAATTGCAGCCTGGGAGCGAATTTAAAACGATTTCCCATTCAAATTCGACAGATGATTTCCAATACCATCGATAATAGCCGCCATTAAATTTCGAAATGATCGTGTCTAACGACACATTTAGCTGCTCCAATACTGAATTTAATGCGGGCAGAGTCTGTAGTGGCTTTGCAGTGAATTCGTGCGGCAATTTTATTTCGAAAAACGAATTATCCGGCCCATTGATGGAAAATAATTGCGGCGCCGATGATGATGCGTCATTGATTGATATGGACATTCCTTTTACTGAATCGCCATATGAATAACAATTTCTATCACCTTCAGATGTTTTTTGCCAATGATTGCTTAGCGGACTTTCCACACCTGCGTAAAGATGTGCACTTCGAATGAGGATTAGGCTGACAACACCAATAACAAGTCTGTTTAATTGCACGTTATTATCTCCTTCACGCGGAAGCCGGGCTATTGAATGATCCCAGGCGGCCGGCAAATTTGGAGAGGATATTGTACGCTTCTTTCTTGTACATGTCGGAGAGAGCGGTCCAGGATCGTGCCTCGTTGCCGCCATCGGTCTTGCCTCTCGATGGCGAAATAGATTCCATGGCGCGGATTCTGCAGATAATCGCGACCGACATGTAAGTCTCTGCGGTAACAAGCAGTCGGTCAGCCGATTCCCGATAAACCTCATCGATAAACGAGAGCACCTGATCATTGGCCTCGGCAATCGCGTTTTCAATAGAAGCATCATCAAGATTTCCATATTCGGTTGTGTAATCGACCTGAACCCATTGGCCGGATTCTATCGCTCCGCCCGAACGGCGCTTAAGTGTTCCTGCCTGATATTCTATGTCATAATCGCTTCCGCGCTGGTAAATTCGGTAGTTAAGATACCAGACGACTATCGATCCAGCCGCCGGAATTGAGCCTGATGCGATTCGCATAATCGTCCCCTGAATGTAGTCGATTTGAAAATCGATATTTTCGATATAGATTTTCGAAAGAGAGCTATTATTGGCGGCGACCACCGTATTTGGAATAATCTGATTATGCGACAGCGCAACAGAATCGGATGAAGCAAAACTGATATTCTCTTCATTCGGTTCATTCTGCTCTCTGGCCTTGACTCGTTCAGATTCCGGCAAAATCATCCGCTTTTCCAGTTGGCTGGAGTCATTGGCATTCAATTGGATTTTTTCATCATAAATTTTGGCGGAACCGATATGATGGTCGAGGATATGTTTTTTGACTATTTCCTTGGTTGTAAATGGCATCAGTTCATCTCCAATATTAAGAGGTCAACAAGCGAATTGGATGGTTCTTCTTTCTTGCGAGCGATACGGAATGAGGTAGGTCCGACAGCGCCGAGGATAAAAGCCCCGATCTGATTTTTGGGAATAATAATTACGAGGGGTTTATTGATTGTCGTTGGCAACTGATTGCCGCGATGGTCTAGCAGGTCGGCAAAATCAACGATTTGGGAATTGCCGCCGGAATATTCATGCATGAATACGACTCGATTCTCCCCAGATTTATATTCAGTCAGCATCAGGTCGCCATCGAGAGAACCGGCGTCACCCCATACGGTATAGTCCCTGATCAACCATTTGCGGTTGCCGGTAAGATAGTCCAATGTTATATTCATACGCCCTCCCTCACCAGAACAAGATCATCGGCCTTAACTCCAGCGACGATCTGAGAGCCGACCGGTTCAGCGGAAAATCCCAATGTCACGCGCGCCCGCACCCAATAATTATTGGAGTCATCGACCATTCCGATCTGCCAATCTGACGGTGTCGATTCGCCATCCTGCCAGAAATAGACAAGAGCATCTAGCGAATCGAAATTGTAGCTTCCGGAAGATGGAATAAATTCCACCCAATTCGAGCCGTTAAAATATTCCCAGACTACTGTCCCCGAGACTCCCGCGGTCGAAAGCAGAATGGCCGCGCTGAAGAATTTCGATTGTTTTCCGAAATAGATACAATCGTCAATCGAATCGATTAGCGCGGATGATTCGGAGTGAAAAATATCAGCCAGAGTCGGGTTGGCGGCAACGGATGACCTATCTTGGAATTTTGTCGTACCGAGATTATTGTATAGGATTATCTTATCGAATGCGCCTATCGCGGGAGTATAGTTTGAAAGCGAAAATGATTCGCCGGATTTACCCGCGTATCTGGGGATATAATAATTTTCCGCGATAAGCCTGGCATAGAAAATATGCGGAATATTATTCACATATCCGATTTGGGGCGATCTTGCCTGGACAGTCTCGACTTCATATAGCCCACTCCAAAAGGAACCGTCATTCTCCTTGAAATAAACCTTATTTTCACCTGAGACTATAAAAACAACGCCAAGTTTCTTTTCAGGGCTCGGCGCGATATCAAAATCATCATCGATATAATTAGCGCTGTGGATTGCGGTTTCCGCTCCCCATGTAGGACCGGAAAGATCGCAGATTCGATAATTCAAATCGGATCTATTGACACAATAAACGGCGTATAGCTTTGACGATATCTGGCAGGCGCCGACATAAGCGTTGACAGCGTAGCCCGAGGAAAGCGCGGTGCCAAGATCGGCGTCGCCAGTACCCCAGGTCGCGCCATCATCCGTTGACGATTTGACTCGTACATAATAATTGGAATCGAGCGAGGTTCGATGATTAACGAAAAAACACCAGAGCTTGCTATCGCTGTCTTTGATGACTGTTGGATTGTAGTTGTTATCGACAGCGACTACATTCACTTCGGAACCTGCTGTCCAAACCCCTGCACCAAACAACAGCTTCACGAATTTAATTTTCCGGTCGGTATTGGTATAAACCAGATAGATATTGCCTGCCGCATCCATATGCGCCCCGAATGGCGAATCATAAACGTCGGTAACAATGGCCTGCGGCGATGACCATGATTGATAGGGGTAGTCGGAATAGACGAGAGCGATCGCAGTCGCCGAGCTCATATACAATGCCGCAGTCCTCCCCTTGAATACACCCGATGGTATTCGAAGGAGCTTCCGTTGGCAGGGCGACCCGGTAGGCCGGGTCGCTGTCGATGTTGTCAAAAGCTTATGCATCTATTCTGCTTTCTACCAGACCGAATCCAGTATCAATGATGCTTCTTTGATGAATTTGGCGTAGGAGAGGGATTCTGATATAACCGCCTCCTCGATTTTCTGCTCGATAACCTTATCGTATTCAATCATCAATGGCTGGCTGATGACCTCCTCGATCGCGAATCGATTGTCGAGGCCGATCACGTAATCGGTCGGAACTTCGTCGCAACGAATCAATGATGCCCCGAGCGGAGATGTTATCTCGCCATTGGTCTGGAAATTGAATCCGATCAACGGATCCTTGAATTCGGCCAAAGTCAGAATGCTTCTGATTTTGTCTTTATGGCAGATCAGGATATTGGGTTGATATGGATAGAATTCGCTCCAGAATCTGACCAGGTCATCATAATCAAGAACACTGGTGACATCGGTATTGATTACCTGGGCGGAGTTGGAATTGCCGTCGCCGTTGATAATAGTATTGACAATCATGGCGATCTTGTCAGATTGCAGACGATAACCGATGTACCACAAAAGCACTTTGAATTGCGCCATCGAACGATAGCGAAGCGCCTTGTAGGATACCTTCAACGTCAACCCGTAATCCTGGATCGTGATCGTATTGTTTTGTTCGGTGACATTGACCGATGGAATCATGGCCGCCTCGCCGACCGGCCTGAGCGACAGAGCCTTATCCCCGACACCATAGCCGACATGGATCGGTGAATAACGAGACGATGATACATTGGAGCTCGATGACAAGAGCCGTCCCAATTCAGGGCGCATCTCCATGCCTCGTCTGATTTCGCGAAGCATGAATTCAGGCATTAATGCCGGCGCGCCGCGATAAAATAACTCGACTGTAACGGGGTTCTTGCCGCCGGTGCGAAGCCCCTTCATTGCTAATTGCCGTTCGAAAGCGTCGAGCGGCGAGCCGGCCGGGCTGGGATCGAATTCGGGCAGTTCCAGAAGCTCAGTAAGCGATATTCCGCGAGCCTGGGCTTCGAGATATGTATCGCGTGTGACATCTATCTTCTTCGCGCGAGAGAAATCGACCGATTTCCCTCCGCTGTTTTTGGATTCGCCGGCTGTAGCCATGGCGATATTGAAATCAGATGATAACAGTTTTTCAAATTCCATTATTTTCTCCTTAATGGTTTAAAATTGATATTGATTAATTGAGGATAAGAGTCACATCCGATGTACCATTGACGTCGATAACAGTCCCGCGGGCGACATTGCCGCCTGCCGGATCATAACCGGCCAAAACGGGCGCCTGCCTGACAGCACCCGTGCCGCTGACAACCACACGATTGCCAATTGCGGGTGTAGTAGCCGCTGAAGGCAACTTACAAATTCCACCGATTTGTACAGTGGCTACTCGCTTCCCGTTATCAGCATCGGTGAGTGAAAGATCGATAAGCTTGCCCAACAACATTCCGCCGCTGGCTCCTAGCCCGACTTCGTAATTGGCTATGATGGTCACAGCCTTTCCGATATCGGTATCCCTGAGGTCATCGACCCCCGCGGTCTGGTGCACCTTGAATGTCGCGGTTAAAAATCCGATTGTTTCCAGGTTTTGATCTCTTACTGCCATGAATTCTCCTTTTCTGTTATAAATTTAGGGTGATATTTTTAGCGATAATCTTCTACTGCCAGCAAGGGCAGACGAATTGAACTTTCAGATCCTTTGGTTATCCCTCTGGACTTTTCTTTGGTCAATTCGGGTCTGAATGATTTTTCTTTTATGTCATTCAGAATGGCAGGCAGAGAATCTAATTTAGATATTATCGCATCCATGTCGAGCTTGCCAGATGAAAAGCCGTCGGTCAATCCACTTTTGATTTCATTTAGCCTCGTTAAGATTTCATCAAATTCCAATCGATACTCCTTTCATTTGAATAGTTTTTGTTCAGTGATTTGCTTCGCTTTTTAGAATCGCCTTGTCTTCTTTTGCCAGCACAGTCTCGATAGCAGTCAGCTTACCGATAACCTCATTCTTGAATGTCGAAAGGTCTTCCTTGGTGGCGAATCGTTCATTGATGACAGATTCCAATCTTGCCAGTCTGACATTCATTTCAGTCACATAACGTTCTTCTGCTTTCCCGGCGAGCTCGACCCGCAATCCGGTGTAAATCGCGAAATATCCCGACAAGGCCGCGGCCAGCGAAATCGCCAATGTTATCAAATACTTTATCAATGAGTCTTTCTCGGGCATATAAGCCTCACTTCGTTAATTAGACTTAATAATCAGGAATGATTCGCTGTTATAATTTGCTATGGCGGCTTGATAGTTTGGTGGATATGCTATCAGCTTCGCGGTTTTGTTTTCGGCTTTCAGCGGTAGAATGCGAACCAACCTTTTCGATAAATAGGTGAGCGGAATTTCGACAAATCTTGAAATACCGTCGATTTCAATTTCGATCTTGTTATCATCCTCGCGAGATAATTTGTCGGTTATGAATGTGCCCTTGACCGAGCCGCGATAGACTAATGATGTTTCCAATACTTGCGTAATACCATTATAGATGAAATGCGCTTTCTCGGCGGATTGGCCTGACGAATAATCGATATCATGCGGGCAACCGCGCATATCCTGGCCGCAGATTGAGCATTCGGGGAAATTATATGAGAATGATATCGAGCATTCCTTGAGAACACCGGAATCGATTTTGGTCAATAGATCGTCGGGCTCATCGGCTTTAGTTGTCGGCCAATAGAAATAGGCTTTGAGCCATTGAACACCATTTTTCTCTTCGATCTCTGCATGAAATGTGCGTGCCAAAGGCGCCTGCGAATGATCATGACCGACTAATACGGGCGTATCAATAATCAGGCTTTTCAATTTCGATAAATCCTCTTTTCGAAATCGGCCGCCATGGGAATTGACAAGATTATTGACAACATACATGGCGCGGATATTGACATTTTTCGGAGCTACGAATCGCGGCGGCTTGATATTATCGTTAATCAATGACGCCAGATAATTGAGTCTGACATTCGGGCTATCCAATGTGAGCTCACAAGTAAGCATTTCAGTTAATTTTTCCATTAATCCTCCATTCTCCACCTCTCGGGGGTTTTCAAACCAAATGCTCATTGAACCAGTTTATGAGAGTGATAAGGATGAATCCCGACCATGCAATATGCGCATGAAATTGCATAAATAATTGACAAATAGTCAGGCAGCCGATGTCCATCATATTAAATATCAATGAGTTATGTGACTGTAAAAAAGAACTTACATCGGCACGGATATTGCATTTTCTATGGTTTGCATGGGTGTTTAGATTTTAGATAGATTTCTCCGCTTAGTGCCCTCCCCGCCAAGCGAGAAACGCGCCAGTCCTAAGAGGAACGGTCCCCAATACGTTCCAATTGAAGGCCGGTCTTTCACTCCCTCCTTGAGATCGGTCTTCTTTTTTTTTCGCATATATTTTTTCGATACCGCATCGTCGACATTCTCCATAAAGCCTGTCATTCCGGCCCCCGAGCCCGTCAAGGGCCGGGCCGTTGACGGCCGGAATCCATCTTCTCTTGTGAGTGGCAGAAGCTCAAATTTATTCCGTTATCTGCCAAAGATTATCTAATTGCCCGATTTCCTTTTGGGATTATCTTACGCGTCAAGCCTTGCCCGCCAAACAAACGGCGGATATACCCTGACCACAAAAAAAGCGGGATGCGGTCACGGCAAGCCGCGACTCGCAGGATTGGGACAGAGAATAATGATTGCGAAAATCTACATCTTAGTATATAATTATATTATATTAAGTATTATTGAAGGAGCCTGAGATGGCGGAAATCCGAATAGCTGGAATTAGAATATTGCGTCATTCGCGATTCGCCTGAGATTAGCGAGGGAAGAAATGAAGAAATTTTATTTCAATTTGATTGTGCTTGTAATCTTGGCCAATGCTGTATTGACGCCTTTGCCAGCTTCCGCCCAGAATGTTGAATATATCGGCTCAACTCTGTGGGCCGGAGTCAATGATGTTAAGGCAGTTGGCAATTACGCTTATTGCGCTTTTGCGAATGGCTTAATGGTGCTTGACATCTCAAATCCAGATTCTCCTTCATACTTGAGTCAATGTTATCTTCACGGAGAAGGTGAGGGAATCGATATCTCCGGAAATTATGCTTACGTGGCGGATGGGTATTCCGGCCTTCAAATAATAGACATAACCGAACTGGCTAATCCAGTATTTGTAGGGCGCTACGATACGCCGGGCTCCGCTATGGGAGTCTTCGTCAGGAATGATTACGCTTATGTGGCAGATAGTTCTTCAGGCCTTCAAATAGTAAACATATCCGATCCGGCTAATCCGGTTTTGGCAGGAAGTTATGATACGCCTCATTGCGCTTTTGGAGTAGATGTCTCGGGCAACTATGCTTATGTAGCGGATGGGAGTACCGGCCTCCAAGTGATAAACATTGCTGACCCGGCCAACCCCTTATTGGCAGGAAATTGTCATACGTACGACTGGGTTTACGCGGTTTTTGTCCAAGGGGATTACGCTTATGTCGCTGAATCGGAAGCTGGAATTCGAGTGATTAGCATAGCCGATCCGACCAACCCATTTGTCGTCGGGAGTTATGATACGTGGGGCTATGTAAATGACATTTTTGTTCTTGGCAATTACGCCTATTTGGCGGCCAGATCAACTGGCCTTGAAGTGCTCAACATCTCCGATCCCGCCAATCCATTGCTGGTCGGGAGCTATGTTACGCAAGGCTATGCCAACGAAGTTTATGTCCAGAACAATAGCGCTTATGTTGTTGATGAATATTATGGCCTTCAAGTGATAAATATATCCGACCCGGCAATTCCTGAGTTGGCTGGCAGTTATGTCACGGCAGGCCGTTCCAATGGGGTTTTTGCTTTGGGGGAATATGCCTACGTTGCAAAAGGCGATGCAGGTCTGCAGGTGATAAATATTTCCAATCCTGTCAATCCAGTGTTAACCGGAAGTTTTGTTACTCCAAGTAATGCTCTGGCGGTTTTTGTCCAGGGCAATTATGCTTATGTTGCTGATTATATCTCTGGACTTCAGGTAATAAACGTGGCCGACCCAGCTAATCCGATACGGGTTGGAATCTTTGACCCGTCTGGCGGTTGTCTTGATGCTTTTGTGCAAGGCAATTATGCATATCTCGCGGATGAATCTTCCGGTCTTCAGATCGTCAACATTACCGATCCGAACCATCCCGCATTAGTTGGTAGTTTTGACATGCCTGGCATGGCCGAGGCAGTCTTTGTCTCTGACATTTATGCATATGTAGTTGCCAGTTATAGTGGTTTGGAAATTCTCAACATCTCTAATCCGGCCAATCCGTTATTAATAGGGACATTTGCTACCCCTCGTGACGCCGTTGATGTTTTTGTGGCCGGTAATAATGCTTACCTAGCCGAGGAATTCGGCGGAATACAAATTGTAAATATTTCTAATCCGGCTAATCCCATATTGGCCGGAAGCATTAGTCCGCCGGGCTATGCCTATGGAGTAGTTGTCGATGGCAATTACGCTTATGTAGCGGATTGGACTACTGGTATCCAAGTGATCAATATATCCAACCCGGCCCATCCAGTGCTGGCCGGAGGTTATGATACGCCCGGCTATACTGGAGAGGTTTTTATCATGGGCGATTATATTTATGCAGCGGATTTGACCTCGTTAATGATTCTTGTAAATAGCACGACCGGAATTGATGATGCCGAGGAAATACCAAATAGATTTTCTCTTTCTCAGAATTACCCCAACCCCTTTAACGCCCAAACTGTGATTCAATATTCATTGCCAACCCAATCGGAAGTCTCAATCGACATCTTCGATATACTTGGACGCATTGTTAAGAATATTGCCGAAGGGATGAAACCAGCGGGTGATCATCAAGCGATATGGGATGCTGGAGATCAGGCATCTGGGATATATTTCTATAGAATTAAGGCCGGGGATAAGGTCGAGACGAGAAAAATGACGCTGCTAAAGTAGGGAGAGAGAAATTGAGAACTATTATATTATTGGCTGCGTTCACGTTGGTCTCTACGGTACAAACATTGAGATCGCAAGAACAAATTTCCCTCCTGCCTAATGGCGGTCATTATATAGCAAATAAAATCATAGTCACCAATAAATATGGCACGGCTAACTATGCTATCGGAAAGAATATATCGGGTTTCGCAACGACGGGGATAGCATCGATCGATAAATTATGCAGTGAAATTGGAGTAATCGCTATCGAACCTTTCTATCCAGGCCGCCTTACCAAGCCTAACCTTAAACGGGAACTTGCCAGGATTTATATTTTCACGTTGAAGGATGGCATTGATGCTCAAAATATCTTGGGTAGATTTGGTGACGATCCTAATATCGAATTCGCGGATTTGTATGCTGTTCCGGAAGTCTGCTATATTCCCAATGACCCGCGTTTCGCCGAGCAGTGGTTTTTGTCGCGCATCCAAGCAGATGATTGCTGGGATATAGTCAGGGGCGACGCCACGCGTTCTGCTGTAATTGGAATCGATGATACGGGAGTATATTGGGACCATCCCGATCTTTTCGCCAATATCTGGGTCAACGCGGCTGAAGATGTCAACCATAACGGAATATTTGACCCAGGCGACAATGATAATATTGACGCTGACAGCAATGGTTATATCGATGACGTAATCGGCTGGGATTTTGGAAACCACGATAATAATCCAAGAGAGGACACCCCCATTCATGGCACTATGATTGCCGGATGCGCGTCCGAAGTGACAGATAATGATATCGGCGGCGCCGGGATCGGCTTTTCCGCAAGGTTGATGTGCGTGAAAGGATCAAATTCGCAGGGTGATCTCGTAGCTGTTTACCTGGGCATTATATATGCGGCTGAGAATGGCGTTAATGTTATAAATTGTTCCTGGGGTTCACCCAATTATGTCGGTGCTTACCAGGCGATTATTAACGCCGCATATCAGGATGGAGTTTTTATCGTGGCCGCGGGAGGCGGCACCTCCAATTTAATCTACCCTGCTGCCTATGACCATGTATTGGCTGTTACCGCTTCTGATCAATATGACCATCTCCTTCCAGGGTTTGGATTCGGATACTGGGTTGATGTTGCCGCGCCGGGCGAAGCCATTCTCTCGACCTGGGGGCAATCAGGTTATCAATTCACTTCAGGATCGTCATCTTCATCCGCCATTACTTCCGGATTAGCCGGGCTGATCAAGGCTTGGCATCCTTCGTATAATCCCGATCAGCTGGATACGTTGATTAGGATTTCGGCAGATTCTATCGGTAATCAAAACCCGAACTACCCGAATGCGATTCGTATCAACGCCTTCAATTGGCTCAACTTCACAAAAATTGAAGATGCCAAGATTCCCGAAAATTTTTCATTTTCCCAGAACTACCCTAATCCTTTCAACGCCCAGACCATGATTCAATACTCGCTGTCGGAGCAGGCTGATGTTTCAATCGATATCTTTGATATACTTGGACGTAATGTTGTGAATATTGCCGAAGGATTAATGCCGGCAGGAAAGCATCTAGCGGTTTGGGATGCAAGTGAGCAGGCATCGGGAATATATTTCTACAGAATCAAGGCCGGGGATAAGATTGAGACAAAGAAGATGGTTTTGATGAAATGATCGTTTTTCCCGAAATAGAATAATCGATCCTGCATTTTAAGGACAAGATAGATTCCGCATCAAGTGCGGAATGACAGAATGTAAAGATATGCAGCGGTCAAAGGGTACCCCGCCTCAGGAGGACGAGACATTACTCGCTGGAAACAAGCCAGCCCTTATTTCCCCAGTACATAAATCACCCACGGCGCAATCTTAGTTTCATTCACCCACTGAAATGGTTCAGCATCATTGGCCAACGGCTTGAACATCTCGAGCAATTTTAGGCCGGATTTTTGATAGACCTCGCGGTAAGCATCATCGAACCAAACTATATCCTCCACGGGCCTGCGATCATCGACATCGGTCATAATGATTTTCACGATGTCACCAGATTTGGCATTTCTATTTTCAGGAAAGTCTTCTGTAGTAAATGACGCCCACTCATTAACATAAATATCAGGCGAAGAAACCAAATTGACGATTATGCCGTCTTTATCCAAAAGCTTCTTGATACCGGAAAATAATTCGATTTTCTTTCCCGACGTCGGGATATTATCAAAAGTAAAAGCACTCAATACCATGCCATAATGATTACCATCGAGGAAGCTGACACTATTCGCGGACATCAAACGGTAGTCTCCATACGGATCAATTTCCTCCGCTTTGGATATCATTTCCGGAGAGATATCAATGCCAATGACCTGAAACCCCAAATTTCGCAGAAATCGGGTTGAGCGGCCAGCTCCGCAGCCAAAATCGATCGCCGTTTTGCCCTTAACATAATTGGAGATAATTTCGGGCAGATCACGATAAGCCAGATAATATGTGCCGGGGAATTCCAGCTTGGAATAGGCATCGGCGCGCCTGGAATCCTCGTAAATATTTTCGAATTGCATAAGATTATTATAACTTAATGAATTATAATCGTCAATAGCTCCAGTTAACTTCTCCGATTTATGTTGACAACAAATCGAAACATGGATAAATTATGCTTGTTAAATATGTAAATGCCTCTGTTACTTGAAAAAGGAAGATAAATTATGAAAAGCGCTATCGCAGTAATAGTTGCATTTTTTGTCTTAACTTGCGCTTCAATGGGAACTGAATTACAAGGCGATTTAACTGGCACGCTACTGCGGGCCAACAGTCCCTATCAGGTTATTGGTAATATCAATGTGCCTCGATACGCAGCATTGATTATCGAGCCCGGAGTTGTATTTGATTTTCAAGGTTATTATGAGTTCGTTATCAATCAGGAGGCCACCCTCACTGCCATTGGCAATGAAACTGATTCCATAATCTTTACGTGCGATACATTGGTAAATATAAACAGATGGCGCGGAATTCGATTTGATCGATCATACTATACATCGGTTCTCCAATATGGCCGTGTTGAATACTCCAAGGATACTGGCATTGAATGCTACTACACACATCATAAAATCGCAAATTGCACAATCCGATATAATGCCGGCATTGGCGGTGAATTCGATGGCGGCGGGATACGATGTGACTATTTTGCTACTCCCATTATCATCGATAATATAATTACAATGAATACCGCGTATAATGGAGGGGGAATTTGTCTGAATACTTACAGTGCACCCATCATAAATAATAATATTATCAGCAATAATACTGCCGAAGCCGGCGGTGGAATTTTCGCGACTGGCGGCGAAAATAGCGAAATCATAAACAATCAATTCGATCATAATTCAGCCAGAAACGGAGGTGGAATTTATCTATCATTTCAAGGAATATTTTTAGTCGAAAGCAATGTATTTTTAGGTAATCACGCGGACAGCGGGGGCGGCGGGTTGTATTCAAAAAGATGCGTTAAAATTACGGTAGATAACAATCTCCTTACTGATAATCACGCCGATTCTTCAGGCGGGGCCGCATATTTTGATTTTTGCGATTCAGTTCGATTTTTCAATAATTTGGTGGTCGAAAATTCCGCCTATTTAAATGGGGCTATTGGAATCGGTCCGCCATGCCCGGTAAAGATGTTTAATAATACTATTTGCAACAATATCCAGACCGATCAAGAATCAAGCGCGATCTACTGCGATTCATGTAGACTTGTAAATAATATAATCTGGAATAACGGGGCGCACGAGATAGGCGGCAATGCAATTGTCAGATACTCCGATATTCAGGGCGGTTATCCTGGCGACGGTAATATAAACACCGATCCGATGTTCCGCGATACGGTCAACAGTGATTATCATTTGATGTCAACTGCGTGCGGCGATTTGTACGATTCGCCATGCATCGATACAGGCAGCCGAGTGGTTTTGGACGACGCACTCAATTGTGATCGAGGATTAGGTACCGAAGCATCTGATATGGGGGCTTATGGAGGTGGTATTTATCCTCGTTCTTATATCGAAGGTGATGTCAATGGATCTTATTCGTTTAATGGACTTGATGTCACCTACTTGGTAAATTACTTCAGGGGCGGGGCTCCACCGCTATTTAGTTGTGAATGCGGGTCGAATCCTCATTTTTACGCAACCGCCGATGTCAATGGCAGCTGTACGGTAAATGGCCTCGATGTCACATATATGGTAGGCTATTTCTTCGATCCTCATAGATTTCCTCCCAGATCTTGCGACGATTGCCCGGCAACGGAATATTAAAATTCAAAGGCCAGTTCGGCAGGAGTCTTCGACTCCTTCCCTACACATGCAAGTAATAAATAAAAAGGGGCGTCAGTGCATGATGACGCCCCCTTAGAACGATGGATCGTCAGAGGGGATTTGACGAAGCATCATCAAGATCAAATGAAAGCCTATAGGCGCCGCGGCCATTGGATAGAATAGTCAGCCCGGAATCAATTTCATCAATCTGACACCTGAGCTTACTGATATATTTTGTCTGATTGAATCCCGGTTCGAGAATTTCTTTGTCGACCCAAGGCTTTTTGTCGATAAATCCGCTCCAGAGCCTCTGCAAAAATTGATATAATTTCGGTTGAAGATAGATCGATTTGCCATTTATTAGAACTTCGGAGAGCATTTTCTTTGTTGATCCGGTGAAGACAAGTGATGGCTTGATCGCCTTGACGCATTCTGATTCAAAATGATTTTCAGATGATTTAGGTTTTGCAGTTTCTTTGAATCCGCCGTTTTTGATATCTTTTTCGCGCCATTTCCTGATAATTTCCTGAACAGGCGTCGGAACGATACTGTTCAATGCCACAAATTCGATATTGCGCAGATCGTTTTCGTCGCGTATTCCAAAGTCGTATAGCCGTCGAATAAATTCCCTATCGATTTTCAAAGCCTTCGCCAATGGCAGCCGAGATTCGTCAACACCTAATCGCAATCGTTCAGCAAATTTCCCCAGTTCTGACGATAAATCATCGCTGAAGCGATTTAAATCGGAAAACGATCTGCCGAGTTTATCGATAGCGCTTACCAGCCAGGCCAGATTCAGGGCATCTCGTTTGAGCCGCCCCGCGCCCTTGCGGAAAAATATCTCTATATCACGTGTTGGCATACCTGAAATCCATTCGGTAATAAAAAGCAATACGCCAAGCCGCCCATTCTCACTTGGATTGTCGAAATTATGGAGTGACGTCCTGAGTATTTTGGAATCATCAATTGTCTTTGCGCCCCAGAATTCATTCAAACGCGAGGCCAGATACTCCCCTGATGACTCATCCAGATAATAACCGCCGGAAGATTCCGCCCATTCGATAAGGTCTGTAGAAAAGAAGAGCCACTCGAGCGCGGAATTTATCCCACACCCGGCGATAGCCTCTTTGATTTTGATAGCTGATATAACTGACAATGACGATGAACTGGCTGCCTTGCCGAAATTCGTAAGCTCGATCTTCCCCCAGCTTTGGAACAACGAAAGCCCGCCTTTTTCAAGGATCGATACGGCTTCTTCAATATTATTGGAAAGATCTTCGCCGATATTTCCGCAGTAAGAGGCATAAAGCGTTCTGCAGATATTCGCGATATTTTCAGGCTTTTGAGCCGCCCCGCATGATACCAAATGTAATATAAAATCAGTTAATTGATCATTACTGAATCCCGAGCAAGGATCGTCGGTCTTCCCATATATATATTTATCCCAGAGAATCTCATGTTCATAAGGTGATTCGGCGGTCATTATCGCGCGACCGTACTTCTCCCCCGTTCCCAATCGTCCGGCCCGTCCAGCGGCCTGGTGATAATCGATACTTGTTAATGGTACCAGATGCTCGCGGCAATTGGATGACTTCTCGCCGGAGTATTTCATGGCATCGATAAAAACATTTTTGGCCGGAAGATTCACTCCCCAGGCCAATGTTGAAGTTGAAGCCAGCATCTTAATGTCACCATTTCGAAACCCCTGCTCGACCAACTGCCTTTGATGCTGATCGAGATCGGCGTTATGGAACGCGACCCCGTGGGTGAGGCAGCGCTCCAATTTATCATTCTGTATAGATGGCGGAATGTCGGAAATCATTTTAAGAGATTCGGACGCGGCAGGGAGATTCATGTTTACGGCCAAATAATAGGCCATATTTTCCGATGATTTGCGCGAATTCGTGAAAATTAGTATTTGTTCGTTCTGGTCCGAAAGATGTTTGATAGCGCAAAGGCTCTGGGCATTGAATGGACCCTCGGATTCGGTATCGATTTGAGCCAGCCAATGCTCATCACCCTCGCAAAGATCATTGAATCCTCTGAAATGAAATGTCCCTCGATGAAGAACTCCTAATCTGAGATCGACTGGTCGTCTGTTCTCTTCTATTAATGGCAGATTCAACCATTTGGATATTCTTTCCGGCGATGATCCGCTGCCAATCAATATGATAATTTGCGCCTGGGGGTTGAATATCCTGATTTTTAGAATTGCCAGTTCCAATTCGATCCCCCGTTTTGGATCTGATATCAACTGGAATTCATCAAATATGAATACCGAGGTATTCCTGATAAGCGAAATATCACATGACGTTAATGCGTTGAATTTTTCATATATGAGAATACCAAGATCGAAATCGCCCTTACCTATCTTAGAGTCATCATCGGTATGATCTCTCGTAGAAAGTCGAATTTTAACGCCCAGCGGCGCATATCTTGGTCGGAAAAGCCGGTATTTTTCCTCGGCGATTGCCTTTAAAGGTAGTAAGAAGATCGCTTTTTGCCGTTTAACAGCCCTCGACATCGCGGCCATTTCGCCGCAGAATGTTTTGCCCGATGTCCCCGGCCCGCTGATGACAAGGCTCTTGCCGTCAATAAGCCCAAATCGCATAACGGCTTCAGCTTGTATCGGCAAGAGAGAGCTGATACCGTCATCGAACCATCGCCTGACAAGTTGGCCAGTCAGGCCGTGTCTTTCCAGTGTTTCTATTTTCATTGATTACGATATTTGAAAACTAAGCGCATGCGCTCCAACCGCATACCGGACATGAAAAGCATCCACCATCGGTGCCCACGCGATTGAAACAGCTCGGGCAATAGATTACGTAACAGCCGACACACACCATTAAGTCACCATCGTACACAAGGTTGCCACCGCAATGACAATGCTTTTGAGCGGCGAAGAGGTCATATTCCATCTTTCTGGTCATCTTGCCTCCTTTATTAGGTTATCGACCAAATACTGCACTTAATTATACTGCACATTTGAATAGTTGTCAAGGTGTTTTTTGATTTTTTAATATTTTTTTCTATCACGATCATTATTTGTGGAATCTGCGGCTAGGTATTTTTGTTTAGCGTTTTTAATATAACTGGAGATTTTAGTAAGTTTTTCTTGACATAGAAAATTATGCACATTATATTAGACTGTATGAAATTGATTGCTAAAATACGGCCACACAGGCGTAAGACGGGGCTGACTCAGGCTGACTTGGCAACCGAGGTCGGTGTATCGCGCCAGACCATTATCTCGATCGAAAAAGGCACATGCGTGCCATCTACATATCTGGCGCTCAAACTTTCTCGCGCTCTTAAAAGACCTGTGGAAGAGCTATTCACGATTGAAGAATAAAAACTTAAGAGGAGGACCGATGATTAAAACGCTTATTAGAGCGTTAGCGGTTGTGTTAGTTTTTTCATTTTTGACCGCTTCTGCCGATGAAAATTGCGCATCCAAATGTGCCGCCGCCAAGGCCGGAGCATGTGCAACTGCAAAAAAGACCGCAGATACCAAAGATACCAAAGCTTCATGCTGCCCGTCGTCCGCAAAAGCTCAGACTATTGGCATGACCATGAATACCGATGAAATTAAGACTGACGATAAAGCGGCCCAGGTAACTACTCAGGGCGCGGCCACAGCCACAGCAGTTGAACCGGCAAAAGAAGAAGCCAAGGCAGTCAAGGCCAGCGATGCAACCGCTACAGCCAAAGCAGCCGATGCCACTTGCCCGGACGTAAAGGGTCAATCGACATTAGAGAATTTCCACAATGTGCTTCACAAGATGCACACTGCTTATAAAGATAAGAAATACGACGAGATCCGCGGCTTGATGCCGGCTATGATCGAAAAATCAGATCCTTTCAAGACCTATGTTTGCCCGATGTCCGGCGGCAAATGCTCGGCTGAATGTCTGAAAAATTTCGAAACCAAGAAGACAGCCTTCCTGACCTCTATCGAAGGTCTTAATAAGGCTTGCGGAACCAAGGATAACGCGGCGGTTGATGCCGAATTCATGAAGGTGCATGAATCGTATGTGACATTCGCCTCCACATGCAACCCAGCGGCCGAGACTTCAAAAGAAGCTCCCGCTACCGAAACCAAAAAGGCGACCGAGACCAAGTAAATCATTTTAGATAGTTATATGAAAGGCAGCGAATCGAGCGCTGCCTTTTTTTATTGCCATATATAGACGCGAAATCTTTTCTGCGTGTCGAAGTTTACTTTCCAGTGGTGGCAGGTCTCCGCACCTGCCACAAGACCCGGCTATCATCGGGTATGGAGACCCGACGACACATGCAATCTTGCTATAAATTGAATTCAGATTCTCTATATCTTCTTTTCCAGTGGTGGCAGGTCTCCGCACCTGCCACACGACCCGGCTATCGTCGGGTACGGAGACCCGACGACACGAGCAATATATTGTCAAAATCTGATTTTTTTCATTATTTTAAAAATAGGAGTTTTTTTGAGATTTTGCCCTGGGGCGTCTCAACATGTGCGAAGTAGATCCCAGAAGATACTCTTCGTCCAAAGTTGTCGGTGGCGTCCCAGGTTGTTTTTCCCTCCTTGTCTAAGTCCCCAATTGACCTTACAAGACGACCCGAGATATCATATATTCTTATTGCCGCATCACCTCCTTTATAATTCTGTATAGATATTTTAACATTGGAATTGAATGGATTTGGATATGCGCTCAATGATATTCGATCCGGAACAGGATTGCGTTCGGCTATTCCTGTTACTCCGTCGTCACGCATGTATTTCGCGTATTCAGTAAGGTGAACCGAATCGGTCCAAACTCTTTCTTCCCAGACAAGATGAATCCTGTCATCAAATTTCACCATCCGAGGCCCATTATGACTCGATCCAGTGCTTAATATTTGATCACCGCCCCAGGTAAAACCACCATCCCAGCTTTCACGATAATGGAGCCGCGAATTGCGGGTCAGATTGGCGGACGACCAAATTACTCCTACGTAATTGCCATCCACAGCCAGCGTTACTCCCACTTCACCGAGATAATCGTCATCCAGCCTGATAGGCTCCTCCCATGTTTGGCCAAAATCATGGCTTATCCTAACCCAGATGCCGCCAGTACTGAAATAGGGCGAACCCCAATAATCCATCCAGCAGACAGCGATATTGCCATAATCATCAGCAGCTAACTCCGGACATTGACCCCAAATATCATCATATAGCAAGCCGATATGCTGAGGCTGATTCCAGCTTGTTCCATGATCGGCGCTGTTTATATAGTAAACGCTCAGGTTATTATTAAAACTATACGTAAAGGCGATACTCGCGACACCGGCCTTATAGGCAAGAGAGGGAGGATATGCCTGGGGCGTCTCGGCTATTGGCCCCGCATTATACCAATGACGGCCCATATCAAAGCTCCGAGAACATGATAAATGACCCCAGGCTTGCTCGAAGCTGACAAACACCGTGTCACCATGACCAGCGATATTGCTTTGCATCACATCGGTCTCGGGCCGCGCCATTCGTATCCGAGCTGTTATTGGCCAGGTCTGGCCATAATCGCTGCTGGCCTTGAAATAAATAAATGTGTTAAAATCCTCTCTATGTCGTCCAAGCCAAACAGTATAAACTTTATTACCTTCGCTTAAAATATTATAATAATCTTGCGAAACATTCAATGAGGTATCAGAAAAATCCGCCGCAAAATGCCATGAATCTCCCCCATCCGTGCTCTTATAATAATCTAACATAAGATCGGGTTTTTGCATTAAGACATGCAAAATGCTGTCGCTGACAGCCACCATCGGATGCCAATAATGCCGTGAGGAATCACCTATAAACGCTTCCTCACCCCAATCGACGACTACCGGCCAGCCAGGCTGAGTAGGAGCGCCATTATCTGCATAAATTGCATGAGGGTTGGCATAGAGGATATTATTGCCGATATGGCGATGGGGCCTGTCGGTCTCAGGAGCCTTTTGGGAATAGGCCAAATCCGCGAAGACAAATAACAATATACAATACAGCAATACTGCATATTTCATTCTGATTTGCATCAACCCCCTTTTACCATTACGCTTCCGCAATAGCATCAAATGCCCCGCTTTCCAAGATTTTAAATGAACTGGAATCAATATAAATTACAATTGTGTTATGTCAAGGCCATTATGTTGGGCGGCAGTCATCTTTGACTGCCCCAAATGTTGCCGCCGATGGGGCAGCTACGGACAGCCGACATCCAATATCCAGGTAGAGACTTGCTATAGCAAGTCTCTACGATAAATTTTTCTGCGTGTCGAAGTTTACTTTCCAGTGGTGGCAGGTCTCCGCACCTGCCACAAGACCCGGCTATCATCGGGTATGGAGACCCGACGACACGAGCAAAGGCAGCGAATCGAGCGCTGCCTTTTTTTATTGCCATATATAGACGCGAAATCTTTTCTGCGTGTCGAAGTTTACTTTCCAGTGGTGGCAGGTCTCCGCACCTGCCACAAGACCCGGCTATCATCGGGTATGGAGACCCGACGACACATGCAATCTTGCTATAAATTGAATTCAGATTCTCTATATCTTCTTTGCCACAATAAATTGTTGTTGTCCTTTTTGACTCAAACATTCCGTTTCAACAATTTCAAAATTTCCATTAGCTATTGAATTTTCTAAATCAGATATTTTAAATGACTTTATATCTGGAACTAATCCAATTTTATTTCCAAGTGATAGTAATATATTTAGGAATGCCGTCTCTCCTAAGCAAGGTGTCGCGGAGATAAGCAACCCGCCAGGCGTTAATAATTCATTCATCCGCATTATGACTTTTGGTGTATCTTCTACTAAATGCAGGATATAAAAACCTAAAATCACATCAAATGAACCTTTTTCTAATTTCTTATCGAATATTGTTAATTGTTCAAAATCTGTATTACTTATATTGGCTGCATTTATTTTTGCGGCTTCGATCATTTTGGAAGAGATATCGATGCCATGAACCTTTTTCACCTTGTCCGCAATCTCAATAGCCATTCTGCCTGTCGCGCATCCAAAATCTAACACAACATTATTTACATCGAGGTGCTTTTGGGTCATTTCAATAATCTTGAGATAGGTTGGTTCATCTGATCTTTCTTCGCGATCAAAATAATTCGCCTTTTTATCCCAGAACTCTTCTGATTTATTAATTTTTTGCATCCTCTTTGTCTTGTTAATTATTTGTCATTATTAATATATTTCTGTTTTTGCGAGCGATTGGTGATGGAATGACGGACAGGTCGCGCCCCGACATTTTATGCCGTTACGCGACCTGCTCGATCAGGATTATTGCCTAAAGCAATGCATAAACTATTCTTTGAATTTCTCGATGGCTGTAGCGGCGACCCAATATATGCTGTTCCCCTGCGCGGTGTGGCGGGTAAAGAACAGATATTTTCCATCGGAAGATAGGTGAGCTCCGTACTCATCATTCGTGGTATTGTACTCAGCGCCCAAATTGATTGGCGTCCCCCACGCACCGGCGCTATCGACAAAACTCACGAAGAGATCGGCGCTAACACCGTTCCGGCATGAATAAAAAATTAGATAATGCCCATCAGGAGCAATGCACGGATCACCATCGTAGGCTCGAATATTAATTGGAGCACCCAATAATTCTACAATTAGTGTTTGCGTTGTATCGGTATATGCTTTGTAAATCTGCATAACCCCGGAACGATTAGAGCAGAAATACATAGTCCCATCGGTCATAGTGCAGCCGCGAAATTCATTACGATTACTGTTAATTGGAGATGGCAGTGCAACAGGTACCCCCCATCCGCTATCGCCATGGACTACGTTCCAGAGATCCTTGGATCCGGTTGCTTCTATCCCCGTGAATGTGAGGGTATCGCCATCGCTCGAAAAGACCGGTTCGTTTGAATAGACGAAATCCGATGTGAAAGGTGCTCCAATAATTGGAGTCCAGACGCCATTCTCGAGTTTGGAATAGTATAGAGTTGCGCCAGAATAGTCTGCGGTTCCAACTGAAAAGAAAAACTGAGTTCCATCTGGAGATAAGGCAGTGGCTTCTACCCACACACCCGCCGAATCCAGCAGATCAGGGGCAAAAACAATCGGCGTTTCGTTAGGTGGTGTCAGCCCCAGATATTTTGGTGCATCTGGAATTACGTCATCTTTCGGTTTTGTTGATTCGTGAGCGCACGAACTCATGAAAGTTAGCAGGAACAGGCACATCCAGGCGGCTGCAAGTTTTCTTTGCATATCCTCTTTCTCCTAAGACTTGTTGTCACTAATCCCCTCTCAACCGCTGGACAATATCCAACTAAGTGAAGTCGAGCACCTTGAACTTCGAATACGGATTACAATTCCATTTTGTTTCAATTATAAATTAATGTGAGTAAAATTAGGCCATCAGCCGTCATTGGAGATTCCTAATTGAAATTCACCGGCGGCAGTCGTTGGCGACTGCCGGCCGTGTGAATTAGCATTTTATTTATCGGGGATTCTATTTTTCACGATTCGGGGCAAAATTGGCTTGCTTTAAGCTGTCGATAAAGCTCGAACGCACCCAATATAACTTAAACACATACATATTATTTGCTATGGCAAAAAAGTAGTATTTGCCATCGGGACTTACGTTCGATCCATATTCAAGCCCCGCTGTATTTATCTCCATTCCAAGATTCACGGGTTCGGTCCATTGACCGCCTGTATTATAACTGATATATTGATCCCCCATGCCGAGACCGCCCGAGCGGATCGAAGTAAATATAAGGTAGCTTTCATCAGGAGCAATGTAAGGATCGTATGCCCCGTCGGAACCCTCAACATGCGAATTTATAAGCGAATCCAATAATTCGACCGTGGAATAACTTCCATTGTCATACGGAGATCGATAGATATTGTAAGCGCCGCCGCGATTGGAGCAAAAATAGAGTTTTCCGTTCGATGTCACTGTCGGGTGATATTGTTCTGCTTCCACATTGATAGGCGAACCAAGCATTTCGGGAGTCGCCCATGATTGATTGAGGCGCTTCGATGTCCAGATGGAAGCGTACCGGACGAAATATATCGTATTTCCGTCGGGAGAGAAAAAAGGTTCTTTTTCCTGCTGATTTGCCACAATGAAATTTGCCGTATCAAAATTGGCCCAAATGCCGTTATCATATTTCGAATACAGAATCGAGCATCTATTATTGGTTCTAATTCCGACCAGGCATTCCTTCATGTCCGGGGAAAAACTTACTTTTTGGTAACTTCTGCCCGGTATAGAATCATTGATAGGAGCAAAAACGATGGCCGTATCGCCCGGCGACGTTAGCCCTAAATACGTGGGTGGATCTGGAATTACTTCATCCTTTGGCTTTGTCGATTCGTGCGCGCATGAATTTGCGAAAGCTAAAAGGGATAGGCTCATCCCAATGGCCAATAGCTTTTTTTGCATGTCCTTTTTCTCCTTAGGGAATAATTTGTATCTCATCTCGCTTCCCTATCGCCGGATGTCTTTAGTCAGTCGAAGCAAGTTACTTTGCCGTTCCAATACGGAATAAGGAATTCCATTTTGTTACATATACTTATATTTAAGCCGTATTATGATAACGGCCACCCCCCTAATGCAGTGAGTGAAATTTATTGGCCGGCCTGTCGAAACAGAATATAGCCCAAATCTTGAAGTGATTTGGGTGCAAGTTCCTAATACCGCAGCGGTTTTGAGCTACAAACCGCTTAATACACAAACTATTCTTTGAATTTCTCGAGTGCCGAAGCGGCGACCCAAAATATACTGTTCGCCTGCGCAGTGTGGCGAGTAAAGAACAGATATTTGCCATCGGCGGACAAATGGGCTCCAAACTCATCGTTCGGGCTATTGAATGCGGGCCCTAAATTGACTGGTGTTCCCCATCCTCCGTTCCCATTGCTGAAACTCACGTAGAGATCTGCGCTACGACCATCCCGGCCGGAATTGAAAATAAGAAAATGCCCATCAGGAGCAATGCAGGGTCCGCCATCGTAAGCTCGCACATTGATTGGAGCGCCCAACAATACTGCCTGCCACGATTGGGTTGTATCTTTATATGTTTTGTATATCTGCATTATTCCAGAACGACTGGAGGCAATATACATAGTCCCGTCGGTCATAGCGCTGAAGCGATGTTCGTTACCATCACTATTAATTGGAGGAGGCAATGCAACTGGTACACCCCATGCTCCATTGGTATAGGACACGTTCCAGAGATCCCACGTCCCTATTGCTTTTTTCCCCGCAAATGTGAGATTGGCACCATCATCCGAAAAGACAGGTTCATTTGAATAAATGAAACCCGACGTGAAGGGGGCTTCTACAAAGGGAGTCCATACATCCGCCTGGAATTTCGAATAATATAGTTTTGGGCCTGAATAGTCAGCGGTACCGATCGAAAAGAAAAATTGAGTTCCATCCGGAGATAAAGCCGTGGCTTCTACCCAGACACCCGCCGAATCCAGCAACTCAGGAGCAAAAACGATCGGAGTTTCACCAGGCGGCGTTAGCCCTAAATATGTTGGCGAATCCGGCACTACTACATCAGTTGGTTTAGTTGATTCGTGCGCGCATGAATTTGCGAAAGCTAAAAGGGATAGGCTCATCCCAATGGCCAATAGCTTTTTTTGCATGTCCTTTTTCTCCTTAGGAATTTTTTTTCTTCAATCTCGCTTCTCAACTGTCTGGTGTCATCCGGCTTGCTGAATACGAGTAACCTGCCATCCTAATACGGAAAGGAAATCCATTTTGTTACATTTACTTATATTATGGCAAATTATGATGGCAAGTACCCCCCAGCCGCCATCGATTAAAATTTACAGGAGCCGGTTACAGCGACAGACTCAACGCCGTATCCTATTGCCGCGTAGAGACTTGCCACGACAAGTCTCTAACCAAAAATACTCGGAATATTTTTCTTGCATTTTCTGCAACATTATCATATTATTCAGCGTATACTGATTTGTAAGAATTATCAGCCGATACTGATAAGAAGAAAAAGGGAGCAAATATGACAAAAAAACAAAGCAAAAAAGGATGCTGCGACACCGGGGCAACGTCGCAGGATTGCTGCAAGGTGGAATATGTGGTCACTGTCGATGAACGGGGCCAGATGGTTCTGCCTAAGGAAGTGCGGGACAGCGCCGGCATCAAACCCGGTGACAAGCTCGCGGTTATTACTGTTAAGAGCGGCGGAAATATCTGCTGCATATCATTGATGAAAACCGATAACCTGGCCGGAATGGTAAAGGATATTCTCGGCCCGGTATTCAATACTATTACAAAGAACGAACCCAAAAAAGGAGAATAGCCATGGATAAGAAGGATATCAAACAGGCAGTCAAAGATCGTTACGGTAATATCGCCAAGACCGATGGCGGCTGCTGCAGCGGAACTACAAGCTGCGGATGCGGCCCTGAATCATTCACCGATGTCAGCAAGATGGTCGGCTATACTGATAAGGATATCAACGCTGTGCCTGAGGGCGCCAATCTCGGCCTGGGATGCGGCAATCCGGTGGCGCTGGCCAGTCTCAAGGAAGGCGAAACAGTGCTCGATCTTGGGAGCGGCGCGGGATTCGATTGTTTCCTCGCGGCCAATAAGGTCGGCAAAAAAGGCCGTGTAATCGGAGTCGACATGACTCCCGAGATGATCAAGAAGGCGCGTGCCAACGCTGCCAAAGGCGGCTATGCCAATGTCGAATTCAGACAGGGCGAAATCGAAAAACTGCCCGTGGAAAATGATTCGATCGATATTATTATTTCAAACTGCGTAATAAATCTATCCACAGAAAAAGACAAGGTCTTCGGAGAAGCGTTCAGAGTGCTGAAGCCGGGCGGCAGGCTGATGGTATCCGATATCGTGCTTTTGGCTCCCCTACCCGAATATATCAAGAACAATATCATCGCGTATGTCGGCTGTCTGGCAGGAGCTGATTTGAAAGATGATTATCTTGCGTCTATCCGCAAAGCAGGATTTGAAGATATTTCTGTCGCCAAGCAAGATGCCTACTCTATCGAGTTTATGGCCAATGAATATTCAAAGTCGGAGAATTTCAGTTCAGAATTAAAAGCAAAAATCGATACGATTCCCGATAAGGACTACGAAATCGCCAGCATCAAAGTCTCGGCTAGAAAGCCAAAGAAGTATTAAATAGGATCGCTGTTGTGTCGGGACGCCTGACCCGACACAACATTTAATATGATTATAAACCAAACATTCAGCTAAATATCACAGCACCCCAATAACCAGGAGGATTAGTAAGATGAAGAAGACAATTGTAATCTCGACAATCATGATCCTGACTTTGGCGGCAGTATCGATTGCGGTCAATCTCCCCAAAACCCAAATATCCAGTATTCTCGAATACAAGACGCCATTGGCGTTGACTGAGTCCCAAATTAAGAAATTGCAAATTATTGAAATAACCACTCAGCAAAAGCTCCAGGACTCCAAATCGCAGGCCGATATCAGAATGGGCGAGATCGAAAAATTCACATCAAATTGGAAAGATATGAATAGTCTCGCGGTACAGGGACTGGTGAAAGAGTATTATGATTATATGACCAATTATAAGCTCATTGAATTGGAGGCTATCGTAAAGGCTCGCGCTTTATTAAGCAAAAACCAGATAGGCAAACTTCAGGAGTTAGGCGCAACCGAATCGATGACAAATCAAAGCGAAACCGGCATTAAATGCACTACTGTATCAGCTACGGATTGCTGTGCAAAACCGCAATCCAATTGCTGTCCTAGTCCAGGACCGAATTGCTGCCCGAAATCGGCTGAAATAAGCAATCCGAAAACTATGGCGACTCCCATTACTGCCGGATTTGTAAGCAGCGCTGCGTCGAGAGTGGATTGCAGTCCGAAATTGGATGCGAATTGCTGCCCGCCCCCGGGACCGAATTGCTGTCCGAATTCAGCTGAAATAAGCAGTCCGAAAACTATCGCGACTCCCATAACTGCCGGATTTGTAAGCAACGCCGCGTCGAGAGTGGATTGCGGCCCGAAACCAGATGCGAATTGCTGCCCGCCCTCGGGAACGAATTGCTGCCCGAAAGCCGCCGCGACAAGCTGCCAGATACCATGATTTGATTGTAAATGTAGGGCAGGAGTCGAAGACTCCTGCCAAATAGATATTAAAAGGTGCTGTCGGGTCGCCTGACCCGACAGCCCTTGCCATTTATAAACGTCGCGTGAACCCACCGGCCACCACAATCAATTATTATCGATCCGAATATTCCTGAATCTCTTCCGTCTATCGTATGGAGTAATATCAACAATTTCGCCGGCCCTGAATCTTTTTGTCATATTGAGCCAGAATTCCAATGTAAATAAATCGCCGTGAACCGATTTAAAGATTCCCTTCAGCAAATAAGGGATTCCCAGGAAATGATCTATTTCATCTATAAAAAAGTCATACGGCGCGGATGATATCCATTCCTCATCGCCCCGCATGTCATTGTATTCATCGCGCGACCAGGGTTTAATTCGAAAATTAGCGTCTTCAAGAGGAATTACATCATCGTAATCATACAAAACAACCTTTCCCCGCTTGGTAACTCCGTAATTCCAGTTATTGAAAAGATCGCAGAGGAAAATTCCTGTTGCCGTAAGGTCCTTGAAGAAATATCCAAAATCGAGAACAATATTGCGAATCATTTCGGGGTCTTTTTCCTCATCCAAAAAGATTGGTAACGGCACAACCTTTCTCTGCAAGTACGCGTGTCGGATAATGACATATTCATCTTCAAACGACACAGCTTCTTTAGCGGCGATTCGAAATTCTTTCAATAGCTCTTTCGAGAATCGTTTCTTCTTGAATTTGAGATTTTCGAATTCCTGTGTATCGACTATTCGTCCGACACGATCCCGCTTACAGACGAAATTATATTGATTGATTACTTCCGATCGTTCGATTGATTTGGTAGTGATATCATCGGTCCTGATAAAACAGGGCCGATCCTTTATTATCTTGAATATCGCTCCATAATCCGGCAGTGTGAATGCTATCATTACCGAGCCTTCTTTCCCGGGAGCGATTACGAACTGCTCCTTGGACGTATGCACAAATCGATGCAGGTCTCGATAAAATTCTGTTTTGCCGTGGCGATTATAGCCGATTGAAATATAAAGCTCTGCAACGGGCTTTTTGGGAAGAATCGATTTAATAAAATCAATTAAGGCATCATGCCTGCTGAATTCCACCCTGAAATAAGAATGGGCAAATCCGAAGACCACGCTGACATCAGCCTCATCGAGCAGAACCGTATCCACATAAATCCCCGAGTCACCATTATATAATGGCAATACGAACGGGAAGTAATGAGAATCGGCTTGAATCCTGCCGACCAGGTAAGCGGCTTTATTTCGGAAAAACGGGGTCTTGATCACCTCGATAACGAATGAATTATCATTGTGGATAATCGGCCAGAGATAGAGATTCAATTCTCGGGCTACGAATTCGGAATCCCTGACTATATCCTCATATTCGACTTTGAATTTAAAATCGAGAATTATCTTTCTAATAAGCTCAGTGGTGGATTTCTCATGAACATATCGATTAAAGATCGGTTCTAATGGCAATACCACTGGAGGCGGATCCTCGAGATGGAAAAACTCCACTTCCCTGTCTATGCCTACTGTCGAAAGTAGTTTTCTGGTAACCGAATTGAAGAATGTTTCCGCCAGCTCAAAATCATGTCGACGCGCAATAAGGTCTTCGAAATTCTGCTTGGCCGCTATTAATATATTTCGAGCATTACCATGCTTATTAATAATTTGATTAATTTCAAATGAGACGCGGGCAAGAGTTCTATCATAAAGCTCGGACCTATGGACTGTATCCTTATATCCGCCCTTCCATTCCTTCTTTTCAAATCTGATCTTTGCCTTGCGAGTAATTTCAAGAAATTCGATCGTATAAGAATCGAATGCTTCTCGTATAAGTTCGGCAACTTTTCCCGCTATTGATTCGCTCGATCCCATTACCACCCCACAGTCGCAAAACAAAGATAAATTACAAAGTCACTACAATTATTGTACTGTTTGATATGAAATTCAACAAGAATTATTTAAATCTCGACTATGCCATCGGGGCATTCGACATCAACGGTAGTTTTATATAGACAATCTTATGTAGGTCGGTGTTCCGAATCCGCCGCAGGCGGATGAGAAACCCGACAATATAAGCAAGCCGTTGGGTTTTCGTCCGAGCCGGATTCAAACTCTGATCTACTAAGAACCTTCCCTACTCGTGATGATGAGCGGTCTTTCCAATATGGCTCTTATGGCGGAAAAAGAAATAATTGTAGGTCGGCGTTCCGAATCCGCCACAGGCGGATGAGAAACCCGACAATATAAGCAAGCTGTCGGGTTTTCGTCCGAGGCGGACTCAAACTCCGACCTACTAAGACTATGCCTTACTCGTGATGATGAGCGGTCATTCCAATATGGCTCTTATGGCGGAAAAAGAAATAATCGGCGGTAGTGGCAATTGTATACAGCCCGACTGTCGTAAGCATCACCTGAGTGAATCCGTAATGCTCGATTATAATCCCACCGAGATTGGCGGATACCATCCAGGATGAATTCCAGGCAAGCGACAAAACCGAATTTGCCCCGGCTCGTTGCTCATCCGGCACAAGCTCCATGGCAAAATTGCTATACATCGGCGCCGCCATATTCATCAAACTTCCGCGCATGAAAAACGCGATAGTCGAAAGAGTCAGATTCTGCGAAAACGCGAGGATAACAAAAAATGGAATCGATAAAAACTGAGTGATCACCACTGTTTTAAGAAGCCCGATCCGTTTGGCCAACGCCGGACCGATCAGGAATCCGACCGCTGTAAATATCGCGCCGATTGAGAAGATTCGCCCGATAGCGGCCGACTCCAAATTAAACCGCTTAAGAAAATAGAGATTCAGAAATGGTATCACCAGACCGGCCCCCATCCCCACGATGAAATGGGGAATCATCAGCTTTGACATCGTCTTCCAGTCCCTCGCGCCGAAATATTCTGATATCCGAAATTTGCCTTTTTTTATAGGTTCATCGGATTTGATCATCAGATAAAAAATCAGCGAGGTTAGAGCCAGCGCCGCGCCGCCTATCAAGGTATACCTGTAACCGAAAACAAGCGATACTCCACGCCGTGCCAATTCTGTCGGTATAAAGCCACCGGCCAACGACCCTATAAACCCGGAAATCGTATTCAGGGCCATATTCACTCCGAAAAGATATGGCCGTTCTTTCGGCGAGGAGTTGCGCATAAAAAATGGCGACCCCGCCACCATGAAGACCGCGCCCATCGCCCCGGTGATTCCGTATAAAATGCGCATCGAATCCGCCTGAGTCGACATGGCCATTCCCATTCCGGAAAATGCCGTAACTGTCGCCGCCAGCATTAGTATCTGTTTTACCCGAACATGATCTACAATTATCGCGGCCGGGACAACGACCAGAACAGTTCCAATTGAGGATGCTGAAATGATACTGCCGATTTTGCCTTCTTGAAATCCGAGCTGTTTGAGATAGAGATTCAGCAGCAGCCAAAAAACAGATGACCCGAACCCCATAAAGAATGACGCCATCAGAAAAAGCCTGGCATTTCTCGAAAAAAGCTTAAGGTGATTGATGTAATCCTGAACATGGGTTTTAATCATCTTGTAATTCTACCAAAATAATCCTGAATAATCAATTTATGTTGAGCGATTTTAAAAAATCATATAATCGATCACATAAATCATATTTTCAAATATTCGAGAAACAAATTTTTGTTGCACAATGTTGTTATTCAATGCAAAATATGCCTGGTTTGTTTGTTTTTGTAATCGACAGCTTTAATTCGATAATATTCAACTCAAGGAGGACTAATGAGGAAATTCTTATCAGTGTCTTGCGCGGCGTTAATCGCGATATCGATCGCAGGGTATGGCAATCTATCTGCCGAGCCATGGAAAAAAACGTTAGACTTGGGGCTTAATCTGACCCAGAACGCCTATTCCAATAGCTGGACCGGCGGAGAAATCGGCAATGCCACCTGGGTCGCCAATGCCAACGGAATATTCGAAAAGCAGATTTCGCCCAAATTCAATTTCAAGAACAGTTCTAAATTGCAATTCGGTCAAACAATTTCGCAGGATAAGGAAACCAAAGACTGGCATCATCCGGTAAAATCGACCGATAAGATCGATATTGAAAATCTCGGTAGATTGACTCTTCATGCATTCGTCGATCCTTATGTGGCATTCAGAATCGAAACCCAATTTCTCGACGCTTCCGTGAATAAAGTAAATCGATACCTGAATCCGCTCCTGCTTACAGAATCAGCCGGTGTATCCAAAACAATTTATGCCAAAGATAAAAACCAGGCCCTTACTCGTTTGGGATTCTCCGTCCGCCAGAATATCGACAGAATTGTGGTAGACACATTGGCAAAAACATTAAGAACCAAGATTGCTACCGATGGCGGTATTGAATCGGTCTCCGACGCCCAATTCGCGCTTTCTACGAATCTATCTTATGTCGGCAAATTATCTCTGTTCAAGGCTCTCTTTAATTCCAAGAATGATTTATATGTCGGCACGCCGCAGGAAAATTATTGGAAAGCTGTTCATGTTAACTTTGAGAATTCGGTTGTAGCAAGTGTCGCCAAAAATGTCATGGTCTCACTATATGTCCAATTGCTCTACGATAAACAAATCTCCTTGAAGGGACGGTTTAAACAGACATTGGCCCTGGGAGTCACGTATAAATTAATATAAGAAACTGAATAGTATCCGAGATTGAAGCAAAAACAGGTTACATTGATTAAAATTAGGTGAGGAGCGATTATGTTTAAGGAATTTAAAGAATTTGCCATGCGGGGCAATGTCCTTGATATGGCGATAGGTATTATCATCGGAGCGGCGTTTGGCAAGATCATAACATCATTGGTTAACGATATCCTTATGCCTCCTCTCGGACTGGCTATCGGCAATGTTAATTTCCCCGATCTTTTTATTAATCTTTCCAAAGAGCATTATGAGACATTATCGGGTGCCAAAAGCGCCGGTGCCGCAACAATCAACTATGGGCTTTTTGTAAATACAATAATCGATTTCATTCTGGTTGCCTTCGCGCTATTCCTAATGATTAAGCAGTTCAACCGGTTTCAAAAGAAACCGGCCAAGGTCGAAGTACCGACCACCAAGGAATGCCCTCATTGCTATTCCAGCATTCCGATTAAAGCCACCAAATGCGCTCATTGCACATCGGAGCTAAAGACTGCCTGACACAGTGGCAATGATCTGTACAAAAATAGTTTTTTTAAAATAGGAAATTAATTCCTTATTTCATTTGACCGAACAATTGAAAAATAATATTCTTTAACCGGAAGATGCCCGCATTTATTCATTAGAAGGAAACTGATTACCGGGCAAATCAATTTTTTTAGCAAGCGCAGCAAGGAAGTTTAAATGAGTGATTGCAGCTTTGTATTTCATTACGTCTGTACGCATGAAGAAGCAAAAGAGTTGATTACGAAACATGACAGGTTTTGGGTATCCGATTGCGGATGCCGTGAGAAAAAGGAATCATGCGGATTTTCAAGAAAAGATATCTGTCTGATTTTCAGAGACGATATCGGGTCAAGCGGCAAAAATATGAAACCGGTATCGCGAGCGCAGGTTATAGATATAATCCTGGAAGCCGAACATAATAATCTGGTTACCCGGCCATATCGCAACCAGGATAATCCCTCGGTGACCGACGGAATCTGCTTTTGCTGTAAAGACTGCTGCGATTATTTTCTTAATCCCGATGAAAATAAATGCGATAAGGGCCAAACTATCGAAAAAACCGATATGGCCAAATGCTCTCAATGCGGCGATTGTGTCGAAGTATGTTATTTCAATGCCCGTAAAATGATCGACGATGAATTGAATGTCAATCGCGACAACTGCTATGGCTGCGGTGTCTGTGTCGATAATTGCCCTGAGGAATGCATTGCAATGATACCGGCAAATGCTATTGCAAGTCGATAATTCCAGATGAGGTTTACCTAAATATAAAAGGAGAACATCGATGGAACCAAAAGTGATTTTTATTATTATTCTGATAGTTCTGGCCGCGATTGTCATGATCCAGAATACTGACCCGGTCAATATCAAATTGCTTCTTTGGACTATCAGCATGTCTCGCGTTCTATTGATTTTGATCTGTCTTCTGCTCGGTATCGGTATTGGATATGTTATGGCGAAATTGAAAGGGAGCTCATCGTAATATTCATGTTCTTCATCTCCCCAATCGACGGCATCGACGGCATTAAACGAAAACTATCAAAACGCCGATAAAATATTTAGGGTTAATAATCATGGATCAGAATATTAGAAAACAGCTTCGAAATCTCCCTTTGTCATCCCTGGAAAAATCTCTCGAATTTGTTAGCGTAATCGGATTGATTCTGGGTATTACTCTCTTATCGATATCTTGGTCAGCGCTGCCGGAATCCATGCCGCGCCATTTCAATTTCGCGGGCAGTCCGGATGCCTGGGGCGGAAAAAATATTGAACTTATATTCCCAATTATAAGTCTTATTATTTATGCCGGCATCACCATCATGAGCCGATTTCCTCATATTATCAATTACCCGTACCCCCTCACCGCCGAGAATTCCCAAAGACAGGCATTAATAGGCAGATCATTTTTGTATTGGCTAAAGACAGAAATAATCTGGATATTTCTGTATATTGAATGGGCTACCATTCAGGTTGCGGCCGGCAAGAGCCAGGGCTTGGGGCTTGGTTTCATGCCAGTATTCCTAATCATTATTTTTGGATCTATCGCTTTATATCTCCGCAAAGCCTACAAAGCCAAATAGAATCTGAGATAAACATTAATATATTTCGATTTGGCGGTTTGCCAGGAACCCTCCGATATTCTCTTTCGTTTAATATATTGATTATGAATGTCATTAACGAAATACCGAGGAGGATATCATGAAAAAGTTAGTGGCCACGATGATGGGGATTGTGCTGCTCTTGGCGGCTGCCAATGTTTATGCCTGTAATGGCGGATCGGCATGCGTAAAGAAGACTGATGTTAAGAAAAGCGCGTCGATAAACAAGTCTAACAAGGTATTCGCCGGTGTTGATATCTATTCCAAGAATAGAATCGATAACTCAGCGCCTAGCATATCTCCAGGACAGAAATCCAAATCATTCAATAAGAATTCCAATTCAGCCAAACCTATTCCGGGACCGGTAAAGCCGATATTCAAAGGCATTGTCCCGTCGTTATTGCCATATTTCTTGGCTCAGAACGAAGCGGAAATTCAGGCCGAGTTCGCCAGCGTCAACGCTTGGAATTGGAAAGCACCCCAGGAATTCGTACAAGAATAAGCGCACCACCTCATATATTTGCCCAGGGCCGGATTCAATTATTGAATCCGGCTTTCTTTATTATAAATTGCGTAACACCTCCTATTATGCTATGCTGAAATTGTGGAGAAAAAATACAAATATGATTTAGCGCTGGTGCTGGGCGCTGGCGGCGCGCGCGGACTGGCCCATATCGGAGTCCTCAAGGTCTTAAAACGAGAAGGCGTCAAGGTCGATCTAATTGTTGGAGCATCTATTGGCGCTGTAATCGGCGGCATGTACGCCCAATGTCTCGACCCCGATATTGTCGAGAAAAAGATGCTATCATATATTGAAGGCTTCGGAATCAAAACCAAATGGCTGAATTTTCTGGACGATTCCGATCCCAGAGAACGGCATTTCATGTTCAGGGATTTAAGCGACTATGTGAAACTTCAGCTTGCAGGTCTCAAAGCCTTGACAACCGCATCACTGGAGGAGGAAGAAGTGCTGTCGGTGCCGCTTACTCATTTTCTCGACGATGACATCATTGAAAATTGCAAAATGCCGTTTGCGGCTATCGCGTTGGATTTGGAAAATGGACAAACAGTTGCCCTTACCGAGGGCTCAATTCTGGACGCTGTATATGCGTCATCGGCGGTGCAGGGTGTCTTCCCTCCGCTGGTCCGTGATGGTTCGATGCTGATCGATGGCGGCGCGGTTGCGGTCGTACCGGTAGAGGAAGCGAAGAATTTAGGCGCAAGGCAGGTTATTGCAGTCGACGTCTTCCTTGATATTGGCCGAGAAACCAAATTCAATAATAGCCTTCAGGTCATGATCAGAACCGATATCCTTTGCCAGGACAGGCTCCGCAAGATGGAATTGAAGAATGGCTGAATGTGTTATTACGCCCAATGTCAAAACCATCCATTGGGCCAATTTCACCCGCGCCGGGATTGTATTAAACGAGGCGAAATCGCTGCCGAGTTTGCGGTGGCGAACATGAAGAAGTATTCCACATCCGATCCTTGGTGGCTCGATCTCTCCTCAGCCCGCTTAAATGAAATAGAAGATTAACCAAATGTACTATAGGCTGGAGTGTTTAAAGTGCTGTAGGGTCGCCTGACCCGACAGCTTAATTCGAATTCAAATAACCCTTTACCACGTCGTCAGGAATCCCTTCCTGACAATATCAGGTGCGTTGTTCAATTGCGTGTCAAAGCTTGCTTTGACCGCAATTGCTTCTCAGCGTCGTTAAGCAACTCTTCCTGCCGACAGCATGCGATCCAAAGTCAGCCCCTCAAAATCAAAAAGCCCCGCGCGATTCGGGGCTTTTTATTTTCTTGAAATCAACGGCAAACTCAGAAGAGGCTAATATTCATCTTCCTCGTAATTTTCGTCTTCAAAATCCTCTTCCAATTCATCCATCTCATCTTCAGAATCGAGTCCGAAACGCTCTTCAGAATCAGCGTCGGCGCACTCTTTACTGCAGTACATCTCACCATCGCGACGATACGCCTTGCCGCTGAAATCTATGCCGCAGTAAGCGCATTCCATAACAATTCCTCCTGAAACTTCAATTTATTTAATAAATTAGACTTTTCTTCATTTTGCTGCCAGCTAAACCATATGCCCTGATATTCTTCGTCATAATGAGCGCAAAGTTTATCTAATTTTATGATACTTTTCGGAAATTTTCCGGCTACCTCCTGATCCTCGCCACCTTTCAACATGGCATGACAGTTTTTTGTTCCAGTATATTTTTAATCCGCAAAAAATCACTCATAGATATCCAAGTTCGTATCATTCAAATGGTTCCGTAAACAAATTAGCCCTCAGACCGTTATTTACCCCTCTAAAATCCGCAATTAGGGTCTGAGGCTCCAATTGTCAATATATTTTTTAATAAATCTGGCAATTTTGATTCCGTCGGAATAATGCCCGGATTGGCAAGGCGGGGCGCGCCAAATCATAGGGAGAAAAATATAAGCCGATTTTTCAGATTTATATTGACATTGATATTCATTATCGCAATGATAATCAGGAAAATGTCGTGCCCGTTTGCGGCACAGAGGTAAACAAAAAAAGGAGTGGATATGAACAGGATAGTACATTGGGAACTGCAGACGACAGATCCCCAGAAAGCCAAAAATTTCTATGAGCCGTTATTTGGCTGGAAACTCGATTACATGAAGGACATGAATTATGTCGTTGTAAAAACAGAAGACCGGCCCGACGGCGTTGGCCCTGACGGTGTCATGGGCGTGGGCGGCGGCATGACTATTGTCAAACAAGTACAGCCATCAGGAACTATCCTTTATGTAGGAGTCGATGAGATCGATACTACCCTCAAGAAGGCCGAGAAATTGGGCGCCAAGGTAGTGACTCCAAAAAGCCCTATACCCACAGTTGGCTTTTTCGGAATGCTACTCGATCCGGAAGGCAATAAGATCGGCCTTTTTACCCCGGAAAAGAAGTCGTAATGTCATTTTCAAATCCGCGATTAGGGGGCGATAATAGATCGCCCCTTTTTATTTAATAACTAAAACGGGATAAAAACCCAAAAGGAATGCACCGATCCCTCACTTTACCCTTGCTTCAATTCAATGCCCATACTAAAATCGTCCCATGAATTTTAGATCGACATGGGAATGGTTTCCCAGGCTTTTCAATACTCGCTGGTATTTCTCCCTGATTATTATCTTCGTCATGCTTCAGATTTTTCTATTTGGCGAATTTCATAATCATCGATTCCTGCAAAATGACTTCAAGGTATACTACCGTGCAGCCGAGCGAATAGTTCAGGGCGAAAACCTGTATCGAGGCGATATCGATGGGTTTTACAAATACAAATACTCGCCGACAGCGTCTATATACTTTATACCATTTGCGGCCTTCCCGGTCGAGGTGGCCAAGATCCTATACTGGCTGTTTCTATCGACCGTCATCTGTTTCGGCTTCTATCTGGGCATAAAGATAATACTTCCGGATTTTCTCAGTCTGCCGCCATCGAAAGTTAATAGCATTATTTTAATTTCCGCCCTGATTCTTGGCGTCTGCATCGAACGAGAAATCCATTTGGGGCAGGTCAACCACATCCTGCTGGTGCTTTATATGTCAGTATTCTATCTCCATAGCAAAGGCAAAATTAATGACGTCGTCGTTGATACTGGCGGCCACGATATTTTTCAAACCTTTCGGATTTATTTTCATCCCCTACTATTTGGTACGACGCCAATTCAAGATGGTCGGATTTTTCACGCTATTTCTAATCGTGCTGGCAATAGCTCCCGCGATATTCTTCGGATTCAGCAATCTGCAGGGGCAGTATCAGAATTGGTTCTTTGAAATCTCGGCCGAGCTCGCCAAAAAACAGACTCTGCTTGAGAATGCCAATCATTCAATATTTTCAATTCTGGCCAGGTATACACCGCTAAGACTGATCGATTTCACCCCGGAGCTGACCAAAATATATCAGTTGATAGTAACCTCGCTCATCGGGATATTTTTTCTTTTTCTCTATTTCAAGGGGAAGGATATCGAGAGAAGATTCGTCCTGGAATCAGCGTTTATCATGGGGCTGATTCCGGCGCTGTCATATACCAGCTACAACGCCTACGGCTTCATGGAATTGGCGGTTCTTCTAATTGTGATTAATTATAGGCAACTGCCGAAGTGGACTCGCATCGTGGCGATTGTCGGTTTTGTTTTTTCCGCTATTAATATGTTCGATCTCGTGGGACGGAAAAATTGGGTGATTCTGAATGATATCTCGCTGATCGCAGTCGGAGCTTTAATTCTGATGATAGTCTTATCGATAATTCGTTTTCGCAAAATTGCATAATTAGATTTTATTAGAATCTCCCCACCGATGGCCGTATTATCGGGGCTTCGGATCCTCGCTGCCTTACCTGCCATAGAGCTAATGCCAACGCGCAGACTCCATCGCCGACATTGGTATAGGATTTATCCATAGCGCGGATTTCATCGGTCAGGCTCCAGCTACCGCCATTGTCATCTGGGCACTCAATGTGATTCCAGACAACTTCGCCCGCGAATATCGCCCGTTCGAAATTGGCCAAAAGCAGATCTCGATTGCCGCCTCCAAAATTAAAACCGATCGCCCCGATATCATCCAATTCCGAGAGAACAACATCGCCCAGGCCGGTGGAATCTATGATGGTCACGCCGCCATACTTATTATGAATATCCTTGATCATCTTAATTGTAGTCGGCCATTCCCGCTGCATACGGATTATATTCATCACTTGGAACGGCTTGCTTGTGGCGTCAATAGTGATGCCAACCGTGTGCGTTACTTTTCGTGCTAAATCCCAGCCGTGGATAAAGAAATTATCCGAGCCGATGATAATTTTATCGTTCTGATTTTTCTCAATCAGACATCTTTCAATCACTTCTTCTGGGAATAATCTCCCCTCGAATGACGCGAACCGCCCATAGAGATGCTGCTGAGCCCGTGCCTGCGATATATTTCCCTTCAGTTGGTCGAGATATTGGCGCGAAAGATATGGATTTTCGAATGTTGCCCCTTGATGGAGATACCCTCGTCGCTCCTTTTCGATTGCCTGGCACCGTTTGAAAAACCAATTGAGGCCGTTCGGGGTCGATGAAAAATCAAGCGTCCCTCCCCTGTCGGCCAGACGCATTTTGATAACACCATCCACCACCCACTCGCCAAACGGCTCATACGCCGCCTCATCGAAATTGATATAATCGAAATCATGGCCCAGCAGATATTCCCCTCGGTTATTGGTAGAGCGAGCCCATAACTCCGAGCCATTCTTGAATTCTATATGGGGAAATGGCGTTTGTTTGATAGAATGCACGAGCGCCATAAGATGATTCGACCTGCCAAGTAGATCTATGACCTTAAGAAATATTATCGATGACTGATCCTGCGTGATGGAAACATTGGCACAACGATAATACCCCGGCTTGTCGAATTTGGTAGGGCGGATTTGAAAGATTGCCCTGTGAATCAGCTTGACCGCCTGAATTTGTGATTTCCCCCAACGGTTGCCGGTCACAAGCGCATTTTCGACACCTGTAGAATTATTCAGCCATTTCGCCTGGCCCTCATGAGGATTTATTTTCAGAAATGATTTTGCAAAATAAACAATATCATTCACCGCCCGCCGCCAACTGCGGCAGGTAATTTCATCAGGTTTATCTATCATTTTAAATCAAACACCAAAATGAGTGACTTTTGGCATTGTTATTGGCTATTGGCCACCGGTTTTGATATTGAATTTGTCATATTCTCGCGCGCCAATTCCTCTTTTCTGATTTCCGAAAGAATTTCCAAAAGCAGCTTTTCATTTTGCGAGCCCTCGGAAATTTTCTGTTTGATCTCAATCGCTTTGAATGCCGAATCGATCTTGAGTTCGATTTCGCCATCAACCAGTTTTTTATAAACCATATCGCGAACAGTATCGAGTAATAGCTGATCGCTGATAACGAGCGGCTGGATAATTTTTTTATTAGCGTTAATAGCGTCGTCAGGAACCCTTTCCTGACGATTAACCTGCATCTTTGCATCTTCAGGAATCCTTTCCTGACGACCAACTAGTGTCTTCTTCGCATCGCTGCTACCAATGCCGCCGGTGCTTTTGGGTTCGACAGGCCTAATAGTCTTTTCAGCTTTAGTCTTGCAGTCCTCTTGCTTAATATGATTTGCCCTATGCTTCGCCAATGAGAACCGACTGATCGGCACTCCATTGCTCTTGGCCCATTGAATAACACCATCGACTTTGCCAGGCATGTCCCTTTTTTCTATTTCATTTCTCAATGACGAGGCGCATATGGCGCATGTTTCGATCGGCATATCAGCTTTCCTCCTCGGCTACGAAAATCCGTTCGCGGGCTTCTTCTTTGGTCAGCAGGCCTGCCTTGAAAAGCTCCATGACTCGTTCAGCGGCTTCGTGTTCACTGCGATATTTCTCGAATATATTATCGATCCCGTTATTGTCGAAACGGACTTCAGCCCTGATGTCGTGTCCCTCATGCTTGAGATAGTTATTGATGAGCCATTCGAAAAATCTGATGGCCAGTTTTTGAACCGAGACTATTTGTCTTAATACCAGTTCATATTTGAACCCCGCCCAGGTTTGAGTAGTGCCAAATGAGTACCCGAGCATGAATGGATCGAGATGAACTCCGGCGCAGATATCCTCTACCAGAGCCCGATGAGATAGATACCACGCGCTCGTGGCAGGAGTCGCGCCGCTGCCGGGGCCAATAGTCTTGATTTCGATATCATCCCAGGTCACCGCGGAATCCGAGGGCTTGATGCCGGAAAAGAGTTTGACCGTATCGTCGAAATAGTCATTGGCCCTATCTATATAATTTGGCTCCGATTCGCCCATCCTGCGTTCCGGCTTCTTGATAAGCACATGCATGCGATTATATCCGGCCTTCTCCTGCGATTTCTGCATATCATCGAGTAGCTTCTGCTCCAAGCGGCTTACAAAACCAATTGATTGCAATATGCTCTTGCCGCGCGGATCCGAAACATCGTCATCAAGCGGGATATAAATAAAACTCGATTGGTCGGCGAGAATCTTCTCATTATAGGAATCTATATAGATTTTCAATTCATCTTCATTTTCGAAGACCAACTTACGCAAATCGACTGCCGAGAATCCGTTGATACCGCCCGATTCCGAAAGATCTATATTCCCCGCGAAGGCGCCATCCACAAAGAGGCTATTGAAGAAAAGATCGGATAATCTTTGCAGGCCCCCGGTTTTATAATATTGATTCGGCGCCAATTTATTATTGAGCTCGTCAATTGCATCACGCAATTTCGCCTTGTTTCTCTCGGTGATATTTTCCGCCAGATGAATTTCCATCGGGCTTGAGCACAGCCTGACCCATACCCATATCGCGCCGTTGATGACAGGAATATTCTCACGCAAAAAGCGATACAAAGTCACCCGCTCATTGTAGCTATAATCATCAGGGAAACTTATCATCGCTTGTTTGTTAGCCAGACCGGCGCCGGGCCTGGTGCGGGCATGATGGTGCGGTTTATTGGCAGGCGCGCGTTGCGACAAAGCCGTCGATGGAATTTGCTTAGATTTACCTGTTTTTTTGAAAAATGGTATCTTGATCATCGCCTCTCCTTTGGCAAGAAAACGTTTCGACTAGTCATTCCACCTTTAGGCTATTTTAATAATAAATGCTCATTGAACTCTTTTTGAGATTTATCCCGCATAAAATCCGATTTGTTTAGTGAACCCGCGGCGAGTCAGGGCTTGCCCTGACCGCCCCCGACTAATTAAGATGCGGTCACGTCAAGACGTGACTCGCAGGAATAAGGTTTCTGATTCATTCGGCGATTGACCGTCAATGAATAATCTCGTAATATTTCAACCAATGCATCTAAACCATTTCAGGAGGATTATTGTGAAAAAATTTAATTGGACGAAAGAATCACTTATGTTCTTATTGGCAATAGCCGCGATCTTTTTATTTACATCTTACCCCGCTAAAGCCGATTCAACATCCACAAATAACTTCATGAGCGTAACCAGTTTCAACCAGATCAAATATCTTCTCGGCGAATGGGTTGGCGAAGGCGGCGGTGATCCCGGACAGGGAGTTGGAGGATTCTCTTTCAACATGGATTTGCAGGGAAAGATAATGACCCGGAAAAATTACGCCGAATATCCGTCAACAAAAGATAAACCGGCATATAGGCATGATGATTTTATGGTCTTATACCAGGAGAATACTTCATCACCCATGAAGGCTATTTACTGGGATAACGAGGGTCATGTGATTAATTATGCTATTGAGATTTCGAGCGATCAAAAATCAATAATCTTCACCAGTGACAAATCGGCGAATACCCCCCAATTCCGACTAACCTATGTTAAATCCGACGACAAAAATATAGGGATTGTTTTCGAAATTGCCCCGCCAAATATGCCTGATGAATTTTCGAGATACTTAGAGGCATCCGCGCACAGGAAATAAGATTTCCAAAGAAGTAGAGACGCAAGATTTTGCGTCTCTACAAGATATTGTAATTCCGAACCCCTGCGGTTCGGACTCTTTATTATCAACTCTATACAGGCAGAAGGAACCACGAGGATTCTCTCTATCAACCATCATTTTTCCTGATCGGGGAACATATTTTGACATTTGGCGATTTTTAATAGTAATTGATATGAATACAAATAAGAAAATATTAGAAATGCCTCCGAAAAGTGAAGCCGAAAACCGGGGAGAAAATCGCGGCAAGTTCGCGTTAATCACCGGCGCGTCGAGTGGAATCGGATATGAGCTAACGCAGCTTTTCGCTCGAGATGGGTATGGCGTAGTAATGGTCGCCAGAGATGAAAAACGGCTTTTGGGGGCCGCGGCAAAGATAATGGAATCATCTAATGTGCCTATCAAAACCATCGCAATAGATTTGGCCTTGCCGGGAGCCCCGTTTCAACTCTATCAGGACCTCAAGCGCGATAATTATAATATTGAATATCTTGTCAATAATGCCGGATTTGGGGGATCGGGCAAATTCGCCGAAACCGACTGGGATTATGAAAATATGATGATTCAGGTCAATATTGTGGCTTTGTCGCAATTGACCAAATTATTCTTAAAAGATATGGCTGCTCGAAATTCCGGCAGGATCATGAATCTGGCGTCGATAGCAGGATTTCAGGCGGGACCATTGATGTCGGTCTACTACGCGACCAAATCATATGTACTTTTATTTTCAGAAGCACTGGCCAATGAGATGAAAGGTACTGGAATTTCTATCACGGCGCTTTGTCCCGGGCCGACACGTACCGAATTCCAGTCTACTGCCGGTGTCGAAAAAGCACGGCTATTCAGAAGCATAATGGTGATGTCGGCAGAGAAGGTGGCGAAAATCGGCTACAAAGGTATGATGGCCGGCAAAACAGTTGTTATCCCCGGTATACTGAATAAGATAATGATTGAATCGGAACGGATTTCGCCAAGAAAAATGGTTACTTCAATATCCAGATTTCTGACTGAAAAAAGATAGATATCTGATATAGTTGCCAACGGGTTTCGCGGTACTGCCGGAAAATAATGGTTGACCCTTAAGACGTTGAAAAGTTACATTTAAGCAATGAAACACGATTATGATAATAGACTTTTGCCGTCAAGAGTAAGAATAATTGAAGAGCGTATCAAGGCGGCGGATATGGAATTTTCGCAATTCCATTGGCATAAATTTGATCATTACGACAAAATCCCGGCCACGAACGAAAACGCTCATTATATCTGCTCATTGCTTTCATATGATCACTCATCGCCGAAATTCTATTTTAAATTTTTCCTGCGAAATATCGGGTATGAACCGGAATTTGCCCCAGGTCCCGGAAATAATGATATAATTCAATTTTCCAATAGCCTGAATTGGGAGACAACTCTCGAAGTTTTCGATTCCTGGCTTAAATTGATCCGGGAGCGAGTGCAGCAATCGTCATGAGCTATCATTTCCAACAAGATTAATTTCCTGACAAAGCATGATTCTATTTTCTAAAGCTTATAATGTAATATGTATAGTATGGATCCTATTCGAAATCGCTTTTGCCATTTTTCGCCGTTCAGCGGGCTCAACAGAAGATAAGGGTACATTAGCCCTCTTATGGATTACCATTGTGGTCTCCACAGCTATTGGTAATACTATTCCGTATTCGCTAATAGGTTATTGGGGAATTCCCATTTATATCCGCTGGCTTGGTTTGGCGTTGATACCTGCGGGAATAATCATTCGCATTATAGCAATACGCACTCTGGGAAAGTATTTTACCACCAACGTCGCGACATCCACCGATCAGAAGGTAATCGATATTGGCATTTACAAGCATATCCGACACCCGGCGTACTCAGGGAGCCTGATAAGCTTTCTGGGAATGGGCTTGGCATTATCAAATTGGCTTAGTTTATTGATTATATTTGTGCCCGTTGCGCTCGCGTTTATTTATAGAATTCGGATCGAGGAAAAGGCGCTTATTAACACCCTTGGACAGCCTTATATTGAATATATGGGAAGAACGGCCAGACTGATACCTTACATAATATAAAAAAACCCCTATCGTAATAATAGGGGCTCAAATTCTTTACGTATGTATTTTTTAGTTCGTCTTTAAAACGTTTTGGGCCTGTAAACCCTTAGGTCCCTCCACTAATTCAAATTGAACGTTATCCCCTTCCAACAATGACTTGAACCCATCGCCCTTGATCGAAGTGTAATGAACAAAAACATCATTACCATTTTCATTGAGAGTGATGAACCCGTATCCCTTCTTACTATTAAACCACTTCACTTTACCAATTGAAATCAATGGGATACCTCCTGTTAATAATTGATGTTAAACTCTTAAAAAAAGAAAACCTCATTTGCTGGAAGTCCTTTGGGTGAGGCCACTACGCCAAGCCTCAATTTTAGTATAATCATACGGTATGGCCGAGTCAAGTAAAATCTGTGATAAAATCTATTGTACCGCAACACCTTGCATCCATATGTATGGTATGACCATTCTATATATTGTGGTTTAAGATACATTGGTCAGCGGATGAATTCTTCATTTTATGCCCGTGACAATAATAAGTAAAATCAGGAAATGAATTTCGGATGAATATCAAGTGATAACCGTTGCCGGATTTTCGGAGCATATTTCTATCCAAAAAAGGAGAAAATGTGCCGAAAATCAAAGGATTCGATCCTCAGGTAATTGATACAATAGAGATAGAACAATCTAAGTTGACTGACCCGGTCCTGGTTGATACGGTCAGCAATGCCATGAACAGACTTGATCCTGGATCACAACAATTGATTTATGAAATATTTTATCAAGGCCATTCACTATCTGGCATAGCCAGTCGGGATGGTATTCCACTCAATGAGTTGAACCGTCGCTTTTACGAAATCAAAAGGCAATTAAAGATGATTCTGGGTGATTTCGTCAAAAATCGATGGGGGCTGAATGTAACCGGCACCTGTAGAATCTGCAGCCATCCCCGAAAAGAAGCAATCGACAGAGTAATTTTGGCTAAGAATGATTCGGAATCTTGGGGACAAATTTGCAAAAATTTGGAATCAATAACTGGAGAAAAATTCTATCCGCCTCAAATCCTGAAAGCACACTTAAAACATATTTCCAGCGTTAACAACGGAGGGAACAGTAATGGCAAATGATCATCGACATGTGCAGATTAGATTGACAAGAGAGATGAAGCAGGATCTGGAGAATTTATCAAAACGTTACGAGATGACCATTTCGGATGCTATCAGAACAATCATCTATTTCGGCCTGCCGGTATTTACATCGCTCATGGATGTCCAGATGGAATTAGCCCGGCGTATCGCCGCCAACCTTAAAAAAGACGCCCGAAAGGAAAGCTCAGTCCAGGGTAGTTGAAAGTATCATGATCGCCCCGGCGTGTTCCATTTCATCCATTGCCTTGATGGAATCGCCGGGGTGCACATCGACTCCTCGGATAGCATCGGCCACGACCAACGTTTCGAAACCGTTCTTTAAGGCATCGAGGGCGGTGGCTTTGACACAATAATCAGTCGCCAGGCCGCAAATAAATACTCGCTTTATATTTGATTTCTTCAAAATTTCGGAGAGCCGGGTACCCTGAAATCCGGAATAAGCCTCTTCATTGGCTGCTGTAGCTTTCAAGACATTCCTGAATTTTTCCGTAGTAAGCTTGTGATGGTATTCGGCGCCATGGCTTTTAGCGACACAATGGACCGGCCAAACCCCGCCAAATTCTTTGAAGGAAACATGATTCGGCGGATGCCAATCCCGCGTGGCATAGATGATATCGAAATAGGGATTAATTCTATTTATCACTCCGACAACTCTGTCGCCATCGCGGACAGCCAGCGAACCTCCCGGGCAGAAATCATTCTGGACATCGACAACGAGCAAGGCATCCCGTTCTTTATTTATTTTAATTCTTACCATACCTATTTTGCTAACTGCCATATCCGAGTCTATGTTCCATTTGATAGAGAGGGAATTAGTGAAAAACACCTTATTGGGCCCGTTTAATCAAATTATAATAGAATGCGAACATATTCTTAACATATCTCGCCTGTTCGCTAATATTTAATCAATTGCGGTAAAGTTTCTTGCTAAGCAAAAGGGTCGGCTTGGAGCCGACCCTTTGGACTATTTTGTTTTTAGAATATTGTTTTATGGCTTTTGGGGGTTAACCAGCTTTTCGAATCTATCCAATTGCTTTGGATAATAATCGCTGGTTGAATCTTGGGCGATGGCCTGCTTGGTTAGCTCGACAGCAACATTGGGCTTGCCGAGGGCATTGGCGATCTCGGCGTTTGTATCGAGACATTGTGCTTTATCATTGCCCGCCTCGGCCAAACCAACCGATTTCTTTGAAAGCGTTTCAGCTTCGGGCAAATTGACTTTATTTGCAAAGCACCACCAGGCGAATTCGTTTAGCTGCAGGGCATTTTCCGTCCAGCCATCCGGCATGGAGCCTTTTTTATAAGTGACTGCCTTGGTTGTGTCTTTATTGATGAAAAGGGCTTCATAGATCATCATCTCATTATGGCCCTGTTTCATTTCAGGTTTTGTCGTATCTGATGTTGCCTGCAGGCCGCCTTTGATATACCCGGGCAAGAGCTCCAATTGATTCTTGTCTACGACCAAAGTAATCATTCTCTGGCATGCTTCGTAGACTTCCGATGGAGTTTCGTTTTTCGATCTGACGACATTATCGGCCGCGGCCTTTACATCCTCGAATGTGTAGATATTTTTTAAATAACCATCGGCGACTACTTCGAAAATTTCATCGGTATAATCAAATGACGGATCACTATTGAGTTTTTGGGATTCGGTGTAATATTCCACTGCTTTCTTGAAATCCCCGAATGCCGAATACCAGCGGCCTAATGCGGAAGCATCAGCAACATCCGGCTTGGATTTCATCCTGGAAACCATTTCATCAATAGTAGCCTGATCCTTGATGGCGTCTGTAAAGGTTTTCAGAAAGAATGATTTTTCATATCCGAGCCAGCGATCAAGGGGCTCACCTTTACTATTAAATAAAATGAACGACGGATAGGCGTTGACCTTCCATTTCTTGGCCAATTCCTTGCCGTCCCCTTTTTCAGCGTCTATGCGAAACAGCACGACCGATTCAAGAGATTTGATTAATTCTTTGTCGGATTCCGCCTCACGGGCGAATCTTTTGCATGCCCCTCACCAAACCGCATAAAATTCGGCCAAAATCGGCTTATTAAGTTTGGCTGCTTGTGCCTTGGCATCATCGAATGACATGACCTGCGCGGGTTGGGCTGACAAAATCTGAGCAAGCCCGACCACCATCAAAATGGCGGTTATCACATATTTTTTCATACCCTTCTCCTTCCCTTAATTTCAATTCTACATTTTAACCTAAGATTAGTTCAAATTGACTCTATAGGTCAATCTTATAATTATTGAATTATTCACAAGCCCCGAAAGTTCCCTATTTTTGTCCACGTTATGAAAAATCAACTGGAAAGTGCTCCCGAAAAGCGATGAGCTAATTATTCTACGATCGACAATCTAGCATTCGGCCTGTATTCTCGGCCCACCTTGGCGAGCGGCTTGCCATTGAGACGGACGGCATCAGCGGTGAAATCAAAACGGCCGGATAGTATCCAGCTACCAACCGCGTAGATATCGACCGGCACGCCGAGCTTCTCGAAATGTCGAATTCGTTCGGGATGGAAGCCGCCGGAAACAATTATTTTGACATGCCGGAATCCCTCGGAATCAAGCGCCTCGCGGACCTTCTCGACCAGCCGCGGAGCGACGCCATGCAATTCGGTTTCGGGTATGCCGATTTCATTCTGCAGTGATTTATCAATCAGTTTTTCGGCCGTATCGAGCCGAACTCCCCAGAGCTTTTCGCCAAGCCCGCGGGCTGATTCCAGCGAGGTTTTGACACAATCGTTATCGAAATCTACTAACGAAATTGCATTCGTATCGGGATAATATTTGTTGAATCGTTCGGCCGATAGCGCGGTATCGCCGCCGTATGCGACTATCATGGCGTGCGGAATTGTCCCGAGACCTCGTTCGCCAAACCAGGCGGCCATGGCGTCGGTGGCGACACCCTTGGCCCCGCCGATATACGACGCGTAGCCATCGCCCCCCTGATTGCTGAAATGATCGAATCTGTCCGCGAAGAAAAGTACTTGTTTGCCATTGGCGGCCTCGACCACCGCGCGGGTGTTGGTGGCGACTTTGGATCGTCGGGCAAGCACACCGAGATAGAGCGATTCCAGATGAGCGAAAAGCGAGTAATCGCCCTCGATTGTTATGGCAGTTTCCCATGACGACAACAGGTCGCCATCGTAAAGCGATTTGATTTCGATTTCGCCGTATTTATCGATCCAGAGCTCATCAAGCGCGCGCGAAATTTCCATCTTCTCTTTGGTCATGGCGAGATAGCTGTCGTAATCGCCTTTGTATAAGGCCTGTCGAACCTGGGGTTTTATTTCGATATAGCGATCGAATAATTTCGATGCCTTTTCGTAATCGGCATAAAGACCGGTTGCGCTTTTGAAAATCGCTATAACCTCATCAGTGCCGCAGATTGTGACATTATCCTGCTTCTGGAAAATCTGATGAGTGACATTGGCATGCCGATTGTCCTGTTCGAGTATCCGTTTGGCGCGCCAGAAATAGACTGCCGAACGATATCCTCGTCTGATCTCCTGCACCGGCAGATCGAAGACCGATGGATCGAGCCTTGCTTTCATGGGAAAATTATAGTGGGTATAGAAGAGGGTGTCAAGATTAAGAGGGATTTTGCTAATGGAGAATCGTCAGGAAAGGATTCTTAAAGACGCCATAAATATGGAAATATCGCTTACTTTCTTAATGATTCAATTGTCGCTTTGTAATCTTTAGATCCGAAAATATATTCGCCGGCGACTATTATTCGGGCGCCATTGCTTATTGCGGCTTTGACTGTCTTGTCGTTGAGACCGCCATCGACCTCAATAGCATATTTGAAGTTACTCTCGGCTTTCATTTGGGCGGCTTGGGAGATTTTGGAGAGCATCGGTTCGATAAACTGCTGGCCGCCGAACCCCGGATAGACAGTCATAATCAATAAGACATCGGCGAGATCGAGATAATCCGAAATCGTGTCCAATGACGTATCGGGTTTGATACTAATCCCGAATGATTTCCCCGCGCTTTTTACTATCTCATGGAGTGACGGAATAGTCGCCTTTACTTCAGAATGAATCGTGATATTGTCGGCCCCTGCCGACGCGAATTTCTCGATGAATGATTGCGGGGAATCGATCATCAGGTGCACATCCAACGGCAATTTTGTAATTTTGCGAATATGCTGAACGAGACGTGGGCCGTAAGTAAGATTGGGAACGAAATGCCCGTCCATGATATCGACATGAATCCAATCGGCTCCGGCCTTTTCGATAGCCTTTATTTCGACGTTCGAGATTGAGCGGATCGGCGGAAAGAATCGATGGTGCGACTATTATCCCATTCATTATCTTATTCCAGTGCTGAAACAGTCAGATTGATTACGGTCCATTTATCGGCCATCGTGCCCTCGGGAATCGATTGCCCAACTACAGTCTCAGGCAGTAACCGTTCATTAACCTGATAGCTTATTTCGCCGATCAAAAGATAATTTTCTTCGGCGAGGCTTTTGGCTTCATCGAGATCAAGTCCAATAAAATCCGGCACCTTGATTGTCATGGTCGATGCCAATCTATTTACTACCAATTGCACGGCGGCATTGAGGCGCATAACAGTCCCCGACGGCGGCAACGATGTAATAATCACGCCATCCGGTCTCGTCGTATCCTCAACCCATGAGACACTACCCTGCTGGAGGCCCTCTTTTTGAAGCATGAAGCGCGCTTCTCTTAAAGTATATCCATTCAATTCGGGCACTGTCGCCGATGCCGAGCCTTTGCTGATTATCACCATCACCTTTCGGCCTTTTTTGACTACCGCACCCGCCTCGGGTATCTGGTTTATAATCGCGCCTTTGGGCATAGATGAATCGAATTCCTCGCTGCCCAATGTCATATCGAGATTGGCTTCCTTAAGCTTGGCCTCAGCCGCCTGTAGCGAAAGATTGGTTACCGATGGCACTTGAGTCTCTGACCCTTCCCTGACCACGACCGGCATCACGAAAGCATCCAATATTATGGCAATGATAATCATGCCGCCGATAAACACCCCGGCGGTGATTAATAGCCCCCGTGTCTTTTCATTTTTTATATCGAATTTCATCATATTAATTTTCATTTTTTCCTCATCAATGCGAACCCGCCGCTTCCAATGCCATGTTTATGCTGCCAGCTTCTATATAATCCAGTAGATACTTTAAACGGCTGAAGAAAGGGAGCGTTCCCATCCGCAAGATAAAATTCGGAATTAGATTTGATGAATGAATTGACAACATTCTCGATTTCTTCGCTTTCGGTAGTGCATGTTGAATACACGAGGCTGCCGCCATCGGCCAGAAAAGTAGCGGCCTTATCAAGCAGTTTTTTTTGAATTTTCGCGAGTCGTTGAATATCATGCTCTGTTTTTGACCATTTCAAGTCCGCATTGTGTGTCAACGTGCCCAGACCGCTGCATGGCACATCAAGCAATATATATTTAAATTTTTCCTTCGGCGCAATTTGTAAAAGATCCACGGCGACAATTTCTATATTGGTCAAGCCGGTACGTCTTATATTTTGGGCGATCTGATCTACTCGTTTCTTATCCGAATCCAACGATATCACTTTGCCTGACGGCCCGACTTTATCGGCGAATGATATAGTCTTCCCACCCGGGGCCGAGCATAGATCAAGCACTGTCGCCCCGATCGGCGGATTCAATAAGTGAACAGGGATCCCCTGAGATTCGTCTTGAATAATGGAATTACCATTCTTAAATAGATTCGATTTCAATAACTCGGAGATATTATTGGATGAAAAGTAATCGGGCAAATATCGCCCGCTATTTAAAATGACGTTCTCGGATTTCAGCATATTCGCGGCATCATTCATGCTGATTTTGCCGGTGAGAATCTTCATCGAAGTGGTCGGCCGTTCATTATAGGCGCGCAATAGCTGTTCGGTTTCATCGAATCCAAATCGGGCCAGCCAGCGATTGACCATCCATTCGGGAAATGAATAGATTGTCGAAAGATATCCGGCCGGATCTTTTGACCTTTCGGGGTATTTGATTTTATCCGGCGCGCGAAGGTAAGACCTGAGTACAGCGTTGACAAAACCCGCTTCTTTGATAGATGTCGATTCCTTGGCAATTGCCACGGTCTCATCCACAGCGGCGAATTGAGGTATCCTTGACATTTCGGTTAACTGATAAAGCCCCATTCGCAAAGCCGCGCTGATTTCGGGCTTCTGTCTTGGATTAGTATTGTTGATAAATTGAATAGCGATATGATCCAGTTTTTTTTGATAGCGTATCACTCCCAATGTCAATTCCCAGGCCAAACCTTTGTCTTGATCTGAAATATCGTTTGGCATTAATTCGACCAAGATTTCCGAAGGGTCTTTATGGAATTTTATGTAGCTGACCAGGGCTTGCCAGGCGATTTTGCGAGATATGGTGGGCTGTAAACTCACACGAGCTCCAGCGGTTCTATCAATCGGAAACCTGACTTATAGTATTGACCCTTGCGATGAATGGGCAGAGGTTTTACTTGTTCAATTTCCAAGCCAAGTCCAAACACAAGTATCTCCTCAGGTTTGATATGGCCTTCGGTTGTCTGCCAGAGACCCGCAATGATTACCTTACCGTCTATATCCAAGCTTTCGATAAATGGTCCGGCATCGACTTCCTTTTCGACATTTTCTTTTTTGCGTTTGACCGGCAGGCTTTTCCGTTCGACAATTTCCTTAAGCGAATCAGGATTAAATATGAAATTGTCTATTTCGGGAATCTCGTATACTGCGAAATTCAATTGTTTGCTCAACGATGCCACGTTGGCGAAATAATGTTTATAGCCGACAATATTCAAACCTATTGGAAATGTATTCTGCAAATTATCTATGAACTCTTCCCTGCAGGGTTGGGTCGTCTGAATATCCAGGTATTCGGCATCGGAGGTATACCCCAATGGCAATGGTGTCCCAAATGATACTTTCATATGAGGATTGAATCCCTCACTAAAGGCAATAGGGATTCCGCTGCGATTAATCGCGCGTGTCAATGTCCTGATCATGTCCAGATGTGAATAGAATCTTATTCCATTATCGCGGCTGTATTTGATTCTTATTTTGTAAGTTCCAGGAGGCGCGGTCGATTGTTTGGGAACCCGTTTTGCCCGTCTTCCATATTCGGAACTTTCGGAGGAATTTACCGCTGACTTTTCGTCAGCATTATCAAAGACACTGGAAGCTGGAATTGCCTCTTTGGATTTCTGATTTTCTTTTTTCAGATAATCTTTTGAGATGCCGTTATCAATATGATCCCATGCGAGCGGCGCATTTTCAACAATCGGCTGCGATCTCTTCTCGCATTCAACTCCGGTTTCCGCGAATGATTGATACCATCTTTCGGCATTGAACCATTCAGTCCAGCCTTCGAGACGCGAACCTTTGTTGTAGGCGGTAAGGATCGCGTTTGATAGACGTCTATCGCCGCGACTAAAGACTGATTCAATCAATGAAAGATCGAGATCGCCATATTTGATATTGATATTGGGCTTTCGGACGCCTTTGATTATTTTTTGAATCTTTCTATTGATTTCATCATTGCTACAACGTCGTTCCCACTGCCAGGGAGTATGGGGCTTGGGATTGAATGATGACAAAGTAACATTGACGCTGCATTTCCCCTGCTGATTGAAGGCCATGTATGATGTCTTCCGCAAAATCGCAATAATGCCATCGAGATCGTCGTCGGTCTCCCCCGGCAACCCGATCATGAAATACAGCTTGAATGTTTGCCAACCGGCATCCATAGCTAGTCTGATGGCAGTGTATATCTCTTCATCGGATATCTTTTTGCCGAGCGAATATCGAAGCCGTTCGGTGCCGGCCTCGGGCGCCAATGTGAGACCTGATTTTCTGGTCGCGGACAATGTCTCCAACAATGACGGCGATATTGTTTCCGGCCTCAGAGATGGCAAGCCGAGCCCAATTCTCTTTTCGATAAATTTCGGACTGAGCCTCGCCAATAGATCATTCAGACGATTATAGTCAGTCGATGAAAGCGAAAGCAGGGTTACATCATCATAGCCGGTACTGTCTAAGCACGCGAACACTGATGACGCCACGATCATCCGGCGTTCGCTGGCGGCGCGGACGATATTGATATCCCGCCTGGCAGAAACGACAGCCGCGCACACAGCCGCGCATGATTTCGCAAGAGAGATGGTCTTGGGTAATTTCCACAAATGGCACGATAGGCTTATCCGTATAATATTCGCTTTTTAATTCGGCAACACTGCTCGTTTTGATTTTGTCAGGTGCGAATTCATTCAATTTTTCAAGTGAAATAAATTGTCCGTCATTATCATATTTAGGAGAATAATAACCTGGGATGTACATGCCGCCGATCTTTGAAAGCATTTCCAATTTTTGTTTGCGGCCGTAATTCTTGGCCTTTGCCTCTTTTAGCTTATCGATAATTTCATGGATCGCTTCCTCACCATCCCCGATCAGGATGGCATCGATAAAATCAGCCACCGGCTCGGGATTCAGTGTTGACGGTCCTCCGGCGATAATCAATGGATGGCTGTCATCGCGATCGCTTGACTTCAAAGGTATCCCCGCAAGATTGAGCATGTTGATTACAGTGACATAGCACATCTCGTAAGTGATATGGAAGCCAACAATATCAAATTGCGCTACGGGCGTGGATGATTCCAATGAAAACAGCGGGACATTTTTTTCAATCATCCGCTTTTCCATATCGGGCCAAACAGCGAAAACTCGTTCGGCGAAAGCATCATCGCGGCGGTTGATAATATTATATAGAATCTGCATGCCGAGATATGACATACCGATTTCGTACATATCAGGGAAACAGAGCGCAACCTTGAAGGTCTTGTCGTCATGTGTTTTATGAATGGAATTCAGTTCATTGCCAACATACCTGCCGGGCTTTTGCACGAATGGCAAAACTTCGCAGATAAGCCGATTCCACAATTGGTCTCTATAATTTGATATTTTTACCGAATCACTTTTATTCATTTCTGATTTATCTTTCTTTTTTGTCAAAATACCTAATCGAATTAATCAGTTTGCCGCTCTTCAAATACCGATACCTGATAGCAACGACAATCGTGGGGCAATATATGCTAATGTTTGATATTTATCAATCTTGGGATTTAATATTTTAATCAGCGTCGGGCTGGGCTGGTTGCGTCAGGTCGGGAGCCGCCGGTGGGCGGCTTTGACCTGCCGCCCCGCCGCATTGTTTGGCTATTTCCTCTGCATGGCGTGCAGGAATGACGATCGCAAAGTATCGCTCATCAAGGCTTTTTTGACAGGCGGCATTTTGAGAAATCCACCGACAAAGCCGCGCATGAATTTATGGGTCAAACGCTGCGTGTCGGTGAACATGAAATTTTGCAACGTGCCCCGTTCGAGACATTGCAGGATAACCCGTTCGAACATGGTCTCGGGATGGAGGACTCGTTGGCCTCGTTTGACCAGCCTCAACGCGCCCGCGCTACAGTTCAAGGCGCAAACACCGCAACCCATGCAGATCGACTCGTCAATTTTAGGGCATCCTTCTGACTGCATGGTGATAGCGTTGATCGGGCAGGATTCGATACAGACTTCGCATTGGGAGCATGATTCCTCGTCTCTTTTGATTATCATGCTCGATGTTACCACGGCATTGGGATAGCCGAATTTGCTGATCCCCAATAAGACATTGCAGCAGCAACCACAGCAGAAGCAGAAGAATGACACATCTTTTTTGACATTATCAGCACAGATGACCAAGCCCAATTCTTTTGAACGGGCCAGATTTTCGAGCATCTCGGTCTTCGAAACTTCCTTGGCGAATTCGCGCCTGATCATATATTCGGCCGCGGATCCGAATGACGAGCAGGTTTCCAATGGTACATCGCAGCTTTTCTGGCCAGTATGCAATTTCTCATGGCGGCAGGAGCAGATACCGATCGCGAATTTATCATTGCTCTCCAATATCGCTTTGGCGTTTTCGTAGTCGAATATTTCGACTGCTTCCGATTTATCGATCGCCTCATTATGCGGCATCGCCCTTAATGGCATGACCTTTTTGCCGCCTTCAAGATTAGCTTTGTAGAAGGAACTCTTATCTTCGAGATAATCATTGAAAAGCCGGGCCCATTCGCTGGTATTGAGATTTGCGCCGGTACGCATCATAGTCATTTCGAAAATCCCGATGACCAGCGGCGACAGCATATAGAGATATTTTTTACCATTCCAGATATCTAATATCAACCCTTTGACGCTTAAGCTATCTAATATCTTCTGCAACTTGGCCTGTTCGAATCCGGTGGATTTTCGGATATGATCGAAGTCGGTCATGCCGAATGGCATCTTGACACAAACTTCGGCTTCGTCGGGAGTGTAGAGCTCGACCAGGATATTATAGAATTTCTCGTTCCAGGGGACACGAACGGTCAGATTGTCGATTTTCTTCCCGAGCTTTCTATAGAGTTCTTTCCCTACCAGATGGCCCATAAATCCTCCCCTTGGTTATCGAAATACAAATTAGCGAACCTATAGGTAAATTTATAGAGCGTGACAGATTGAAGTCAAGGCTTATCAGAATATGCTGTAGGGCGGAACCCCCCGTGGTTCCGCCGATTCGCCTATAAAAAAAAGAGTCCGAACCACAGGGGTTCGGACCTACTGTTATCATCCTGTCATGCCCGTGAAGGCAGGCATTATTGTAGCCCAAATCTCGAAGAGATTTGGGAACACTATCCCAAAACCACAAGGGTTTTGGGCTGTCAACTAATGGCACAGGACGTCATTTCCCCAAGCTATGATATTTTCTTTATTTCAAATCCCAGTTCTTTGGCTCTTTCAATGAATTTCTCGATATTTAGATCGGCACCCCATTGTGTGCAACTAGCTATTTTAGTTCCGTCTTTTAAACTGATAATTTCTTTTTCTTTAAGATAATGCCTCGCTTGTTTTGAACTGATTTCTATTTCTCTAGCATTTTCTATTGTATCGAATACTCCATAACGTGACCCCTGCAATTCTTTAGGAAAAGCCCTTTCGAGCATGGCAAAATCGGTGTTAGGATTTTTACTGATGTATTGTTTGATAACAGCATGGACCAGTTTTCGCTTGTTGTATGTTTGCCCAGCAAAATCATACCTTGTGTAATCCTTTAATTGGCCCATTATTTTTCTCCCTTTTGTTTCTCGTAACCCTGGGCTTAAAATATGAACTGATAATTTTTCATCAGGTTGATAATTGGAAAAATGCCAACCAATTTCGCGTGCGGATTTTACAGTGCTGTCTTTTGGTTTGGATATCATTTTTTCTCTAAAGCTCTTTTCCAAGTTTTCTACAACATCAAATTGCTTTGCCCAAAGAAGGCTATCATAATTATGGGGTTTGGGAGGATCGGATTCACCGTCTGGTTTAAAGCCTTCGTAGCTTCGGAAAACATGATATCTTAAAAGCCTTTTTACAGATTCGTCCGTGTCAGTCAATTTTGAAAGAAAAGCGGGTAGCATACAGATATTGGCCAAAGATGTATAGTAATCAACATTGTCAGACTTATCCCAAATATGACAGACAACAACGTCCTCATAATTATTTCTATTTATTGAATTTGCCCATAGAAATGCATCAGTTGGCCCCTTATTATCATCATACATCGCAGTTCGTCCATCTGAAAGTTGATGAATTTGGCCTCTCGTTGGAGTTCCCATTTTATATCTTATAATATTAAATATATTCATATTGCGTGATTGTCTTACTGTCGCTGGATGTGTAAAAATAGTTAAGGATGCGATGGCTTGCTCTACAGATTTATAGCGAGAATTACTAATCAATTCTATTAAGGCACTTTTGCCACTCAAATTAAAATCGGAAAGACATTTGAGATTGACATTTTCCATTTCTCGACTCTCCCGCAGTATATAGTAATAATTGGCAATTCTATCGGCATCTCAGATTTAGCCGCTAATAATTATTTCCCCTTTCGGAAGCCGATTTGTCTTTTAGGTTTTTCAGGATGGCTCATCAACTGGCGAATGGCATCGAAAAGTGATCTAATTTCCCGATCGTGAATAGTTATTTTCGATTCAAGTTCGTTAATTTTGCGTCCTAGTTCGCGGTGCGATGAAAGAATTTCCCTAATTCGAACAAATGCACGCATAATATGTATATTTACTATGATGGCATTTCTGCTTTTCAAAACGCTTGAGAGCATAGCTACGCCCTGTTCTGAAAATGCATATGGATATGCCCTTCTGAGGCCGCCCCAACTTGAAATCACATTTTGTGATTTCAAGTTTTGGAATTCTTCCATCGTTAATTGAAACATGAAATCTTCAGGAAATCTCTCAATATTACGTTTGACTGCTTGAGTAAGAGATCTCGGCTCTACTCTATAAAGTAACGCCAGATCGGAACTGAGCATCACCCTTTGGCCACGAATTAGATAAATCCGATTTTCTATAGAATCTGCTACAATTACGGCTTTAGATTTATTCACAATTCTATTATAGCAGTCATTATCTATTTAGGCAAACTTTTTTATACTACAAAAAAAATCGCCCCGATTTTCATCGAGGCGATTCTTCATTATACTCCCGGCCGCGTCCTACTCTCCCACCCCCGCAAAGAGGCAGTACCATCGGCGCTGTGGGGCTTAACTGCCGTGTTCGGAATGGGAACGGGTGTTTCCCCCACGCCATCGCAACCGGAAACTTTTTGTGTTACATGTCAGATCAGATGACCCGACAGCACACGTATCATTCGATTTTAAAAGAACGGTGGTTCGATGACAACTTAATAGAATGCTATGATTTTCTGGGAAAAGGCTTCGACAAAAATATTATGGTCAAGCCTCACGGCCTATTAGTATCGCTCAGCTTAGACCCTTACGGGCCTTATACCTGCGACCTATCAACCTGGTAGTCTACCAGGGGCCTTTAGGTTAATTAAAACGGGATACCTAATCTTGGGATGGGCTTAGCGCTTAGATGCTTTCAGCGCTTATCCCTGCCGGACACAGCTACCCAGCCATACCGCTGGCGCGATAACTGGTGTACTGGGGGTCCGTCCAACCTGGTCCTCTCGTACTAGGGTCAGCTTCCCTCAAGTATCCTGCGCCCGTATCAGATAGGGACCGAACTGTCTCACGACGTTCTAAACCCAGCTCACGTACCACTTTAATTGGCGAACAGCCAAACCCTTGGGACCTTCTCCAGCCCCAGGATGTGATGAGCCGACATCGAGGTGCCAAACCTCCTCGTCGATGTGGACTCTCGGAGGAGATCAGCCTGTTATCCCCAGAGTACCTTTTGTCCGATAAGCGACGGCGTTTCCACGCACGACCGCCGGATCACTAAGCCCTGCTTTCGCATCTGCTCGACTTGTAGGTCTCGCAGTTAAGCTTCCTTATACCTTTACGCTCTACAGCTGATTACCAAACAGCTTGAGGAAACCTTTGGGCGCCTCCGTTACCTTTTAGGAGGCATCCGCCCCAGACAAACTACCCGCCTGACATTGTCCCTGGACCGGATTCACGGTCCTAGGTTAGAATTTCGATAGAATAAGGGTGGTATTCCATTGGTGGCTCCACCGATCCTAGCGGACCAGCTTCAAAGCCTCCCACCTATGCTCTACATACACGACCAAAAACCAGTATCAAGTTATAGTAAAGGTTCATGGGGTCTTTCCGTCCCGATACGGGTAAGCGGCATCTTCACCGCTGCTACAGTTTCGCCGAGCCCCTCGTTGAGACAGCGCCCAAATTGTTACACCATTCGTGCAGGTCGGAATTTACCCGACAAGGAATTTCGCTACCTTAGGCATTTTGTTAACATCAGGGAAGATCCTGATGGACCGACTATGAGACATTTTCGGAATATCTCATCGCAAGCATCCATCGCGATTACTCTGAGGATTATCGCATCCGGATACCGCATCGATCTCTCCATGTCGCCATGGAGTTCGGACTATATCATAAGCGGTTGTAGTCCGAAAATTTGGGCTGTGTGTTATGGATATTAGATAAAATGGTTTAGCAGTGTTACAACCGCTTTCCAACGTGTAGTCTCTGAGGATCTCCGGACGAGTCCGGATTTCCTGCTGATTGTCCGCACCTGAAAATTGTCACTACCCGAGGGTAGTATTTCAGGATACACGGATGTTCCAGCATACAGTTGGATTTAGTAACGGCCCTGTTAAATCTCGATATGATCAAAGCGATCTTTGATTTGTTTTCGAGACAGGTAGTTAATAACGAAATTGAACCGTTATAGTTACGGCCGCCGTTTACTGGGGCTTCGATTCAAAGCTTTATCCGACCGAAGTCGAACTGACCTCTCCTCTTAACCTTCCAGCACCGGGCAGGTGTCAGTCCCTATACATAGCCTTACGGCTTAGCAGAGACATGTGTTTTTAGTAAACAGTCACCCAGGCCATTTCACTGCGGCCCGTTTCTGCTCCACCCGCGGGGGCTTCACATACTCAGGGCACTCCTTCTCCCGAAGTTACGGAGCCATTTTGCCTAGTTCCTTAACGAGGGTTCTCTCGAGCACCTTAGGATTCTCACCTCACCTACCTGCGTCGGTTTGCGGTACGGACGCCTAAACACTGGCACAGAGGTTTTTCTCGGCAGCGTGATTACGATCAGTTTAACCAGCCCTCGCGGGCTCCCTATCATCTCTCGAAGTTATGCAGGGACGGATTTTCCTGCCCCTACCTTCTACGGACTTAGACCAGCACTTCCAATCGCCGGCTGACCTTCACTTCTGCGTCACCCCATAGCTCATAACGTGCTTTTGGCGGTAGACGAATATTAACGTCTTTTCCATCGCCTACGCCTTTCGGCCTCGGCTTAGGTCCCGACTAACCCTGAGAGGATTAACCTTCCTCAGGAAACCTTAGGTTTTCGGTGTCCATGTTTCTCGCATGGATTATCGCTACTTGTTCCGGCATAATCGCTTCCGATACCTCCAGCCCACCTTACAGTGAACCTTCGCAGGCTTACGGAATGCTCCTCTACCACCGCATCTTGCGATGCGATCCACAGCTTCGGTATATAGCTTAGCCCCGATGAATTATCGGCGCAGAACCTCTAGACTAGTGAGCATTTACGCACTCTTTAAATGGTGGCTGCTTCTAAGCCAACATCCTAGTTGTATTAGAAATCCCACATCCTTAGTCACTTAGCTATAATTTAGGGACCTTAGCTGGTGGTCTGGGTTGTTTCCCTTTTGTCGACGAAGCTTATCCCTCGCCGGCTGACTCCCGAGTAAATACGAACGGCATTCGGAGTTTGATTGGGGTTGGTAAGCTTGTGGGCCCCCTTACCCATTCAGTGCTCTACCTCCGTTCGACTATGCTCGAGGCTATACCTAAATATATTTCGAGGAGAACCAGCTATCACCAAGTTTGATTAGTCTTTCACCCCTAAGCACAGCTCATCCCCTAACTTTTCAACGTTAGTGGGTTCGGACCTCCAGTGCGTTTTACCACACTTTCATCCTGGCCATGCTTAGATCACCTGGTTTCGGGTCTACTGCCAGCCACTTGACGCCCTATTCAGACTCGCTTTCGCTACGACTACGCCAGTGTTTGGCTTAATCTTGCGACTGACAAGTAACTCGCCGGATCATTATTCAATAGGCACGCGGTCACCGCCATAAATCCCCGAAGGGATAAATCTTGGCTCCCACAGCTTGTAAGCGTACGGTTTCAGGTACTATTTCACTCTCCGGTCAGGAGTTCTTTTCACCTTTCCCTCACGGTACTGGTTCGCTATCGGTCACGGGTGAGTATTTAGCCTTGCCGGGTGGTCCCGGCGGATTCATACGGGATTTCTCGTGTCCCGCATTACTTGGAAACTCCATCGAGGAAGACGTCCTGCCTTTTGTCTACGGGGCTATCACCCTCTTTAGCCGGCCTTTCCAGAGCCGTTCAACTAGACAGACGCTTTGTAACTTCCCGACCCTTCTGCAGAAGGATCCGACAGAGCCCCACTACCCCGATACTACAACGCCTGCAGGCTTTAACGTAGCAATCGGTTTGGGCTCTTCCCCGTTCGCTCGCCGCTACTAGGGGAATCACGGTTGTTTTCTCTTCCTGGAGGTACTGAGATGTTTCAGTTCCCTCCGTTATCTTCTTCCCCCCTATTTTATTCAGAGGGAGATTGTTCGACATTACTCGAACTAGGTTGCCCTATTCGGAAATCTACGGATCAAAGCTTGTTTGCAGCTCACCGTAGCTTATCGCAGCTTACCACGTCCTTCATCGGCTACCCGTGCCAAGGCATCCACCATACGCTCTTAGTAACTTGACCAAAACATTTTCGGCGAAACCTTGAGAAAACCACAGCATTCTATTAAGTTGTCAAAGAACTTTCCGGCACCAAGACTGGCCCGATGCCAGATATCTTTTATCCGTCGTAGTGACGGTAATTTTCATATTTTTTAAGTGGAGACGACCGGGATCGAACCGGTGGCCTATAGCTTGCAAAGCTATCGCTCTCCCAACTGAGCTACGTCCCCATCCACCGTTTAATCCTGATTGATTATTCGTTGCGAAACGGGCGGCCCCCGTAATGCATGGTGGGCCTTAGTGGAGTCGAACCACCGACCCCGTCCTTATCAGGGACGTGCTCTAACCAACTGAGCTAAAGGCCCACATTGTTTTTTGCTCCATCGGGCCTAATGACTCCCAGTTGCAGGGCAAATAGCCCGTAGTCTTCACTTTTTAAAGAACATCGATTCTTTGAAAACCGGATAGCGTACACAAGAAGACCCATTCGATTAAACCGACCTATCCAATTACTTGGATTTGTATTTTGCTCCGAAGAGCGAAATACAGTTCTCCTTAGAAAGGAGGTGATCCAGCCGCAGCTTCCGCTACGGCTACCTTGTTACGACTTAGCCCCAGTCACCGGTTTTACCTTAGACATCCGTCTCCCTTGCGGGTTGACAAAATGGCTTCGGGTACTCCCGGCTTCCATGGCTTGACGGGCGGTGTGTACAAGGCCCGGGAACGTATTCACCGCAGCCTGCTGATCTGCGATTACTAGCAATTCCAACTTCATGGAGTCGAGTTGCAGACTCCAATCTGAACTGAGACCGGTTTTGGGGATTGGCTCCACCTTGCGGGCTTGCGACCCTCTGTACCGGCCATTGTAGTACGTGTGTAGCCCTGGACGTAAGGGCCATGAGGACTTGACGTCATCCCCACCTTCCTCCAGCTTATCACCGGCTGTCTCCCTAGAGTTCCCGACTTAACGCTGGCAACTAGGGACAGGGGTTGCGCTCGTTGCGGGACTTAACCCAACACCTCACGGCACGAGCTGACGACAGCCATGCAGCACCTGTGTGCAGACTCCTTGCGGAGCTAGCTCATCTCTGAACTATTCCTGCACATTTCAAGCCCAGGTAAGGTTCTTCGCGTTGCATCGAATTAAACCACATACTCCACTGCTTGTGCGGGCCCCCGTCAATTCCTTTGAGTTTCAACCTTGCGGTCGTACTCCCCAGGCGGGGCACTTAATGCGTTAGCTGCGGCACCGGGGGGGTCGATACCCCCGACACCTAGTGCCCATCGTTTACCGCTAGGACTACCAGGGTATCTAATCCTGTTTGCTCCCCTAGCCTTCGTGCATGAGCGTCAGTATTCGGCCAGAAAGCCGCCTTCGCCACCGGTGTTCCTCCAGATATCTACGCATTTCACCGCTACACCTGGAGTTCCGCTTTCCTCTCCGATACTCAAGAAGATTAGTTTTGAGTGCAGGCCCCGGGTTGAGCCCGAGGTTTTCACACCCAACTTAATCTCCCGCCTGCGCACCCTTTACGCCCAGTAATTCCGAACAACGCTTGCTCCCCCCGTATTACCGCGGCTGCTGGCACGGAGTTAGCCGGAGCTTCCTCTGAAGGTACCGTCAAATCGCGACTATATTAGATTCGCAACCTTTCGTCCCTTCTGACAGTGGTTTACGTTCCAAGAAACTTCATCCCACACGCGGCGTTGCTGCGTCAGACTTTCGTCCATTGCGCAATATTCCCTACTGCTGCCTCCCGTAGGAGTCTGGGCCGTATCTCAGTCCCAGTGTGGCCGGTCACCCTCTCAGGCCGGCTATTCATCGTAGCTTTGGTAGGCCATTACCCCACCAACTGGCTAATGAAGCGCGAGCTTATCCTTCGGTAGTAGCTTATAAATAGAGGCCACCTTTGCTCTCCAAATGATGCCATTCGGAGAGATTATGCGGTATTAGACCCCCTTTCGAGAGCTTATCCCCCGCCTAAGGGCAAATTACTCACGTGTTACGCACCCGTTCGCCGCTGTACTCACCCACCGAAGCGGGCTTTCTCGCACGACTTGCATGTATGAGGCACGCCGCCAGCGTTCGTTCTGAGCCAGGATCAAACTCTCCATAAAAATTAGCTCTATGAACAAACGCAAAATTTCGCTTTCGCTATTGTTTGCGTGTTCGTCGAATTATTTAAGATCGAAATTTCTTCCGACCTAGGCTAAATCGACGGGTCCGTCTTAATTGTGTACGCTATTCGATTTTCAAAGAACGTTCGGTCATTTTAGGACCAAAAAAAGCCTGCCTTCAACTGACCGACAGACTTTCAAGATAAGCCTTATTTCTGTCAAGTCAAGGCAAAAATTCAATATTTTTAAAATTATTTTTGTTCAATCAAATCGCCTTTCCTGCCCAGCTTACCTTTTCCTTCACAGCCGATGAATTTATATCCCCGGCATATATATGTCAAGCTAAATTTAAAAGAAATCCAAAAATAATTATTCCCTTATCATTTATCGGGTTTCCCGACTTTTCCTTAACCACTTTATACTACTATGACAATCGCTATTAAGTTCCTATTGGTATTGAATTCCCTTATCAGTTGACAGGATTATTGAGATAGAGAAATCAAAAATCAATTGCCCAATAAATCGATCTGGCGCCGAATCCCATCATTCCGATTTTCCCTATGTGAATCTTCTTCCCCATATACACCGTTAATGATCCCGCCGCGTACCCCGCGAATGCTCCGAAATAAACATCCGATGCCCAATGATAATTGCCATACATTCGCTGCAATGCTACAAGCCCCGCAATTGAGTACGATACTATCGGCACCAATGGGAATTGACTTTCAATACCGATGAATTGAAGATTTTGACGAGGATAATTTTTTGATATTATTGTCGCGAATGTGAATGCGGTAATTGTATGCCCAGAATAGAATGATGATCCGCCTTTGAAAAATTCATAGGGCGAACTTAGTATCATGTGGACGAATTCGTCCGAAGATTTTTTTGACTCCGAGCGTGACACCATTGGCCAATAATAATCCGCCAACCAATTCCCCGCCCGCTAAAATGCTCTTTTTATTCTTGAATAGAATTCCATGACCCACCAATAGCGGCACCGTTACAGCATAAGGCCCCGGCGCTCCGAAATGACCGATCTCTTTGAAGAATGAGTTGGCCGTTGTACCATGAAGGCTCTTTCTTTGACTGAGGCGATTCAGATCCTTATCCAAAGCAAACATCACTGCCCCGCCGGCCGCGATGGCAAGATAAGGAGCGGCCTTTTTAAGGAATGATTTTGACGTTGCACAGGTCGATATAGAATCTTGACTTTTGAATTTGTCCAATTCCGTTATCGAATGAGCAGAAGCAGAATTAGCGAAATGGCCTAAGGATAAAATTAGAGACAGGATAAATATGGTTGTTCTAAATCTCATACCGGTTTAATATATATCTTTGGCGGATAAATAAAGCTATAGAATTATTTTGGATTAATAAATCGGATTATTTAAGCATGATAGCTTTTTGAGTAGCGGTAAAATTGCCCTGTCGAGCCCGGACAAAATAGACCCCTGAAGATAGTGACGCTCCATTATTATCCCGGCCATTCCAGACTATATCATTATTGAGAGAATTGAAAGTCGCGAACGAGTTGCCCGGCGATATTGAAAATATCTACAGAATTTGGCTCAGTTGAATTGCCTTTTATTATGATTTTGAGCTCGGAGTTGAAGGGGTTTGGATAAATTTGCATAGAGATATTTTCCGGTAATTGTCCGCCATTATCGGATATCGCAGTCGCCGTGTTCAGACGATAAAGCACGAATCCATTGGCGGTCCGGCAGAGCAAATCATCAGTGCCATCACGATCTATATCAATTGGCTCGGCATCGGAAATCGTGATATTAGGCCCCCAGATATAAGCAATGAGGCTCATATCCAGATTCCGGAGTTCAAAATAGCTATTATTACAGCCGGTCAAGATGTACTGAACGCCATTATATTTGAAGAAACTATTGATCGCATCACAAGGCATTTGATGAGAAACGCCGTTATTGAGATATGGATTATCATAGAGATTAACTTCATTTTCCCTTCTAATAGCCAGCTCCTGAAAATTGTCATCATTATCGGAGAGAATTTTAAAATTAGCGGAATTATTATTATAGACGTTTGAAATTATCTGCCGGAGGGAATCATTGAATACTCTGTATGTACTATAGAAATAGTAATAACTATTGCCATGAATATAAGAATAATATTCATATTTAGAAATCATCGATATATATGGCCGATTGCCATAATAGTACTTGTTAATATCTATGCATTGCTCCACCTCTGTTAGATTAACCATATTATTGCCAGTAAAATCAGCGGCGCAATAGTATCCATTTTTTATATAAGAAATCAAATCAAAAAGCTGTATCGAATTCCAGGATAAAAGAATTTCTGAATTAACATCAAAACCAAGGTCAAATAGCGATATGGCAGATAACCCATTGAATTCCTCAGTAGGGTAACCATGTGTGACCCAAATAATACGCATAAAAACACTATCGACTTCTGATTGATTCTCCAAAGGGAAATATGTAACCTTAAATATAATGCTATCACCTACATAATGATGAACAAGATTTGCATAATAAATGCAGATTCGCTCCAGTGAATCCTTTTCCAGGGTAAATACAAAATCAGGTTGACAAGAAATGGAATCCCTTAGGGGTTGCCCGCTTACCCCATTTACAAAATACAAACCATATCGCGTTGAATAAACTATATCCGAAACCGAATCATTATTAATGTCAAATAGCATATAATTCTTAATAGTATCAGGATTTGTATTTAACAGATATTGTGTATCCAATCCATAATTGGGGACCTGGGCGTAAGCCGACCCAGATAAAATGATAAGCATAAATGCAATCTTTTTCATTTTAGGTATAGCACCTTCTTTGAGGCCATTAAATTATCCCCACGCGCAATAATAAAATATGTCCCCGAAGCCATCCCATCCTTTTTCCAAGTCCAACTATTCGGACCGGCAATAATGGGGCCGCAATATATTTCATCGACTTTCCTCCCTAATAAATCGATAGCGTCGATATTCACTGTCATCGCTTTTTCCGCCGTGAGATTGATAATGGCTGCACTATTGAATGGATTAGGGTAAATTTGAATATCAAGATTTATTTTGTCAGGCAATTGCGCCGTCTCAATCGATGTGGGCGAATTTTGGATTTTCCCAATATATATTTTTTGCCCGATAGAAAAAACCAATTCATCATAATTATAATCTTCCAGGACATCAGCAAACATAGGGAATCTAATCAACCCATTGAGCCAGACAACTATTCTGCCTTCTTTTCCAAAATTCCCCGTCCTATACAAATCGAAATAATAACCATAGGGGTTATTGCCCCCTCCAAATCTCCAATTCATAACCATAATATCATCATATAAAACTGAGTCTATATCCGCCTTGAGCAGCCAGCTTGGATAGCCCAAAAAAAGATCGTATGTGGAATCAATTTCTGAATATTCCCAGACTCTCGCCAAATTATTAGAATAACATCTTATAATGCGCCGCATAGGTAATCCTTCAAAAAGTTGGATTACAGAAATAATATGATTTTGGGTTAAGTTCTGGAATTTACCATAGATTATTCCCAAATCATGCAATGATCCGTAAACATCATGGTCGTATATCATCTCATCATCGATTGCATCCAGATTTGAATTAGATAATATAAGATGTCCCCGAAATTCATGATCGGGGTATGGTGGATTGTCTACTATATCAATTGATAAAGATAGGATATTCCCAGTGTCCATCCTGTCATTCATCGGCTTGCCCATTGAGGCTATCAAATATTCCCAGTTATTAATATCGAGGCTATAAGTGCGGTATGTGTAAAAAATAATCTTGCTTGTATCCGGAAGAGCTCTCTCAACAATTCTATACAATGGTGCGTTAAGATACCCCGGCCAAGTAAATAGGCTGTCAAAATCAGGTCCATAAATAAAATTGAGCCAATAGCCATTAAAGTGGGTCCCTACTAAAATATCTTTAATCCCGTCCAAATTAGCGTCATAGTATCCAATTGCTGTTGTAGTTTCCGGCAATATATTACCATACCACAATTCCTGATGCGTCCGCGGATCGACAACGTATACACCCTGTGCTGTGCCTATGAATAAATCCTTTAATCCATCTCCATTAAAATCGTCAACATAAAGGCACGTAGGGTTGTAATTCAGACTATCAAGCAAATTGAATGATAGATTTTGCCCTGAGGCATTCGATATAAAAATTATTAAGATCGCTATAGGCCAGAAGACCTTGTTCATGATCCCGCCTTTTTTTTAATTACATCATTATTATAAAATAATGGTAGAATTTGTCAACAAAAATCTTCATCATTTAAGAAAATAAAAGGCGCCCCGAGAGCGCCCTTTTTGATTTGATGTTTTACTCTTTCTGAGGATTTACGCTATCCTTGCCCCGCCACCTTCTTCAACTTGTCATTGGCGTAGATTGCGATTTCGACTCGTCTGTTCTGCTGACGGCCGTCGGCAGATTCATTCGATGCTATCGGCTGGGTCTCGCCGTACCCCATAGTATGGAAACGGGCAGCGCTGACATTCTGACCAGCCAGATAATTCGCCACCGATTGGGATCGCCTCAATGACAAATCCATGTTGTGATCTTCAGAACCGGTGTTGTCGGTGTGGCCCTCGATCAAGACTTCCGTGTCTTCATACTTATTTAGAATGGTCGAAAGCTTTTGCAGATTCGTCTGCGCGCCTTGCTGAAGAGCGGATTTATTTACATCGAACAAGATACCTGAATCAAATGTGATCTTGATCCCCTCGCCTACTCGCTCAATTTTCGCGCCGGCGATATCCCGTTTCATCTCCTCAGCCTGCTTATCCATATAATTGCCGATATACGCCCCGGCCGCCCCACCAACCGCCGCTCCTATGATCGCACCGACTGCAGTATTGCCTGCTTGATGGCCTATTACTCCGCCAAGCACACCTCCTGCAGTTGCCCCAATAATCGCGCCCTTATCACGTCGCTTCATGCTTGCACAACTGAAGACGTTAATAAGCAAAAATGCCACGATAGCGATTGAAATAAATTTCTTCATTTTAAATCCCTCCAGCTCATAGTTTTGATTTATTTTAAATTTTACTTAGCCACCGGGCGGGCTTGAACCGTCGACCTGCTGATTACGAATCAGCTGCTCTACCAACTGAGCTACGGTGGCGAATACCTTATAGCCAGCAATCATATTATATTTTTGTATCTGCTTGTCAAGATGATTCATCGCATCATCGCCCCCAGGCGGTTCCGCCCCGAGACCTTTGGTCTCGGGAAGAAACCCGAGACAAAATTACTTTATAAAAGCAGAAATGCTTTTAAATCTCATTTAGCGATTTAGTCAAATATTGCTGTTTCGGGTTTCTTGTCCGGCAGCTGCCGGATTGTAAATCCGGCGACTGCCGGACGCGGAACCGCCGGAATCTATTGCATTTTTGGTCAAATGCGATTATTATAGATAACGATAGCCTAATTTGACTTATCGATTGATGAGGGGAAGCACTGGTGGCACTCGATTCAGGCGACATTATTGATGGTTCGATAATTTCTCATTATCGAATAATCAAGAAACTCGGCTCCGGCGGCATGGGCGAAGTATTTCAGGCCCACGACATCTTGCTGGACCGGATAGTTGCCCTGAAAATTCTCCCCTCGTGGCTAAATGATGATCAGTCACGAAGACAACTGCTTATCAATGAAGCCAGGGCCGCAGCCAAATTAAATCACCCTAATATAATCAGCATATATTCGGTGGAAGAGCATGAAAAACGATTGTTTATCGTTTTGGAATATCTTGATGGCAAGACTTTAAAGCAGGAAATCGATAGCAGAAAACTTGAGCCGAATGAAATCAATGATATCGCCATTCAAATAAGCAAAGGACTTAAATCTGCACATGAAAATGGCATTATTCATGGTGATATAAAGTCATCCAATATTATTATTAATCGTGACGGCCTAGTAAAAATCACGGATTTTGGGCTTGCGAGAATCAAAGATAAGGGTGAACTCGCTCAAAAAGGCTCGACGACCGGCACGACCGCCTACATGGCTCCGGAAACTATTCAGGATGGTACTATCTCCCAGAGTACTGATATGTTTTCATTCGGGGTTGTGCTCTATGAAATAACCACTGGCCACTTGCCATTTGAGGGCGATTACGAAGCTTCCATAATATATTCTATCGTAAATGACGATCCTCGCCCCCTAAATTATTACCGATCTGATACTCCCCATGAGCTTCGAGCAATTATCACAAAGCTGCTGCAGAAAAAACCTGAGGAACGATATCAAAACGATGCCTCATTAATTTTCGATATAGAAAAACTAACGTGTGAAAAATCAGACGCACCGCGCCTTTTCGAAAATAAAAAAGCTATTCTTGCGGCCCTAACAACATTCTTCATCTTTATTATTCTCGGCTCAATATACTATTATAGGAATCGAGATAACTCGGAATCTGTAACGCCCCAAAAAATGATTGTAGTATTGCCATTCGAAAACCTTGGCAACTCCGATCAGGACTACTTCGCCGATGGTATTACCGATGAAATAACCACACAGCTGACAAAAATCCGGGAGCTGGGAGTTATTTCACGTACCAGCGCTATTCAGTATAAAGGCACAAAAAAGAATCTCAAGCAAATTGCATCCGAGCTCAATGTTCAATATGCTCTCGAAGGTACTATTTTGTGGGACAAATCGGGCGATACCGATAGGGTCAGAATTAATCCTCAATTAATTAGAGTAGTTGATGATACTCATCTCTGGGCCGATACTTATCAACGATCCATGGCCAATATTTTCATAATTCAATCGGAGATCGCCGAAAATGTCGTAGCCGAGCTTGATATCGAATTAATGGAGCACGAGAAACGATCATTGGAAAGCGCTCCCACACAAAATCTCAAGGCATACGACTATTATCTCAAAGGAAACTATTATTTCGGCAGAAGCTGGCGTGAACAGGATTATCGCATTGCGATTAAGATGTACCAAATGGCTATTGAATTGGATCCGAATTTCGCGTTGGCCTATGCCATGCTTTCACGCGCGAATTCCGAGATGTATTGGGAATATTATGATCGTTCCGACGAGCGACTTAAGATGGCAAATAATGCTGTTGAAAAAGCGATGCAGATCGATTCCAGTCTTCTCGATGCTCATTTGGCATTGGGAATGTACTATTACAGCAAAATGCAATTTGAACCTGCCATGGAACAATTTCTGATAGTTCACAAAATCCGTCCCGATGACAGCAATATACTTGGCTCATTGGCAGGAGGACAGAGACATCTCGGTAAATTCCAGGAATCGGCCATCAGTTACGCCCTGGCATTCAAGTACGACCCCAGGTCTCAGCTTAGAGCCTTTGATGTCGGACTGACATATGGACTGATGAGAGACTATTCTATGGCTGATAGCTTCATGAATATCGCTATCTCGCTCGCCCCCGATTGGCCGTTGCCATATATCTATAGGGCCTGGATTCAGGTATTCTGGCACGGCGATAAGACAATGGCTAATAGTATTTTGAATTCAGCCTCCAAAATCGCCGACTTGTCCCAGACAGAATACTACGAATTCTATTGGTGGCTCGCGCGCGTTCTGGATAATGATCCCAGAAAAACATTATTAAGAATTTCCATGGGCTCCGATTCTATGACATATTATCTTTATAAGGCACAACTTTATAACGTAATGAACCTGCCATCCACCGGAATCGCGTATTACGATTCAGCTAGAGTATTACTCGAAAATAGAATAGCCGTTTTGCCGGATGACGGCCGGTTTCATAGCCAACTCGCATTGGCCTATGCCGGCATGGGACGAAAAGTAGATGCCATCCGCGAAGGGGAATTGGCCACGCGCCTCGTTCCTGTTTCCAAAGATGCCTATGAATCGCAATTTCTGATAGTCAATCTTGCGGAAATTTATCTCATGACAGGCGACCACGATGCCGCCATCGAACAGCTCAAAATTCTATTATCAATTCCTGGATATATTTCGGCTCCGTACCTAAAACTTGATCCAATCTGGTCGCCATTGGCGGAACATCCTGAATTTAGGAAATTAATCGAATAACTATATTTTAATTTTCCGGGAATGTATACTCTATTCGTCGCCAGGCGCTATCTTATATCTAACTATCTTATTTTTTAAACCTTTTCTTGTCAGACCCAATATCTTCGATACCTGCAAAATATTTCCATTATTTTCCTCGAGGGCAGCCTTTATAATGTCACGCTCTAAATTCTCAACCATTTCCTTTAATGGCCCTCGATTGTTTTTTACATGATTGACTTGATTCGTCGATACTATTATCTCCGGGCCGAGGTTATTGGCCTCAATAATTCCCGCTAAATTACATACGACAGCCGCTCTCTCTATAATATTCTCCAATTGCCTGATATTGCCCGGCCAGTCATATTTCATTAATATATCCATCGCGCCGGAGGATATCGATAAATTATCATTCGCCAATTTTATCCTAAGCTTTCTTAAAAAATGATTTACCAATAATGGAATATCTTCTTTTCTCTGGCTCAAAGGAGGAAGATCCACTGTAAATGTATTTAGCCTGTAAAATAAATCTTCTCTGAAATTCGCCATTTTCATTTCATCGGCCAGATTTTTATTAGTAGCTGACAAAACTCGGACATCGACATATTCCGCTTTGTTGGCGCCAATCGGCCGAATTTCCCCATTCTGGATTACGCGCAAGATAGCCGCCTGGGTAGACATGGGCGCGTCGCCGATTTCATCTAAAAAGATAGTGCCACCGTCGGCTTCCTTGAATAAACCGATTTTATCCTTGATCGCCCCGGTAAATGATCCCTTCAAATGCCCGAACAATTCAGATTCCAGTAATGCTTCAGTCTTCACTCCGCAATTCTTGATTACGAACGGCTTATCCTTACGATTGCTATTGTAATGAATGGCGCGTGCGATCAGTTCCTTCCCTGTGCCGGTGTCACCCGCTATAAGAACCGGCGAATCGTTGGTGCTTAATCTCGAAACTAACGCCAAAACATTTTTGATTGCCTGTGATTTTCCTATGATATTTTCAAAACTGAATGTCGATCCGACCTCGCCCTTAAGTCTGATATTTTCTTCGCTTAATTTAGACTGGGTTAGTTCCAAAAGCTCATTTTTCTGCGCCAATTCCTCCAGGAGTTTGGCATTGCTTAATATTTGTCCGGATTGACTGGCCAGGATACCCACCAGCCGGCAATCTTCATCTGTGAATGGTCCCCTATTTGACGACCTTACGAGACAGGTCAGTCCAATAATTTCATTTCTGACCACCATCGGACAACAAATGACAGATTTTAACTTCCCGCCATTTGATGTTAGGCCGCTAAATCTTTCGTCCGCGTCAAGATCGTCTATTCTCAACGCTCTCCTATTCTTCAATACCCAACCTGATATAAAGCTGCTTACTTTGAAAGGCAGCCCGCCTCCGGCAATTTCCTCATTGCGGACAACAGTCAAAAGCTCGCCCCCCCTGGTCTGCTCGACAAGATTGATTATCCCCTTATCAGCGTTGGTGGCGCGTATAAGATCGGCTATAATTAATTCCATTATATGATTGGTTTCGCGCACCTGGCATATCTTATTGAGAAGATTATTGATAATCTTCAATTCATTCAATGCAGATTCAGAATGATTATTTGATTGGTCGCTGTCTGCCATAGTCTCCCCTAAATCCCCAATTTATACCGTTTAATAATAACATAGACTATTTAATAGTCAATATAATATGCAAACTCCTGGACTTCACGATAAATGCTTTCATTCACTCAGCCTCTCAAAATTACCTTTTCTCGTTATCCCGAATTTGATATCCTCATTTTTATTATATTTATTTGATGCCTAATGCTTAATATGGATAGGATTTCTCCGATATATGCATAGAGTGGTAAATCTTATTTTGATTCCGTTAATGGAATTATTCTTTAAAGATCGAATGCGGGGCTAATACGCTGTCGAAAAAACTCACGAAAAAAGAAAAGCTTGTTGAAATTGGCAAGCCTCAAAGAAACGCACGCGGACCAAAACCGTTACGGCTGGCCGCAAGAAAACTATCCTTAAGCCAAATATTCTCCAAAATTACTATAATGGGCTAATGGAAAATTCGCCCAATGCTATAGCAATTTTCACAGTTAAGGCGGTAGATAACGGTAAACGATATAAATATAAAATTCTGGCAAAAAATCTACATTTTGAAAAAATGATTGGCTTCACGGAAATCAAATCGAGTAAAAAATCGCCAGCAAGCAGAAAACATTATAAAATAGAACTGCCATTTTTTGACAAATTAAAGAAAGTAGCCTCAACTGGCAAACCGATTATATTCGAATCTATTTATCCGGAAAATAATAAGACTTACGAAATTAAGGCATTTTCATTGAATAAAGGCCATGTGGCCGCGGTTTATACTGATATTACCGAAAGATGGCATGCCGAAAGGGCATTGAAAAATTCCGAAATTCTTTATAAGATTACAATAGATTCTATCAATGATCTTGTCCATATAGTCGATTCAAATCTACGGTTTACTTTCGTAAATAAGACATTCGAAAAATGGTGCGATAAATTCCAGCCTGCCACCAGGATTGAAGGCAAGACTATTTTCGACGCCTTCCCCTTCCTTGCTGAAACCGTCCGCGATGAATACAAGAAAGTATTCGAAACCGGAAAGGCTCTGCATACTGAAGATAAAAGCATCTTTGATGGCTCTGAAATCATTACTGAAACCGACAAAATACCAATATTTGACGGCGATACTGTTACAAATGTGCTGACGATAGTAAAGGATATCTCTAGTAGAAAGCTCACCGAGCAGGCCCTCAATGATTCCGAAGCTCGCTTCAAAGAGTTGTTTAATTCAGTCATCGAAGGGATAGGCCTGGTAGATGAAAATGAGGTGATCCAAATCTGCAATCCGGCATTTGTTTCCATACTGGAGGAAAAGAATAGTTTCGATATTATAGGCAAGACAATTCTCGATTATGTACCTGATGAACAAAAGGAAATTCTTTTTTCACAGACTAAATTGCGCATGGAAAATAAAACATCCCAATATGAATTAAATATTCTTACCGCCAAAAAAAATATCAAGAATGTTCTAATTTCAGCGTCTCCAAGGTTTGATAAAAACGGAAAATACATGGGCGCCCTGGGCACAATAATTGATATTACGTCGCGTAAACAGGCTGAGACAGCTTTGCAGAAGAATGAAAAATTCCTTCAGAATATATTCGATAGCATTCAGGACGGCATAAGCGTACTCGGCCCCGATCTCGAAATTATCCATTCAAATAAAACCATGGAAACCTGGTTCCCGCATCAATTGCCGTTGAAAGGCAAAAAATGCTTTGAGGCATACCACGGAATAGACCAGCCCTGTGCGATATGTCCCACGATTCGGGCGATTCAGTATGGTACATTACAATCAGGTACGATCCCCGTCATTGGACCTGATCGCTCCAGGATATGGCTTGAGGTTTATGCTCACCCGCTCTTGGATAATAATGGCGCCTTGACCGGCGTAATTGAATTTGTTAGAGATATAAGCAAAAAGAAACAGACCGAGGATGAAAGAGAAAAGCTGATATTTGAATTGCAGGAGGCCCTGACCAATATCAAGACCCTGAGCGGCTTATTGCCCATGTGCGCCTCATGCAAAAAGATACGCGATGACCAGGGGTATTGGAATCAGGTCGAGACTTACTTCAGCGATCATTCGGATCTTACTTTTTCACATAGCTTTTGTCCCGAATGCGCCCGAAAGCTATACCCCGACATCTATGACGATATCGTCAAAAGCAATAGCTCCAAATAAATTCTTGTCAGTAGCCGCTACATATAAAAATTTATTAAAATCGCGATAAAAGTCTTATACTCTCCGATTTTAGTCTGATAACCAAGGGCTTTGGAAGTTGCCCGCGAGTACATCAATCCCGCCTCGCAGCCCAGGCCGAATACCGGAGCCAGGTGATAATCTGCCCCGACTGATATCCAGCCTCCGGAATCATTGGAAATATCTTTATAGTAACTAACCCGCGCTGGCGAAAGCAATGTAGAATCAGCCTCGACCTTTGAGAAGCTCCGATAATAGGATAGACCAACAAATGGCAGTATCTTCATGGCGTTAGATTTATCCACCGGTAGGAAAAGATACCGATAGCCGATATTGACAGTCAGCCTGCGCGAATAAAACGATGATGCGCTTTGAAATTTCCTGCTATCGTAATCGGCCCCGATTAAAAACATGTTATTCTTTTCGACCGTCCCCAGGTAAAATCCAAACCTTCCCTTGGTATCAGGACTATCAACAAGATTAAGTATGGGTTCGCTCGTATTCGAATATCGAATCCCAAAGACCAACGCCGACGCGTTCCCTGCAATTAGAAGAACACAGAGAATCGATAATATCAAAACTTTGCGATTCAAATTAAAAATCAGTCTTTCCCGAGAAATTAAATTTCTCGATATACACCGCCGGTGCCGACGTGCATCCAATATCGCTCCACCAGCTCGGAACAAGCTCGGTTTCCTTTGAAATAGATTTGACATTCGAGAAGGCCGCTACGACCGATTCGGTAAACCTCAGATTTTTTACCCCGCCGACCAATTTGCCATTCTCTATAAGGAACGTTCCGTCTCTCGTCATACCCGTGAGTAGCGCGCGAGGAGTATCCAGGAAGCCGTTGATGTAATGGAATCTCGTCACCAGGATTCCGCGTTTCATAGATTTTACCATATCCTCAAATCTCGATTTGCCCGGCGCCATATACAAATTCAATGGGAATGGTCCCTGCGAGCCTCCCGGTGGAAGTCCATGGCCGGTCGATTTTGTCTTATTCTTGACTGCGGAAGCCAGATCATAAACAGGACCTCCGGCAATTCCCTTTTTGACAAAATATACTTTTTTCTTGGGAGTGCCCTCGAAGTCGAATGGGAACGAAATCCCTTTGGCTTCTAGCCCATCGTCATAAAGGCTAACCATCGGAGACATGATCTTCTTGCCTTTTTTCCCGCTTAAGAAGCTCGATTTTTCATGGTAAGCTATGGCGCCAAACGCGATAAACAGAAGCCATTCCAGTAAATTCGCGGTGGCTACAGGCTCTAAAATTACGTCATATTTTCCGGGCTCTAATTCTACGGGTTTTTCGGATAATATGCATTTGTCTATGGCAATATCGGTGAGGCAATCGAAATCAATCTTATCGAATCGCCGCGATACGCCCTGGGCATATCCCGATGAATTATCAGAAGACATGATTATATTAATCGATGATGAGCTCAGTGGCTGATAAAGCTTCACACCGTTCGAATTCACTATTGCAATTTCCGATCCTGATGTAGACAACGCTCCCGACGCAATGAATCCCTGTTTGATGGCGCGATTGCATATTTTCTTCACTGCCGCGGCCCGTTTCGCGGGAGATATTTTTGACGTGGGCTCATGAAATGTATTTATGCGAGCGATCTTGGAAGGTTTTGCCAAGCCCTTGAAATAAGGATTGGGCTTCGCCCATTGGGCGATTTCCATCGCGTCGTCAAGGCATCGGCGAAGCGAGTCCTTTTCCAAAACATTAGTGGAGGCCACACCGATCTTCTGGCCCAGAGCGACCTGAAAAATTACCCGGCTGTCGATTTCGGCCACGTTCTGGTGAATAAATGAATTGGCGTATCGTGTAAGTCCGTTGTCCGTGCCAATATACAATGCTTGTGTATGATCGGCTTTCGAATGAGATATCGAATCATTTAGAAGACGAATAATTTTATCTTTGCCTATCATTTGTTTACCCCCACCTGTACTTTTCTAAATCTGGCCGGAGCGGCGCCATGCGCCACATGGGCGGTCTGCATCGGCTCGCCCTTGCCGCATGAAGGTATACCCCAGACCCGCCAGTGATTTTTATTGCAGATGGCATCGCATGAATTCCAGAATTCCGGCGTGATACCGGTATAAAGCGGATTCTTATACATGCCCGTAATTTTGCCGTTCTTGATCTGCCAGGCTATTTCAGTCCCAAATTGGAAATTGAGACGTTTATCATCTATCGACCAGCTTTTATTCGAACCGACCAGAATCCCATCCGCGGTATCCGCTATAAGGGCATCGTAATCCCATTCGCCAGGTTCGAGATTAATACATGTCATCCTAATCAATGGTATCCGATTCCATCCATCGGCCCTCATGGCGCCGTTAGGGGCTGCGCCGACCAGATCGGCAGTTTCTCGCGATGTCAGATACCCGACAAACAATCCTTCGCGAATCAGATGGGTTCTCGATGCCTTTACTCCTTCATCGTCATAGCCGAAACTGCCTAACCCATTTGGTATAGTGGCGTCCTGGACGATATTGACTATCGGCGAGCCGTACCGGAGTTTATTCAGCTTATCGATTGTCATAAATGATCCGCCTGCCAGTGATATCTCAGTCCCCAGCACTCTATCCAATTCAGTCGGATGTCCGCATGATTCATGCACCTGCAACGCCAATTGATCCCCAGCAATGATTAAGTCTGTAGTCATTGCGGGGCAAGGTGGAGCCTTGAGCAGGGCCATTGCTTCATCGGCGATACGCTCGGCGTTATCGATAAAATTCATTCCCCGAATAAATTCGTATCCAGCGCACTGATAATCGCCGCCATGCGAAGCCGGATAGCTTCGTTTCTGAACTTCACCGCCATCGACTGCGGTGGCCTCGAAACCTCCGCCGGTCTCGGTAATACTCTGCTCTATCAAAGCACCTTCGGTTGAGCAAAAAATCTTATTGGTCTTATAAAAATTCAGATTGCCTTCCGAAGTCTTGACTTTCGATGGTTTCATGAGGATTTTATTCACCGCCAAAAGCATTTCGATTTTTTCATCCAGCGGCACCGCAAATGGATCCTCGACGCAGGGCGAAACATATTTATCAATATACGGCTGAATCGGCGCCAGTTTAACTGCCTCTTTTTTGGTAGCCGCCGAGGCTTTGGCGATCTGAATGGCTCTGTCCGCAATCTTTTTTAGCGCCTGCGGGGTTATAATTGATCCCGAAGCGAACCCCCAGCAGCCATTATGAAGAACCCTGACCCCAACCCCTCGATCCTGATTTCTCGACAACGCTTCGAGCCGATCCTCTTTGACAGTCATCGACTCTGTCCGTTCATCGACAAAGCGGATATCCGCGTAATCGATCTTCTTCTTTTTGATATAGTCGATTAGTTCATTTAGTTTATTTTTCAATTGCGGCTCCCTTCCCCGATTATTTTCGATTTATTCTATGTGAAAAACCGCGCTCCTGTCAAGCCCCCATTTGCTACGAAAGTATGCTGAATGATGTTACAGATTTTCTTTTTCAGATACAGAAGCGAATTTATGGCTCATATAATCGCTGGATATCTTAAATCGCCACGGCTTTGGTCGGCTTGAGAGTTTTAATTACATTTGATAGATTTAAAAAACCATTAATCCCTGAAAATGTTGCCTTGGCCGCCGCGTATAGATTGGATATTTCCGCCGATTTTATCACATCCCCGCATTTCAGATAATGATAGACAAATGCTGCCGCGAACGTATCCCCGCACCCGGTAGGATCAACCTCTTTGGTTAATTTTACAGGTGGAATGAAGCTGGCAATTCTAGGCGACGATTGCGAAACAATAATTCCCTCATGCCCAAGTGTAATAATAACTTTTTTCGCTCCGGCTTTGTGCAAATCGCCGCAAGCAGCGCTGACCTGCGTATTATCCTTCAAATCATGCCCTGCAATCGATTCCAATTCCATTATATTCATCTGAATTAAATCCGAACAAGCGATATACTCTCGCCATCGTGGATGCCGCCTGATAAACCTTGTTCCATCGGCTTTATATCCTAGAGCCAAGCTATGAAAATCGCAATAGATCAATCCTTTAAATCTCCTGGAAAATTGCCTGAAATCCTTCAAGCTCAGATCGTTTCCGGAGATAAAATTGATGAGCACAGCATCGCATTTTGATGGTATCAATGTAGTGGAAATCGGGCTGACCTTCCGGGAATTCCATTCGGCACGGGTGCCATCACTCTGGTATGTCAGCAGATGATAAAGATTCGGCAGATAATGGTAGCTGACAGAAGAATCATCAAACAGCCTTGAGCGACCGAATACATCGTTAAACCACTTTTTGATATCGTTGCCGACTCTGCATACCGGGTATATCCTGCCGTCGCTTCATAATCGCTTCCAACGCGGCGATATTATACGCTGTCCCTCCCAAAGCATCAGTAGTGTTGCCGCTGAGAGCGACAATTCTATCACGCACGAGATGGCCGACAATCGCGATTCGAAGTCCTGATTGGTTCGATTTATTCACAACTAATAATACTAATTTCAGGCAAAAAATGCATAAAAAAAAGGGCGCCATTAAGGCACCCTTTTATCTACCGAACTAATTACTATTGTACAGGATTCAAGAACCAGTCAAGCATTCTGCGAGTAACCGCTACTGCCTGTGATTTCTCCATAAAGTACAACGGGAACGAGAAATATGAGGTTTTGTATCCTGTCGTCGTGAATCTGATTGCCGCAGGCAAATTTGCGTAGCGTGAGGTATCCGGATTAATCGCGCGATAAAGATAGATCGTTTCCGATAATCCCTCAGGCGAGTCGCCTCTAACCAAAGTCTCTACGCCGCGCAACGCCTCCGCATAGTGATTGCTTGCAGTGGATGTATATGAGACTCTCAATGTATCAACATAAATATCTTCGAATCCGGGCAGAATTGAAATTGCTCCGGAAAATTCAGCAGCCAAAGGCTCCGACCGCTTGGGAGTATTTACCGATATCAAATCAAGATATCTGTGTTGCAGGCTCGTAGAAGCAAAATTGACCTGTCCGTCACTTGAAGCCCCTGCAAGCGGGTTTTCGAACGATCGACGCCCAACAACCCAGAGCATTCCACCAACATTTAAATAAGCCTTGTAGAACGCACGCTGGTCGGTCGAAACCGGTCCGTAGAGCGTATCCAGCCCTGAAGGGTCGGTAGCCAGGAAGGCATCGATATTTACTGCCATTACCATGCGATAATTGTATAGAATATCTTTATCGACTAAGAGAGTGCCATTTGTTGAGTACCAATCGTATTCTGATGGCGAATATCCGGCGGAATCCAAGAGCTGTGTATAGAATTCCCTTACGCTATCAGCGAATATGCTTCTCAGCTCGCCAGGCCTGTTTGTGGCATATCGGCTATGCTCAACAAGAAGGATCTTCTTAAAGTCGCTATTTCTAATCCATTGAGGTTCGAATACAGATATTACGCCGGTCGCGGGGACTTCAGCCGGTACGAGCGCGTCATCCCTGTTTCGAGCGTAAATCATATAGTAGCCTGTCACGAAATTTATAAGGCTCGTGCTCTTATTCATTGTCCAGTCCGAATGACTCTGCTCATCGATCAATGCCCAATATAAATGAGCCGGCAGCGTATCCGCGGAAGCGCTATCCGCGAACGGCCCGTAAGCCCTGACCTGCCATTGAAAATCGGGCTGCAATCCGGGGTAATCGAGCGAATCCTTGCCATCCCAGGCGATCGTGATTCCCTGCCATCTGGATGTCGATTCCGGCAAGCACCATTGAGTAGAATCAGGCAATACTACTCGGCAAGTTGGGGGATGGTTCTTTCTTGAGAGCAAAAGATAAATTGTCGACGATGACGCGTTATCATCATCGATAGCCCTCATAAAGACAAATTGATCGATGTAGACGGAGGTATCCTGCGACGAGTAAAGGAATACCTTTGTTTGGCTGATGTTGCCCGCTAATTCTGTCCAGGTTGCGGTATCAGGGAAACTATTTATGATGGCATCCGGACCGCCGTTACTATTGACATAGTCCGCGAGCAAGATTGAATAACGGTAAGCTTCAATCTGTCCGTCTTTATCGGTTCCCCACCATTTTATCGTAGGGTTCATTGTATAACGGGTCGAATCTATTGGAATATCCGCCCAACGAATTTGTGGCGCCACGTTGGGAACTACAGCGCCTTTACGGCTTGCAGGTCCGCAACTAATTAACAACACAGTTACCATTCCAAGGGCAAGTAGCGCGAGCAAAATCCTTTTTGTATTTATCATTTTATCGCCTGCCTCCCCTTAAAATTTGATTCCGAGTGAGAATCGGTTTACGTTGTCGAGAAACCCGAGATCCTGATAGGCATAATCGAGGTTGAGATTGAACGAAGATAGCGGTAATCTTACGCCCGCCCCGAATGTCATTCCGCCTCCGACCTTGCTCTTATCGTAGTAGTCCTGATTGAATTTCTTGCCGAGTCTTAACGCAAATGTGCCGTTGTACCAGTATTCCAGTCCGACACCGTATTTTTCGAGATTATCATTGGGATGCTGCGCCTGGGCCGCGAATGTCAATCTGGAACGCTCCGATTGTACTACATCGATTGATGTGCCAAATCTAAAATCGGTCGGCAACGGATATGATTCCGATATGAATGTCATATCCGGGCCAAAATTGGCAATCGTCATGCAGATTTTGAAATTGCGGAATCCGGTATCATAATAAGTACCCAGATCCATCGCCCAGCCTGTCGCCTTTTCCACTTCGATAAATTCCGAAATGTACTTGGCAGTGATTCCAATCGAGAATCGATCAGTCAAGCTTGCGCTGTATGAAAGGCCAAACGCATAGTCCGATGCCGTGAATGTCTCGCCGGTCCCCGCTGGAGCTGAGTAATCGGTCACCGGCATGTCACCCATTGTTAGCATGTAAAATGATGCCCCAATCGTACCTGCAATCTGCGGAACAGGAATGGCTACGCCCGCAAATTCGTAATTGATTCCCGCGGGGTAAGCGATATGAGTGAACATCGCCTCTTTTTTGGTCAGCAGGGACAATGCCCCCGGATTATAATACAGGACCGAAGCGTCATCCGAAACTCCCAGAAACGCTTCACCCATTCCTACCGCCCTGGCTGAAACGCCAATCTGCAGGAATTTCGCCCCGGCTGTGCCGACCTTCGCCTGACCAAAGCAAATAGCCGGGTACATTAGCAGGATTGCCAAAGGCAATATCAATACAATTCTCTTCATCTATTTCCTCCCGGCCTATTTAATAATCGCTATTTTACCGATTTTCGACACTCCGCCGCCATCGACGGTATATAAATAAATGCCGGAAACCACTGCTTGCGTATTGCGGCTGATAAGGTCCCAGTGATTTACTCCCGGACCATCTGAAGTCGTAGCATCGGAATGTTCTATCTGACGAACCAAATCGCCGTCAATCGTAAAGATTCTGATCGTGCATTGCGGCGGCAATCCACCAAACATTATTCTTCGATCAAAATTGGTGTTGCCCGATCTGTCAGGATCTTCAAATCCCTGAGCGAGATACTTATCGATATCGGTTATCTTGTAAGGATTGGGATAAACCGTGATCCTGCTCTCCGATCCTGTCCGAGCGATCGCGTACACTTTTTTGGCGTTCATTGCCGGTGATGATTCCAACGGGGAAAGCTTAGTCGCCGGGTTGCCGTAATCATAGGCGGTAACCGCATAGTAAATTCCGTCGGATTCCGAAAGACCATTGATGGTCATCGAATATTTTCTCTCACCCGGTGTAACTCTTACCTTGTCGAGAGTGTTGTTCCAGCCGTGCTTTACCCAGGCATGCGTCGTATCGAAAAACACAGGATCATTTCGGATCGCTTCAGAAAAATCCTCCAACCTACGAGGCGGGTTCTTCCATAGGACCCATTGCGGAGGGAAAGCTCCGGCATCATAATATGTCGAGTCATAATCGATTAGGTCATAGTCGCCTAAAAGAGTGTAATCATCAATGCGGCCGGATCTCGACATATATACGCGGTAACCTTCGAAATCAATATTGTTCGAGAAAGGATCGGCGAATGTTTCGCTGTTTTCGCCGTACCAATTCAGCGTAATTGTATTTGTCTGACTGATAATAGTGTCTACCGGAGATGGCGGCGGGGGCGGCCCTTTAAAGTCCGGCACACCATCACCTCTGTACCAGAATATGCTGCCGTCAGCTAGCAATTTTGTAGCAGCCTCTGTTGTCGCAGAGTTCTCCCGGCCTGTTAATCACGATACCATCACTTGTATCGGTGTCCACTCCCGGATTATCATAAACCCATTCTGCCCACTGGGAATTGGTAGCAAAATCCAGGAAATTAAGGTTATTGTAATAGGCTAAAATGCTGGCGCTATCTTGAGTTTGACCCGGGTTGGCCAGGTTTGTGGAATAATTAGTGGGGTTGGTATGTAAATCCTGCCCGCAGATATAAGCTGTCGTAAGCTTCAATGTTTGCCCGGCCGCAATTTCCGTAAATGGCCCGAATGAGAATAGGTAACGAGTGTCAAATCCATTGGCAATATTATCTGCGTTAGCGGCTGGAGCAATCCAGCCCGGATGCGCTATACCACTCCAAATTTGGTCATAGTCAAATTCGCGATTCGACATGACCTGATATTTGGCTCTGTCTCCACCAGGGGTCCCTCTGCCCCCTCCCGGGAAAAACCCTCTATAATTGGATAGTAACTGCGGCCCCCAATCCAAAGCTGGAGTTGTGTTGGATATCCACCAGTTAAAGCCAAATTCCAAGGCTTCAGTCGGAGCCCTGACTACTCTAACCCCGGATACGCCTGTTGGTGATCGATAATCATATGTTCCATCGTAAGGCTGGCCATCATTGTCGGCTATCCAGGCAGTATTGATTCTTGTCGTATCCCTCATATTTGGCGATACATAAAGCGAATCAAATCCGCAGATATCGTCCTGGGCGCCCTGTTCCAATCCGTAAGGATCTTCGGAGCGTATGATAAACGTCGGCATCGATATACATCGCCAGCCAGACATTTTTAAGGTTTCTCTGGCCTATATTTTTGAATTCATAATCGAATAGTACGAAGTCTTCAGCGTATTCATAACTCCATGAATAACTCTTCTGTTTGATGGCAAGACGCAGAGGTATATGCTGACGGCCGTCTATCGGGTCGCGTACTACAAATGAAGATGTTGTGAATGTATCCGTATATGTCGCGATATAGTCCTGTTCAGATTTAGCCGAATCTCCATCAGGTCCTACGAGGTCGCCGTAAGGGTAAACATTGGAGGGCCTGATTGAACGAACCTCGATCTGTCCATCCGGCGGCATGGCAGGGAATAATTCAAAGGTTTGTGCCCACCAACCGTCATTTCCAATTGACACGAGAGTATCAAGTTTAGCGTTACCGAGGTTATCCACGGTATCAACTGTCGCGCCTATCCAAAGTGCGCCCTGGAAAAGATAGTTTAAATTCGATCCGCCCGGATAAACGCATCCCGGCGCGGGGTTAGAAATGCCATCCCAATCAGGGTAAGCTCCATCTTGGCTGCCGAAAAACCCGAAATTGGTGATCGATAGCCAGATCTTTCCCACTCGATGGACTCTGAGCATCGTATTGGGGAGAACCGCGGGTTTAGCAAAGTACGGCCCTCGACCTCCATTCGTGCTCTCCTCCATAAAAGCGGCCTGAGTGCTTGCCGAGATTCCTAATAGAAGAAATAGCAATATTAATTTCTTCATCAAAATACTACCTCCATTTCTTCTCCGCGAATGGCACATTCATAATGATCACCCGGGGAGAAGCATAATAATGAGATTATCTCGTATTTTTTGTCCATGCTTTCCATATCTTTAAATAAGGGGGCCGATATTCAATCGGCCCCGTCTTTCCCTAAAAATTCATTGCCAAACTAATAATTACCTGTCTGCCAGCTTCAAATAGCGCTGGATCCATGTCAATTGCGGTTCCGGTTTGTATCCTACGATTTTCATTCTGGCTGGTATAAGGCAGGCCGGTCGTGGCATACACTCCATTGGGATTTTTGGTATCGAATAAATTATTGACTCTGAAAGAGACAGTATAATTGAGTTTCCAGATCTGGAAATTCTTGTCAAATCTGACATCGAAATTCGAATAACCGGGCATCCTCATGGAATTTGTCAACGGTTCTTTTGTCACTATCACCAATCCGGGATATTTGACATCGGGGGTAAACGGTTTTCCGCTCTTATATTGCCAGATAAAATTCAACGCCCAATCATCAGGCAATGTGAATATGCCGATCTTCTGATGATTACCTTTGGACGCTCTGATATCGCCTGTCACCTTCAACTGATGGCGAATATCCCAATCAAGCGGTCTCTCCTGCAGAGGTATTTCCTGACGTAGGAACCTGGCAAAATAGTCGGCGGATTCCGTAGAATTTTTGCCGTACGCCCAGGTATACTCGTAATCAACTGAACCGGCGAAGAACGTGCTTACCTTCTTCTCGATCTGCAGCTCCAGCCCGCGAGCGCGACCATAATCGACATTTGAATAAATGTCAGTGCTGATCGGGCCGTACGACTGCCTTATCGAATTTAGCAAGCCATAATAATCTTTATAGAATCCCGAAACGCTCAATATGTATCCGAGAGGCAGAGAATATTGGACACCCAATTCGTATTGGATCGTCTTCGAGAAATCCAGGTTGGGATTGCCAATAATTCCCGCCGCGCTCGACGCTTGAGTCGCTCTGCGGTAGAAATTCTGGAATTCAGGTAATTGATAAAAATGCCCGTAGTTGAAATACAACTTGGCCTTATCAGTCACAGGGAACGAAAACGCGATTCTGGGTGAGAATTTGCTTCTCGAATCAAAAATCTGCTTGTTCGCCAGATTCTCGCTCTGCAACGCGGCGTTGTTAATTTCGTTGGCCTGGATGAAAAAGTCCCAACGGAATCCTATGTGCGCGATCATTTCACCATATTCCATATTATCCTGGAAATAGAATGATCCCTGCTTTGGCCTGCGAGTATAGAAATCCCTGAATACTCCGCGATCCGGCCATTGTCCGCCGTCGGCAGTTCCATCATATGTATATTCGGGGTATTGAAGTTGGGCTCTTGATAATTTCATGTCCCTGAATTCAATACCTGATTTTATTTCATGCTGCTTCGAAACCTGGCTGATAATATCCAGTCCCAGGGTCGAAATTGCGCTTTGTGAACGCTCATACAATGCCCATTGATCGAACCCGTAATCCCAGAAACGATCCTTACCGTCCCAATGACCATTTCCATTCATATCTGCGTAAGGCTCGCCGTAATCATAAAGTCCGTTTGGAGGGTCATACCTGCCATTGTTATTCAAATCGCGATACGGAATGCCCGGCGTCCATGGATCGCTTGGCCCGTCGTATCTGCCATTATTATTCAAATCCCAAAGGCCGTTCCAGTAATCTGGACCAGTAGGATTATTTGGATAGCCGGTGAAAACCCCGTCGCCATCTACATCAATAAATTGTTCACCGATAATAACGTCACCATCGGTAAAGGGCTCGGCGTTATCCTCATTAATAACATCTCTCAAGCCCGGATCAAACACGCCATTGCCATGACCACTGACCTGATAAGCGGAATCGCCTTCATTGAATTGACCGTTATGATCATGGTCAAAGAAAAATTGGTCATTGGAAATAGCCTCGGGCGGATCCCACCTGCCATTACCATTTAAATCAGTGTATGGCGCGCCGATATCGCCATCATATCTTCCGTTGCCATTAAGGTCAAAAACCCTGCGGCCATTGATCGTAGAATCAGGGAAAAATTCATCGATACCGGGTGTATAAACCCCGTCCGCGTTTGAATCAACATATGGCTCGCCGAAAAATCCGTCGCCGTTGGTATCAAGATAAGGCTCGCCCGGATCCCATTGACCATTATTGTTCCGGTCGGCAAAGCTTTCATAATTGTTCGCATTCAGGAAATCGCCGGGCGTCAATGTTCCAGGTTTCTGCCTGTAATCCTGAATAAAATAATTGACCTTCAGATTGCCGACTGTATTTCTAAGAAAATCAGGCGTAAATTTTAAATTGGCGCCGTAGGTCTCCTTTGATTCGTAAATTGACGGGGCTGTCTGGGGAGTATACAAAAATCTCCAATTAAAGCCCGTCAATGTTTGCCATTGCTTCGAATAGCTGAAGGAAAAAATATACTTCGAATTGGCATCCATTTTCCAATTCAATTTGCCAGTCGCCGAATACTGATTTGATCTTCTATTGGGAATTTTCATTCCCAGAAATTTTTCGTAGCCGTAGTTCATTTTGGATTTTGGCGATGGATAATTATTGTAATCAAGGTATTCATTGGATTTATCAACAGTAAAGCTCATGAAGTAGGCCATTTTTTCGCCGGGCCATTTCATCCCCAACGACGGGAAAAGCTGGTCGGAAATCGCGGGAATCGGGCCCGAGAGATTCCATTCCATGCGGTCCTGGTTGAATGAGTACTTATTGAGGTCTTTAAATCCAAAATCGTCCGTAAGGAATTCATAACGGCCTGTCGTGACTTTGTTATCGCCGTCTTTTCGGACAATATTGACGATAGCCGAACTGACTCCGCCATATTCGGCATCGAAGTTTCCCTTCAAAACCGACATTTCCTGAACATCATTGGCCGAGATATCAACGACGGATCTGAGCGACATACCCTGTCCTCCAAAGACGTCTCTCATTTCGACACCATCAACCATGTACGAAATTTCATTACCTCGACCACCGCGAGCGTGGAATACACCGCCGGATTTCACAAAGCCCGACGATAATTTCAGCACGTCGCTGACATTGGTTACCGGCATATTCTTAATCTGGTCTGCCGACATTCTCACGTCGTTCTGAGTGATATACTTATCGATTGCCTTGCGCGTCGCCACGACTGTGACATCTTCGATTTTGATAGCGTTAGATGTAAGCTTGAAATTCTGTTCGGTGGTGATATCAGCGCTGACTTCGACTTTTTCGACGGTTAGTTTATTATACCCAACCGTCTGAGCAACCAAAGTATAAGTTCCGGGGGGGACATTTAAGATAACATAGGACCCGTCGAAACTGGCTGCGGCTCCCATGCTTGTCTTATCAACCATTACTGTCGCGCCTGGAATAGGATCGCCCTTATCGTCTGTGACCACGCCGGAAATCTTGCCTACCTGGCCGGCCATGACACTAGCGGCGATCATCAAACAGATTGGAAAGACAAGAAGAATCAATAAAAACCCAAACCGTTTGATATTCATCCTCACTCCTCCTTTTCTACACCGCCGGGCATACGCCTGACGATGCACCATTATTATTTTATTAGATTGTATTCAGAAAATTCTACGAAACAGTAGCATTCAAATTCATTGGTAGGCTTGACGCCCTGACCTCCTGTGCAAGATTCACAATCCCCGCCACACTTACTTACAGACGGCCCCCTATTTTATTCCCCGAAATTTGTTTTTTTTCGTCCGCAAAGTCAAGCCCTTTTTAGCTGATATCCAATAGAATAGACATACTCGCCCATTACCGTATCAAATGCTAATACCGCGTAAGGCTGTACCAAGCTCAAATGGACAATGCCGCCGATTTAAAATAGACTCAATAAGTAGTTCGAACTATATTGGCTCTGATTTTGGGAGTTTCCCCAAAATACAATTGAGGAATTATCGAAACCGCTATTTCACAAATCCCGGAGCGCTTTTCAATAGGTCATTAATCGTATTCGCCGGATACCTTTTAATCTCTTCTTCGCCAATACTCCACTCATTTGAAGTAGCACATTTATCATACATTGGACGGCCTCCGAGATTAACCCACATGAGAATCGGCCATGAATTGAGCATAAAATATATTTCGGTCACGGAGTCCCTGTTGACAGGGACATCTAATATTTGAACCTTCGCATAGCCGACGGTAGAGGCTGTAAGATCATATGTGCCCGCAGGCACCGATGGAATAATAAAAATCCCATCGAAATTCGCTACTTCTCCAATCTTGGTACTATCGATCAATACTGTTGCGCCGGCTAACGGCTCAAAATTTGTATTTAGCACTCTGCCTCGAATCGACCCAAAGCCATAGGAAGTATCTGCCAAAGCCGCTTTTCGATTCATGAGAATCTTAAATGGCAATCCTTTCGATTGTATGATACTATTATGCCTGTAAACCATTTCGTAATATCCCCGTGACGACACTTTGATTCCCGAAAAAAGATCGCGCTGCGTGCCTTTGTAATGAAAATTGCCATTGGTGTCGGCGACCACCTTAAATGGTCTCTCTTTTCCTGATCTTATCTGCATTTTTATACCCGACATTGCCTGACCGCTGGTATCCACAACCGTCCCATAGACCTTTACAGCCCTATTGGGGAGCCCAGCACTGGCTAACCGAATAAATATAAAAAGCAAAAGGATGATTTTCAGATGGATAGCGATAATAGATTTAATATTTGGAGTTGTTTTCATAACTTTCAGCACTTTTCTCAGAGCTTTATTTATTTCGCCTTTTACTTTTGGTTGTCTTAAGTTCAATATAAAATTATCTTCCCATTCTCAAACACGCTAAGTGGAAATAATCTGAGCATAATTCCTGACCGAGCATAAGGATCAACTCTCATACCAATTATTGTCAACTTCGTATAACCTACCAAGCTAATCTCCAAATTATACCTGCCCGCGAAAACGCTATCAATGGCAAATAGCCCATCAAAGTAGGAAGTGTCCATCTCGCCAACTCCCCTTAGATGAATTATGGCGCCAGGTAGAGGATTATTTTGACTATCTATAACCATACCACTTATTTTACCAAACCCGAATCCAGAATAATGATTGCTTAGTTCTCTATGCATTCCGACTTCAATATCGTAGGTCGTATCAGCCCAAATTCTTACGTTTTCAATCAGAATTTGATAGTATCCGTCTGCTTCGGCGGTCAGATTATAATTACCTTGAGGTAAATCGATGATTTCAAATCGGCCCTTCCAATTGCTTTTGGCATCTTTATTATTATATTCATTTTCAATCCAAATTCTTGTATTGGGAACTGGAAATCCATCCTGGTTTGTCACCGTACCTCTTAATTTTCCAGTTGTTCCGCAAACAGCAATCGAGTGAGCAGATATAAATATTGCCAAAATTGCTATCCAATTGTAAGTCATGCGCCTCCATTTAGATAAATCAGAAAGCCAACTTATTTACCTATGATACAATTGTGAGATTAAGTTATTCCCAATAATTCTTTGGGCGGCAATCGTTTCGATTGCACCATCGATCACCTCATTCCCCACCCACGCTGCAAAAAAATCGGGGCCATTTCTGACCCCGATCAAATACTGAATTGCCTGCTAAATTACTTCAGCAATGTCATCTTCTTTGTTACTGCTGAATCGTCGGTCTTTAATGTGTAAAAGTAAATTCCAGATGAAATTTCGCTGGCATCGAAATTAATCGAATGCTTTCCAGCTTCCATCTGACCGTTAGCCAATGTCGTTACCTTGGCGCCTAACAAATTATAGACTGCCAATTCAACTCCGGATTTCTTATCCAGCGTGAATTCGATACTAGTTTGGGCATTGAATGGGTTCGGATAATTCTGCTTCAATGAAAAACTTTTCGGGACACTAATATCATTTTCTATACCGGTTAGCGGATTTCGATACGAAATATATTTAACGGGATTGTCTGTTACAGCTCCCTCTGTCTGAGGTATTCCGCCGGCATCCTTATCTTCGATATAGATTAAATGAATATTATTATCGACCTTCTCCGCGATTGTCGACCAGTGTTCGGAATCGCAATCGCCCGGCTGACAGCCGGGAGTCGAGGAGCCGGTCATATTTATCTCTTCAGCCCAGCTAGTCCCACCATCCACCGAATAGGTCATACAGATATCGCCATTAGCATACCCGCCCGCGGAGCAGTCCGTAGAATCGAACTTAGTATAGGCTACAAAAAGCGCGTTTGAGGGCTGATGAACTCCTGCCGACATTTTGCTTATTGGGCGGTTCCACACTCCAAAGTCACAACCGGATTGCGGCCATACTGAATCAGGATAGGCCTGAATGACAGAAATAGTTCCAGAAGTGACGTCATAATGATTCAGAAACGTCTGGTAATAAACTCCGGCGTCTGTTACGTACTGCGCAGACCAGTAGATATTCAAATTATCGCTGTTGTCATAAACAGCGGCAATATCAGTGTACGCGAATAACGAATCGTCCTGGCCATAATTCGTAATATTGATTTTGCCTCTGGCCCAATCCCAGGTTGTTCCATCCAAAGATTGAATATAGTAGACATCATTTTGCCATTGGGTAGCTAAATCTGTTGGGTGGCAATATACTATCGCGACTTTATCGGAAACCGGGCTCGAAACAATTACTGGGGATATAACGCTTACTGTATCCACGCAGGCCAATTGGGACCAGTGAAATAGAGTGTCGATTGTTCTGATATAGCCAATTCGCTGGGGAGCTCCAGCCGCGCTGCTTTCGGTCATAACTATCTGAAATCTGCCGCTGCGGTCAATAGTCATATAAGGCCACATACATGGCGCGCTTCCAAACAGATTAGGAACCTGATAATAATTGAAAATTCCGTATCCGCGATTACTATCAACCGCCAACCAGACTGTGTTGGGGCCGGAACGGTGATATGTCAGTGCCATCCTATTATCCGGGGCTATCGCAAGTTGAACATACCCCTCAAGATTAACCGAACCAGCCTGAGTTGCCCCCAACCAAACATCGTTTTCATCTACAAAATTACAATAAATCTGCCTTGTTGTCGGGTAAGAAAGGCCATTCATCCATCCGAAGTGAACTCCACCATAACTATCTACAGCGACCCGATGCCCGGTTGAACCGTTTGTTTGATAGTCATACTGGGTTTCGCCGACCATTTGGGTATCCGTCAGAACATCAGAATTTGACGGGGAATACGGTACATTTGGGAATGGCTCACCCCCGGTAAAATTTTTATTTTCTCTCGCGGGAGACGTTTTTGAATAGTCCACAGCGTAGATTAATCCCGAAAATAGCAATATTATCGGAATTATCATCCAGAACACCGATACCGTTCTTTTCATTGTTCTTCCCCTTTCAAGGTTTTTTTCCTACACAGTAGTAATGTCATACCTGTTCGTCTGCATTTACTTCAACAGCGTCATCTTCTTGGTAACTTTGGAATCATTTGTCTTCAATATATAGTAATAAACTCCCGACGAAATCCTGCTAGCGTCGAAATTGATCGAATGCTTTCCAGCCTCCATCTGACCGTTGGCCAATGTCGCTACCTTGGCGCCTAACAAATTATAGACCGCCAGTTCAACCTTGGCTTTCTTATCCAATGTGAAATCGATATTGGTCTGCGCATTGAATGGATTCGGATAATTCTGTGAAATGAGAATTCTATTTGGCATAATGCTCATTTTCATCAACATTGCCAAAACGCGATTCTACTCAAATAAAGCATATTATCATAAAATTTGGATTATAACCAATATCCTTATTATTCACGTAGAAATATGTGAACAAATGGTCATTCTGCCCTTTCTGCAACTGAAGGCCAATTGTCATCATCACAATTTCCCTGCGTGCAATTCGGAGTATGCGAATTTGTTACGTTTAACGGATTGATCCCATGTCTGCCCGTCATAAAATGTATGGTCATATAAATATCGCCGTTCGCATTCCCGCTCGCAGAGCAATCGGTAGAATCAATGCCGTATAGACCAGGTAGAGCTCATTATCCCCTATATTGACTCCCATGGACATCTTGCATATCGGACGATTCCATGCCCCAAAATCGCATCCGGATTCCGGCCAGCTCGGCGAAGAATGGGTAATTTCAGTAATCGATCCCGACGAAGCATCAAAAATGATTTAGAAATGTCTGGTGATGGTAGCTATTTTCACCCGTTGCCGATCCATTGAGAATTCCAGACTATATGGAGATTATCATTATAATCATAGACCGCTGCAAGATCGGTATAAGCAAAAAGTGAATCGCCGTTATGACCATAATTGGTAACATTGATTTTTCCATTTGCCCAGTCCCAGGTCATTCCATCAGTCGATTGGATATAATAAACATCATTCCTTAACTGGGTGGAATCGGTAGGATGACTGTATATTATGGCGACTTTATCAGATACTGGAGAAGAAACCACAATTGGAGAAATAACTCTGACAGTATCAACATCAGCCAATGTAGTCCAGGTTACTCCTCCATTTGATGATCTCGTATATCCAATTCTCTGGGGAGCGCCAGCCTCGCTATTTTCGGTTTCAACCACATGATATCTTCCAGTCCTATCACTTGTAATATACGGCCACATTAACCTATCGTCGACAAATGTATTGGGAATAATGAAAAGATCGAATATTCCCACACCTGAAAACAAATCAATTGCAAAATTAACGATGCTTTGTCCGCCTCTATGATAAACGATTACGGCTCTATCGTCATGGGACACTGTCATTTGAGGGTAGCCCTCGAGATTATAGCATACTGACTGGAACCTGACCAAGCCATACATCGCGGGAAGTGACATAATTGTAGTAAATCTGTCTTGTGGATTGATTGCCGTTCATCCATGTAAAATGAACTGCGTCATCGGTACCAAGGGCTATCCTATGCCCTGAGGACCCGTTCGACTGCATATAATATTGAGTTTCACCTACAATATAACCCGGCGATTGAGCAAAGACTATCGAAGCTAAAGATACCAAAATCAACAATGAACCTATAACAACTTTCATCTTTCTTTCCTCCGAAGCAATGGTTGGAAATCAGAACGATTATCTATTTTTAATAATTCCTGTATAAATACTAACAAATTATGGCATTATTTGTCAATAATTATTTTAACATATCCCGCTCAGGCCAGGTCGCCTGACCCAAACAAAAAAAATCGGGGCCATGATTGACCCCGATTAAAAATTGAAATGCCTGCTAAATTACTTCAGCAATGTCATCTTCTTGGATACTTCTGACCCGTCGGTCTTCAATGTGTAGTAATAAATACCCGATGAAATCTTGCTAGCGTCGAAATTGATCGAATGTTTTCCAGCTTCCATCTGACCGTTGGCCAATGTCGCTACCTTGGCGCCTAACAAATTATAGACCGCCAGTTCAACCTTGGCTTTCTTTTCCAATGTGAAATCGATATTGGTCTTGGCATTGAATGGATTCGGATAATTCTGCGATAATGAAAATTGATTCGGAATTGCGTTATTTTCTTCAACGCCCGTAGGACTTGTCGGCACTTTTAGATAAAGCATGCTGCAATCGAAAGGCGGGTCTTGTCCCACTTCATGGCTGTCAACGTAAAAGACGCGCAAATAGCCGTCAACCCTTTCCGTTATTGAAGGCCAATTGTCGTCATCACAATGGCCGGGACTGCATCTCGGAGTTCGAGAATTTGTCAAATTAATTGCGGGATTCCATGACTGTCCACCGTCATACGATGAGTTCAAATAAATATCGCCATTGGCCCTACCGCTTATCGAACAATCTGTTGGATCGTACCCGGTATAGACAAGATATAGCGAATCGGATCCTTCCTTGACGCCCAACGACATTTTACACAATGGACGATTTACGAAACTAATATCGCACCCTGAATCAGGCCAGGTCGGTAAAGAACGCGTGATTTCACTTATTGTCCCTGAAGCCTCATCAAAATGGTTTAGCAGAGTCAGAGGATAGTACCTATATTCACCCGGTATCGGCCTCTGAGAGTTCCAAACGATTTGGAGATTATCATTATAGTCATATACTGCCGCAAGGTCAGTAAAAGCATAAAACGAATCATCATTCTGACCGTAATTTGTTACGTTGATTATCCCGGTAGACCAATCCCAGGAAGTCCCATCTGTCGATTGGATATAGTAAACATCATTCTTATATTGAGTGGTATCGTTAGGATGGCAATAGACAATAGCCACCTTATTTGATACTGGGGAAGACACCACAACTGACGATATCACCCTAACAACATCAAACACTATTAAGGAACTCCATGTACTCCCTCCATCGGCAGATCTGGAATATGCGATCCTCATGCGACTCAGGGAATCCATTGGCCCCGTTACAACTAAATGATATCTATTGTTCCTGTCACGCGAAATATAAGGCCACATAAATCTAGCATCCCCAATAGAATTGGGTATCAAATTAGATTCAAAAATTCCTATGCCCGTAAAGCTATCAATTGCGAAATACAAATCCCCTGTAGGGGCTCTATGATAGACGAGAATGCCCCTATCGTCAGGAGAAACTGTTAATTGTGGATATCCATCAAGATTATAAGAGCTGGCCTGCACCGGGCCCAGCCAAGCATCATGGGAGTCTACATAATTATAATATATATTTCTTACTGTCGGGTATGCAAGATAGTTAGTCCACGTAAAATGAACTCCCCCCCGGCTGTCAAGGGCTACCCTATGCCCTATTGAGCCATTCGTTTGATTTCCATAGTCCGTTGTCCCAACCAAAATACCGGGCGATTCCGCAAAAACAATCGGCGCCATAATTAAAAGAATCATCAAAGAAACTATAACAATTTTCATCTTCCTTTCCTCCGTAATAATGGTGGGAAATCAGAACAATTATCTATTTTTAATAATACCTGCATAAATACTAACTTATTATAGCATAACTTGTCAATAATTATTTTGAGAAATCAGGCTGAGGGGAAGGTACATTATATGGGGGGCAGTCGTCACGACTGCCCCCGCTTTTTTTCGCAATGCCTAACAAACCGCAATAAAAAAATCGGGGCCATGATTGACCCCGATTAAAAATTGAAATGCCTGCTAAATTACTTCAGCAATGTCATCTTCTTGGATACTTCTGATCCGTCGGTCTTCAATGTGTAGTAATAGATACCCGACGAAATCTTGCTGGCATCAAAATTGATCGAATGCTTTCCAGCTTCCATCTGACCGTTAGCCAATGTCGCAACCTTGGCGCCTAACAAATTATAGACTGCCAATTCAACTCTGGATTTCTTATCCAATGTGAAATCGATATTGGTCTGGGCGTTGAATGGATTCGGATAGTTCTGCTTCAACGAGAAGCTCTTCGGCTGATCAATTTTCTCATCGACACCGAGTAATGGATTCGGATATTTCAAGTACTTGACCGGGTTATCCGTTACCGTTCCTTCGGTCTGAGGAATGCCGCCGGCATCCTTATCTTCAACGAAGAACAGATGAATGAAGCCATCGACTTTTTCAGCTATTGATGACCAATGATCTGAATCGCAATCGCCAGGCTGGCAACCGGGAGTATGAGAGTCGGTCAAATTGATTTCTTCTGACCATGAGCTTCCCTGGCTCGCCGAGTACATCAAATAGATATCGCCGTTGGCAAATCCGCCAGCCGAACAATCGGATGTATCGAACTTAGTATAAGTAGCGAATAATCCGTTGGTAGCCTGGTTGACACCTAGCGACATCTTGCAAATTGGACGGTTCCATGCTCCAAAATCGCAGCCGGCAGACGGCCAGACTGAATCAGGGTAGGCTTGCATGACAGTAATAGTGCCGGAAGTAACATCATAGTGATTCAGGAATGTGCGATAATAAATACCGCCGGCCGAGCTAATCCACTGAGCTTCCCATATAATATGGAGATCATCATTGTAATCATAAACCGCGGCTAAGTCGGTGTATGCCCAAAGGCTGTCTCTGCCGCCGTAGCGGGTTACATTGACTTTACCATTTGACCAGGGCCAAGTCGTACCATCGGCTGATTGTATGTAGTAAATATTGTTGAGCCACTGAGTGGAATCTGTGAAGTGACTGTATACAATGGCTACTTTATCGGAAACAGGGGAAGAGACGACGACGGGAGCAATAACTCTTACCGTATCAACACGGGCCAATGCACTCCATGTCGATCCGCCATCGGAAGATCTGGTATATCCAACAATCTGAGTAGCGCCAGCCGCGCTGCTTTCGCTCATTATCACATGATATCTTCCGGATCTATCGCGCGTAATATATGGCCACATTAATCTTGCACTTCCGAAAGCGTTCGGCATCGTGAAGTAATCGAAAATACCGATACCGCTAAATGTATCAATTGCGAAGTGGGCGGAATTGGGGCCGCTTCTGTGATAAACCAAGACTCCTCTATCGTCGGGGGATACTGTCAACTGATTGTAACCCTCGAGATTAACTGTACCAGCTTGTGTCGGACCAAGCCATACATCGCCGGGGCTGACATAATTGTAATAAATCTGTCTTGTGGTCGGATATGCAAGACCGTTCATCCATCCAAAATGAACTCCGCCCTGGCTATCAACTGCTACCCGGTGACCCGAGGAACCGTTGCTCTGATAATCATACTGAGTCTCGCCAACCATTACTCCCGGAGATTCGGTTATCAAGCCGGGCTGAGATGGAACATACGGCGCGTTCGGCAACGGCTCTGAACCATTCAAAATTTTGTGTTCAACTGCCGGGGCGGTCTTCTGAAGATCAGCCGCCATAATTGTTCCGGCAAATACCATCAATGTCACCAGCATTGCCCAAAACATTGTCTTTTTAGCCATTTTTACTGCTCCTTACAATCGTTAAAGGTTAATAAAATCATTCGAATTATTCTGAGGAATCACCTCCCCCGTTTTCATTTCTTTTCGTTTCGCTCTTTTATTTTAATTTCTCTTTTATTTTCCAATTTTCAGCAAGCTCCATCGCGTCCGATTGCTGATTCCCGAAAAGATTTTCGAATCCCTGCCTGAAACCATTTGCCAATTCCTCTGTTGTCAAAAAATCGTCCGCGTAATTATAAAAAAAAGTCGTCGTATTTTCAAGCTTATCTCTCACGATTTCTCGATCTTCGCAATTGAGATACTTTGTGAGATCGACAGCGGCCCTTCTCAACGGCATCGAGCCCTGCTGAACAATACATCTCTCGAAGACTCTCTGCGCTGAACCCATTAATTTCCTGCCTGCCACCGTTATTTCTCCCGCATCGGCCTGAATAAAACAAGGTCCGCTCGAAACCCTTCCTCTCGTGAGAAGCGGGCTGCAATGCCCCTCAACTCCGAATTTCGCCAAAACCCCTGTTAATATACAATTGATCTTGCCGAAATATTCCCGTGCCTCAATCGCGTTAATATGCCTGATTTGAGGCCACACAACCGTATAACATAAATCATGGCCATGAAGTAGTTCTCGTCCGCCTGTTGGCCGTTGAACAATCGGGATTTGATCAATCGCGCATAATGCCTCATTGATTCTCTTCTCGATTTTCTGATTGCATCCTGTGCTGATAGTATAGCGATCCCATGTGTAAATTCGCAAAATCGGTTTTTCTGGCGGATTAACGGCTCCCAGATAGAAATCAAATTCCATATTAAGTTTTCCACTCCAGCCAGGAGTGAAAACATATCCAAAATCATATTCTTTTGTCAAAGTACGACCCAATTCACCAAGGTAAAAAGCAAATTACGTGCCGATAAAGCTCAATCATTTACCTCATAATCGGTTGCATAAAACATTGCCTGCCAAATGACAACCTTATAAATAGTCCTGATATCAGCCATTTTGCAGGCATTTTTGCGCGAAAAACTCATTATTTAAACACTTCAGTTTATGCAAGCAGTTGCACATTGCCTTATTACTTTTGCAAATCCAACTGCCTTTAATCTCAACTTAATTTAAACAACAACCAGTAAATGTCAAGGTTTATTTACGACACTACTTTATCAGAAGCATTCTCTTGGCCTGAGAAATTCCATCTATTTTGTAGAAGTAGACACCAGAGGGAACCGACTGTCCAAAATCATCGCTGCCCCAGGTAATATAGCTAATCCCCGGTTTTATTGTCACCAATTTATGGCCTACTATTTGACCCGTAAGATTATATACATTGAGACGAGTTCTGATATCCTCGTAGCCAGATGAATATATCGTTATATTGGTCTTGGAATTAAATGGATTCGGATAATTGCCTCCCAATTCCAATTTAGTTGCTACTGGCTCATGTTCGAATATTCCGGTTATGTATGGCTCAAGATGAAAATCAATATCATACACAAAAGGCACATCCGCTAAATTCACATTAACAATTGACGGATATGTCTGAGAATTAAAGCCTATATAATCGCACGTGACATAATATGAGCCGGAAACTAGCCCGCCTATTATCGAATATTCACCGGCCGAGTTACTCTTAGCATACGCTATCGGTCTGTCATCACCGACAGGATACGCATAAACTCTGGCGTCGCTGATCGGACCTGAATCAGATGTAACTGTCCCATTGATTGCCAGCCCCATATTGCCATAATCCTGAGTAATCGCTTCCGATTGTATTCCGCCAACATGACCCGAAACGGTAATTATCTCTCCCGATTGCCAGTTGCATGTCTGAGGATAGAAAAATGGCATAATATATGTCCCGGAAAACATCAATAAATATTGGCCGCCGGGCAGGTTGCCGACCATGAATTCCCCATAACCATTGGTGTATGTCGAATTGACATTTTTGCCCGTCTCATAGTCAATCGCGGACACGACAATATCTACCAATCCCGTGCCATTAGCGGAATTTGAGACTGTGCCTGAAATCGAATACTCATGCGGCGTCGCCCGGTCGATCGCGAAATCTATTGTAGGAACAGTCTGGCTCGAATCCACTCTGACAGTCTGTGCATTCAATGGATCATATTGATTGTCATAATAAATTATGATATTATTGCCATCATCGGAGCAGGATTCGCATCGAACAAATACGTAATAGTCCCCCGCCGGCGCGTCGATAGAGAATAAACCGTCCGCGTCTGACTGTGTGGTCTCCAGGTTCGGATCCTGCCAGAAATCAATCCATTGGTGCGCGCAAATCTGGGCCCCGGATATGCCTTCGTTGCTGTTGACATTGAAGACGCGGCCGGTAATGGTTCCCCATCCAACATCTCTAAGCAAAAATGAAATTCCTGCAGTCTCTTCGTTCTGATGAACCGTCACCTGAACGGCGTCTTCAATTCGCGAAACCCCGGGGAAATATTCGGTACGTTTGCCTCTCGCCCGTCCTAAAATCTTATAAGTCCCCGGAAGAAGACCGCTGATTGTGTAAGATTGCGGAAATGCCCCTTGAATCGTTATGCTTTTATTCAGCCCTTCCTGAGGATAATCAATTTTCAACGCCGTTATCAGGCCCTTATCGGTATCATGATCGATAAAATCAAAAATGCCGCTGATCGTCCCGCCCTCATCCAAGCTCATATTAGCAATTGTATATTGCCCGATTGAAACCCTTATTTGCTGAGCCTCAACTATCCGATATTCACCAGGGAAGAATTCTTTGACCAGATTGTCTTTTTCCGCGGAAATTTTATATTGACCCGCTTCCTTTTCGAAACGGAAAAAACCTCTATCGTCTGTTAATGTCGAATCTAAAATATTATCAGCGGGGTCATAAATATATACAAGAGCGTTATAGATTGCTGTATTCGAATTTTCATGCGTAACCTTGCCGGAAATTACGCCATAATTGGCCGCCACGACGACATCGAATGATAGTCCTATTGCCATCAGGCACACCAATATGCTTCGGAGCCTAAACATCCAAATTAATAATAGTCAATTGACAGTATATATGCAAGCCTTTTTTTCATTTTCCAACTCTATTTTGATAGACAAATTCCCTAAGCTTTGCCCTTGAAATCCTCACCCTCAATTCCATATCGATTCATGAGATGGTGAATTTGAGAACGATCCATTCCTGATATCCTCGCGGCCTGCATGATATTGCCTTCTGACTTTTCCAAAAGATGTATTAGAAATATTTTGTCCAGCTTGTTCTTCTCGGCTTTTAGCTCATCTTTTGTCAAAGGCAAAGCCCCAGTCTGGGAAGCCCGGGATTTCGCTTGTGATACCGAACGAATCTCTATCGGCAATGAATCCAGACCAATCTTGTCCCCTTTGGCAAAGATAATGGCTCTCTCGCAGATGTTCTCCAGCTGACGCACATTGCCGGGCCAATCATACATCATAAAATGATCCAATGCTTCCGGCATCAATGATTTCAGCGGCAATTTCATCTTCGCGCAAATTTTATCTATGAAAAAATTGGCCAGTAACGGAATATCCTCGGTGCGTTCTCTAAGCAACGGCAGGCAGATATTTACGACATTTAATCTGTAATACAAATCTTCTCTGAAACGGCCTTCCTTTACTTCGTTTTCAAGATTTTTGTTTGTGGCCGCGATTATTCTGACATCAATCGCCCGTGTCTGATTGTCCCCGACGCGTCTTATTTCGCTTTCCTGAAGAACGCGAAGCAATTTCGCCTGAAATCCCTGGCTTGTATTGCTTATTTCATCGAGCAAAATGGTACCGCCCTGTGCCGTCTCAAAAAGGCCGATCCTATCGGATATCGCCCCGGTGAAGGCGCCTTTGACATAGCCGAATAATTCGGATTCCAGTAACGTCTCCGCAACCGCTCCGCAATCGACCGGCACGAAGCGATTATTTTTCCTCGGGCTCGCAAGATGTATAGCCCGCGCCAATACCTCCTTGCCTGTCCCGGAATCACCTGTGATTACTACAGTGACATCTGTCTCAGCCACCGATTCGGCCATGCGAAACACCTTCTGCATTGGTGACGAACGCCCGACTATATTGCCGAATCCCCAAATTGATTCTACCTGTTTTTGCAGATAGATATTCTTTTTTTCCAGCTGCTCCGACATTCTCGCGTTATCTACCGCGATAGCGGCCAGATCGGCGAAACTCGAAAGAAACTCTAAGTCGTCATCTGTAAAAATCTCGCCGGAACGGCTATCCACGTAAACGATACCCAAAACCAATCCCTTTACCGATAATGGCACACATAGTAAGGATGATATCTGAAATTCAACCATGGATTGCCTGGACTCGATATTCTCATCAGTCCGGCTCAGAAGCATCGGTTTGCCGCCCCGTGCAACTTCCAGAGCGCTGGAATGAGAAATCGTAGTCTCTCCGAGGATATCCTCTCGTGCCAGATTACGGGCCACTTGCGGTTCGAGAGAATCATTCGAATACAGCATCACGAAACCGCGTTCGCCGTTCAATGTCTCTAACGCTAAATCCATTATCTTATTCAATAGAGGCTCAAGTTCGCGAATCGTATTTATCGTGCGCGCTACCCTGAATAATACCTCCAAACGTTGTTCTCGTGAGACATTGCTCATCTTCAATACCTCGTTTTTGCTTTCGCCGGAATTTAATTGCAGGTGATCATTGAATTTTGCCAATAAAATTTTATCCAGTCCTTCCAATGATTTATCTATTTCGCCGGTCAATTTTTCCATTTGCCTGCGATATTCATTCGCTTCATCAGCCATTTTCAAAAACATTAGCTTCAGCGCCATCAATCGCCATCGTTCCGATGGCATAAAATATAATTGCGTCTTGCCGATGGCCTCGTCCAATCTCGCCAGCCAAATTTCAGGGCTATTAACCCGGCCGCTTTGCAAGGCCATCCGCGCTCTATAACGGGTTGCTATCGGAATCATGCGGGGATTCTTTTTCAATATTTCATTGATCTGCTTTTCAAAATCTGCATTGTCAGATGAGCCTATATCCCCCAATGCGATCCCTATCAGAATGGCGCGAGCCCTATGAAGGGATTCTCCGAATTTTCCCGGAAGCTTCAGATACTGACTGAACACTTTCCATCTGCCGATTGACTCTGGCCCAATTCGAAATGAATTTCCGCTTTTATCGAAAGAATAATCCCGGTTTGTTCGACGTCGTTAATTTTCTTGGCCAATTCAATCGCAATCTCAGCTTCGTGAAGTGCGTTTTGAAAATCAGCCACGGCGCTTAAACATTCGGCGATCCCGATTCGATTTGCCAATTCGATTCGAGGCTCCTGAATTTCCAGAGCGATCGCAAGACCCATTTTATAATTCTCCAATGACCTGAGTATCTGGCCCTTCTTAAAATATAAAAATCCGAGATTGTTGAATGCTATAGCTTCCGATCCCCGGTCGCCGAGTGCCCGAAGCTTCTCGATCGCGCCAGCGTAATTATTTTCGGCTTCATCGAGTTTCCCTAATTCATTTAGGGCGTATCCTATATTCAGAAGATTGATACTTTCGATCCTTCTATCAGATATTTCACGCGAGATATCGAGCGAACGGCTGTAATATTCGCGGGCCCTGTCATAATCATTTTTCGATGAGTACAGATTTCCTAAGTTGCCATAAAGGCTCATGGCCGACCAAAGGAAATTCTTATCAAGGCTTATATCCAGCGAACGGCGATAAAAATCCTCGGCGCCGTCAAGATCTCCACGTCTTTTTCGGGCGATTCCGATATAATTCAAAACTCTGCACGATCCCTCGGGATAGTCGATTTCGGCAAAATGATCCAGCGCTTCCATATACGATTTTTCAGCTTCATCAAGCCTGCCGAGCTTGTCGTAAACGAACCCCAGGCCCACCGACGCTTCCCCCTGCAATCGGTGATCCTTTAATTCCGACCTCGACAACGCCTGTTTGAGTTTATCAATCGCCTCATCGTTTTTGCCGAGATGAATATGGTTCATGGCGGCCGCTATCGCGGCTTTGGCGTAATCGGCAATTTCGATTTTCTCTTTGACTGCAAGTTCGAGAGCTCTTGCCAACGGCAATTCAGCGTCTTTGGGCGATAAAAAATCCATCACTCGTCCATACGATAGATAAGTGCTGAAAATTTTGCGATTATCGCTTGATTCCGAATCAACTTTTTCAAGACATTTCAAGGCCGATTCGTAAAAGCCGGCTGCCTGTCTATAACCATATATTAGCTCCGCAGATTTCGCTGCGGTCGTGAGATATTCAAAAGCTATCGAAGATTCACCGGCAGACATATACTGATAGCCCAAAAATTCCGGACTGCTGTTTTTTGCCTTGAAATATTCAGCAACTTGATTGTGCATGAGATTTCTTGTATCCGGCGATAATGATTCATAAACTGCCCTTCTAATCTGCCCATGTGTGAAATCAAGACGGTCCGGCGATCCGAATTCAATCGGCGCCAAAATCTCTTTTTCTTTTAACTCATCGATTTGGGTCGCGAACGTATTATCCAATTCCGAAAGGTTTAAAATATCGCTCGCGGAAAAAGATCTTCCTATGATTGCGCCATAACCGGCCAATTTCATTTGCGATGGATTCAGCCGCTTCAGTCTCCTGCCTATGATAGTTTTTACGTTATCGGACAGGCCGATTTTGTCATTCCATCCCGCTGAGATTTCCCAGCTGTTTTTTCGCCTGATCAGACTTCCTTCGGCGATTTGCTCTCTGATAATTTCCTCTGCAAATAGAAAATTTCCGCCCGACTCGGAGAATATCCTTCTGGAAAAATCCTCCGGCAATTCGCTGAAACCCACGAAATTTAATAGAAAATCATTCCAGTCTTGCCATTCGATATGTCTTAAATCGAGCCAGCTTGATTTATTCTTTGTAAGGAAATCCGAAATTGATTTATTATCAAATGGCTGGCCGATGAGGATTATAAACAATCCAAGTTTTCGATTTGATTTTGTATTGTCAGCGATGAATTTCAGAAAGTCGATTGTATCGCTGTCGGCCAGATGCAGGTCTTCGACTGCCAGAATTATATTTTCTCTCTGATTCAATTCATCGAGATATCGCAGGATATTATCAAACATTCTCCGCCGTCCCGATTTGATTTCGGCCTCGGACATCTGCCATTGGATCCTGCTGATCTCCGGAAATCTTTCAGGAAATAATCTTTTCAAATCCGGACCAAAACCGGCAAAAAGCGCCATCTTGGGATCATGTTCTCCGATCAATTGATCCAATAGCTTTATTATTGGCGACAACGGTCTGAAATCATTTTCACGGCAAAATACTTTGTAAAATTTAAATCCCTTCAATTGGGTTTTGATTCTGAATTCATCAACCAAACGGCTTTTACCGACACCGGATTCGCCTTGAATATATCGAATAATATTGCAGCCGGATTCCCGCGATTGCAGGGATTTATCTAACCAATCCAGCTCATTTGACCTTCCGACGAAATGCGCCTTGCCCAGAGAATAGCTTGCAAAGTCAGCTTTCACCGATATCGACGAATTCAATTTTCTGATATCCTCGATAATCTCGATAGTGGATTGATACCGATTTTTAGGAAGCGGATCGATCATTCTCTTAATTACCGACCGTAATCCTTCTCCCCCGAAATCGCTCGGGATCACGGGTATTTCTGACCATCCAGCCAATTTAAGGCCGATAATCTCGCTCGATGAGCCGGCGATGAGAGGCTTGCCGGTGATCATTTCATAAAACATTATGCCGAGTGAATAAATATCCGATCGAGGCGATAAATTATCCTTGCGTAACGCCTCGGGCGAAATAAATTCCGCACTTCCCGAAAGCTTCCTATCCCCCTGCCCTCTTAACGCTACCGACAGACCAAAATCCACGAGTCTGAAATTACCATCGGAGTCCTTTAATATGTTGGTTGGTTTCAGATCGCCATGCAGGATATTTCGCCTGTGGATATAATCTAACGCTTCGCATATTGAATTGACTGCCTTATAAAACTCCAGGGGCGTCAATGGAATACTGCCTGCAAGATCGCCATTCGATACATAGTCCATGGTGAAGTAAGCCCCGAGCCGATCGTCAAATCCAAAATCATAGACTTTGACCAGTCCAGGGTGATCCAGCTGAGCCAGAGTATTGAATTCGCTCTTTATGGATTCGAGGTTTTCGGTATTTATCTCTTTTAAAAGCTTCATTGCCAGCCGAATTTGCTGACGATGATCTTTTACAAGATATACATCACCAATTGACCCGCTCCCGATTTTTTTGAGCGTCTCATATCTTTTGTCGATTAATTCCATAACCCCTAAAAGTGTTATTTATTTCTACAACACAATATATATGCTTAATAAATTTTGGCAAGCAATATAAAAGCAACCATATCAAGGTTGGCATTCGAAAAAGTTGTTTAACTTGTTGAATTACAATAAATTAAAAAGGCGGACAAGAATGATGGCCGCCTTCAAATACTTATATAAAGCAACAATTAAATCAATTGGTCGGCTTTTAATTTACTGATTAATTTATCCACAACCTCATCGGTCTCGCCTTTTATAATTTCGCCTTGAGGACGCGGTTTTGGAGCCAATGTCGATTTGATATTTATAGTCGGGGATATGTCTACACCCAATTCCTTTGGAGATGTTTTCACGATCTCCGTTTTCTTGGCGCGCATTTTACCTTTTAACGATGGCAGCCTTGGCTCATTGATCTCTTTTACCACGGAGCAGATTGCAGGTAATGATGTTTCCACTACGTTATATCCAGAGTCCGTCGTGCGCCAGACGACCGCCTTTGATGAATCGATAGATTCGAATTTTTTGACAAAACCGACCTGCGGCCAGTCAAGATGCCCCGCTACCGCGGCAGCTACCAGGGATGAATCGTCATCGGCGGCCTGCTTGCCGGTCAATATCAAATTGATATCGCCGATTTTTTTAACCATCGCCGCCAGCACTCTTGCGTTAACCTGAGGTGCCAATGACGAATACTGATCATCTATGATTAAATAAGCTTCATCGATTCCAAGCGCCAGCACATCCCTCAACGCCGATTCCGAACTTGAATTGCCGAATGAAATCGCCACAGTAGTGCCGCCGGTCTTTTCTTTTATTCTCAATGCTTCTTCTACCGCATATTCATCAAATGGATTAACCACTAATGCTTCGGGCGCCCATTTAGGACCGCCATCGGTAACACTTACTTCCGACAGCTGGGGAGTCTGTTTCACCAATACTGCAATTTTCATTTATTCTCCTTTTGTGCCATTACACTCAATGCTTCGAGCGCCATCTTGGCGGCGCGCTGTTCGGCTTCTTTCTTAGTCGAACCCTTGCCGGTTCCGAGGCGGGCGCTATTGACCATTACAGATACGACAAATTCTTTGATATGGTCGGGACCAATTTCATCAAGCAATTCATAACGAGGCCCATTTTGCCCGCTGCCCTGCAAATATTCCAGAAGTTCACCCTTGTAATTATGGGCGGCCTCGCTTTTGGCAAGGCTTTCGAAATCTTCAAGCAGAAATTTATGGATAACTTTAGTTGATGCCGAGAGGCCGCCATCGAGATACATGGCTCCTATTAACGCCTCCATGGCATCGGCCAATATCGACGGCTTTTGTCTTCCGCCGGATTTTTCCTCTTCGGCGCTGAGGTAGAGGTGATTACCTATTTTGAATATTCCGGCGACTCTTGATAAGACAGCTTCATTTACAAGCGAGGCTTTGAGCTTTGTCAAATTTCCTTCATTGTAATCGGGGAATCTTTTATATAGAAACTCCGATACTACCAGCCCGAGAACCGCATCGCCAAGATATTCCAACCGCTCATTGGCAGCTCCGGAACTGGCGCTTGAACGATGAGTCAGCGCCTTATCCAAAAGGCTTCTATCCTTGAATTTATATCCAAGGATAGATTCGATATCTCCCTTATGGAATCCAACTTTTGAGAAAATCTTTCGAAAAAAAGACGAGTGCATTAAATCAAATTTCGGGATTTTGAATAACTACGCTGACATTATGGCCGCCAAAACCGAATGAATTGGAAATGGCATTCCTGATTTTCGCCGGACGGGCTACATTGGGAACATAGTCGAGATCGCATTGCGGGTCGGGGGTTTCGAGATTGATAGTAGGATGAAGCATACCATTATTCATTTGCAGAACTGTGGCAGCTATCTCGGCCGCGCCCGTGGCTCCGAGCAAATGTCCAATCATTGACTTGGTGGAATTAATCGGAATCTTATAAGCCCTTTCGCCAAAAATCGTTTTGATGGCTACGGTCTCTGAGATATCACCAAGCTCCGTCGCAGTACCATGAGCATTGATATAATCGATATCGTTTGGCGTCAATCCGGCGTCGGCGATAGCGATCTTCATACTTCGCGCCGCTCCGTCGCCGTTTGGTGTGGGGGCAGTAATATGATAAGCATCGGCTGACATGCCCATGCCGGTAACCATGGCATAGATTTTCGCACCGCGGGCCTTGGCGTGCTGTAATTCTTCGAGAATCAGAATGGCGGCGCCCTCGCCCATCACAAAACCATCTCGATCTTTATCGAAGGGTCGAGAAGCTCTCTTAGGCTCGTTGTTACGGGTTGAAAGCGCCCTGGCCGCGCAAAATCCGGCAAATGCCGTCAGGGTCACACTGGCTTCGACACCACCTGATACTATGATATCCGCCGAACCTCTCTGGATAAGGCAGAAAGAGTCTGCAATCGCGTGACTTGACGACGCGCAAGCTGATACGGTGGCAAAATTAGGGCCTTTGAGCCCAAAATGGATACTGACCATACCGGCGGCCATATCGGCGATCATCATAGGGACAAAGAATGGCGAGACTCGCGAGGGACCGTCTTTGATAATTACGGTCTGCTGCTTTTCAAATGTCTCCATGCCACCAACACCAGAGCCGATTACAACACCAGCTCTTTCTCTATCGATAGAATCCAGGTTTATCCCTGAATCCTTCAACGCCTTGCCCGCGCCGACAATCGCGTACTGCTGGGACAGGTCCATCCGACGCACCTGTTTTTTCTCGATGTATTCGAGCGGATCGAATCCCTTAATTTCGGCCGCTATCTGAGTCGGCAACATCGAACTATCGAATTTGGTAATTTTATCGACGCCCGATTTGCCGGATTTAAGATTTGACCAAAATTCTTCTATTGTATGCCCGATAGGAGTTACCAACCCCATACCGGTTATCGCAACCTGGCGATTCAATCGTTGACCTTATCCCTTATTTTCTACGTGTTTGTTGATATAATCAATCGCTTCTTTCACGGTGGTAATCTTCGAGGCCTCTTCTTCGGGAATCGTGCAATCGAATTCCTCTTCGAGCGCCAGGATGAGTTCCACTTGATCCAATGAATCGGCATCGAGATCGTCTACAAATGATGCTTCCGGTACCACTTTCTCTGAATCCACCCCTAAATTCTCTGCGATGATCTCTTTTACTCTTTCTTCAATTGATGCCATAGGTCCTCCTTTAGGATTAAATTATAAATTTAACTAATAATATTCATTTCCGCAATACTACATTACCATGCCGCCGTCACAATGAATCACCTGTCCCGTAATATATTCAGCATTATCAGAGGCAAGGAACGATACCACTCTGGCAACATCGAGCGGAGTCCCGGCCCGCTTCAACGGTATCACAGTCAGGAATCCTTCCTTCGCCGCTTCCGGCAATTTTTCGGTCATCTCGGTCTGAATATATCCGGGAGCGACGGCATTTACAGTTATATTTCGTCCGGCAAGCTCCTTGGCTGCCGATTTTGTAAGTCCGATCAAACCTGCTTTTGAGGCCGAATAATTGGCCTGACCGGCATTCCCCATCACTCCTACCACCGACGAGATATTAATAATACGTCCCCAGCGATTTTTCATCATAATTTTAGAGGCCGATTTCGTACAGAGAAATGCCCCTTTCAAGTTGATATTAAGGACAAAATCCCAGTCTTTTTCTTCCATACGGAGCATGAAATTGTCACGAGTAACTCCGGCGTTATTGACAAGGATATCAACTTTTCCAAATTTATTCACAGCTTCTTCAAACATCCGTTCCACATCCTGCGGCTTGGAGACATCGCCCGAAACGGCCATGGCCTTTATTCCTTTTTTGGCAAGCATATCAGCCGCTTCCTGCGCCTTATCCGCGAGAATATCAGATATAATAATGGAATATCCGCTTAATGATAATTCCTCGGCAATCGCAAAACCGATTCCTCTCGCCGATCCCGAAATAAACGCTACTCTGGAAGTATTATTTTCGCTCATTTCTCCCTCGGGAATTGCTCGATAAATTTATCGAGATCGTCCAATGTATCGACTCCGAATATTTCAACTTCCGGGTCATCAAATGATCGTTTCGCCAACCCCTGCAATACCTTGCCCGGTCCGACTTCAACAAATCGCCTGATTCCATCGCGATACATATTTTGGATGGTCGGATACCAAAGGACGGGACTGCTTATCTGACTTGACAGCAATGGCCTGTAGGATTCGATATCGCTTAACGGCTCGGCATTGACATTGGCATAAACCGGATATGCAAAGTTATCGAATTGCATATCGGATATGACTTCCTTCATTAAGTTGGATGAATATTCCATTAATGGCGAATGATACGCTCCGCTAACCTGAAGCAAGATTGCTCTTTTGGCGCCGGCGGCTTTGAGTTTTTCGCAGGCAGCTTCGACCGCATTCTTTTCGCCCGCGATTACAATTTGATCTTTGCCATTATAGTTTGCGGTAACTACAATCCCCTCGACGCCATCGATGCCATTTTTGACTTCATCGAAAGTCAATCCCATCACGGCCGCCATCGTTCCCGGAGTCCTATCGCAATCCTCCTGCATGGCCGCACTTCGTCTGGCTATCGCTTTTAATGCCTCCTCGAAAGTCAACGCTCCCGCGGAAACCAGAGCCGAATATTCACCCAGCGAATGACCGGCGGCGGCCGAGGCTACAATATAATTCTCTTTTAGAAGCATATCGACCGCGCAGGAATGAACGAATACCGCGGGCTGCGTATAGATGGTTTGTTTAAGCTTGTCTTCAGGACCCTCGTAGCAGACTTCATCGAGTTCATATCCAAGAATATTCGAAGCGATTTCAAACATCTCATCGACTGAGAAAAATTCATCTGCTATATCTTTGGCCATACCGACATATTGCGAGGCCTGGCCCGGGAAGAGAAATGCTATCTTTTTCATTTTACCACTCAATTAGTGCTGACCCCCATGTAAATCCCGCGCCGAATGCCACCAGGATAATCTTATCGTTTTGTTTTACGCGACCTTCCCTGACGGCTTCATCAAGGGCGATTGGAATAGATGCCGCGGAAGTGTTGCCATACTTGTGAATATTAATAAAAACCCGATCCATCGGGAGTTTGATTCTTTTTGCTGTGGCCTCGATAATTCTGATATTGGCCTGATGAGGAATCATTAGGCTGATATCATCTGATGTGGTATGTGAGTTTTCCAAAATTCTCGTTGCCGCTTCTCCCATGGCCTTGACTGCAGACTTGAAAACTTCGGGGCCTTCCATTTTGATATATCGTTTGCCGTTATTGACATTTTCCATTGAGATCGGGAGTCTTCCCGCTCCAGCCGGGACTTCCAAAAGATGACTCAAAGAGCCATCGCTTTTGAGATATGTTTCAAGGATTCCGCCGGGTATATCGGATGCGGACACTACCGCGGCTCCTGAACCATCGCCGAAGAGAACGCAGGTATTGCGATCCTTCCAATTTACAAGGCGAGATAATGTTTCTACCCCGACGACAAGAACATTTTTCATCTGGCCTATTAGGATGAAGGCCCGGGCGATGGATAGCCCATAAATGAATCCTGAACACGCGGCCGCGAGATCCATTACCGCGGCGTTGGATGCGCCGAGCCTCGGCTGAAGTATACAGGCGGTGGAAGGTAAGGGCGCGTCCGGAGTTACAGTCGCGACAATAATCAAATCGAGTTTTTCGGCAGAAATACCTGCCATCTCAAGCGCTTTCTGCGAAGCAGCTAAGGCGAGATCGGATGAGGCGATATGTGATGGCGCGATGCGCCGTTCTTTAACGCCCGATCTTGTTGTAATCCATTCGTCGCTGGTTTCGACCATTTTTTCCAAATCGGCATTAGTCAAAACCTGATCCGGCACCGAAGAGCCGGTCCCAATTATTCTGGCATATTTTTTCATATTATTAAGGCTTGATTTTGACCTCGGAAGGCGTGAAAGAGCCGTTGGCAGCCAGGCGAGTTTCGATCAGGGAATTGATCTTTTTTTCAACCATCAGTTTAGTCATTCCAACGGCGTTCATGATTGCTTTTGGTGATGAATTGCCATGGCAGATGATGGAAACACCATTAATGCCAAGCAACGGAGCTCCGCCGTATTCAGCGGCATCGAGATTCTTTTTTAGATTTTTGAATGCCGGTTTCAGCAAGAGGGCTCCAATTTTGGCGAGAAGATTGACGCGCACCTGCCGTCTGACAATCTCGCCCAGAAAACTATCAATTGATTCCGCGAATTTGAGGATAATATTGCCGACAAAACCATCGCAGACCACCACATCAGCCTTCCCCTTGAGAATATCTCTCCCTTCAATATTTCCGGTAAAATTAAAGTCGGCAGCCGAAAGAAGTTTATGTGAGGCAACCGTGAGTTCATTGCCTTTCGATTTTTCTTCACCGATCGAGAGCAACCCGACCTTGGGATTTTCATTGGAGAAAATATGCGAGTAATAGATTGCCCCCATGAGAGCGAATTGATAAAGATTCAGTGCTTTGCAATCGGAATTGGCGCCGACATCGAGAACCAGGGCGTGGCCTTTTTCGGTCGGGAAAAAGGCTCCGATAGCCGGACGACTGACCGACTTCAACCGCCCCAAAATAAGGAGCGACGCGGCCATGACTGCGCCAGTATTGCCGGCGGAAACAAAGGCGTCGGCCTGCCCGTTTTTCTGAAGAGTTAGGCTGACAGCGATCGATGAATCCGGCTTCTTTCGAATCGATTCAGCAGGCTCGTCACCCATTTCGATAACTTCGCTGCTATGCTTAATGCGAATCGGCAAATTCTCGGCATTGAGATTTTTGAGCTCAGCCTTGATTTTATCGGAATCGCCAACCAATACCAGTTCGACCTCATTTCCATAGGCCTTGTGGGCAAGTACGGCCCCGGCCACTATAGAAAATGGAGCGTAGTCGCCACCCATGGCATCGATAGCGACAATGGTTTTTTTCTTATCAGACATTATTTCTTTTCAGTAATTGCGACTACTTCGCGGCCTCTATACCATCCGCAATGCGGGCAGATTTGATGAGGAAGTTTCGGTTCGTGGCAATGCGAGCATGTGACAACGTTAGGTTTTTCGAGTTTCCAGTTGGTGCGCCGTTTTGCACCCCTGGTTTTCGAATGACGTCTTTTTGGTAGTGGCATAGTACTCCTTTATTAGTATTGGTCCAATTCAAATCATGGCCTATAAACCGTGATTATACTTAAAAAACATTATTCGTCAAAGAGTTGTTTCAGGGCGTCCCATCTTTCGTCGGTTTTGTCGGGTGTGCAATCGCATTCTCCCTCATTGAGATTGACCCCGCACATCGGGCAAAGTCCCTGGCAATTTTCCGAACACAAGGGCTTCAGAGGCATTTCCAGTATTAAAGCTTCGCGCACTCTCTCGGAAATATCGTACTCACTAACCGTCTTGGGCAGGATAATGAAATCTTCATCATTGGAGTCCTGCGGGTCGACAGTTTCAAGCATTTGGATAACGAATCGCATTCTGGCGTTGATGGCTTCATCGAAAACTTCGAGGCATCGGGAGCATTCGAGTTCGACCATTGTGGATACTCTGCCGTCCACGATAATCTCGTCGCCGGATCTATTGAGTTGGAGCTGGCCTTCGATCGGTTCCGGAAATCCCGCGCCTTCGATATTCAATTCCAGGTCCTCGGCGGACGTCGAAAAGTCAATTTCATCGCCTTCGGGCTTTGATTGCCTCAAGTCTATTTTCATAAGTTCAAAAATAAATAGTCAAGAGCCCAAAGTGTCAAGGCAATTTTAGCAAAAGAGACGACATCTGAATAGATATTATTTGCTTTTTTGACGAATAAAATTTGCATTTTCCTGCAAATTCCAATAGAAATCACTGGAGATTCGGGATGGGGCGTAAGTAGCAACATTTGAAAGATATCGGCGTAATCAAAATATGAATTTAATTTCGGGAAAATTTAATAAACTAATTAAAATCTCGAGCGTTTTGATCCTGATAGGATTTTTCCAAAATATTCTTGCCCAGGAATCATTTACGCCGAATATCAAGCCGTCGTTATCTGTTCCAAGAATTTCAGGCGAAATCAAAATTGACGGCGACTTGAATGATTCCGGCTGGGTCGGCGCGGCAGTGGCAATGAATTTCACAGAGAATTTCCCGGACAATAAAACCGAACCGCCGGTCAAAACAGAGGTTAGGCTCACATATAATGATAAATATCTTTATGTAGCATTTATTGCCAGCGACAAGCCGGAAGAGGTCAGGTCAAACCTTCATGATCGCGATGATATCTGGAACGATGATTATATCGGAATTATTTTGGATACTTGGGGGGACGCGTCAACGGCTTACGAGTTATTTGTCAACCCGACAGGAATACAAGGCGATGGGTTACAAAATCTGCAGGGCGAGGATATCAGTTTCGATATCGTATACGAATCCAAGGGGAAAGTTGTTGATAACGGCTACCAGGTGGAATTGGCGATACCATTCAGCAGTCTCCGTTTCCCCGAAAAGCCCGAGCAGGAATGGAAGGCGACATTCTGGCGGACTCATCCGCGCGAAAGCCGAAGCACCTACACGTGGGCATATATAGATGATAATAATCCCTGCTGGATATGCGAATTCGGCACGCTGACCGGAATCAGGAATGTCAAACCTGGCGGCAGTGTAGAGATTTTGCCATCGATAGTAGGCTCTCAATCGGCGGAGCTTCGCGATGGCGGGAATCCTGATTCGGGGCTAAAATATAATAAAATCGGCAATAGCATTGGGGTCGGGGTTCGATATTTTTTATCATCGAGTATGACTGCCGAGGCCGCCTACAACCCAGATTTCAGCCAGGTCGAATCCGATCCGGCGCAGATCGATGTCAATACGACATTCGCGTTATTTTTCCCTGAGAAACGGCCATTCTTCCAGGAAGGAAGCGGTCTTTTTGATACCTGGCATAAAGTATTTTATACCAGATCGATCAATGACCCATTGGGGGCTATTCGTTTGACAGGCCGAATCAAGAAGACCGATATCGCTGTACTGACCGCTTATGACCGCCATTCGCCATTGATTCTTCCATTTCAAGAACAAAGCGAGGTTATTCCTTCGATTGGCAAGAGCTTTTCGAATATTATTCGAGTGAGGCAAAATATCTTGGAAAATTCTTATGTCGGGTTAATCGGGGTGACCCGGGCGAGAGAAAAAGGCGGATCGGGGACGTCATTCGGAACGGATGGTTTTATTCGGTTTCTAACAAATTACCGTTTCAAATGGCAATTCCTTGGCAGCAATACTGTCGAGCCGAACGATACATTGGTCACAAGAGGATTGAACAATATCCTATTTGACTCTGGCAAACATACGGCTGCATTCGATGGCGAATCTTACATGGGCGCCGCTTCATATGTGGGTGTCGACCGCAGCGCCAAACATTGGAATTTCAATCTCAGCTATGTGGAATTGAGCCCGACATTTCGCGCGGATAATGGTTTCGTGACTCAAAATGACCAGAGGATGGCGGAATTATATTCTGACTACACATTTTATCCGGAATCTAAATTCCTGAAACGAATTTCGCCAAGTGTTGAGATGGCGCGTGAATGGGACTACAGCGGCAAGAAGAAAGATGAATGGATTATACCCAATCTCTATCTTCTATTCACCGCGCAAACGAGCATCAATATTAACTATGTCTACACCAAGGAAATATTCCATCAAATCGATTTCCCTAAAATGGAACGAGCATCATTCGAGATCAGCAGCGATTTCAGCGAGCCGTTGAAGGCGGGTTTCGATATCACATCGGGCTCATTCATTGCCAGATTCCTCGACCCTCCGGTCATGAGCAAGGGAACGGTTTCAGAAGCGTGGATGACGATTCAACCATTCACCATGCTGATAATCCAACCGGAATTCCAATATGAAAAATTCAATAATAAGGACACAAACGGGCGCCTGTTCGAAGGATATGTTCTCAGAACAAAATTGAATATACAATTCTCTCGGGAGCTTCTGCTCAGAACAGTCGTGCAAATATATCGTTCTCATATATATACTGAGGGCATGGATGACAACAGCCTGGCGTTTGAACCATTGCTGACATACAAGATCAATCCATTCACAATCTTCTACATAGGTTCGGGCAATAATTTCTACGAATTTCCCGACAAGCCTGGACTGAGATCAACAAGCCGTCAATACTTCGCGAAATTCCAGTATCTATTCAGAATATAGAGCGGGCAACAATCTAAGGGGCAGTCGGGACGACTGCCGCCCGGCTTAAACGCGCATAAGGAAACTCGATAGATTCCGGCTCGGAGACCGGAATGACAAGCTGTTCTTTGTTGCTCGGCCCGGGTTCCGACTCTTCACTTCGTGAAGAGAGAAACCCATCAAACCAAAACCACTAAACTAATATTGGCAATATCACATTATTCGAAACCTATCGACTATAATTCCATAGGGTTTCTTGACTGGCGAGCAGCGCATTTTTCTGCCAGTCGCCGGTCATCGGAACCCGGGCCGGCGAAGCGAAGTACAATCATATTGATTTTTTCCGATAATTACTTTATATACCATGCCTTAAGGAGGAAGCGATTTTGGATTACTTCAAACGAACAAAAATATCCGCGATACTCAGTAACCCGAACAAGCCAGCAGATAATGTTATTGTCATGGGTTGGGTGCGAACAAGAAGAGATTCGGCGAACCTGACATTTCTCGAAGTCAATGACGGCAGCTGCCTGGCAAATCTTCAGATTATAATCGAAAATCCTGAACGATTCAAAGACCTACAGGAAATCAAACTCGGCGCATCGGTCCGAATGGTTGGGAAATTGGTGGCAGTCCCCGAACGGGAGCACAAGATCGAGCTTCATCCCAATGATTTGTCGATGCTTGGCGTTTGTCCTCCGGAATATCCAATGCAGAAGAAACGGCACTCATTTGAGTATTTGCGTGAAATAGCCCATCTGCGGCCACGGACTAACACGTTCGGAGCGATCAATCGCCTCAGGAGCAAGATATCATACGCTATTCATAAATTTTTCCAGGAGCGGGGATTCTATTATATTCATGCCCCGATAATCACAGCTACAGATTGCGAAGGCGCCGGCGAACAATTCTGGGTTACTACTCTCGATTTGGAAAATCTGCCGAAAATCGATGGCAAGGTTGATTACGATAAGGACTTTTTTGGGGCGAAGACATTTCTGACAGTATCCGGCCAGCTCGAAGCTGAAATAATGGCCACAGCATTGGGCGATGTTTACACATTCGGGCCGACATTCAGAGCGGAAAATTCCAATACAACCAGACATCTTTCGGAATTTTGGATGATTGAGCCGGAGATGTCATTCTGCGATCTTAATGAAGATATGCAATTGGCCGGGGAATTCCTGATGTATCTTTTTGATTACGCCTTAACCGAATGCCGCGATGAAATGGAATTCTTTAATAAATGGATCGAGCATGATCGAATTAAAACCTTGGAGACTATAGTTAAATCCAAATTCGAAATAATAACTTACACTGAGGCTATTAATATCTTAAAGAAATCCGGTAAAAATTTCGAATTCCCGGTCGAATGGGGTTCCGACCTGCAGGCAGAACATGAAAAATATCTATGTGATGAACATATCAAGGGGCCAGTGATTGTAAGAGATTATCCACGTCAAATCAAAGCATTCTATATGCGTCTCAATGACGACGAAAAAACAGTAGCGGCCATGGATGTGCTAGTACCGCAAATCGGCGAAATTATCGGAGGAAGTCAGAGAGAAGAACGATACGACCGTTTGATGGATCAGATAAAGTATTTCAAGATTTCCGATGAAAATATCGGATGGTATCTTGATTTACGCAGATATGGCACTATCCCTCACGCCGGTTTCGGACTTGGCTTTACAAGGTCATTGATGTATATGTCCGGCATGGCAAATATCCGAGATGCAATACCATTCCCAAGGACGCCACGAAATGTCAAATTCTAAACGATATTCGATATTTGTAATTTTATTGATAGCTGTGGCTCTATCCAATTCTGCCATGGCATTCGATGGAAAACATAAGGGCTTCATAATTGGCGCGGCAATCGGACCCAGCCTGACAATGTTTTCTCAAACCGCATCCGGCGGCGAGAGTGTCGGCAGCGGATGGAAATTGAAGCCGTCATTCGCGACAGATATCAAGATTGGATCATTCAGAAATGAGCAAATGCAATTCTTCTATAATTTCAATATTAATTTATTCAGCATGACAAACGCATTTCAGGAAAAGGTCACAATCGCTTCGGGCGGCCAATATCTCGGAGTTGCCTATTATTTAAAACCGATGATCCCAACGTACTATGTTATAGGCGGAATTGGCTTGTCTTATTGGGCGGCGCCATTTGCGAATGAGGTCCCGCCAACCTGGCAGGGATTCGGATTATTTGGCGGCGCCGGTTATGAATTTAAAAAACATTATTTGCTTGAGGCTGATCTATCTTACGGCCATCCTTCGAAATCACAGCTTGGCACCAAGATCAGCGCGAATGTTCTAACATTAAAAATTTCATTTAATATTCTCGCATACTAATCAGCACAAAATAAAAAGGGGCGTTTGCGATACGCCCCTACAAAATTCTATATATTGATAATTGCTATTTCGGCTTGTTCATATTGTCGAAAAACGGTTTGAATAAATCTATAGGGATCGGGAATAATGTAGTTGAATTTTTCTCCGCTGCGATTTCCACCAATGTTTGCAGGTATCTCAACTGAATACCAACCGGAGTTTGACCCAGTATCTGGGCGGCCTGATTGATCTTCTCTGACGCCTGATATTCGCCATCGGCGTGAATAACCTTTGCGCGGCGTTCTCTTTCGGCCTCGGCCTGACGGGCGATAGCTCGTTGCATCTCCTGCGGCAGATCGACATTTTTTACTTCAACGATAGCGACTTTGACTCCCCAGGGTTCTGTCTGAAGATCGATAACATTTTGTAATTCCCGATTGATTTTCTCGCGGTTGGAAAGCAAGTCATCCAATTCCACCTGCCCTAGTATCGAACGAAGAGTTGTCTGGGCTATCTGCGATGTGGCATAAATATAATCTTCGACATCGGTAATCGCCTTGTTGGGGTCCATTACCCTGAAATAGGCGACGGCATTTACTTTAACGGTAACGTTATCCTTGGTAATAATATCTTGAGGGGGCACATCCATCGGGACAGTGCGCAGGCTTACCTTTACCATTTTATCTACAATTGGGATAAGCAAAATCAAGCCGGGGCCCTTGGCTCCAATCAGCCTGCCCAGCCTAAAAATGACACCTCTTTCATACTCTCTCAATACTCTAACGGAATTCCCTATAATAAATAACGCCAATACAATTATGACAATTGCAGGGAAAAACCATGTGACATTAGCACCAGGATTCATCCATTCCTCCCACTATCATTAAAAGGTTTAATTTTTCTGAATTGGTTCGACTTTCAATTCCATGCCGGAAACATCTACAACCTTTCACATGTTGTCCTGCCTGGATTGATAGTCAATGACGATGCTTTCCAAATCTCGCCATGAATAAATACAGTTCCGCCATCGGGCCAACGATAGCTTTTGGTCACTCCAATTTCATTCTTAAGGCCGGCATCGCCCGTAGCAACTTTCCGTTTGTGAGCCTTGAGAGCGAGATAACCCGCGAGAAAGAAAAAGGCCGTAAATACCAATACGGTAGGAATTATAACCGATAGCGAAATGCCTTTATACGGAAATTCGGTATCATTGACAAGCATTAGCGATCCCAAAAATAAGGCCAACACGCCGCCTCCTCCCAATACTCCATGACTGGTTATTTTCAATTCCAATAGAAATAATATCATGGCAAGAATTATCAACAGGACTCCGGCGAAATTAATCGGCAATGCCTGAAATGAGAATAATGCCAGTATCAATGATATCCCTCCCACTACGCCGGGCAAGATAGCCCCGGGATTTGCAAATTCGAAATAAAGCCCGAGCATGCCGATAGCCATCAGTATATAGGCGATATTTGGATCGGAAAGAACTTCCAGGATACTATTGGAAAATCCAATTTTAAACGGCACAACTTTGGCATTTTTTGAGTGGATCACATATGGGCCGGTAATTAGTTCGACAGTATCACCATCGATTTTTGAAATAAGGTCATCCAAATTATTGGCAACCAGATTGATGATGTTTTTGTCTTTTGCCTCAAATTCAGTTACCGACATCGATTTCCTGACAGCTTCTTCGGCCCATTCGATATTTCTATTTCGCTTGCTGGCCAGTGTTTTGATTTTCGCTACGGCATCGTTGGTGATTTTCTCGTTCATCGTGGAATCGATTTTCTCGCCGCCCATGCCAACCGGATGCGCCGAGCCCATATTGGTCTGAGGAGCCATGGCCGCCAGATGCGCCGCGTAGGAGATATAAACTCCCGCCGATGCCGCCCGGCCGCCCGGAGGATAGACATAAATCACTATCGGAACATTGGAGGCCAGTATCATCTGGATGATATCCCAGGTAGATTCCATCTGACCGCCCGGCGTATTCATTTCGATAATCATCGCCTCGGCGTTCAGCTTCTCGGATCTACGAATATTATTTTTGATTTCTTTGACGGTAACCGGCCCGATGGCGCCGTTGATTTCCATGACAGTAACTATATTGGAAGTATCAGCGGGCAATTCACCAAAAGCGGAAGAAAATGCTAATAAAATGAAAATCGATATTATTATCCTTTTCATGCTTATATTTTAGATAATCTTGACATCAGATGTCAAGATATATTGCGGATTTTGGAGAACTGCTAAATACCTGAGCCTGTCGTTCCGCATCCGTCAGTAGCCGGGCTCCTCGCAAAGACAGAGCGGAAAAAACTTGTCATTCCGCATTTATTGCGGAATCTATCTTGCTAAGACTCGCAAGATTCCCGCATTCGCGGGAATGACAAATATGAGAAAATCAACTGTTTTCCTGCGAGTCACGTCTTGACGTGACCGCATCCCTTTTATTTTGCGGTCAGGGCAAGCCCTGACTCGCATCAGAAGGGTCTTGCTATTGCCAAGTAAGCGATATTACAACTCTTATGGAGCCAGAAGCATTTTGCCGCGAAACAGTGGAAGCATAGCCGTCGGATGCAACAACGTCGTTAATTCGAAAACCGTTAGAAGAACCGATATAATCATCATTAGAAAAGTCGTCATAGTCATAGACGCGAACGAAATATGCCGTGGCCCAATTAGGAATTTGGAAAGGTTGCGATAGCGTCCATTGAAGCGGAAGGTCAGAAGGACTGACATCCAAATAATAGGTATCTACTGTAAAGACAATGTTGGATGCATCTGCGATATTCACGTACACATCAGGACCGCTACCCAAATCCCATCCAGCCCCATATTGGTCTGTAAAGGGAATAGCGTCAATTCTAATACTTTCAATAGATACCGTACTCGGCGCGATAGTGAACTGCTTAATCTTATTAGCGGATTTGCCGGTTTGGCTGTTTGAAGCTACCAACGTTACTGAATAAGTACCATGTGTATTAAATATATGTTCAGGACTAGATAAGTTCGTGGAATCACCATCGCCAAAACGCCAAAGATATGTATCAGCATTTTGTGAAGTATTCTGAAAAGTAATCGTTGCCGGGGCAACTGTACCCCCGCTCTCGGTGAATGAAGCAATGGGGTCGGGGATTGAGGGTGCGGATGGCTTATCCTTTCCGCAGTTAAACAAGGTCGTAAATACGATTAAAATTAAACAATATTTTAGCCACCTCATAGCCAACTCCTTTGTTTTGGACGGAAGACTCCCTTAGGGTTTTTTAGAATAATTATCGTTAAATACTCAATTCGAATTATTTAATTACATTTACAATATTAATATAGTAATAAGTTTATATAATGCAAGAATAATCGATAAAAAATTAGGTTGGAAATAGATTCCGCCTCGGAGGCCTGTATAACAGAGAGAGGTTCTTTGGCAGTCAGGAATGGGTGAATCTTTCTCAAGACTAAATAGATTTTATTCGATATCTATAAAAGGTAAAAGTCATTGCGAATCCGCCGCAGGCGGACGAAGCAATCTGAAGGATGCTACCCACGGATTGCTTCGTCGTCCGGCAGCTGCCGGACTCCTCGCAATGACTGAAAAAAAATAGTCTTGAAACAGATTGAAGAGTTACTGACTGCGCTGAATCTGTCGGGGCAGGCGACCCGACAGCACTCCGAAAAGGGCGTATGCAATACGCCCCTACTTAGCTTCGTAAACTATATCGCCATCGATGACCGTCATGGCGACTTCGGTTTTATGCAATTTGTTGGGATCGATATCGAAGATATGATTAGATAATACAGCGAAATCTGCCTTTCTGCCAATAGATAATTCGCCAATAATACCATCAAAATGACAGGCGTAGGCCGCGCCCACCGTGTAAGCTTTGAGAGCTAACGATAATGTTATCTTCTCCTGGGAATACCATGACGGCCGGGTTGGCTCATTGGCCCTTTTTCGTGCAACAGCGGCATGCATACCCGCCATCGGATTGGCGGTCTCGATCGGGGCATCGGACCCAAAGGCCAGCTTCGCGCCCGATTTCAGGAGCGATTTGAATGCGTACGCGTATCTCGAACGAACTCCCCAATATTTATCAGCAGTATCGCGATCGGATGTCGCGTGAATCGGCTGCATCGAGGGAATGATGCCATATTTTTTGAATAGCGGGATTTCGCTTTCTCGCAGCAACTGGGCGTGCTCGACTCTCGGCCGCAAACCTTTTGCCTTGAATTGCTCAGAATATTTGCCTATACCGTTGAGAGCCTGATAGCAAGCCTTATCCCCTATGGCATGCATGGCCACGCCGATACTGGCCTCGACAGCCCTTGAGACATAATCATCGATCTGGGCAGGCGTAAGAGTCTCGACACCGTAATTATCTGTCGATCCGATGTACGGTTCGAACATGTAGGCGGTTTGCGAGCCAAGAGCGCCGTCGGCAAAGAGTTTCAGATCACCGATTCGAAAATGATCAGTCCCCTGGCCTGTGGTGAATTTGAAATCGATGGCTCGTTGGAGCTGGTCGCGCGGCACCATTTTGAATATTCTAATTTTCAACTTTCTCGATTGATCGAGATCGTGGTAGATAGAAAAAAGATCCGCCCTTTCATCGCAATCGCCGACAGCCACAATGCCCAATTTAATCAGATGCTTTTGGGCCTGCTTGATTGATTCAATCATATATTCGCGCGGCGGCGGCGGAATCTTTTCATAACAAATATCAGCGGCCGTCTCTTTTAATATGCCAGTTGGTTCGCCGTTAGTAACTTTCTCGATTACGCCGCCTTCAGGGTCAGGAGTCGATCTGTCTATATTGAAATACTTCAGGGCGGTCGAATTTACCCATGTCAGATGGCCGTCCTTGCTGCCAAGGACAACCGGGTTGTCGGTAATATTATCGAGAATCGACTTGTCGGGGAATTTATCGCCCCAGAGATTTTTATTCCATCCGCGTCCGAGGAGCCATTGGTCTTTACTCAATTTCGCCGCTGCTTTTTTTAGAATCGCTGTAACCTTTTCGAGACTGTCCACACCATCGAGATTAACGCGATCGAAGCTCATGCCCAAACTAAGCAGATGCAGGTGAGAATCGATAAATCCGGGTACGACGAATTTCTTTTTTAAATCGACTAATTCATATCCTCTCCGTTTCAAGGGCCTTAAATCCGTATTGGAACCCATGGCAGTGATTATGCCATTGTCGGAGGCGATCGCCTGGATAGTATTTTCATTATCATAAGAATAAAAATCGCCATTTAGAAATAATGTCTTATTCGCCATTTTACTACCCCCGCTTGTCCCGCAAAATTCTATAGTCCCCATCGCGCAATGTTAATCCCATCTGGTCGAACCGTTCAAGCAAAGGGATAACATATTTCCTGCTGGTTTTTAGAAATGACTTAATGTCGGATACGGTCGCCTTGCCGGCAGATTCCAGGTATTCGCTTAGATTATTTGTTATTGTCTCGAAATCCCTTTTGGTGAAGAGTATCCCGCCTTTCAATTCGATAATCTCGCCCTTATCGCGAAGATAATTGATTACCACCTCGTAGCTGGCATCCTCATCAACAAACTCCTTGCGAATAGGCGCGGACAATGGACTCGCTGAGAGGCGGGCATTCAATTTGCCTTGAAGCGCTTTCTGTTCGGGCTTTAATTCAGCTTTATGTTCGGCCAGACGCAGCAGCCCTTTTTCATTCATGATTTTTTTTTCGGAAATAAGATATTCGATCACCGGACTCAGGCTTTCGATATCGAGCTTCAGCCGTTTGGCAAGGAATCCGGGCTCGACACCATCAGACCAGGGTTTGGCCTTATGTTCGCTTTCGATTATTTGAAGCCCGGGCAATGCATATTTTTCCAAGAACGATGCCTGAATAATTTTATCTCCGGAAATAATAATTTCTCCATTCGAAGAAGACAATTTTAAGGCGTCATCTACACATTTTTTCTCGAACGGCGTATTTTGAAATAGAACGGATTTGGCGAAAATGCTGCTCTTGGCCAACTCTGATTTGATGATGGCATCGGGAGTCATCGCAAGTCTGCTTTTTAATATATTAGATTGTGCCGATCTATTCTTCCTTCCGCCGACAACATCGGTATCGAGCACGATACCACCGCCGATCGTGTCTTGCGGGCTGATCATTCTTATGATAAATCTATCGCCGATCTTGGCGGGCACCGGAGATTTAAGTACGAGCTTCAGAATCGATTTCTGGCCGGGCTTAATGATTTCGTCATCCAGAAGAAAAACTCGCGCCTGAATATCCGCGGTACCGAGCAGAAATGATACTTCTGAGCCATTGCGCAACGGGAATTTCGAACGGTTCAACAACGTCAATTCCACGCCAATTCTGCTCGCGGGCGAAACCGTGCCGGGCAGGCATATCGCCTCGCCTCGTTCGATTTCATCTTTATCAATACCGGCGAGATTAATCGCCACTCTGCTTCCGGGCGATGCTTCTTTGATCGATTTTTTGTGAGTCTGCAGTGAACGGATTCTTGCCTTTAGTCCGGATGGCAATATATCGACCTGCTGATCGACAGCTAATTTACCCTCGAGAAGGGTGCCGGTAACGACTGTACCCATCCCCTGCATAATGAATCTGCGGTCTATGAATAGGCGTGCGGCGCCGATATCCGGCTTTTGAATATCATTCGTGAGAATATTATCCAAGGTCGATTTGATTTCATCGATACCACGGCCGTCGATAGTCGAGGCTGGTATGATCTGGCAATTCTCGAGGAAGCTACCCTGCAAACGAGCACGAATATCTTCTGTATGCAGTTGGATCAAGTCGTCATCGACAAGATCGCATTTGGTCAATGCCACCAAACCGGTTTTGATTCCGAGCAGGCTGATGATATTAAAATGCTCATCCGATTGCGGCATCCAGCCATCATCGGCGGCAATCACGAATATGACAGCATCGATACCGCCAACACCGGCGACCATGTTCTTGACAAACCGTTCATGCCCCGGCACATCGACAATGCCGATCGATCTTCCCGATGGCAGTTCAGCCCAGGCGAAACCGAGATCGATTGTCATGCCTCGTTCTTTTTCTTCGGGTAGACGATCGGGATCGATGCCTGTCATTTTCAGGACAAGCGATGATTTCCCATGGTCTATATGGCCAGCTGTACCGACTACAAACATGACTTTATGGCTTCAATAAGGATTTTATCCTGCGAGGGAAAGACTGTCCGCAGATCGATCATGATTGCGCCCGGCGCGCTGCGGACAATTATCGGACGATTGCAATCTCTGAATTTTTTCGACAATAACACCGGATCGCCTTTGATCTTGATACCGAAACTATCGAATTCATACTCCGGCAATGACCCGCCGCCAAATGAGCTCTTTAATGACGTGATTGCGACTCTATTGTCATTAACAATTTTTGCGATATCATTCGCGCGCTTTTCTAATTCTGAAATCGCCGTCGATGCCATCTCCCAGATAGGGGCATTGCCTTTATTATTCAAATAAGAAATTAGAGTCTTTTCCAGCAGTCCTATCGTGAGCTTATCCGGTCTCAGTGCCCTATACAACGGGTCTTTCGCCAATGATGATATATATTTCGCCCTGCCAACAATTAGACCCGCCTGCGGGCCGCCAAGCAATTTATCGCCTGAGAAGCAGACTATATCCGCGCCGCTTCTGACACCGGATGAGATTGTTGGCTCAGTCATTTTTTCGGAATTGCGATTTTCGGATATCAGTCCCGATCCCAGGTCGTAACAGCAGGGGATTTTCTTCTCATTGGCCAATTCGACTATTCTGGATGGCTCAGGCTCATCGGTAAATCCGCTTTGGATAAAATTGCTTTTATGCACGATCAAAATCAACCCGGTATTTTTGCCAATAGCTTTTCGATAATCATTTAAAGATGTTTTATTGGTAGTCCCAACTTCTTTCAAGATTGCCCCAGATCTTTCGATAATTTCCGGTATCCGAAATCCGCCGCCAATCTGCACCAATTGGCCGCGAGAGATAATTACTTCTTTGCCTTGCGCCAGATTGGTAACGATCATGAAAACGGCCGCGGCGTTGTTGTTGACTACCAGTCCCGCCTCGGTGCCTGATAATGCAGCCAGCATTTTGCCGGGCATTAGTCCGCGTTTGGAACGTTTGCCATCGCCCAGATCGAATTCCAAATTGGAATAGCCGCAGACAGCAGCCTGCAGTTCCTCATAGGCGCTTGAGGATATTGGCGCGCGGCCAAGATTGGTATGCAGTATGACGCCGGTACCGTTAATAACAGGCTTTAGAAGATCGCGGCTGTACGTATTAAATATACTGATTATTTCTTCGATCAATTCATCTTTCGACGGAATCGTGCCTGATTTGCCGATCGCTTTTTTCTTCGAGGCTGTTAGATTCTTGACTTCGGATGATATAAACGCGAATGACCATTTATCGATTAAAGGTTTTAAACGCGCATCCTCTAAAATAGACGAAACGCTGGGGAATGATGATAGCTTTATTTTTTTGTTACTTTTATCAGCCATTTTTCCCTTTCAATTACTTCGCCGATTTTCGCGAAAAAGACGTTGCGCGAATTCAATTCGGATTCCAATTTCGCGCAATTATTTTGAGGCATGGAAATCAAAAGTCCGCCCGATGTTTGGGCGTCGGCGAGAATAAGCTTTTCATATCTTTCGAAATTGCCATCCCAGAGCATATCCGGCTCAAGCGCCAATAAATTCGATCGACTTCCTCCGGGGAAAATATCCATTTTGGCAAGTTCGCTGGCACCATTCAGCAACGGGATTTTGGAATATTCAAGTATGGCCGATTTATTTGACCCCGCCATCATTTCGCCAAGATGACCTAAAAGACCGTATCCGGTTATATCGGTTACTCCGCATATCGAAGTCGCCAATACCGCTTCAGATGCGCCGCGATTAAGGATTTTCATTGTCCTGACTGCTTCGGCGACAATGCCCGGCTCGGCCTTGCCGTTTTTTAGTGCGGTTGTGATAAGGCCGGTACCGATTGGCTTGGTCAAATAGAGTGAATCGCCGGACTTCGCCTTATCATTGGTCAATATTTTATCGGGATGAATCGAGCCGGTAATCGAAAGCCCATAAAATGGCTCGGGCGATTTGACAGTATGACCGCCGACTATCGGAACACCGGCTTCCTTGGCAACGGATAGCCCGCCCTGAATTATTTTTTTCAAGGCCGAAAATGGTATCGTCCTCTCGGGAAATCCGACAATATTGAGCGCCGAGATAACCTTCGCTCCCATAGCATAGATATCTGACAGCGAATTGGCGGCGGCGATAGCTCCGAAATCGAAGGGGTCATCGACAACAGGCGTGAAATAGTCGACAGTTGTTACGATTGCCATAGAATCCGATATTTTCACAACCCCGGCGTCGTCATAGAGCTCCGTGCCGACCAGCACGTTCTCATATTTTTGAGTGTTCAGTTCGCTCAGGACCTGAGCGAGATCAGACTTGCTGATTTTCGACGCTCAGCCGGCGCAGGCGACATACTGAGTCAGCCTGAATATTTCTTCTTTTTTGTCTATTTCTGCCATAACTATACTCTCAAAGCCAATATAGCCTAAGACATTGGATTAATTCAAGGTCTTTCGGCTTGATGCGTATTATGAAAAGCCGGCATTTTAGCAAAAAAAAGCGGAAGGGGTAGGGATTGAACCTACCACGGCCGGGAACACCGGCCGCCTACGGCTTTGAAGGCCGCGGGAGCCACCAGACCCCATCCTCTTCCGAGGCCATTATAGGCAGATGGAAAATTTATCGCAAGGCAAAAGCAGTCCTGTAGGTCCGAACCCCCGTGGTTCGGACTCCTTCATTCATCAAGTCGGCGGAACCACAGGGGTTCCGCCCTACAAAATAAACAACCCCTAAAAAAAACAAGCCCCCGTCGAAGGACGGGGGCATCACCACCCACAAATCAATTCCCATTCACCACACTAACACACACCCATCACACCCAAAAAGTATTGTGAATTTCTTCACAATCTAAGCACCACATCAAACACACAGTGTCAATTTAATATGATATTTGTCATTGTCAAGAGAAAATTTTCACAAATTCAAAAAATAAATGGGTCTTATCTACCATGTTTTCGGCCAAAAATATAGGCTATCTTAAAAATGTTAGTTTAATGGTCTTTTTGGAATGCAGAGTCCTTGTTTTTGCGAAATAAATGCCGCTAGATACTTTTTTGCCGGAAGCATCCTGGGCGTCCCATTTTATTTTGCCAATGGGTACTAATTCGATCCCCAATTTTTTTATCAATTGCCCATTGATGTTGTATATCTCGATTTCACCTCCTTCCATGTTTGAATAAGTAATTACAGTTGTCGAATTAAAGGGGTTAGGGTAGGCAGTCAGCTCAAGGACCGACGGTGACGATTCGGCGCCTTCTTCACCAATAGCATCCGGCATATAATCATAATTTACGGTTAAAAAAGTTTCGGGCGCTCCGGGAGGGTAATAGGAGATGTTGCCCGCTCTATCCTGTATTTGGTAATAATAATCCATCCTCTGACCGCTATCTATGGCTGGCAATGCTCCTTCTAAAATTAAACCGCCGGCAGGGACCAGGCTGTCATATGCAAATGCCGAGCCTGAAATGGAATAATAAGCCAGACACCTAAGCTGCGTGGAAATGGTTATGCCATCAATTGCCTCGATTCTTAGAGGATATGGTCCCGGATCTGGAACGTGATTAGCCAAGACTCTCGCCTTGTGAATCATTGGGGCGAGCGAATCCGGCGAATTGAGAGTGTTGATATAAAGCCTATTAATATAATCATTGTGGCCGGTTCGGAAGTAATCATTGTCGCCATCCCGATCCAAATCGGCAATGACCGATCCCCAGGTGTCCAACCATGTATCAGGCATTCTCTGGGCGGTTTGATCCTCAAAATAGCCATCGCCAAGATTTACAAGTAGGCTGTCTGGATGATTCGAATCCCCTCCGCTCCATATAAAATCCACCCAGCCATCGTTATTTACGTCGCCGGCACTGATATGCTTAAAAGGGAGGCTAGGCGGATTTAAAAGCCGCTCAGAAGATTCATCAGTGAAATGTCCACTGCCGTCATTCAAATATAGAGCACAGCCAAAGTGCTTTTTCGAGACAATTATATCCAAGGATCTGTCGTTATTTGCATCAACTACTGCCGAAGCGAATCCGCAACTGTCTGTCTGAATCCGCCCCTGGGTTTCGTCGGTAAAATAACCTTCGCCATTATTGATATAAATACGCGCCGGATTTCCCAATTGGACATAAAGAAGATCCAAATCTAAATCACCATCAAGGTCGACCAAATAAACATTCCCCCCAAATGCACCTCCAATTTGAGAAAACCGTTCGGGATAATTCTGAAAATGACCTTGGCCATCGTTTAACAAGAGCATATCATTGAATTCTCCATATTCGTGGCTAAAAGATACGAAAACATCGAGGTCCCCATCCTCGTCGACATCCCCCCAGGTAGCACCCTGAACGGGGCCGATGCAGAATGAGGTGCGGCTGATTTCTCTATGAAAGATGCCAGTGCCATCGTTAATTGCGATATACGCGGTATCCCTCCCTGCACTGCCTACAAAGGCGTCCAAATCTCCATCGCGATTGACATCCAGAAATTTGAAAACCTGATTGCCATTATCGCGATAAAAAAACCAGGATGAGTCTGCCAAGGCAAAAAAACCATTCCCATCATTGAAGAAAATCTGCTCAAAACCTGGGACATAGGGGGGACCCGAAACAGATCCACAAGCAATTCCTATATCGAGATTACCATCAGAATCTATATCACCGACATCTATTTCCCATCCATCCGTATGAATATTGGGCAAGCGAACATTTGATTCATCTACAAAGTGCCAGTCATCCTGGGCGAATACTATTGTACCGCTTAATGCTATAATTATTGCTGCCAAAAACCACGGTCTGGTCATGCTGAGCCCCATTGTCTTTACTCGAAACTACTTGCAATAGTATAACAGATTTTTGGGGAAATGGTATTGTTTATTTTGCAAGGAGCCGTAAGGAAAGGGCTCCTTACGGTGCAATAAATGATGTAGGGGCCGACCCGCGCGTTGGCCAGAAAGAGGCGGGCGTCCGCCGCGGCGGACGCCCCTACATTTGATTTGTTTTATTGATGGCCCTTAAGGTTTGATGAATCAAACCCCCACGGGCGGATTATATCGGTAGAGACGCAAGATTTTGCGTCTCTGCAGCGGAGATTGGATTTATTATCTCGGTAGAGACATGAGATCGCATGTCTCTACATAAGTTGCTCGTGGTGTCGGGTCGCCTGACCCGACACAATACGCGGTCGGGTGGGGCCACCCAACCGCACTTAAAATACTAAAGGGGGCCTTGTCATGCAGGCCCCCTTCAGAACCACATCCGGGTTCTCGCCTCGAATAGGAGAAATCATGCTTGTTCACATTGCTGTGAAATCATCTCGCTTCAATAATACAATTTAAACCTTCTTCATCGAAATTCTTCTTCATCTTTTCGGCCTTCTTCATTCCGCCCGCTTCACCCAACACCACCCAGTAATTTGACTTGCCATCGAAATATAACTTAGGCGAATACCCGAACTTCCTTAAAGTCATAATATTTTTATCCGCGGTTTCCTTATTTCCAAACCGTCCGGCACATACCATATAAACAGGCTTTGATATTTTGACAGGCTGAGCTTTTTCAACAACTGCTGAATCCGTTTTGACAGAATCCGCTAAGGTAGGTGCGGCAATTGCTACAGGTTCACCGATACTGACCGGAATCACCTGAGCTATTGGCTGCTGCTGTAACGGCTCAATCTGGGCTGCAGGCTGAACCGGAATCGGCTCTGTTGGCGCTATTGGTTGAATCTCCGGCGGCTTAATTTCTACAACCGGCTGTTCCTGAATCGGCTCGACCTTGGCTGCAGGCTGATCCTGCGATGGAATAACGGTCGGCTCTGTTCTCTGAAATGATTTGCTCTGGCGAGCCTGGCCGAATCTAAGAACGAATGAAATTTGATGAGTGCCGCCCATGGCGTTATTGATATTGTAAGCGTAGTCGAGGCTGTTATTCAATATATTCAAACCGGCGCCGAATGAGATACCGTTCTGGCTGTCGCCCCGGTTCTCGGAATCGTATCCGCTCCTCAGCGATAAAACACTATTATATGTGTACTCCAAGCCACCCTTGAACGCGAAATCACCGTAGAACGGCATCACGCCGCCGACCATTATAGCAAGATTGCTTCCAAATGGATAGTACGCGAAACCGGCGTTAACAGCAGTAGGCAGTGGCGATGACGAGGCCGCGTATTTGATCTTCGGGCCAAGATTGACTAATGATAATCCCGCCGCGTAACTAAATGAACGATATTGAAGGCCAATATCACCAGCAATACCGCTGGCGGTGATATCATCTAATTTTTCGTTGATCCATTTCGCGCCCAACCCCACACTTAGAGCCGGCGATATCTGGTAACCATAAGATAATCCTGTTGCCATATCGTAAGCCGAAATATCGCCGGTCGGTGTGTTCGTAGCCGAATATCCCTTTATTTCACCCATCGAAAGATATGAAAACGATAGCCCCAGCCCCCCTCGTTGGCCTGTAGGCATCGCATATCCTATATATTCATAACGAAGATCTTGCAGCCATTCGGAATGCATTCCGGCCACCTGTATATTCTCGACAGTAGCCAATCCGGCAGGATTATAATAGCACGAGGTCGGGCCATCGGAAATCGCAGTCAACGCCCCTCCAGTCGCCGCGGACCTGGCGCTTACACCTATATTTAAAAAATCCGCTGCCGATGTCCCCGCCCTCGTACCTGCAAGAACATTTGTAAATGATACCAGTATTTTGAATAAAATCGAAAATATCGAGTTTCTGATTTTCATCATGCCTCCCATTCGATACCGCTAAGAATTAGGCAAACAGCATGCCGAACGAGGCAGATGTTGAAACATCTATAACTCATTATTATTATTTGATTTATAAAAAGCTATCATCACGTTTCTTGGCCATTATTATAAATATCTGCCATATTAACAGGCAGCCATTTCCTCCTTTTATAAGGGATATGGACGTGTTTGTCGAGAAAATTCTCAGCGAAATTTATAAGGCCTTATCCCCTATTAGGTTTGAATGGTTCAAATTCGGCCATATTCGCATGCTCAAAATTTGATCAGAATTATGGGGTTGAACAGCGAAATGGTTGTATCTGGAAGACCACTCAACATCGTAATAATGACTTATTTGGCTCTCACAATATCCTTGACTTTGTAACTGTCCTGCAATAAAAAATCGATATGAAAAAAATAATGATATTTTCGATGATTTTGGCGGCGTGCAGTTCGCTGAATGCCGCTACGATTTATGTGGATGACATCAACGATAAGCAACGCGGCACCGGTAGCCTTAACGATCCCTATCGCGATCTTCAGATAGCATTCGATAATGCAATCGATGAGGACACAATTCTTATCGCCAATGGTACCTATTCCTCGAAAGGATATGCCTTCAATGATTCACTGTGTGGGAATTGTCAGGCTCATAAGACCAATGTCAAAACCAGCCGCGGCTTCATGATAAAGGATAAGGGTCTTGTGATAATTGGCGAAACGATCGATTCAACAATTCTTATTACTAATGCCGGTTACGGATTATTATTTATCGATTGTGGAATTTCCGAGATTCGCAATCTCAAAATCACCGGCGGAATTCGCGATCTCGATGGCGGCGCCACCGACGCCGGAATTGTAGTCAAATGGGGCCGTCTTACAATCGATAATTGCCTGATAAGCGACAACACAAAACGTCCAGATTCTATCGTCGTAGGAATTGGCGGGATAATGGGCCGCGAGGGTGCGGAGCTGATTATCACCAATAATCGAATCGAAAATAATTCCTGGGACGGTATCGCGTTATATCGCGGATCAAATGCTTATATCGCGGACAATATTATTAATGGCGGCCGCGGCGCCGGTATCGGTATCACCTGGGACGCTACCGCCACAATTTTGCGAAATAGAATTACGAATTATTGGAAGGGCATCGGATCATTTGGCGATACGAGAGTAATCTGCTCCAATAACGCGGTCTACAATAATTTGGGATGGGGAATTATAGCCACCGGCACATCATATATGGATGCCACCAATAATATTGTATTTCACAATGGCAATTGCGGCATGGCGATATGGGGCGATGAGTGTACCGGCAGATTTTCGAATAATGTCATTGTCGATAACGGATGGCGCGATCAATGGGTCTGCCCCTGTGTCGGTATCTGGAATGCCGGGAAGCTTTTTAATTTCGATGTCTCATATAATAATGTCTGGAATAATAAAAATGGCCAGTATGGCGAAATGCCTGATTATTCCGACAGAAATGGCAATGTAAGTATCGATCCGAAATTCATTGATACCGATAGTTTTAAATTGGCTCCTGATTCGCCCATGATAAATAAGGGGAATCCGTTGATTTCTGATCCTGACGGTTCAAACTCCGATATCGGACTTTATGGCGGCCCCAAGGCCAAACGATGATCTCTAGATATTAAAGAAGACCTGTGCTGTCGGGTCGCCTGACCCGACAGAAAAGACCTGCGCGAAGGTGTCGGGTGAGGCCACCCGACACCACGAAAAAGGGCACTCAACGCACGAGTACTATGACCGATTTGAATAATAACCTGAATCACGATCATCACGAATCTATGGCCGAGACGCACTCATCGGTATCTGTGAAATATACGTCATCGTGGCGCAGGCTGTGGGCGTTCATAGGCCCGGCCTATCTGATAAGTGTTGGCTACATGGATCCCGGAAACTGGGCAACCGATATCGAGGCTGGGTCTCGTTTCGGGTATACATTGATTTGGGTGCTTTTGATGTCGAACATGATGGCTGTCCTGCTCCAGACATTGGCGGCCAGATTAGGCATTGTTACAGGCAAGGACCTCGCACAGGCCTGCCGTGCGGAATATGGCAAGCGATTAAGCATTTTCCAATGGATGCTGGCAGAGGTTGCTATTGCCGCCTGCGATCTGGCGGAAGCGCTTGGCACAATTTTCGGATTAAATTTGCTATTTGGGTTGCCGCTTTTATGGGGCTGCGTCGTGACAGCATTTGATACATTGCTGCTTCTGGCCATTCAACGTTTCGGAATTAGAAAGCTCGAAGCTTTGATTATAATGATGATCAGCACAATTGGATTTTGCTTTTTCATAGAAGTATTTCTCGCCAAGCCTGAATGGGGCGGAATATTGTCGGGAGTAATGCCCAATATCAGCAAGGAAAGCTTGTATATAGCGATTGGCATAATCGGAGCTACTGTCATGCCTCATAATCTATATCTGCATTCGTCATTGGTTCAGTCGCGTCAAATCGAAAAAGGTGTTATCAGCAAGGCTCAGGCATGCAAATATAATTTTGTCGATTCAGTAGTCGCCTTGAATGGGGCCTTTTTGGTCAATTGCGCTATCTTGGTAATGGCGGCGGCCGATTTTTTCCGTAATGGAATTATCGTAACCGAAATTCAGCAGGCCCATTCCATTTTGGATACTGTGCTCGGAGGCTCTATCGGACCATTAGTGTTCGCTATAGCACTGCTGGCGGCGGGACAAAGCTCGACTATAACAGGAACAATGGCAGGGCAGGTAGTTATGGAAGGCTTTGTTGATCTCAGGATTAAGCCCTGGATAAGAAGATTGATTACGAGGTTGATAGCATTGACACCAGCCGTAATTGTTATCGCGTTAACCGGTCAGAGCGGAAGCTACAGCCTCCTGATCTGGAGCCAGGTGATTCTGAGCCTGCAATTGCCATTTGCGATAATCCCGCTTCTGCATTTTACATCGGATAGAATGAAGATGGGGGCATTTGCAAATAAGCATTGGGTTTTGATACTCGGGTGGCTTACGGCCGCGATTATCGTCATACTTAATGCTGGTCTTCTGTACTCACAAATTTCCCAATGGCTTTCCGGCAGCGAAACTACCAGGCTCCTTACCTGGACAATCGCAATCCCGATAATCATAATTTGCGCGGCTGTCCTTGTTTGGCTGGCCGTTATCCCTTATGTGAGGGGACGAAAAAGCTGGGTCGCCAAGCCGACAACACTTGACCGGATAGCAGTGGTTGCGCCTGACAAAGAGATTTTTACCAATATCGGAGTGGCGCTTGATAATTCCCCGATCGATGAGCTCGTAATTTCGCGCGCCATGTCGTTGGCCAAAACCCATAAGGCCGAGTTAACATTGATTCATGTTTCAGATTCCATCGGAGTCCAGGTTTATGGCGATGACACCCGCGATGAGCATGCCCGCGCCGATTCAGAATATATTTTCGAAGTCGTAGCTATTCTCAGGCAAGAAGGATACAATGCTAAGGCGGTTTTGCGAATCGGCAAACCATCGCCTGAAATTATAAAGGCGGCCCGCGAAGAGAAAATTGACTTGCTAATCATGGGATCGCACGGCCATAAATTTTTCGGCGATATGTTTTTCGGCGAGACATCGTCGACAGTCCGTCATAATCTGGATATTCCGACATTGGTAGTTAAGCCGAAGAAGAATTAATCTATTAATACTCTCTATGGCGAACGTCTTTGCAAATCCGTCAATAGCCGGATTTACATTCCGGCAGCTGCGGGACAAAGCAACATGAAAGAAGCAACCCACAGATTGCTTCGAAGTTCGCCAGGGGCGAACTTCTCGCAATGACACATATTTAAAATATCGAAATAAATTCAATTTTATTTTTATAAAATAAGAAGGAAAGGGCGGCATTTTGTAATGCCGCCCCTGACTTAATAGAATCTCATAAGATTAAATTTAGTTTTGCGCCTGGCCCACGATATTGAATGTATCCTCGGCAATTATCAATTCCTCGTTGGTCGGAATAGCTAATACCCTGACGCGCGAATCTTTGGTTGTGATATCCATTTCCTTTTTAACGGCCATTGCATTGGCATTGGAATCGATTTTGACGCCGAGATATTCAAGGTTCGTGCAGCATTTCTCCCTGATTATTGGCGAATTTTCACCGACTCCTGCGGTAAATACGATGCAATCCACTCCGCCTAACGCCGCGGTGTAGGCACCGATGTATTTCCTAATTCGATAGCAATATATATCCAATGCCAATTTCGCCATTTCGTTGCCTTCATCAGATGCCCTGAGAATATCTCTGACATCGGATGAAATCCCGGATATTCCCTGCAGGCCGGAATGCTTGTTTAGTAGAGTATTGGCTTCATGCAATGATAGCTCTTCACGTCCCATGATATTAAGTATGATTGCTGGATCAACATCGCCACATCTGGTGCCCATTACGAGACCTTCCAAAGGTGTAAATCCCATCGATGTATCAATGGCGACTCCATTGAGGAACGCGCTCATGGAACAGCCATTTCCGAGGTGAGCGGTAATCACTTTCATCTGATTCAATGGCTTTCCCAATATTTGCGCCGCTCTGCGCGAAACATAAAAATGAGACATGCCGTGAAATCCATATCGTCTGATCTGATATTTCTTGTACAGAATATATGGCAATGGATAGATATAGGCGTACTTTGGCATCTTGGAATACAATGCCGTATCGAATACCGCCACCTGGGGAACGTCCGGCAAAATTTTTCGGACCGCGTTTATTCCCCGCAGATTATGGGGGTTATGCAATGGCGCCAAATCGATACATTGGCGGACCTTCTGCATGACATCGTCATTAATCAAAACCGAATTGGGAAATGCCTCGCCGCCGTGAACCACTCGATGACCGACCGCGCTGATCTCTTCCTTGCTTTTAATGACGCCATGATTAGGCGAAAGCAAAATCGTGACGACATGCTCAATAGCCACAATATGATCTAAAATCTCGCCGGCAATTTTAATCTCCGGCCTGTCGAATGGCTTATGCGACAGCACGGCCGCCGACATTCCGATTCGAGATACATCACCGGACGCCAATCGTTTGCCATCGGGCATATCCAGGAGTTGATATTTTACCGACGATGATCCGCAATTTAGAATTAATATTTTCATCTCACACCACCCTAAGCTCGCTACACACCATTTAGAACAATTTTAAATCCACATATTAAAAGGAGTACAATTATCTATTTTCTCGGAAAAAATCACCCGGTTTCAGCATTATCAAGAATCTTCGCCAATAACTTTTCAACGTCCAATTTATTTGCCCAAAGCTTCAAGTAACCGAGATCGAGATTCTTGGATCTAATTTCATAAATCCTTAAAGCATCAGTATATTGTTTTTCGCTTCCACCCATCATTTTGGCCCACTTTAATTTGGCCAGTATAGTATCTTCGGGGCTTGATACTCGAATTTTATCGCCATAAAAATCTTGAAATATTGCTCTGGAAAAACGGGATTCATCAAACGGTTCTTCCGTCAATATCCAGAAATCTACTTTTTGACCACTTGAAATATCGATAAGATTAAACATTGATTTGCCATCGATCGCCTGAAGAATACTGTCTTTATCCAAATAAAAATCGGGGGCAGGAAATAACTCTACAAGTTTATCGGTCATTTTCTTTTTCATACTAATAACTAAATCAATATCGTGTGTCGCTCTTGGTTCGCCATAAAAGCTTGATGCTATGGAACCCGTAACCATGTACTCGCATCCTATAGAGTTCAAGGCATTTATGACTTTAATTACCAGTTCCGATTGTGACATTTTTCCAGCCGTTTTAAGTATAATTTATGAAGCTCTTCTTCTGATAATTCAGGGAAGGCCTGTTTCAATCCCTGGTAGAAAAGCCCACGAACATAATCGGATAATTCGAAAGTTCGTCTGACTCTCTGCTCGGGAGTCATATTGCGCAGAACCTCGATATATTTCTTGTGATTAGGATCGGGCTTTTTCTTAAATTGATCGAAAATCATTTATTTGCAATCCTATTCGACAAAAAATAATTTAGTAGCCCCGCACTTGATAAATCTAAACGGGTACTTTGCCGGTGCCTACGCAGAATCGGCAGTCGACCAGCTTCTTTGAATTGTGATGTTCGCCCCCGGCTACCAAGCATTCCGGGCATGATGTCAGCCTGATTTGTGAACCAAACATCTGGTGATGCCCCTTATCGTATGGCTCTCCGGCGGCGCATTTGCCGGTACCATCGCAATGATCGCATTCCTTGGTTGGGCCATCGTAGGTAGATGGGTCGTATGCGGGCTTGGCTGGCACAGGCTTGGCAACTATCGGCGAAGTCAGTATTGGTCTTTCCTCGATCCTTTTTGGAATCGTCGGTTTAGGGGCGGGTTTTGGCGCAGGCTTCGGCACTTTAGCCTTTTTCACTGGTTTCTTTTTTTCTATTGGTTTCTTCGCGGCTGCTTTTTTCTTTACTTCTTTTTTGGCTGCGCTTTTCTTCTTGGCCGGCATAGACCCTCCCTATTCTTCGATAATCCTGTTTCCTTCGGAATCATACTTAAAAAATCCCTGGCCTGTCTTGACACCCAGGTGACCAGCATTTACCATTTTTCTCAAGAGCGGGCAAGGATTATATTTATGTTCTGATAGCTCTGCCAGTAGGTTCTCCATCCAATCCATCACGACATCGAGCCCCATTTTGTCGGCAAGCGCCAGAGGGCCGATATTAAAACCATACCCCAATTTGATGGCAGTATCGATATCCGAGGCAGTGGCCACACCCTCCATCAGCACATGCATTGCTTCATTGAGCAATGGTACAATTATCCTGGTCGTGATATATCCTGGATACTCCGTAACCGTAACTGCGGTCTTCCCCAGAGAACGGGCAAATTCGTTGACCTTGTTATAAGTATCAACCGATGTTTTCAGGCCTTTTACTATCTCGACCATCGGTATTTTGGGGACCGGATTTAAAAAATGAAGGCCGATGACTTTATCTGGCCGGCCGGTTACCGCTCCAACACCTGTTATTGATAATGTTGAAGTATTGGTAGCGAAGACAGTTTCTTTCGGACAAATCTTGTCTAGCTTCGCGAAAAGGCTTCTCTTCAACTGAAGATCCTCGGGAATTGTTTCAATTACCAGCGGACAATCAAGGGCTTCATTTAAATCCCAATGGCTTTTTATTCGAGTGAGAATTGCCTTTTTTTCGGCCGCCGTCATTCCCCACTTTTCGATCTCATGATCCATTTCGTCGGCCAGCATTTTGAGACCGGCATCGACATGATTTCTATCAACATCGAAAAGCAGGACTTCTGTCCCTGTGGATGCTACTGATTGGGCAATTCCTTGTCCCATCACCCCCGCACCAATTACCGCCACCTTAGAAAATGCCATTAAGTCCTCCAAATCAAGGCGGCCCAAATGCCGCCATAGTTGTCTTCAACGATTTCTCGAATTAGGCTTCTATCCTATTCATCTATCTGCCAAGCAGATAAGCGAAGCCAACACCCGCGTTTTGCAGCAGGTCATTCTATCGTTTGACATAATTTTATCAATTATTAGATGAATCGGCAATTGATTTTTGATATTCAGCTCTTATAATAATAATCCTTGCATTAATAATTGGAACCATTTATATAAATAACAGTTATTATTACCAATTGAAACGAGGAGGTTTTTGTGAAAAATTTAATTAAGTTAACAATGGTCTTTTTTTTAGTTGTCCCGGCATTTGCCCATCCAACATATACTGGTTATTCTGGTGCTCCGGGATGCCGCGGCACATGCACGAGTTCGTGTCATGCAGAACATGATTTCTCACCATCGATTACAGTAACCGGCTTTCCCGAATCGTATGTACCTGGGCAACAATATGTTATAGCAGTCGGCCATAGCTCCGGAACCACGATAAGAAATTTTAATTCATCGATTAGAATAGGCACTGGAAACGCAAACGCCGGTACGATCACGGCAGGTACACGGACTTCAGTTTACAGCGCCAATGGCGAATCAAATGGTGTCCATTTTTCCAGCCCAATTCAGAGCTCAGGCACATTCAATTGGACGGCACCGATAGCAGGAACAGGTGATGTTCGACTTTATTGGGCCGGGCTGCAAGGCAGTTATACAAACGGCGCCGATACTCATATGGTGATAATCAGCCATGAAGCTATCACCGGTATCGAAGACAGTCCTAATCTGCCGAATGGTTTAGCGTTGAACCAAAATTATCCCAACCCATTCAACGGCGAGACCAATATCGAATTTTCGATCGATAAGCCCGGAAAGGTAGATTTCTATATTACTAATATAATGGGTCAAATGGTTTATGTCTGGAATCAATATGTTTCCAATCCCGGCATGGTATCACTGCATTGGAATGGCAAAGATGCCAACGGCAAAGAGCTGCCCTCGGGCGTATACTTATATCAGTTGGTCACAAGTGACCGGAAGCTTTCGAGAAAAATGGTGATGATGAAGTAATTAGTCGGCATTTTCAACGTTCAAATTGACGGCGTCGAATGGCGCCGTTTTTTTTATTATGATGTTGCGCATAAGTAGCTGTTCGTGCCGGGTCAGGCGAGCCGACACACCAGAAAGAGGGCACAATATATTGTGCCCCTACGATGGATTAGGAGCGTTCGAAGGCAAGAATGCTAATGACGGCAAAAGATTCCTGACGACGCGGTAATTCGAATCAAGCTGTCGCTTCAGGCGAGCCGATGCCACAAGGAATATTGATAAATTGAAATGGATTTTGTAATTTAGATGACAACAAGATGAAAATTTATCAATTAAGACAGACGCAGGCATTCCCGATCACGATTGAAAAAGCGTGGGAGTTTTTTTCGAATCCGCGCAATCTGCCGCTCATCACTCCTCCCGAAATGCGGATCGAATTTATCTCTGATCTTCCAGAGAAAATGTATGCGGGTGAATTGATTATATATCTTGTCCGGCCAATTCTGGGATTACCGATAACATGGGTCACCGAGATTACACAATGGAATGAAGGTACATCGTTTGTAGACGAACAGCTAATTGGCCCGTACAAGCTCTGGCATCATCAGCATGATTTTCGAATAATTCCGGGCGGAGTGGAGATGACGGATACAGTCGATTATGCGCTGCCTTTTGGGCTGCTGGGAAGAATTGCGCATTCGATGATAGTGAAAAAAAAGCTGGATTATATTTTCAAGTTTCGTAGAGAATATTTGGAAAAGAGATTTGGGAAGATGGCATAAACTCCAAATTTCTTGTGAGTTACATGATGACGTGACCGAATCCTACGCACGTTTGCGATCAGGTTAAGCCCTGATGTATGCCAATATTTGGGGAATCTATCCCCCGCATCCCTGTTGGGTCCGTCCTATTCACCGGGTTGTTCCCGACGTAGCTATATGGATTCAGGTAGTCCGGTAGCGGGTCGGGGGTGACGAAGCGCCCTAACACTGGATCCATGAATCGCGCCCCGTAGTAATAGAGATTAAAGCCGTATTCCTCGACATATTCCTTACCCGTAAATGAGAAACGCTCATTTGTTCCGCTCATGCCGAGCTTTTCACCATTGGGATAATAATCGATTCCGCTCACGAGGCTGCTATCCTGCTTGGTCAATGCCCTTACGCTCCCGAGATGGTCATTGTGATATACCTGGCGATCTGTCCATAGCCCCTAATCATTTTTCCTTTTGACCTTATTGGTAGGCTTAATATTAAGCACTTTATAAATTTCTTTAGAATTAATTACCGTAACAGAATCGGTTTTTAGAAGAACCAAACCTTCAAAATAGCAAGAGCTTTTAATAACTGAGTAAGTTTCTAAATCAAACAAATAGCAAGATATTTCAATTGTTTTATCAGTAATGCTCATGGATGTCCGCAACAAATTGCCCTTACAAAGGCTATCAATAAGGCTAAACTGATTTTTAGTAAGTCCTAAGTTAGTTTGGTCCAACACAATCGACAAATCGCTCGGAGATTCTAAAAAGTACAGGCATGTTTTAATATGAGACAGAACAATAAACAATTGAGCCAAATATTTATAATCATATGGCTTTTGAAAGTCTTGAACAGCTATTAATGAATTATAGTCATTTAATGAAAATGTCTCTAAAAGATAGGCTTTATTGGTCTCTGTCTCATTTAGAATAAAAAATGGACTGCCCTGTAAGGAATGCCAAGGAACACAAATCGATACATATGAGGACCTTAGCCGGACAATCTTGTATCTTCTCCCAGGCATAGAATCCTCTGAAGCGCATTCAATTCCTTTCAATAATTTCAGCTGCATGCAGATAAAATTTCGATTTGAAATAGTTAAATTATCAACAAAGTTCATTTCGGAAAACAAACCAAAAAATGTACTTTGAGGATGAGCATATTCTAAAGATGTTCCTTCATTGAATTCAATGTCATAGAAAGCGATTCCCTTAGTTGAAGAAAAAAGGGAAATAATAATTAGCATTAATAATAATTTTTTCATTTCCGTTATCTCCCTTATAACGTTATTGATCCCAAGGTTTCCAATCATAACGATGTTGATAAGATAAATACGTCTCCACCGCCACCTGATAATTCTTTGCATCGATTAGGCTCGTGCATTGTTGGAGCAATTGTTCTCTCGGGCCAAATGTCATGCCCCCAGAATTCCATCTCGCCCTATTGGAACTATAGGAACGAAATTCCATACGGACCGCAAATTCCTCAGTCCCTGCACGACCATAATGCTGATCCGCTGGCCGATCTAGAGCATACGACAAATGAGAGGTTTCGTGATGCAAATGTGCCCATAGAAGTGCTTTAGACGCTTGATTCCTATACTGTAAATAGATACTGGCATTTACATCCAAATATGGTCCGTTAGCCCCGCCTCTTTGAAGTGCAATTGGTTCTGTGCCATTTCCGAATTTTATGAAATCCATATTCATGACAGCTCCACTCTCAATTGCCTCCGTCAGCTTCTTTACCAAGTTTCCATAGAGTTTCGCTAACTTCGCCCAATCTTCTTTCTCTTCAGTAGGACCGTTCTTTGCAAAATAGTTGGCATCTTTTTCGGCTTCTGTCAGATCTACTTTGAGTTTTTCTGCCGCTTTTAATTCTGCAAGAAGATCATCACTTTTTAGTTGCTCAAATACTGCTGGTGATAGGTCACAATAAAACCAAGGTTGCTCTGGCTTCGCATCTGGAACCTCAGTACGACCATAGTGTTCCGGGAGGCCGTACATCCCTGTTGGAAGTCCTATCCCGGGTTGTTGCCGTACATAGCTGTAGGGATTCAGGTAGTACCGGGAACAGGTGCGTGATGTACTGATATCCCATCCAAGAGATCGCGACGTGGTTATCTTGAACAGCAACCTGGCATCTCTGTGCTCCTCTCGGGTCCTGAGCGACGTCTATCTCAGCCGACCATGTCCGGCCGCTATCCGTGCTCCTCGAATAACGGACATTGATAGTTCCTTCCTCGTTAACCCACACAAGATGCAGATAATTGCCCGAAGCCCGCAGGCACATGTTCTGGGGCGTGCCATTGAGATAGGCAACATTGATGCCTCTCCCATTCCAGCTCTCGCCCCAGTCAGTGGAAATCAACACATAGAGCGAATCACGATCATACTCATTCCATGCGAAATATAATCTCCGGCCGGAATTAGTAAGAGAACTGTAATTGGACTGGTGGTCTCGATAAAATGAAAATACTGTTCTCATTGGCCCCCAAGTCAACCCCAGGTCGCTGCTCTGGAAGTATCCAAGGTTTGATCCCATCTGGTTGAAATTCCAAATTGACGATCCCAAAATTATATTGTTATCGTCTCTTGCCATTTCGGGAAAATCATATGCAAGCAAAGGCTGGGAATCACCCAGGGCTATATAATCTCCCCACGTAGCACCGGCGTCGCTGCTGCGAATGAAATAGGCATGAATACCGGTGATAGATGCATAAGAACAAAGGAGCGTATCGCCGACTGAAATCGCCCTGGCCGTAAAGATATCTGTTTGGTCCGTCAGCCTTCTCTCCGGCCCCCAGACCGTGGGCCCTAATACGGGGTCCATGAATCGCGCCCCATAGTAATAGAGATTGAAGCCATATTCCTCGACATACTCCTTGCCGGTGAATGAGAAACGCTCGTTTGTCCCACTCATGCCAAGCTTTTCACCGTTGGGATAATAATCGATTCCACTCACGGGACTGCCGTTCTGTCTGGTCAATGCTCTCACACTCCCGAGATGATCATTGTGATAAACCTGGCGGTCTGTTCCCTTGTACCGTGCCAATCGTTGGCCAAGGCCATAAACATAATTCCATTTGAGAGCGCAGGAATCATCATATTCAGTTATTATTTCCCCGCCACTATATACGTAATAAGTATTCAGCGTGTCCACCGATTTCCAGAAGCAACAATGCGGGGGCGGGCCGCCCTTAAAGTATTGCGATGGGAAAAAGTTGAAGACTCCTGCCCTGCTCCAGCTAATTATCGTCAGGTGCGGAGACCCGACGACACAGAGAATAATATTGTCTTTACGAGCGAAGCGAAGCAATCTAAAGGCGTTGTATAGATTGCTTCGTCCGGCAGCTGACGGATTGTAAATCCGGCCATCGACGGACTCGCAATGACGCAAGTAAAAGAAAAAAGGGCGGGTTTGAAACCCGCCCCGATAATTGATATCAGAATTGATCTATAGATTGGCGATGATATGAGTCGCGAACTGAGATGTGGAAACCTTGGTTGCGCCTTTCATCTGACGTTCCAAGTCGTAGGTAACGGTCTTCTGACTGATAGTTTTTTCGACCGCATTTTCGATATTGCGGGCCGCCTCAACCCATCCGAGATATTCGAGCATCAAGACTGCCGAAAGCAGAAGCGAGCCAGGGTTGATCATATCCTTGTCGGCATATTTCGGAGCTGTGCCGTGAGTCGCCTCGAATAATCCAATAAAATCACCAATATTGGCGCCGGGAGCCATGCCCAATCCGCCGACCTGCGCGGCGCAGGCATCGGAAAGATAATCGCCGTTGAGATTGGGAGTAGCGATGACATCGTACTCATCGGTACGGGTTAGAATCTGCTGGAACATTGAATCGGCGATTCTATCCTTGATTACGATTTTGCCTTTGGGGACTTCGCCGTTGTATTGTTCTGTCACTTCAGCTTCAGTGACAATCTTATCGCGGTATTCTTTTATGGCCACTTCATAGCCCCAATCACGAAACGCACCTTCGGTGAATTTCATGATATTGCCCTTATGGACAATCGTTACTGATTTGCGGTCGTTGGCGATAGCATAATCGATGGCTTTCCTGACCAACCGTTTTGTGCCAGTAACTGAAATTGGCTTGATACCGATGCCTGAATCAGCGCGAAGTTTGGCTTTTAATTTCGTCTTGAGGAAGCCAATTAGCAATTTTGCTTCTTTGGAGCCTTTGGCCCATTCGATACCGGCATAAACGTCTTCCGTATTCTCTCTGTAAATGACAACATTCATTTTTTCCGGATGAGTAACCGGAGCAGGAACACCGGTAAAATATCTGACCGGTCTTACACAGGCGTATAAATCAAGCACCTGACGAAGTGTAACATTCAATGAACGGAAACCGCCGCCGATGGGGGTGGTCAACGGTCCCTTCAAGGCCACGATATAAGTCTTTATCGCGTCGAGCGTATCCTTCGGCAAAATTTCGCCATATTTCGCCATGGCCGCGTCGCCCGCGTAAATATCGAACCAGGCAATCTTCTTTTTGCCGCCGTAGCATTTTTCAACTGCCGCGTCGACTACTCTCCGAGTCGCCTTCATGATATCGCGACCGATACCATCGCCCTCCATCACCGGAATGATTGGATTGGCGGGCACTTTTAATTTTTTATCAACTATTGTAATCGCTTGCCCGTCTTTCGGGGGCTCTATCTTCTTGAACTTGGCCAACTAATCCTCCTTAAATACCACTGCAATATTGAAATTCTAATTGGATACTCTTTTTAGAGTAAAATCACCAATGAAACTGCTGTAATTTATGAAAAGTTTTTTATCCGCCGTTTCGAATGAATCATCGACATGATCCATTTTGGGGAACATGCCTTCTTCATGCATGCGATCGTATTTTTGATCGCCGATGAACGCGCGCGATGAGATTTTCACCGGGAAATCAGCCGGGACCAGTATCATGACGTCGCCGATGAACAGCGATACATTCAGGGCATTATCCCCCGGTTTCAAACGAGATCCGCTCAGATCGATTGTTAAATCCCCTATGAAATGAGAGGAATTTATTTCTCCGACTTCCTTGCCGCTGTAGTTTAGGACGAAATCACCTATGAAACGAGCCTGGTCGGAAGCGTTGATGCCCCCTAAATGAATTCTGTTTCGGTTGCGATTAAGGATTATCATGATTCCGACAATTATCAGGATAATTGGCCAGAGACTGGTTATAAAATGCCAGACGCGGAAATCATGCATGAGATTTCCCAGAAGAAACAAAATTCCAAGTACAATCAATATCAAACCGGCAGTCATGCCGCCGCTTAATATAATCCTACCTGAATTATTTTTGTTCATTTCTTTTCCTTTTGATGATAGCCGCGGTCGAGGATCATCCCCAAGCCCACGATTACCAAAGCCAACGGCCACCAATCCCTGATGAACTCAGAAAAACTGAACTGCAACACATCAAATTTGTTCAAAAGCATCAATGATCCAACTACAACAAATGTGAGTCCCCATAAAATGCCGGAAATTCCTCTCATAAAATCTATCCCCTTTAAATTGGGTTCAATCTAATTTAAAATCTCCGTGCTTCTGCAAATGAGCAATCAGGCCGCCGTCATTGAGGATTTTAATCATGCTCGATGGAAGCGCCTTGAATGTCAGTTTGGCGCCATTGGTATGATCAATTATCTCACCAGTCTGCAAATCGACTTCAAGGCTGTCTCCAGCGTTGATTTTATCCGTATCGCAGATTAATACCGGCAATCCGACATTGATAGAATTACGGAAAAATATCCTGGCAAATGATTTCGCTAATACCGCGGAAACACCTGCTAATTTGATGATAGTCGGCGCATGTTCTCTCGATGATCCCAAACCGAAATTTTTGCCGCCAACGACAAAATCGCCGGCAGACATCTTAGAAGCGAATTCGGTGTCGGCATCTTCGAGCACATGCTTGGCCAATTCGGGCAAATTGGATCGAAGGTGAAAATAACGCCCCGGAGCGATATGATCTGTCGATATACCGTCTCCAAACTTCCATGCTTTACCTTTTAATAACATATCACTCACCTCCTACCTTTTCCCTGCTTTTTTTGATGTTTTCTTCGCGGCTTTTTTAGGCGCGCTTTTGGCTTTTGATGCTTTTTTCGGCGATGATGTTTTCAAAGCCGATTTGACTGTCCTGGAAGCATCGGATGCCAGCTTCGATAATGTCTTTTCAAAATCCTGGGCGGCCTTGCGGGCCTTGGGACCATATTGCGAAATTGCCTTTTGCGCCATCTGTTCTAATCTATCGCCGGCGTCCTTAGCCTTAGGGCCGATAACGGCCGCGGCATCATTGGCAACTCTCTCTATAGTCTTGTGAGCAGTATGAGCCAAAAGCTTCAGGGCTTCTGTATCAACTGTTTGCGGCTTGCCGATATTTTTCAATTCCTGTACATACTTTCTGGGATCGGCTATTACTCCGGCGATAGCAGTCGCGGCCACAGTAGCGGGCGACGCAAGGTAAATATTACCCTCGGGATTGCCCATTCTACCCTGGAAATTGCGGTTTTGGGTTGCCAGGCAGTTTTCGCCATCACCTAATATGCCGCCGTGAACTCCGACGCATGGACCGCATCCGGGAGCTACCATCACTGCCCCGAATTCAACGAGAGTCTGATAGTAACCCTTTTCCATAGCTGCAATCATTACGTCTCTTGAACCGGGCACGGCGATAAATCTGATATTTGGAGCTTTGGTTTTCCCTTTCACCATTTTGGCGACGATTTCCCAATCCTCGATTCTGGAATTGGTACAGGTGCCGAGAAATACCTGGTCGATCTTTGTGCCGGCAGCTTCGTCGATTGTGCGAGTATTATCCACCGCATGCGGAAAGCTGACTGTAGGCTTAAGCTTGGAAACATCAATTTCAATGACGCGTTCGTAGGCGGCGTCTTTATCTGCCTGCATCGGCACATATTTGTCGCCACGACCCATTGACTCCATGAATTTGCGGGTAGTTTCGTCGGAGGCAATCAGACCAACTTTCGCTCCGGCCTCTACTGCCATGTTGGAAAGCGTGAAGCGTCCTGCCATTTCCATCTTTTCGATGGTTGGGCCGCAGAATTCCAACGCTTTATATGTGGCACCGTCAGCGCCAATCAACCCGATAATATGCAGCATCAAGTCCTTTGGGAAAACACCCAATGGAAATTCGCCGCTTACAACTATTTTAAATGTCTCAGGAACCCTAAACCATGTTTTCCCGAATGCCATTCCAACGGCGACGTCGGTTGAGCCCATTCCGGTAGCGAAGCAGCACAAAGCTCCGCCGGTACAGGTATGACTATCGGCGCCGATTAGCACTTCGCCGGGATTGACATATTTCTCGTTAATGACGACATGACAGATTCCCATTCCAACATCGGAAAGAATCGCGCCAGTCTTTTTCGCAAATTCCCGGATGAACATATGATCATTGGATAATTCTTTGCGCGACGATGGCGCCGAGTGATCGAGAAAGAACACGGTTCTTTTGGGATTCGCGATTTTAGTCGCGCCGAGTTTTTCCAGCTGGCGGATCGCCAATGGCCCCGTACCGTCCTGAAACAGGCACAGGTCAACTTTGGCGATTGTAATCTCACCCGCGGTTACGTCATGGCCAGCCCTGTTGCTGAGTATTTTCTCCGCAAGGGTCTTGCCCATATTAAAGGCCTCCTCTTTACTTTAATGACCGGGACGAGCCGCTAAATTAATAGGACTCATCGTAACTGAATTCGGTCGGTTAATATCCTAAAACTGAAATCATATCTTTATAGATTTTCGCGGAATTTTGGAGCTCATCGATTTCTGATTTCTGCAGCTTCAATTCCACCACTTTTTCAATTCCTTTGGCGTCCGAGAATTACCGGGACACCAATATACAAATCTTTAATACCATACTGGCCGGTTAAATGTGCCGAGCAGGGCAAAAGCTTTTTGCGATCATTGATAATAGAATCGACCATCTCAACCGTAGCCGCCGCCGGGGCGTAGTAAGCAGAACCGGTCTTGAGCAGCTTTACGATTTCACCGCCGCCATCGCGTGTACGGGCCGATATAGCTTTGATTCTATCTTCCGAAATCAATTCGGTAATTGGCACTCCGCCGACTGTGGTATAGCGCGGTAATGGCACCATCGAATCGCCATGCCCGCCAAGAACCATCGCCTGAACATCAGTCGGGGAAACACCCAGTTCCCATCCGACGAAGGTGCGGAATCTGATTGAATCCAGAACCCCGGCCTGACCGAAAACTCTGTTTGTATCAAATCCAGTTTTTTTCCAGCAATGGTAGGTCATGATATCCAACGGATTGGCGACCATTACGACAATGGCCTTGGGGCAATGTTTTTTAATATGTTCCGCCGCTGATCCGACGATTTCGGCATTCTTTGTTATAAGGTCCTCACGTGTCATGCCAGGCTTGCGGGGAAGACCTGCTGTGTGAACAACTATATCGGAACCGGCCATATCAGCGAAGTCACTTGAGCCTTTTATCATTACATCATAATTGCGAATTGGCCCGGTCTGGCAAAGATCGAGAGCTTTTCCCTTTGGCATATCTTCGACAATATCTATAAGAGTTATGTCACAGATATTCTTTTCTGCCAAATACATTGCTACGCATTCACCGACATGCCCGGCGCCAATTACTGTCACTTTCTTTCTCATCCTAATCCTCCATGAAAATCATTAAATTATCGGTACAGAATAACACGCATCCATTAACACAGCAATACGACTCGAATCGCCCTTGAGTTTCAACGCATCCGATAAGGCCTTCTCAAGCGAATTCTTGGATTCATAATACACTTTCCGAATTAGATTGTCATCTAAATTCGTAACATACCAAATTTTCATCTTTCGCAGACGGCGAGCCGTCTTGACCAATTTATGCATCCCGAAACCGCTATCGTTCAACGCCTTACTCGTAAGGGCAGATTCGGGTGTCGGATAGGTTTCAGCGGACTCGAAAAAATATGGCGAACCTGTGCCCTCATTGCAGGCGCCGACAACAATTAGTATTCCATCATCCGCAACTGCCTCGGCGCCATGCTCCTGGCCCTTTTGAAGCTGATAAAGATTAATATCCAATGGCGGCTCACCAATCGCGAAGACGATATCATATTTATTCAATATTTTAACAGAGTACATTTGCGATGCGCTTTTGCAGGCAGATTTAAAACTATCATTGAGATCGCCGCAATAAATATCAGCGATATCTCCCTGTCTGTTAACATTTAATTGGATGGATAATATCGCTTTATTCCTGATCGGATTGATGGCTTCTTCAAGATCGAGATGCACCGGATTGGTTTCGAGATTGAGGCTTTTGGCATCCTCATATTTCGCGAGACTGTGATTCTGGACAATGGTTTCGAAACCAGCCAATCCGGGAATAAATGATTTCCTGCCGCCGGTGAACCCGGCAAAAAAATGCGGCTCGACCGAATTGATACATATTATCGCTTCGGATTCGGCTAATTTTTTATTGATTGCTATCGGAGTACCTCGTGAAGTTATCCCGAGATGAATCAATGATTGATTATCATGACAATCGTGTATAAATATCCTGCCATCGAATTCGCTTCTGAGATCGCCCAATATGAATTTGAGATCATTTTCAGTCGGGGGGCGATGAGAGCCGGTAGCTATGAGAATTTCTAATCGCTCAATGGGAATAAATTCTAAAATTATCTTGAGGATTTTATCGTTGGGAACACGTCGAGTGGCGTCATTGATAATGACAGATATTTTATTTCGGTCAAATACCTTTTGGTATTTGGCCAAGCTGTCCGATATTTTTCTTCTGACTATTTCGCTATCTATAGATAATGTCTTTTTTCCCTGCAAGACCGTGGTTCCCGCGGGAAAATCGACATCGATTAGATCGTTATTATATGGTATTTCGATCTTCATTTTCGGCCGCGACTAAGAAAAGAAGAACCCGATCTCCTTCTTCGCAGTCTCGGCGCCATCGGATGCATGGACGGAGTTTTTGGTCATGCTGACTGCGAGGTCGTAACGAACGGTTCCGGGCGCTGCCTTCGATGGATCGGTTGCGCCTATGAGCGCGCGGATACCGGAAATCGTGTCGCCATCGGATTCGACAACCATCGGGACTATCGGACCTGACGACATGAATTTGCATAATTCATCTAAGAACGGTCGGCCTTCATGGACAGCGTAGAATTTGCGGGCTTCATCGTATGATAGCCGCACCATCTTAAGCGCAACAATTCTAAAGCGCGCTTTTTCGAGACGATGGATAATTTCGCCGATCAGATTTCGCTCGACCGCGTCAGGTTTTATTATAAGTAATGATCTCTCAGGCATGGACGCCCTTCTTCGCGCCGGCGCCTAATTCGTATCCGAGCTCGCAGGCCATGCGATTTTTCTCCTCGGTACCGCGGGGTGCGCGGGCCAAAACTGCTTTCAGAATAGATTCTTTTGAACAGATTTTTGTGATTCCTGCAACCGCCGCAATCGATACGACATTGGCCACAACCGCGCTGCCCACCTTTTCTTTGGCGGTTTTGATAAACGGCAAAGAAAATGCTTTGGGGTCCGGCAATTGACGCACTTTTTCAGAATCTACTACTAATATCCCGCCGTCTTTGAGCATCGGATAATATTGATCGCATGACTCTTGAGTCAGGCATAAAAGCAGATCGGGAGCGGTTGCTTTAGGGTAGAATATTTCGCCATCGGATACGATTACATCCGAACGAGATGCTCCGCCTCTCGCCTCGGGACCATAAGACTGAGTCTGGGTAACATTTTTGCCTTCATAGACGCCCAGCGCCTCGGCCAGAATTACTCCACCCAGTACAAGTCCCTGACCTCCAGACCCGGATAATCTTATCTCGAATCGTTCACCATCTTTTTTGTTCTTCATTTATCCTTCAACCATTTAATATTACAATATAAATTTCGCGTTAATTTCAAATCGCGCCGCTACCCCGAAGTCGGAGCTTCCTCTTCGACCTTGGCGACAGCGTCCTCCTGAAAGCGGGCAATGATTTTATTATACCCTTCAAGATAGCTCGGACGCTGATTTTCATAGAGTACGCCAGTTACGAATTTACCTTCGAGCTGTTCGGGTGTCATTTTCGATGCGGTTGTAATCGGCACCGAATGTTCTTTCTGCCATAAGATCATTTTTACCGCGCTGCCTTCGCGATTGATTCTTCCATATTGCGTATGGCAATTTGACATCGCCTCCACTACCGAAAATCCCGGTCTTTCTATCGCCTGGGCGATTATCCTTGAAAGCTGAGTGGCATGATAAACCGTGCTTCTGGCTACGAATGAAGCGCCAGCCGCCTTGGCTAATTCGGCGACATCGAATGACTGCTCGACCATGCCGTAAGGGGCCGTGGAGGCCAATTTACCCGATGGCGTTGTCGGTGAATATTGCCCGCCGGTCATGCCATAGATGTAGTTATTTACGAGTATCACGGTCAAATCCATGTTCCGTCTGGCGGCGTGGATGAAATGATTTCCGCCAATCGCCAATAGATCGCCATCGCCGGATACAACGATAACTTTCATATTCGGGTTTGGCCAATTTTACGCCGGTAGCAAATGCTATCGGTCTGCCATGCGTAGTATGCAATGTATTGAAATCGAGATATACCGGGATTCTGGCAGTGCATCCGATACCGGATACCACGGCGACTTCATCCTTGCTCAAACCTAACGAATCGATCGCCCTGATCATGGCGCCCATGACAATACCGATACCGCATCCGGCGCACCAGACATTGGGAAATTTCTTTTTCGCTCTCAAATATTTATGAGTCACATTGGATGGCTGATCCATTATACATGCTCCTCTTTGATCTTATCGAAAATCTGCTGAGGCGTAATCAATTCCCCATCAACCCGGTTCAACCCGACAATCTTGATATGCCTTTGCGTGAGTCTTTTTATTTCGCCAATGATCTGCCCCTGATTTAATTCGGGGACTATAACAACATCTACTTTTTCAAGCAGCGGTAACATGGCATCATCCGGGAATGGCCAGATGATCAACGGCTGCACCATGCCGACTTTGAATCGTTTTTTGCGCGCCATGCGGATTGCCTGACGGGCCGCACGAGCGGTAGAGCCGTAAGCAAATACCATAATATGAGCATCGTCCATCATATCCTGTCTGATATCGGTCAGCTCATCCATGTGACGCATTATTTTCAGCCTTAGCTTCTCGACTTTGGCAACGATTTCGTTTGGCTTGGCAGTAGGGAATCCGTATTCATCATGCGTTAATCCCGTCAGATGGAATCTATACCCTTCGCCGAATGTTGCCATCGGAGAACGGAAATCGGGTGTTATCTCAAAATGCTTATACCATTCAGGCGGATCGATCGGCTTTTGTCTCTCCTGAATATAATACTTGCGACGGTTCCGGCAATGTTACTATTTCCCTCATATGACCAAGCACTTCATCGCTTAATATAATCACCGGACTTCTGAATTTTTCCGCCAGGTTGAATGCCTTAATTGTCAGATCAAAACATTCCTTAACCGATGACGGGGTCACGACTATCGGGAAGTAATCGCCGTGTGTGCCCCATTTGGCCTGCATGGTGTCAGCTTGGGCGACCTTGGTTGGCAAGCCCGTTGACGGGCCGCCTCTCTGGACATTGACCACTACACATGGCACTTCAGCCATGTAAGCGTAACCCAAATTCTCCTGCATCAGCGAGAATCCCGGGCCCGAAGTCGCAGTCATGGATTTTGATCCCGCCACCGACGCGCCGATTATAGCCGCAATCGATGCAATCTCATCTTCCATCTGAATAAAATAGCCTTTGATCTTTGGCAGATTGCGCGCCAGGAGCTCGGCTATCTCTGTCGATGGAGTTATTGGATAGCCGGCAAAAAATCGACATCCTGCCGCCAACGCTCCCCATCCGCAAGCCTCATTACCCTGCATCAGAATCGGTTTGCCGACTGGATATAGTGGCTTGCTTGTTGTTGTCATAGTATCAGCCAAAATTACCTCAATATTTATTTCTCGTTGGATGTTATCGCGAAATCGGGACAGTGAATCCAGCAAATGGAACACTGCGTACAATCCATTCCACGCGCCACAATCGGATAGCCATCGGGATCAGTATCGAATACTTTCTTGGGACACATTTCGATGCAGATTCCGCAGGCCTTGCACCAACGTTTATATATAACGACCGGATCTGGCCGTTTTTCCCGTTTTACTTTTTCTTTTTCTTCAATTTCTGTCATCTGGATCTCTTCTTTATCTTAGGCTTGGCTTTTGATGACCCACCTTTTTTACTTATTGATGATTTGGAAGTTGCTTTCTTTTTAGGCGCGGTTTTCTTAGCCGCGGTCTTTTTGGGGGCTGTTTTAGGGGCCTTTTTCTTTTTCCCTGACATCAGGTCTTTCAGGAGCACGGGAACCTGCGACGGAATATCGGCAACCGGAACTCCCGCAGCCTTTAGTGCCGCGATTTTATCCGACGCCAACCCGGAAGAGCCAGAAATAATGGCACCCGCATGCCCCATCCTTTTTCCGGCGGGAGCGGTGCGTCCGGCGATGAAGCCAACGACGGGCTTGGTAACATTTTTCTTAATGAATTGCGCCGCCATCTCCTCATCGGAGCCGCCGATTTCGCCGATCATCACGATGGCCTTGGTGTCTTTGTCCTTTTGGAAGGCATCGAGACAATCTATGAAGTTGGTGCCGATGACCGGGTCGCCGCCGATGCCGATGCACGACGACTGCCCAAGATTATTCAATGTCAGATTATATACTATTTCATAGGTCAATGTGCCAGAGCGGGAGACAAGGCCGATATTCCCTTTTTTATGAATCTGGGCGGGCATGATACCGACTTTGGTCAATCCCGGTGAAATAATACCCGGGGCAATTGGGGCCGATCAGCCTGATGCCTCTGGCCTTCAGGAAATGATAGACCTTGAGCATATCATTGGCCGGAACACCCTCGGTGATACAAACGATCAATTTCACGCCTGCATTGGCCGCTTCGTAGATAGCATCCACCGCGAATGGCGGCGGAACATATATTACAGATGTATTGGCCTTGGTCTTCGCGACCGCATCGGCGACCGTATCGAATACGGGGACGCCATGCATCTCGGTGCCGCCTTTGCCGGGAGTTACGCCTGCTACCACTTTGGTTCCATAATCGAGCATCTGCTTAGTATGGAATGCGCCATCGCGGCCGGTAATTCCCTGAACAACTAATCTTGTGCTTTTATCAACAAATATCGCCATATTATATCCTTCCCCTGCCTACGCGGCCTTATCCAACGCCATCTTAACAGCCATTTCCATCGAGGATGTCGCTTCCATGCCGACCGATTTCAGAATCTCCCGACCCTCTTTTTCATTTGTGCCTGTGAGCCTGACAACTATCGGCACATGCGGCTTCAAATGATCGACCGCTTTCACGATTCCATTGGCGACATCGTCGCAGCGAGTGATACCGCCGAATATATTGAACAGGATGACTTTGACATTGGGATCGCCTAAAATTATTCTCATAGCCGCTATTACTTTATCAGGCGATGACGAGCCGCCGATATCAAGGAAATTGGCGGGTTGTCCGCCAAAATGTTTGACCAAATCCATGGTGGCCATCGCTAATCCCGCGCCGTTGACACAGCATCCGATAGTACCTTCAAGCTTGACGAATGACAGATCGGCCTTCTTGGCTTCCATCTCTTCCGGGTCTTCGGAATCCATATCGCGCAGAGCCTCGAGATCGGGATGACGATATAAGGCGTTGTCATCGAGAACGATCTTGGCATCCAGGGCGATTAGCTGGTTTTCTTTGGTCACGATCAAAGGATTAATTTCCGCCAACGAGGCGTCATTGACCATGAAAAGTCTGTATAGCTTAATAATTATGGCGGCGCATTGACGAACCAGATTGAAATCGCTGTAGACAAACATGGCAATCTTGGTCGCCTGGAAAAGATGCAAGCCCATGATGGGATCGACTTCGAATTTCATGATCTTTTCGGGAGTTGTCTTGGCGACCTCTTCGATATCGATACCGCCCGCGGGCGAGACCATGATTACGGCCTTCTTGCTGACTCTATCGAGCACGATACCGACATAGGCCTCGTTGACTATTTCGAGCGCGTCGGTAACAAGAACTTTTTTCACTATCAGGCCTTTGATATCCATTCCGATAATATCCTGAGCCGCGAAGAACGCTTCATCGGGGTCTTTGCAGTATTTGATGCCGCCGGCTTTGCCTCGTCCTCCGACATGCACCTGCGATTTGACCATGACAGGCTTTTCGTGGCGCACCGCTATCTGGCGGGCTCCCTCGGCTGTTGTGGTTACTTCGCCTTTGGGGATGGGGATTCCGAATTTCGCGAAAATCTCCTTGGCCTGGTACTCGTGTATTTTCATTCTATCTCCCTCGTATTATTAAAATCATCACAAACTTCCACCGCTATCACCAACAACAATGGTTGAGAAATAAGTGAAAAGTTTCCCTAATGTCAAGCCGCATTTGGACAAAAATAATAGGATGAAAAAAGGACGACAAGTGCTTTTAGGATAGCTATATACGATAAAAATTGGGGCATCTTCGAACGGGTCAGCCAGGGATTCCTGACCCCGCCCTGAAAAATAGTGAATGATTGGGGATAATTGATATTGAGAATTATTTTAAATGTGGTAGGGCGGAACCCCTGCGGTTCCGCCGATTTGCAGAGTGGTGAAGCAACGAGCCCGAACCACAGGGGTTCGGGCCTACGGTCCAATGTCAAGCCGCATTTATTTAAGTCAGGAAGGGGTTCCTGACTCCGCTTTAAGTGCGCAATGAAAGGGATTATGACGCTGCAAAAGTCGTCAGGTCGGGCGACCTGACGACACTCTGAATAATATTATCGTCGTCGGAAAGGGGTTACCGACGACGCCTTTAATTTGGATACTCGTCAGTTACGTAGCTTTCGACGCCAAAGCCCCAGGTCGATACCTGTTCCAATTGAGTCCCGTTGTGGCGATAAAGAACATACTTATTATATTTTTGCCAAAGCGCCGCCGCTTTACCCGGAGGGGTGTTAATCGATGAAGTAATTGAGGTCTGCTGAAGTTCAGCCACCTGTGTTTGTGTCTCGTATCCGAATGATTGGCTAACTGTCGCCGTAAGCTTCCCGGTAATCGCTTTGAAACTCAATCCGGTTTCCATAGATATTGAAACTCTCGTCTCGCCCCAGATTCTTTCGCTTTCGGTAGTAGTCATTCCCGATGTGATAGTCACGCTATTGGTTTGCATTTCCGAGGTTTGATTATAATTGTGATAGAGCCGCTTATAAAACACTTGCCGCTCCAAGCGATAGAAGGGCGTATTGGCCACTTGCCACCAAATATCACCGACATAGGATGAATCATTGATTATGGAACAAGGAACAAGCATGGCCTTAGCCATTATAGGAATAGTTTCGTCGGGAGGAGTGTCGTAGCCATCCAAGGTCGGAACAAAACTCTGATACGGCGCTTCGGCCAGCATGGGGAGCTCAACTTTGAGCACGTTCATCGATGGATCCAAATCGGGCTGATTTCTGCCAACAATCATAACAAAAGTTCCCTGCGAAAGAAAAGCCTCGGGATGATCCCCCAGATCAGGTTGATCAAATCTCCAGCATGAATTCCAAATAAAATCATGATCTTCCCAATCCTCGAGTCGGATTCCGACTTCGCCGGAAACAGTCAGATCATTTCTGATGCAGACTGCAGAATCGGGCCATATCAGCGGTCCTCCGAAAGATGTTTGGGTTACAATATCCCCCATCGCTTTATAACCGGGAGGGGCAACCGGTTTGAACATGGCTATTCTTTCGTAACCTTGCGTATGGAAAACCAGAAAACTGTCCGTAAAAGCGATTGCATTGGAGCCCGGTCTGGCCTTGACAACCATTACAGCATATTCCCCGTTGGGATTAGTACGCGCGGTATTTGCCCATGAACCGAGATTATGAAAACCTTCCGGAGGAACTGGCTCCCAATAACCGAATCGAGACATATCACAGACAAGCCGAAATGTATCTGAATACGTTATTAATAATTCACCAGTATCCAATACCAATGGATTATAGACTTGAACAGGCAACGTACAACTGGCGTTTCCGCCGCTGATTGTGATGTTTGTTTTGCCTTCACTATGGCCGGAAATCAGGATCGTGGAATCGCTGCGTGTGGCCGTGGCAACGTCGGGGCTGCTATTTGAGATTGTGAACTGGTCAGGCGCAACATCGCCATTTGCGAGGCGAAACGTAACTGCTTCGCTTCCACCGGGCACTACCGATACTACTAATTTATCCAGGAAAATCGAACCCTGCTGCGCGGGCGGTTGTATTGACTTATCCTTGCCGCAGCCTATAATCAGAAAGCCCACAGTCATTATTAGTATGACTAATCTTTTCACGAGCACCTCCTAAATCCCGATACATATCACCAATCCGGATTGCCGGACATATTACCGATAACAGGAGCTTTTCAAAGTAAGATACTATTCCCAACTTTCAGAATTACTATGCAAATTAAAATATACTTGTCAAGAGATTTTTCAGAATGACGCTCAGCGGTCGGGTGCGAATACTCAACCGCACAGAGAATAAAAATGGGAGGTTCAAATTCGTCGGGAAGAGATTCCTGACCCCGCTTTGAAAAATACTGATTGATTGAGGTTAAATGATATTGAGAATTATTTTACTGAAGTAGGGTGGCCCCCCCGCAGTTCCGCATACAGAATGCATAGAAAAGAGCCTGAACCACGGGGGTTCGGGCCTACAGTCTAGATATCATTTCAGCAGCGTCATCTTCTTTGTCTCGGAAAATCCACAGGCTTTGATATTGTAGAAATAGATTCCGGAGGGCTGGGAAGACGCATCCCATAAGATGCTATGGGGTCCGGCGGATTGAAAGCCATTCACCAAAGAAGCCGTTTTGCGTCCCAGCAAATCATAGATAGTTATGCTGACGTTGTCTGATTTTGGCAATATGTATTCGATTGAAGTCTGGGCGTTGAATGGATTCGGGTAATTCGCAAGATTCAGGTCGAATTTTTCGGGTCGGGCATTGTCGTCAATTCCGGTCGGCGTGACGTGAACGGTGCCGCCAATTAGAACCGGGCGGATAAAATATGTGGGAAAGGAAACATTGGCGAAGCCCGATGGGTAGTAATCGCCGGCGACGAGTTGAATGATAAATGAAGTATCAACAGGAATATTTTCGCGAAGGGTTAGATTCAAATAGGCTAATCCGTATCTTCCCGGATTCAGTATAGCCCTTACCCCTACTGGAAACTTCTGCCAATATATATCTTCGCCTCTTACAATGGGCGGTTCCAATAATTGGCCCGACCAGTCAAGCAATATCGGATTATAAAGATATGTATTGTCATATTGGAAATGCATCGAAATATCGAAAGCGGGTTCGGCCAGATTTATCATGACGGGCATTAAGATGCTTTCTCCAGGCATTGCCCAGACATCGCCGATAATAATCGAGTCTAAATAATTCGGCATCGGCGGATTATCGCCCAGCGTATCCCCTGCTCCAATTAGCATGCATTGCCGCCAGTCGGCGATTGTATGATTGAGAGAATCCAGATTGAGATCGCCGTTACGCCAGGTGCAGGAACTCGTATCCAACACATCCTGAAGAGTGAGGTGAACCAAATATGTCAAATCGCCAATCTCGAACGTTTCGCCGTTACAATTGAAATCGCCCGGCAATTGTGCCAAGGCCGCGGGGACGGAGATAATCATCAACGCTAAGGTAATGAGCATAATCCGTTTCATAATGTCTCCTCTTTTGGGTTTGATGCAGGATCCCCGGGCCTGCAAAAATAAGATGGCAGGAGTGTTCCACTCCTGCCCTACAACAATTATTTTAAGAGTATCATTTTCTTAGTTGCGGAATTTTCGCCGACCTTAATATTATAGAAGTAAATTCCGGAGGATTTGGATGAAGCATCCCATAAGACGCTATGAGGTCCGGCGGTCTGAAAGCTATTGACCAAGCGTCGCAGTTCGGCGACCGAGTATAGTCGTAGATGGTTATGCTGACATAGTCTGATTTTAGGCAGAGTGTATTCGATCGAGGTTTGGGCATTGAATGGATTAGGGTAATTGGCAAGATTCAGGTCGAATTTTTCCGGACGAGAATTATCATTGATACCAGTTGGCGTGACATGAATCGGTGCCGCCGACAAGAACCGGGCGGATAAAATATGTGGGATAGGAGACATTGGCGAAGCCGGATGGGTAATAATCACCGGCAACGAGTTCAATTGTGAAAGAAGTGTCAACTGGAATATCGTCTCTGAGATACATACTCAGATAGACATAAAAATAGGCACCCTGAGGCATGCGATCAATAGTTTCAAATGGAATATGCTGCCAATAAATATCATCGCCTCTCTCCATCCAAAATGCTAAGGGCAGGTCGCCCGCATCATCCTGGAATCTCACATTATAAAAGTAAGTGCTATCAAAGCGAAAATGCAACGCCACATCCAAGGCTGGCTCGGCCAGACTTATTAAAACAGGCATTTCAACGAACTGTCCCGGGGCCGCCCAAACATCGCCAACCATAATTGTGTCCATTTCGAATGGCATAGGCGGATTATCAACTAATGTATCACCTTCAGCCATCAGCTCCCATTGCCACCAATCCGCGATCGTGTGATTTAGGGCATCACCGTTCAGATCGCCATTGCGCCAGGTGCAGGTAGTTGTATCAAGCAAATCCCGCGAAATTATATTAATCAGATATGACCAATCAAGCCCATTAACCGTGCCGCTGCAGTTGAAATCGCCAGGTAATTGCGCGAAGCTCATGGAAGTCATGATAAGCAAAAATACCGACGTAATGAGTGTGACTCGTTTCATAATATCTCCCCTATTTTCAGTTCCATTTAGCGAATAGATAAATGTCCAACTGCGGGCAAAAACAAAGTTCGTTATTTCAATAATTAATATGAAATAATTATTATGGCAAGTCAAGTCTTTTTTGATGTTAGCATAGGGAAAAAGCAGCTTGTTCTGCGGAGAATCGGGGTTATGTATGGTTCGTGATTTGTGTCGGGTGGGGCGACCCGACACCACAATTAATGTTAGCATATGGGAAATGCAGTTTGTTCGCAAATCTCTTCGAAATTTGGGCTACTGTCTGGATTCCCGTTTGCACGGGAATGACATGAACATGTTGTCGGGTTTCTCATTCGCAGGGCTCATTCGGAACCCGGCCTACTATTCCTACTGCCTGCGGCACGTATTGGAGGCAAGAGGGCACAACATGTTGTGCCCCTACGGATGGATTTGTTATTTCTCTAAGTCTTTTTAGATAAAAATTCTCGTGCGCGGGAAAGGAGCAAATCGCGGGCGTTAAGGGCGGGGTCATCTAAAACCATTTCAAGAAGGTCGTCCAAAATATCGCCGATCAATGGCCCCGGAGTCAGATTGAATTCAGACATTATATCATTGCCGGAAACGGCCAAATCTGTTACTCCGAATGGCGGCTGCTTTTCGATTTCGGATTTTATTTTTGCCTCGAAATTATCGACATCCGATGGTTCCTGGCCCATGCCCTGCGCGATTATATCGGCCCGGCGCAAATCCAATAGATCGAATATCAAGTCCTGTCCGACATTTTTGATCAGCCTTCTGATGCCCTTATCCCCGGCCCGGTCGCTGTACATGTGTTTTGAAATAAGGATTGAAACCTGATCGATAATATCGTTGGAGTAACGCAGTCTTTTCAGAGCCTGCTCGGCCATTCGGCTCGAAAGTTTGTCGTGGCCATAAAATGTTGCACCACCCTCAACAAGCTCGCGTGTCTTCGGTTTGCCGACATCATGAAATAAAGCGGCGAGCCTGAGGTTCAGCCTTTTCTTTGCATTATCGACACAAACCATTGTATGGTCGAATACATCCCAGCGATGGTAGCCGCCCGGCTGTTCAACTCCGACACCCTCGGTCAATTCCGGCAATATCCTATCCAATACACCGATTTCAAGCAGATATCGAAATCCGATCGACGGCTTATCCGCCCTGACGAGCATCTTATTGATTTCATCGGCGATCCGTTCAGGTGAGACAGTATCGATCAATGATGCCCCAGCCTGCATAGCTTTTAGCGTTTTTGGCTCAATAGTAAATTCGAATCTGGCGGCAAATTGAGCTCCGCGCAGAATCCGCAACGGGTCCTCTGTAATCGCCTGAGGAAATACAATGCGGATAATTTTATTTTTCAAATCATTCTTGCCACCATAAGGGTCGATGGTCTCGCCGGATGGTATTGCCCGCGCCATGGCGTTGATAGTGAAATCCCTGCGGCGCAAGTCCGATTCGATTGGCAGATTGGGATCGTAGAAAACATCAAAATCCCGATGGGCCATACCTGTGGACTTCTCGGTCCTGGGAATAGCGAAATCGGATGTTTCACCCGTCTCCCTCGATGTAAATTTGATTACTCCGAACGATTTGCCGACCATATCGACCTTGCCGAATTTCTTCAATATCGCCATAAGGTCGTCCAGGCCGATTCCGGTCACGAGGTAGTCTCTATCCTTATTCACAATCTCGGGATGAATCAGCCAATCGCGCACAGTCCCGCCGACCTCAAAGAGTTTGCCTTTGGAATTGATTTGGTCGACAAGTTTTTCGTTCAAGAAAATATCCATGGGACGATTATAATATTATCGCGGAGACAAGGGAATCATTATTTCATAAAGAAGTCCAAGGCCAACAGGCGTTGGCCTAATCCCTTAGATTTCCTCTAGGAATAGACTAATGTCTTTTAATTGACATTATTATCTCTAAATTATAGTATATAAAATAAAAGTTAAGTTTCGGACGGAAGGTTCTTTTGGCTGACGAAAATGCTTATTTATGCCCGCGCTGCCGTAAAGCCCTCGAAAAACACAAGACTGCTGACGGCTTCGCGTTTATTTGCTCTTCATGCTCAGGCCGGGCGGCGAATATCGCAGTATTGTCGCATGCAAAAATTAAGGAAGAATTCATCAAACAGCTATGGAAGGATTCGCAACGAGCAAATAGCCGAAAAGTCAGGGTATGCCCGCTGTGCTCAAGAATGATGTCGGAAATTGTTTATTTAACTGATAAAGGGAAAATGTCGCTTGATCTGTGTCAGCCCTGTCAGTCCGTCTGGTTCGACAAAGATGAATACGAGAAGTTGCCAAGAAAACCGTTGCCAATTCCCGTAAAAGAGCTTTCTCAGCAATCAAAATTGGCGCTTATGAATGCAGAACTTGAATTGCTCAAAGAAAAAAAAGAGATGGAACCAGGGCCGCCAAGTTCTATCTGGAAAATAATTCTCGGCATTCTCGGATTCCCTGTAGAAGACAATAATAACTCAATAATAACGGTCCCGATAATAACCTGGGGACTAGCCCTTATCTGTATTACAATATTTATTATTAATTTCAAGCATTTGGATAACGCCGCCTTGAACTTCGGATTTATTCCATATCACTGGTATCACCTGGGAGGATTTACCATAATCTCATCCTTCTTTCTCCATGGCGATATTTTGCATATAATTTTCAATATGTATTTTTTATTGATATTCGGCGATAACGCGGAAGATGAGCTTGGGAAATTTCGTTTTGTGGTTCTACTATTGTTATCCCATCTGGCCGGATTAATAATTTCAATGCTGGTTGCTCCCAATGGCAATATTCCAATTATTGGCGCAAGCGCGGGTATCGCGGGAATTATAGGATATTATGCTATCAAGTTTCCAAAGACCAAGCTTACGTTTCTCTTTCTCAGCCTTATGTGGGGAATTCGTTGGATCAAGCTCTCCGTAATGACATATCTTATATTTTTTTTCTTGTTTCAATTGCGTTATGTAGTTGTACAATTTGGCGAAAATTACGATCCCTCGTATTTGGCGCATCTGGCCGGCATAGGCGTCGGGATAATTTGGGCGCTGGCTTCAAAGAAGCCTGAGCAGGCCAAAGCTGAAATTTAACAAAAAAAACCCGAGCCGGCGTGGCTCGGGCAATCTAATCAATCGAATTTACTAAATTAATTATTCGATTTTCTCTGTAGCAGTCTTGCTTTTTCCCCCTCTTGCCGACGACGGCGGGCAATCAAAGCA
>CAWFQL010000007.1:0-61148 GCA_963817915.1 uncultured candidate division Zixibacteria bacterium
GCCGCCACCATGGCGCCGTTGTCGGTGCAGAGCTCCGGCGACGGGAAAAATACTTGGTATTTATTAGAAGCTTTCTCCAAAAATAATTCCCGCAGCCTTCTATTGCGCGCCACCCCTCCAGTCACGGAGATTTGATTGACCTTAAAGCTTTCAGCAGCTGCGAGCGCCTTTCGCACCAGAATATCCACAACCGCCTCCTGAAATGACGCGGCGATATCGGCCCTATGAGCCTCGATAAACTCCGGTTCTTTTTCTTTTATATATAATGATACCGCGGTCTTCAGGCCTGAGAATGAAAACTCGAAGCTGTCCGCCCCCATTTGCGCCCTGGGGAATTTCACGAATTTCTTATCGCCATCGGCTGAGACTTTTTCGATAATCGGGCCGCCGGGATAGCCGAGACTCAATAGCTTGGCGACCTTATCGAACGCCTCCCCCGCGGCATCATCGCGGGTCGAACCCAGCAAACGATACCTTCCCCACTCCTCGACCAGATACAGATTCGAATGACCCCCTGACGCCACCAACGCGATATGCGGCGTGGTCAATTCCGGATGATCTAATTTTCCCGCAAAAATATGACCTTCGAGATGATTAACGCCATAATACGGAATACCCTTGGCCATATGAATCGATTTCACGAATGAAAGCCCCACCAACAAGACATCCGACCAGCCCGGGGCCGTGGGTCACTGCCAGACCGTCGATTTTGTCGAGACGATACACCGGCCTTTGATAAGTGATTTATCGAATATCCCCAGCAATTCGCTGATATGCACTCGCGAGGCAACCTCGGGCACGACTCCCCCGTATTTCTCGTGAATTTCCTGCGAAAAAATTATATTGGAGATGATTTCCCGGCCGTCTTTTACAACTGCGGCGGCGGTTTCATCGCAGGAGGTTTCAACTCCCAAAACCAGCATGATAGACTATGTCTTTTCTTTTAATATTATGGTGTATCGATCACCATTAGAGAAGGAAATCCTATGAAAAACAGAGGTGTCAATCTCGTAAAGATTCGAAAGGCTCAGATAATACACATATTCGCCGGGCTTTGTGTATTTCATCAGATTGACTTCTAACCTGACCCCGCCCGAAATCATCAATTTCAACAATTGCTTGCCGGTGCCAGTGAAGATTACGTCGGTTTCGGCAGGCTCAATGCTATCGAACGCCAGCTTATTAGATAAGACCGACAATTTCAAGTTTAGCCTTGAAGCTCTTTTCGTAGACTTTTTCGGTGGCCAGATGAAACCACAGCGCCAACGCCAAAATAAGGCCGACTATCTTCCAGCCGACATTTTTTGTAAATATCTCGCGTATCACTTAGCTTATTTGTCTGAGTGTCTGATTATTTTTCCCAATGACACTTCACCGTTATCTATTCTTATATTGAATCCGCATTCGGGATTGGAACAGACCCAAGCCTTGTACCTGATTTCGGCACCATCGCGCCCATAATCAGAAAGAGGCACAAGTACGCCAGTCGAACATTTAAGACATGTGGGGAAATTGTCCACTTCGTCCTCCCAGTAAAATTACGTTGGCGAAAACTAATAGATTTCATCATATTTGTCAACTCGGAAATATCTATAGGTCGATATTATTCCGAGTCTGATTAATCTATAAGATTTTGATACTGATAATAGTGCAATGACCATAATGGCTCTCAATTGCATGAGGGAACTGGTCTTTTTTGAGTAGCTCATCCCAATTCGAGCACTTGATAAGTATTTTGCCTCATTCTATCACACAAATCGGGCTCAAGCTAAGCACAATATTGGCATTAGTCAGCAACCACTTACCGGCACAGACAGGGTGACATTTTATCCATTAAATAAGACCACGGTTTGGCCCAAAACGAGGGATTAGGTGCCGTGGTTCGCACCATAACATATGCTCGAATAGCGGAGCAAGAACCGCCAATTAGTCATCGTCTTGCTAATTATCTTGTTTAGAGGCATGAGCTTATGCCGTGGAAGCTTCTCTTTTCATCAAATCAGCATTAATGAGATCATCAGAGCGGAAAAAATGGTGCTTATTAGATTTACCATATCGTTGTTAACCCATCTAACACCATGCTTGAATTGGGCCGGAGCTCCACAATGATTATGTCTTTCAACAAGTTGCCCGCAAACCTGACATTGATATGTGCCCTGAATTGAGCCTCCTAAGATGGAATCCATAATCGATCCGGCAAATCCGGCGTTAGCGGCACCCAGCCATAACGGCAAGGAAATCGCCGAGTGATTGCCGGTAACGGATAATATCAAGAAGGAAACCAGCATTGTTGCGCCGGAACCGGCCGCGGAGGCAATAATTCCGAGGATTGTGACACCACCGGATTGGCCTGTCTCGATTTTTTTTAGGGTAACAATAGAAATGGGCTTGATCGGGGATAATGTCCCGATTTCGGAAGCCCAGGTATCTGCGGTCGCCTCGCAGATGCTCGCCAAATATGGGAAAAACCAAAAAGGACTGCCTGAAATCAGAAAAATAATCGAGCAAACCGCGCCAACCCCGCCATTAGCCAAAATCTGCCATACATCGCGGGGCCCGGTCTTTTCGCTGTAGATCAACGCATTCTTCTTCGGGGCTGTCTTGATTTTTGATAAAAAGGATGATGAGATGAAGAAGAATAAAAGCGGTATGGCAAATTGAATCCCACCCGACCCGAATATTATAGTGCCGATAGCCAATGCCCCGATCGCGCCTGAGAGTGACAGCGATTTAAATAAGTAGGCGGCTACGACAATAACTAAAGCCCCGGCAAATCCAACCAAAAATTGTGTGCCGCTTAGATTAGCTATTAATGGCATCGCCGACATGATATCAATTATATGCTGTATTGATTAAATTTCAAATCATTTTGAAATTTTGTTCATTGGAAGCGCTGATATTTTGAATTTCTCGGATTTAATTTCGCTGGTCTTATTCTTCAAGCCGGTTATTTTTAGAGCAGTTTCGAATATGAATTCGCCAAGCTGATTCGGTGCTTTGTCTAAATCCGGCTTTTGGGCGCTGGATATCTCCCCTTTCAGCCAGGATTCGACTTCCCTATAGTTTGAGAAACTCATCGTTTTGATCGATAATTTTCCATTCAGATAGTAGGTAGCCGTGGTATCGCCTATTTCCAGAAATGATTTGCCAGATGATTTCAGTAAGTCCCATACCGCGCGCCAGTCATCGAGTGAATTATCAAAATCAAGATCGCGGGATTGAATAATCATCGAATATTTTTTCTCCCAGGGATCGAAGCGCAATTTAATGGCAACTTTTAGCTTGTCCGACAATTTGTCGAACCATCCGGACTTATATTGCCACAGCTCAATATCATATTCGAACGCGATCGGAACCCCTTTTTCTATATGATCGATAAGAGCGGAGGGAAGAGAATCCAGCACCGAAAGCGTTGTTAATATGTTTTGGTTTTCATATTTGATATAGGAAAATCCGATATTCTGAGCATTCGATGTCGTAACCATCAAGCATATTAAGAAAAACAAAGTACAACACGGCAGAAATTTCCCGAAACAACCCGATAATACCTGACGAGGATTCAACATGGTCTTTTTATAATTTGATCGCGGCGATTTAGCAACTGATTATGAATGCCAACCGCCGCGATATTTAAAATGAAATGTGTCCTCGAAGCGAGACTACCGGATGTTTGCTCGTATCATCCAGACGTTGAGCGATATCGATTCTGATATCATTGTTGATCAATAACGATACTCCGATATCAGTTTTGAGCCCACCTGTCTTGAATTGACTCTCCGACCATTCGGCCTTGCCGCCATCGAAGAAAAGCCCTGCTCCCAAATCGCTCTTATAGAAACGCCAGACATATTCGGCATTGAGCAGCAACATGCGATTGCCTTCGAATTCTTTATAGTCGTATCCGCGTAATGAGCCTATTCCACCCAGGAAAAATTGTCTGAATAACGGCAGGTTGTCATTGGAATACCCCCCGCGCGCCCGGAATGACACATTCTGATTCGATGTCAATGGGTAATATCCCTGCACTTCGCCTGTGATCATTTGATAAACAAAATTGGCGCTGTCGCTTTTGACTGTCTTGCTCCAATCGATCTTCGCGTAAACGCCCGAATGCGGCACTTCGATATCGTTCCGGGTGTCATAGGAAGCATGTAAAGTAACTTCGGCCAGTTTGCCGGCATTGCTCAGTATCAGTTCTGAATCCGGCAAGGATTGTTGACCAGTTCTCGCGAAATTTCTTTTTGCCTCCAAAAATCGCCTTGTTAGCGGTGCGCTTCAGATTTGACATAGTTGCCGCCGTATAGGTCGCGCCGACTCTGAAGGCCTTCTGATAAAACAGTCCACCATCCACCGCCAGCCCTCTCGACCAATAGAAATCGTAGAAATCTTCTTTGAATATCAATGCCGCGATCGTGTTTTCGGTCCCGGTGATCATCCAGTCGTCCGGGGTTTCAGCCAATTGGAACATGCGAACTCCAATGTATGGTCCCAAATTAATACCAAAATCTTTGGAGATTCCCAGATCATATTCCCATCGTTTCAATGAAAAGGCATATGCGGCCTGAATATCAAGCGACGGTAAATTATGCAGCTTGTCGTTATACTTCAGGTCCATAGGTATGGTAATTCCCTCGACTCTATTAAATCTCAGAGAAAGTCCGAATTGCACTTGCTGTTTTTCCTTTTCCTTGGATTTTATTTCCTTTTCCGACGATACGATATCACCACGAGTCTGGGCTTTTTCGTCTTTGAAAATTTTCCCGACAGGAGCGTAAACATCCCCACCGACATAAGCGCCATCGATGAGATATATATCACCGAACAATGCCAGGACATCGCCGCTCACTCTGCCTGAAATCCTGATATCGCCTTTTAAGGAGACGACATCGCCGAGTACATTGACGCTCGAATCAACGATAACATCTCCGAATTTGAAAATGTCATCTCGCGAATCCGAGTAAATTGTCACAAGTCTTTTCCTCTTGATTCGGTGATGTTCTCCAGTGCTGAATTGCCATCCCTCGGCGCCGCGCTCATCCTTATCAACGAATAGCCGCTCGATCTGATTCTCGGTGAGTTCCACGCCATCGACATAGATTTTACCGTTTTCGATTCGAAGTTTATCATCGATCACGATTCCGGTGGAATCCCGTTTGATTCTGTTGTTGGCGACAGAAACAACCCTGATTTCATTGTCTTTTTCGATTTCGATTTTGGTCGAATCGTCAGAAATTGTAATCCCGATTTTCCCATTCTCTTGAGAAATGACCGCCGATTTGGCATTGGAGAAAAGCAGTATTATGAATACTATTCCTACAAATACTCCTAATGCCAGGCCCCAAACTACTTCTTTTCTGATATTCATTTTAGTCCTCCTGTTTATGTTCATGCAATTCTAATAGGCAAATTCGATGCCAGCGACCCCTTTATCCAACTCGTTGACACATAATGAATTAAAAAGGGCGCTGACATCCGCAGTGTGTGATATCACCACGTTTTATCGATATGGGCGTGGCCTTATTTCATGGATTGAGTGAATTATTGGTATTACATTGATTGACCTCTGCATATTATCTCGATATATTTGGAGATGATTTGGTATAATATAATCGCAGTTGCGTGTCAGGGCTTGCCCTGACCGCGAATGATAGAAGGATGCGGTCACGTCAAGACGTGACTCGCAGGAAAATCAGGATTGGAGAAATAGGGATGCACAGGAAAAGAATCGTACTCATTGATATTGGCTGTTTGTTTGGTTTTAATTTCCATTAGGGGAATCCAGGCCGCGGAAAAGATTGATTTAAAGTTGAATCTCACTCCGGGGACTCATTATGTCTGCACCATGGAAAACAATCAGTCGGTGACTCAGACTGTCGATGGTTTCGATCATTCGATGACACAGGAGATGACTATTCGCTGGAACTATGATGTTATCGGGAAAGACAGCGATGGCAATTTCGATATCAAGCTCACATACTCGGGGATAAAATCAAAGCAGAGTATGGAAGAGCGAACCGTAGAATACGATTCCGACAATCCGCCCGCCTATCTTGACCCATCGATGAAAAGCTCCGAGGCAATGCTTGGTTCTGAGATTCGGCTGAAAATTTCTCCGGCCGGAAAGACAATCGCGATAGACGGCGCCGATTCTTTGGTCGCCAGGATGATAACGGCATTGGCCCTGCCGAATTCGCCGCGCAATGACGCATTTATTAAAGACTTAAGCGATAAATTCGGAGCGAAGGCCCTGACACAATCCATGGATCAAATTACCAGCTATATTCCGAATAAACCGGTAAGGGTGGCAGATAGCTGGAAATCAGAGACAATGATGAATTTCGGATTCCCCATGAAAATCGTATCAGAATATTCGTTGGTTTCGGTTGGCGATAGTGTAGCTTTGGTAAGAGACTCGTCCAATGTGATCACCAATCCGGATGATAATAAAGTGAAGGCCGGCGAATTAACCATGGCCTATGATATATCGGGGACACAAATCGGCACTATAGAGATTGATAAGGCTACCGGTTTGCCATTAAGGTCTCAGATTGATTTGAATTCTACGGGCAGTGTCACGGTTTCAGGTATGAAGGACAAAGAGCCCCAAACATGGCCGCAGAAGATTTCCGGCACCGTGGTTGTGACATTCGAGAAGGTGGAATAATATTTTTGGTTCGAAACTATTGTAGGGGCGAGGTGACTTCGCCCCTACAGGTATTAAGAGCGTCGTCAAGAACCCATTACTGAAGCCATATAATTTATTCGGACAGGTCGTAGAATTTTTGTCGGGTTTCTCATCCGCCTATGGCGGATTCGGAACACCGACCTACCAAGACATTTATTCTGGTGTGGCAACTCGACGACATGTGAAGCTGTAAATGCTTTTCAATTTCGGTTTTGACATTTAGGGAAGGCCTGTCTATATTCAAACGAGGTAATAAATATGATAGAAGCAGTAGGTATTGATCTTGTCGAAATTCCACGAATAAAAAAAGCCATTGACCGTTACGGCGACAGGTTCACATCGAGAGTATTCACGCCGTGGGAAATACAGTACTGCCTTTCGAAGGTAAACCCTGAGCTGTCATTTGCGGCGCGATTTGCGGTAAAAGAGGCGGTTTTCAAGGCGATTGGGACCGGTTTCGCCGAGGGTGTCAAATGGACATCGGTGGAAGTTGTTAACGACCGCAAGGGCCATCCTGAAGTCAGACTGGGTTTGGCGATTACCAATGTTATCGGCAGTAAAAAGATCATAATCTCGCTTTCACACACGCGCGAGCACGCGGTCGCATCGGCAATATTGATATCCGATGGAGCAAGCCCATCTAAGTGATCGGCCCATTTTTCAAAGTCAATGACTTATCAGAACCCGGCTGAATCCAATGACAGATACCCGGCAGATATTTGAAGAGATAATCGAAACAGGCAAATCGCTTTATAATCGCGGCTATATCATCGCCAACGAGGGGAATCTTTCGGTCAGACTCTCCGGCGGCAATATCGCAATTACGCCTGCCGGAATGAATAAATGGCAGATGAAACCCGAAGACCTGCTTGTTTGCATGGCCGATGGTACAATAATAGAGGGAAGCGGGCGTCCGTCATCGGAGATCAGGCTGCACCTGGCGATTTATCGATGGCGCCCGGATATCGCCGCGATCTGTCACGCCCACCCTATTTACGCGACCGCCCGGTCAGTAGCGGGCAAATCACTTATGAGACCCATCCTTCCGGAAATTCTGATGACTTTAGGCGGGATACCGCTGGCATCCTATGGCGAGCCCGGTACCGATGAGCTTCCCAAGACATTGGAAAAACTGATCGCCGATTACGACGCGTTTTTGCTTGAATCGCACGGCGCGGTAACATTGGGCAAAGATATGTCGGATGCCTTCAATAAAATGGAGACAGTGGAACGATTTGCTCATATACTCTATATTGCAGAAACGATTTCCGAGGTAAGGGAGCTACCCTCGCATGAAGTCGAAAGATTGCTTCGAAAATCGGGGCGTATGAATATTATGGATGATATAATCAGAGCGTCCCATAAAGAGAGTCGGAAATAGGTTAACAGGATTGAAGGTTATAAGAATAAGATGAAGGTAATAATCGATAAAGCGGAACGGCTCTGGAAAATCCCGCAGCAAGCATTGGGGGCGATGAAATTCAGCCAGAAACGATTGGCAGCCCGCAATGTTAACCTGATAGACTTATATTCAGTCGCGCCATTGATACCCCAATGCGAAGGCTATCTGAATGCCAGAAATAAAATTATGTCGTCCAAATTGGATGCCAGGGCGGATGTCGATTTAATCAATGAACTAAAATCGAAAATATTGGAGAAGCATTCGTCTTTCAAATCGCTCGCGATTAATATAGAAAACGAGATTGCAATTATTCCCAATATCCGCATGACAACAGCGTTTCTGGCGCTCTCTTTGTTAAATCGAGGGGAAAGCGCCTATATACCGGATCCCGGTCTGCCGCATTTTCGAACTGCAGTATGCATGGCCGAGGGAAATCCGGTAAGATATTCGTTACTGGAAAGTAATGACTACATATTGAATATCTCTTCGTTTCCATCCCGGCCCAAAAAGACGAAATTGCTCTTTGTAAATTACCCGCATAACCCGACCGGAGCAGTTGTCGATTATTATTTTTATAGAGACCTGATGAAGTCCCTACGCGCGGAGAATATCTTGGTAGTTGCCGATTGCGCTTATATTCATCCGGGTGACGAAGATGGAGTTAGCATCCTGCAGGCAAAATCAGCTCAAAAGAGGGCATTGGAGCTTCACTCATTTTCGACATCATTTGGAATTCCAGGAATCGGTTTCGCGATCGGCCATCGCGACGCTATCGCCGCTTTGAATGTCATGCTGAAGAGCTGTTGGATATTCCCCCGATGAATATTCCATTCGAATGGCTATCGCGGGCATTGAGAATGCGAAAGAGATATTCGCGGACAAAATGGCGAATTTCGAGCGCAAAAGATCGATACTTGCCGAGGGCTTGAAGGAGCTCGGCTGGCGAATTAGAGGAGGGAAATTGACTCCATTCATCTGGGCTAAATCGCTGACTCGTAGCACATCGGTAACATTGGCCAGACGTCTTTTTGTCAAGGCAGGTATCAAGGTTTCGCCGGGCTCTGATTTCGGTGAAGGCGGCGAGGGCTGGCTAAGAATGTCATTATCACCCGATGAAAATATCCTGGCGGATGCTATTCAACGTATTTCAAATCACTCCAAGATATTTCAACGGAAATATCGTCCCCAGTAAACGATAAACCAGGAAGAATTATGGGATACAACGGTTATATCGCGATCGAAGGACCGATTGGAGTTGGCAAGACAACCCTGGCCGAGAAAATAGCCAATTATTTCAATGGGCGGTTAATATTAGAATTGGCTGAGGAGAATCCATTTTTGCCGGATTTTTATAAAAACAAAAATCAATTCGCGTTTCAGACTCAGATATTTTTCCTCATGTCCCGTTATAGACAGCAAGACGAATTTAATCATTATGATCTTTTTTCGGAGACATTGGTCGCGGATTATTTATTTGCTAAAGACAGAATTTTCGCCCATATCAATCTTGCCGAGCGGGAGCTGGCATTGTATGACAGGGTGGCGACCGCGCTCGAACAGAACATTACGCAGCCTGATCTGGTTATATACCTGACAGCTTCTGTCGATATTCTACTTGAGAGGATCAAGAGAAGAAATCGAAATTTCGAGAAAGGTTTTGATCGCGAATATCTGACCAGGCTTTGCGAAGCTTATAGCGATTACTTTTTTCATTATAATAAAACGCCGCTCTTGATTATAAGGACCGATGATAGCGATTTTGCCAGCGATTCCGAGAAATTCGATTATCTGATGAATCAGATAATCTCGAAGCACGAGGGCACTAATTATATTTCATTCGATAATCCGAAATAAATGGAGGCTCTGCCAATAATGGGAACAATCAGACTTGTTAATATGACATTTTACGCCTACCATGGAGTCGCGGCGGCCGAGAAGGAGACCGGAAGACGATTCGAGGTCGATTGCGAAATAGAAACTGATACTGCCAAAGCGGCCGCGACCGACAATCTCGAACATGCAGTTAACTATGTAAATATTTATAATATCGTCGAGCATTTCCTTGAAAATCATCGGTATAATCTTCTGGAGACTCTAGCGGAAAGATTGAAGGATGAGATTAAGAAGCAGCCGGGAGTCAATAAGGTGAAGCTTCGGGTAAGAAAAAGAATTCCGCCGGTGCCCGGCAATATTGATTATATCGAGGTCGAGACCAACGGTTGATATACGGGGGCGATTCTTATGGTTGTGGCATACTTAGGGTTGGGCTCCAATGAAGGTGACAGAAAAACGAATCTCAAAAGGGCGGTTGTATTGTTGGACCAATTCACTAAGATCGACGTCAAAGCCATATCGTCATTATATGAAGGTGAAGCGATTGGCGTTTCGGGTCAAGGTGATTTCGTAAATGCCGTGGTCAAGATCGAAACCCAGCTCGAACCGAAGACGCTATTGGAAAAAATCAAATCCATTGAGACAAAGATGGGACGAAAACCATCGACTCATAATCGCCCTCGCCCTATCGATATTGATATCCTGCTTTACGGCGATGTGATATTCGAATCATTTGATCTGAATATACCGCACACGCGATTACTAAAACGGCGATTTGTCATGGAACCATTGGTAGAGATAGAGCCCAAGATTGTCGACCCGGTCTCAATGAAACCGATCAAAGAATATTTGGAGCTTGTTAAAGATCAAAGGCTGAAAAGAATCTCAGATTCTATACATATGTGGGTAAAAAAGACTGGAGTAAAACATGTCTAATATAGAAAAAGTTACGACACGAATATTTTCGAAAATGAAAAGAGAGGGCCATAAAATCTCTGTTTTGACCGCGTACGATTATCCCACAGCCAAAATCCTCGATGGCGCCGGAATAGATTGTATATTGGTCGGAGATTCTGCCGGAGTAGTTGTGTCGGGCCATGAAAGCACTTTGCCGATTACAATGGATGACATGATTTATCTTACCCGCAATGTTACCCGCGCCGTGAAACGGGCGCTGGTGGTCGGGGATATGCCATTTACGAGCTTTCAGGTTTCCGAGGCTGAAGCGATGCGCAACGCCGGACGTTTCCTGAAGGAAGGGCGAGCCAACGCAGTCAAACTCGAAGGCGGAACGGAGATTGCGCCGCTGATTCATCGCATGGTGGATTTTGGCATACCCGTTATGGGCCATATAGGTTTGACTCCTCAAGCGATAAATAAATTCGGCGGCTATATTGTGATGGGCAGGACTGAGAAACAGGTAAATTATATGATGCAATCAGCCAGAGCGTTGCAGGATGCCGGATGTTTTGCGATTGTGCTTGAGTCGGTATTGCCCGAGGTCTCTAAAATGATCAGCCAATCGATCAAGATACCGACTATCGGAATCGGCGCCGGACCTCATTGCGACGGACAGGTATTAGTAATTTCAGATATGATCGGTCTTTATGAGGATTTCAAGCCGAAGTATGTCCGCCGCTACGCCAATATCGCAGATACTATCCGCAAGGCGACGAAGGATTTTGTCTCCGATGTCCAAAAAGGCTCCTTCCCCAATAAAGATGAGAGCTACGAGTAAGAAATTGCGTTAGTGAAAATCAGATCTATGCCCCTTCTAATAATAAAAACCCCTCATAAGCTGCAAGCTCTGGCGGAATCATTACGCCGGGATGGCAAAGTCATTGGGCTTGTACCCACAATGGGTGCATTGCATAACGGCCATTTGAAACTGGTTGAAATTGCCCGAAAGAGAGCCGATATCGTAATCGTTTCGATTTTCGTGAATCCAACACAATTTGGGCCGAATGAGGATTTCAGCAAATATCCAAGGGCATTCAAGGCCGATTGCGATAAGATTGAAAAAGCGGGGGCCGGTATCGTCTTTCATCCATCGGTCGATGATATGTATCCATCCGATTTTTCCACCTATATTAATGTTGAAAAGATGACTGATATCCTGGAGGGCGCACGCAGGCCGGGGCATTTCAAGGGAGTCGCAACAATCTGCGCCAAGCTTTTCAATATTGCGAAACCCCATTTTGCGGTTTTCGGCCAGAAGGATGGCCAGCAACTGGCCGTGATTAAAAGGATGGTCAAAGACCTCAATTTCGATATGGAAATAATCAAGGCGCCGATTGCCCGCACTAAGGATGGTATCGCCATGTCATCCCGCCATTCTTATCTGAACCGGGATCAGCTTGTAAAGGCAACGATAATTAAAAAATCATTGGATCTGGCGGCTTATATGGTCAAAAATGGCGTAATCGATTCCAAAATAATCGAATCCAAAATGAGAGAGCTGATAAAAACCGTACCTGAGACTAAAATTGACTATATCTCGTTCAATCGTTGGGATAATCTTGGAGACATTGAAAAATTTATCGGGCGAGGTTATGATATCATTGGTCGTGATTATCGGCGGCGTAAGATTGCTGGATAATATAATTATCAAAGTAAAGTAGTATTCACCATTATTTTCTAGGACTATATTAAGCCAGGAGTGAACTCATCAGATGGTTTAATGGCATTTCCATACCTGAAAATGAAAGATGGATGCCGCATCAGCTGCCGTGCAGTCCGGCCGCTGCCGGACGGAGCAATCTGAAGGACGCTACCCACAGATTGCTTCGTCGTCCGTCAAATGCCGGACTCCTCGCAATGACCATTATTGCGAAATTTCGAGCAAGATTCGTCTACAAAACTGCTTCAAAAAATAAAAAAGGCAGATCCGTAAACCTGCCTTTTGAAATATTGGGTATCAACTTATTTCAGTTTTTTGGCCATGACGGCTTCCATATAGGCTGGCGAGCCTTTTGGCTGTTGTCGTTGGTAAACCTCGCGAAGGGCATATCCGCCGCGTTCCCAGTAATTGACAATGCCATGTTCCATTACTGTGCGGAGCAGCATGTAATCATGCTTTCCTTCTTTGCGGCAGAATTCTTCGAGTTCATGAAGTACTGCGCGGGCAACACCGAGATGGCGATATGCCGGCAAAACACTTAGATTGGAAAGCTCGTAATAAGGCTTTTCTTCCGATAAATTTTTGTGCTGACTGGCGGAATCCAATTGCACCGCCCCGATGACTTTGCCCATCTGTAATGCCACAAAAAACCTGCTCCCATTTTCAATCATCAAACCGATATCTTCGGAATTTATCGGCGGCACCGGAAATGGCGACAGGCCTCTCAGCGGTGTATTGTTGCGATTGGCCTCGCGCATGATATAGGCGATATTGGCCAGATCGCTATTATCCGCGGGTTCCATTATCGTCGTGGGCATCAGGTAACGGCGTAGATTAGCGCCGCGTAAATCGCGAGGGTATTTATCGCCATCGATTTTTTGGACTTCATCAAGAAATGGCATTCCATCGAGATGGATTGTCCAATCTTCACTGTTCATCATGGAATCGGCGATTTTTTGAAGACGCCATTCCTGGCCTTCCCATCGTTTCTGCAGAGCTTCGATTCTCTTATGATCCAATAGCATTCAGCATTCCTCCTTCTTCTCATCATCAAATAAGACCATTCAAATATAGGAACTGTATTTCCGCTTGGCAACTGAATTATCGTTTGAATGTAATACATTAATTATAAAGCAATAATGATTCTTGATAAAGAAACCTGATATTAAAAAAGGCGCCGCATTGGATGCGACGCCATCATATTAAATCCTGAACTACCGATTTAGTGCTTGGTAGTGCGTTTGCGAGTCTTGTTCCAGCTAGTGGACTTCTTTGTTGTCCTGTAGCTTTTCTTTGTGCGAGATGTCTTCTTTTGCATGCTTCCTCCTTAGTATTTTGAAGCTATTATTTTATCGTCCATATAAATACTTTATAAACTTGCCTAGTAATTTTTCCCAACGTTATCGAAACCGGTTTTTCAAAATTGAACAATAAAAAAAAGGGCCTTTGGGGCCCTTATTTTAAATTCGCGAAGCTATTTTAGTGCTTGTGCGAATAGCAGTATTTGGAGCGACCCCAAGTGGAGTTTTTGCAACGCTTGTTGTCTTTCGTCCATCCTGCGCAACGTGTTTTCTGTGCCATTAAATCCTCCTTTTAAGGTGTAATCATTATTATCTATCGGGTCTATCATATCTATATTCACTTTCAATTCGAGAACGTTCAATGCCTGTGTTTATTTTTGTAACGAGGATTTTAATACGAGAAACGAGGTCAGGCCGACCATAAGCATCATTGAATAAAGCAATGTCGCTTTAATATGATATGAAATTTGAAATGGAGAAATTTTTAAACAGTAATAAGCTTCGGCTTGTTTTCGAGTTTCGGTCCCATGATATTTATCATCGAGGCCACTATCTCGGGATCGAATTTATGCGACTCCGATTTGATCATTGCCAATGCGTCATAAGATGTAATCGCCTTTTTGTACGGCCTGTTGGTTGTGACCGCGTCGAATACGTCGGCCACTGCCACTATTCGTCCGAAAAGATGAATATCCCTTAAGCCGCGCGGATAACCCTCGCCCGACAACCTTTCATGATGCTGAATCACAGCGGGATAGGCACCGAATGGGACCGATGGCGATTCACGCATTATCTGCAGCCCGAAGACAACATGATGTTTGATAATTTCATATTCGGGATCGGACAATGGCCCGTTCTTATTGAGAATCGATTCGGGGACTTTCGATTTGCCGATGTCATGCAATAACGCCCCAATGGTCAGTTCAAACAGGCCGTTATTGGGATTCAATCCCATGCTCCTGCCCAATGCCAGGCTGTAGGTAGCTACATTAACACAATGGGTATGCGTATAATAATCTTCCGGAAGGATTTCTATAATGTGCTTGTAAGAATCCTTGTTGTGGCTCGCGAATGTTATGATGCTATCTAAAACCGCGCTGGCTCTGCGAATCGTATCGCTCGAAGTCGGGTCGAAAAAAAGCTGTTTGGCCAAATTGGTGGCGGCATCGTAAACAAGCGTAGCCTTTTCTCTTGGCAGAACATTTTCATCATTTATGATATGATCAAGATTTTGTTCTATATATTGGTAAAATTGAGCCTCATCGCCGGATCGAAAATAAAGATATTTGACATCGTTTTCTAATAATGATGTCAAGATCTTATCCGTAAATGGCAAAGCGCGACTTCTATATAATATAGGCCCCCTTGGCCCCATGAGATAAAGATCGAAGCCCGGTATCGACTCAAGTCTCATTACTTCCAGGCTGATTGCCGAATACCCTGAAGATGTTACTAGTCTGCCCATTGCTTATTTGTTCGGCCAATAAACGCCATCATTTAGCATTAAGAAAATACCCACGGTTCAAATGACGACCGCGCCATATATGTTTTTATTCTGTAAACCAAGGCAATCCTTTGACTTGTAATCCCCAATGTTTATATTCATCATATGATTGACTCTCACGCCCACTTGGATTTCTCCCAATTTGATTCGGATCGAAACATAGTTATTCATAAAGCATTCGAGAGTGGGATCAAAGCCATAGTCAATATTGGTACCGATTTGGCGACTTCGATAAGCACTGTCGAATTGGCGTCACGATACGAAAATATTTATGCGTCAATAGGAGTCCATCCTCATGATTCTCAAAATTGCCCCAATGATTATATCCAACAAATCGAAAAAATGGCCGCTGAAGCCGCCGGAAAGAAGATTGTGGCAATCGGCGAAATCGGCCTGGATTACTATCGCGACCTCTCCCCCCGCGATATTCAGAGAAAGGTTTTTCGAGAGCAGATCGATCTGGCATTGAAATTGAAATTACCGATAGTAGCGCATATTAGAGAGGCTATGGACGATGCCCTTAAGATATTGGAGGAATCGGGCATCAAGCGAGGCGTGCTGCACTCATTCCCCGGAAATATCGATGAAGCGGCTCAGGCAATTAATATGGGATTTCATATTTCATTTGCGGGTCCAATAACATATCCGAAGTCGACAAGGGCGTCAGTTGCCGCCTCGATACCACTTTCGAGAATTTTGACAGAAACCGATTGCCCTTATCTTTCCCCACAGGTTTCGAGAGGTAAGCGAAACAGCCCTGATAATGTCAGATTTGTAGTTGAAAAATTGGCCGAACTATTTTCGCCTTATACATTCGATGATATAGACCGTATCACATCTTTGAACGCTCAAAAGCTCTTTGGCTTTTCACTCGAAGCTGTTCCCAAAATTATCTATAAGATTCGCAGATCGCTATATATCAATCTTACCAATCGATGCAGTTGCAATTGCTATTTTTGCCCGAGAATCGGCAAGGGACGCGGATATGTCGCCGGACATTATCTTCTATTGAAAAAAGAGCCGACTATAAAAGAGGTGCTTGATGCCATTAAAAATGAGCATGATTTCAATGAAGTTGTCTTTTGCGGGCTGGGAGAACCTACGATAAGATTAGCAGAAATGCTTGAGATTGCGTCGAAATTAAAAAAGGCCGGGCACTTCGTGAGATTAGACACCAACGGTCATGGAAGTCTTATAAATAAAATCGATATCGTTCCTAAATTAAAGGGATTAATAGACAAAGTTTCGGTTAGCCTTAATGCCGCCGACGCGGATACCTATATAAAACTGAATAAGCCGGATCGCGGAGAAGAAGCTTACCATGCATTGCTGAAATTCATAAAGGATTGTGTCGCAAACGGCATCTCGGCTGACGCTTCGGTAGTAGAATTACCGCAGGTCAATCTCGATGATTGCAGGAAATTGGCCGGCCAGCTTGGTGCCGGATTCAGGATAAGGAAATATTCGAAAGGTGATAATTAGTTAAAATGGATTTTACGGCAAAGAAAAGGTTCGGGCAGAATTTCCTGATCGACTCATCCAAGGCGGATGAGCTGGTGGATTCGCTGAATATAAAAAAGGGCGAAACAGTTATTGAAATAGGCCCGGGCAAGGGAACTCTAACGGAGAGAATACTTTCAAGGGGGGCCAGGCTCATAGCGGTGGAGTTAGACCGAGAATTGGCGCCATTCTTGAATAATAAATTCGGACAGAACGGCAATTTCAGCCTGATCGAAAGCGATATTATTAGAGTCGATCCCAGGGAGATAACCGACCATCCGGTAAAGATAATAGGAAATTTGCCATACAACATCAGCGGAGCCATAATCGAATGGTTGATCAGCTACTATAAATACACAAACTTGGCCGTCATAACGGTGCAGGCCGAGGTTGCAGACAGGCTAAAGGCCAATATCAATTGCCGGGATTATGGAGCGCTGACGATATTAATTCAATCGTATTATGATCTTACAAAGCTTTTCGATATTCCGCCTGGCTGCTTTTCCCCAAAACCGAAAGTGCTTTCCACTGCTTTGAAATTAGTGCCTAATCTCAAAATCAGCGAAGATATCGAATATCATGGCTTCAGAAAATTTATCAGAGCCTGTTTTTCGCAGAAACGAAAAATACTGATCAATTCGCTTTCTGCATCTACGATAATCTCAAAAATCGAAGCCGAAAAATTATTGGTTTCAATGGATAAAAAGACCGATATTAGAGCAGAGCAAATGACATTGCAAGAGTTGGTGAAATTATATAGATTGGTCAATGAAAAGAATGGGTAGTCTGGTTAAGATAGTCCTTATTATTGCATCGATCACCACGATATTATCCGGCTATTGTCTGGCAGGCATTCGAACCGATTTCAACTATAATAATCAGACGTACAATTGGTCCACCATGTATGGGCAACTCGTAAATCGTAAAAATTTCTATTTTCAAACATCATTTGTCGGTGTCTCTAATTTGATCAAGATAAACGGCAACCGTTGGCAGGAAAATGCCACGGCAGGACTTGATTCGAGAATATCACTTTCAGAACGATTTAAAATTATCGCTGGGGGCGAATATACTGTTAACGGGCTTGATAAACGGCGCGTGAGATCATCAAATCTCGATCTGGGATTATCCTATAGCCCGGTAAAATATATTGAAATTCAGCCGGTTGTAAAAGTGGTTAACAAGCGAAGGGTCGACACCGGGAGCAAGCGGGTCGACCAGGGTATCGGGTATAGCATAAAGGGTTTGCTGAATCCATTCAGCGGGAGCGGCTTCGATATTTCATCATCGATATCCTATGACAAGACAAATCTAACCAATATTCCCTCCCAAGAAGGAATCGGTATATTTTCAGCTAAGAAGGCGTTCGGCGCCAGCGATTCGCTGCAACTTTCATTAAGGGGCCTGGAATCAACCAAGAAATACTATAATATGGTCGGAGATCAAACCAATATTACAAAGCAGATCAAACGTGAGCGCGAAGCGGCCGTTGCGGTAATTAAAGCGCTGCCATTGGATTTGAAATTAACATTCGATGGTAATGCTCACCTTTCGAGTTATTTATATCGATCCGATATAGGGGAATTAGTCTCTCAATCGCAACGGGATAATTACGGCATGGGCGGCGGTTACCGCGGCGGACTATCGTGGAATATCGACGGAACCGCCGAAACAATTATCGGTTATGCCTGGAATAGATCAAAGCAGGATTACCAGGGCACCAAATTAGACCTGAACACGGAGGTCGGCGAGCTTTCATTTTCAGGGAAATTAACTTTATCATCGAAGGATTCCGTAAGCGCCGATATGTTTTTCGGAGTTACTTCATATTCGAATCCCAATAGCGAAGCAAACAATTTTGATCGCGACCAGAAGAGTATAGTCGTCAATGGCAGGTTCAACCATGTATTCAGCAAATACTTCAATGCCGGATTGACCGGCGGCGGCAATAGCTTTCACCAGATATATGTCTCCGGGGCCGAATCAGCTAATAATAATCGCAATGACACTTATTCACTCACGCCATATTTTTTATGGAGGCCCTACGATAAATTTTTCCTCAATCAGTCTTTCGATATTCAGGCGAATTATATTACTTTCGATTTCGACAGAAAAACAATTGGCACGAGAAACAGAATTTTCCGGCGGGCGACTACGACTACAGAAATGACGGTATTGATTTCCGACAATCTTACCTGGGTTCAGAGCTATGCCTATCGATATGAGGACTATGGCCAATTGATCTGGAGCGATGGATGGCAGCAGGCAGTTGGCTGGGACAGGAGACGTCACAGCATAGATACAAAATTTGATTATTCGCCAAATAAAATATTTAGAATTATTCCATATTTCGAATGGGAAAAGACGGGCGACTATGATCACACGGCAGTTATTAAACCCGATATAAAAACGCCCATCGAGATAAGAAATTTGAGCGAACAACAGGTAAAACAGATTTTCGAAATAAAATTGCTTTTTAAATGGCACGAGAACAGCAGCCTGAGCGCCGATTTTATTCATAGAATAAGAACATTCAAGAATCGTCCGCATGAGATAACCGATTATGTGACCTTATCGATGGAGTATCTATTTTGAAGATCCTTTCAGCTGTAATTTCGGTATTTATGATTCTGTTATCGGGATGCGCCAAAGATCCGTTTTCCACCAGGCATTCGCAGGCGCCCTACGGCGCGACGGGAACATGGGATACGCCGCAAACTCCGGATATTGTTATCAAGAATCTGACCAATGCCTACAATGAAATGATTTTGGCAAACTATCAGCTTTGTTTTTCGGATTCATTCAGATTTTCCGCTCCCGAGGATTCGATCGATGCTGTCAATAACGGCCACGGAGAGCTCTTTAGCAATTGGAATAAGCAAACAGAATTGGCAGTTACTAATAATATAATTTCAACATTCAAGAATAATGATTCGACGAGCTTTTTGCTTTTCGTAAATCCGGTGCCAGGGGTGAACGACCTTATTGGAGATTCGTTAGCTACTTTATATAGGAATTATACACTTGTATTAACTGTCAGACATTCGGGCTCGACGGACACGACCAAGGCAGAAGGCCGGGCAAAATTCGATCTCGTGCAAGAACAGCTCAATTGGTGGACAATTAATTTCTGGGGAGATATTCCCATACAGGCAGGAAGCTACGACTGGGGCGATTTTAAGGCGAGTTACCGATGACGAAAAAAGACAAATTATCAATAATGGCCGTTATCGCTTTAATGACGTTACTGGGCTGCTCGAATCCATTTGCGCCGCCAAAGGCCTCGCCGGGATTATTAGCGCCAATAATGGCCCAGAATTGCGCCGAATGCTCCGATTCCTCGAATGCGTATGCCGTGATCTCAAATTTTAAATATGCCTATGAAAATCGGGATATCGATATTTATGAAAATTGCCTCGATGCCAATTTTATTTTTTCATACATTGACCAGGATCGCGAGGGGCAGATCGAGACAGTGGAAATCCCGCGCAACGGAGATTCTGGGGATATCAATAGAACTCAACGGCTTTTCGCGGCGTTCAGCGAAATTCGGCTCGATACCTGGTCGCCAAACCGCCTCGATCCGGAGAGATCCCCCGATAACAGCGAGACCTGGGAAGTATGGCTGGTGACATTTTATCTATCATTGAGAGATGTACAAGGAACCTATAATTATCAGCAATTCGAAGCCAACGGATTAGCGCTATTTAAGATACGAAAATCATCCGATGGCTACTGGAGAATTGTGCTCTGGGAAGACCATTCATTTACACGTTAAACATTGGATAAACAAGGTAGAATAAGCCGCAGAGAACGGCAGAAGCTTTATGGCGACCTGAAAACTTGGATCGCGCTTGTTCTGGCTATAGTTGTATTTGCCCTTATCATCGATCGACTGGGCGAATTCAAAGTAGGTGCGATTATCAGACCATCGGAGTTCGGCAAGATCAATTATGCCAAATACTCGTCATTGGCCGATTCGACTATTATTAAGACAATCGGCTCGTTTCAGCTGGCCGATTCGCCGAAGATCGATATTCCCGACGTTAATTCTGATTCCGGCCTTAAGAACTTTCCATATCAACGAATAACCCAATCATGGCCGAAAGGTATTGCATTTATCTATTTCGTCAGGGAGCTGCGCGAATTGGCATCCAAATCCGGAATGAACTGCGATTGCGTGGAATCCGAGGATAACGAAAAGCTCGACTGCGATATCTTGAAAAACAGTACCATAGTTTCTAATGTCTCACTGACCTCAAGCGAAAACATAAGGCTATTGAACCGCAAAGTCGCGATAATATTCGAAAATCTGGCCAGATTAAATGAAGGCGATCTTCTTCAAATAATAAATAGCGGGCTAAAATTCAGTTATATTTCCACGCCCGATATTTTTCCATCGGACGAGATAAAACGGATAATGTCCAATGGCGGCGTGAACACTATTATCACTGTTCCGGGCAATAAAAAAGAATGGATACAAATAGCCCCGCAAATTATTGGCGAATCCGGGGCATCCAATATTATCGATGTCGCCTTATTCGGCGAACTGCTCGATAAATACCCGGGCCCTACCGCCATCGAATTCAATCCTGAAAATGGCCTTGATACGCTGGTTGTCAGCCAGATTATAGAAGGATCGAGAAGAAAAAATCTGGCCTATCTTTATTCCAATAGCGTCCCAGATCTCGCCGACAGCCTTGCCTATTTGATGGGTATGAGGGTAATACGACTGGAGATGTTTCTGGCGGGTCAGGGATTTTCATTTGAAGACATTGAAGAAAAGATATTGAACCCAGGAGATGAAAGCGCCTTATGCTTGCGGATTAACCTTAATTCAGTATCAGTAATAAATCTGCTGAGCTTCAAGAGCAGATGCGACAACTTAGGGATTAAGTTGGTATCATTTATAGAATTGGCTAGACCTTTAGAATCATTGTAGTGGGTTGATATGGAGTTGGCAAAACGATGCGCACTTTAGGTCGGGAAGCCTTTGCTCAATAAATGTCTGATCATTGAGCCAGACATGGAATCTTGAGGCAAGCTGTCTTGGTGTCAAGTCCTCTTGCCATCCGATTTCGAAGTAATCGATGACCTTTTCACCAATCTGAGCGTCCTTCATTTGCAGGCTGAATTTTACCAACATATTAATTAGGTCGGCATATACCAAAATTTCTTGACAAGTTATTATCAGATATCTATATTAAGGCGGTAAGTATTAACCGCTTAATTTCTTGGGGTTCCAGGAAATCAGCAGGCCGAAAGGCCAACCCCAAGCCTTCAGAAAAAAATCTTCTTCGCAAGCGCACGAATAAAACGTGTGTTTAGGATTTGAGTTTAAACGAAAATGGGCAGGTTCTAATAATTCATCACGTAGTTTCGCTTTGAGGGCAGGCACTATGGCGAAAATTGCTAACGGTTTTGTTACGTCGCTTTTACTACTGAAAATTTTTATAATTTCAAATGTGGCATTAGCCGATGTTGTGTCTAAAAAATATGACGGCCCCTATCCCGTGAATGAGACGTGGATTGAAAGCAGCAGCGGGCCCTATCTTCAAATCAACGGCGTTACGGTTCAGCCGATGGCCAATGAGTCATCGGATGTCCTGGTAACTCTCGGGGCCGCGCCTCAGACATGGTCTCTTCTCAAAGAATATACGCCTTGGATAGACGTAAACAGATTCGGAATTTATCTGGATCTTGGAGTCGGCCATAATCAGACACTGATATTCCGGGGTCCCAATAGCGAGGGTTTTTCCGCTACGACCAACGTGGCCGCTGGAACAACTACAGGACTGTGGCTTTTGAATGATTGCAATGGCGATACAATTTACAATGGCCAGGATTCATATCTTTTTAGCCAGCGGAGCCTGACTAGAGGCTCATATTCCTGCGAACATCAATGGTTTATGGTCTACGATGTTCGAGCCTATAGAGGCAGTTATGCCGATTATAATTTCATAACGCCGACCGAAGATTATCGAATGAATGGCGATTATGACTATTTGGTTTATATTGATGATGATCATACTACAGCTAATTTTGATCACAATGACATGATTTTGGGAGTGAAGTGCAACAGCGCCCCCGTCGTTTCCTGCCCGGGCGACACGGCGTTTTCTGTTTGCAATCTCAACCAAATTTGTATTCCGGGATTCAACTATGCCGATCCCGAGGGAAACATAGTATCCGTAACAGTGTCATTGGGAACGCTTACCGGCAATACCGTATGTTTTGCACCGACAGGAAGCGGAAATTATCCCATAACTTTGATTGCCACAGATTCAGGTGGTTTGGCCGATACCTGCACAGCCAATATCAATGTATCAGTCAATAGGCCGCCTGTCGTCTCCTGCCCGGGACAAGGCAACCTTACGACATGTGATTTATATATGACGGTCTGTGATTATGGTGAGATTTGTTTGCCGGGATTCACATATAGCGATCCGGACAATAATATTACTTCCGTCCTGGCAATTGGCGGTACGCTAAGAAGCGATTCGATGTGTTTTGTGCCGGTTGAGGGTGTTAATACGCTCAAATTAATTGTTGGCGATGCTTGCGGCGCGGCCGATACATGCATTACTACAGTCGGTATAACTTTGAATCGTGCGCCAGTAGTGACTACTCCGGCAGATACGGCAATTACTGTCTGCAATCTTAATCAGATCTGCCTGCCGGGATTTTCGGTTACCGATCTCGATAATAATATAGTATCCACCAATATTACGGGTGGAACATTAAATGGCAATTCGGTCTGCCTCACCCCTGTTGCCGGAATCAATACAATAACTATTATAGCAGTTGACGCCTGCGGCAAGGCGGATACCGGAATTACTCACGTAAATGTGTCTTTGAATAGTTTCCCCGTAGCTACATGTCCCGGAAGCAGGACGATGGTAGTCAGCAATTTGAATTCTATTTGTATCTCCGGATTCAGTTGTGCAGATCCCGATAATAATATTGCGTCTATTCAGGCGGTCGGCGGAGTTTTGCATGGTGATTCTATCTGTTTTACGCCTGTATTGGGGATCAACAATATAGGGATTATTGGAACTGATGCCTGCGGATTGGCCGATACCTGTATGACTCAAGTTACGGTTGTTCAGGCGTTATCATTGTCATTAATTGGTGGAAACGCGCCCGAGTTTACGGAGGAGTTGGCTGATTCATTTGTAGTGCAGATATCCGGCGGTGATCAGGGAAGCCTTGCCTATGCGATATCATTTATCGGACACGCTGGGGCTCCGAGTAGATACACCAATTCTTATGCATATCCAAATATCAAAAATGTGATGACTTTCGACTACCTCGGTGAATTTTCTTCTGCCAATTCGCCATTCGGATATAAAATAATTGTTCATGATACCTATTCGGCGGACACGCTTGATCTATCATTGATAGTGCACGATAATAATCGCCAGCCGAATATCGCGCCTTTGGCGGATACTTCTATAATCATCGGTCAGGCATTATCCTTTAATGTGACTGCAACCGACCCCGATTTGGACAATACATTAACTTTGACGAAGACATTGGGACCGGGAAGCTTCTCATCGGTTCCCGGATTCTCACCTGTCAACGGCACATTCTCGTGGACACCATCACCAGCGGATGGCGGCGTTCATGCTGTAGCATTCAGTGTGGCCGATGGACGCGGAGGATTGGCAACTCGGAGCATGCAGATAACAGTACTGCAGAATCAGCCGCCGATTATTCATATTCTCAATTTGCCGGTTGATTCGACATATAATTTCACGGAAGAACGGCCCGATTCGATAATAATTATAGCCAACGACCCTGAGAATGCCCCGGTGACATTCGCGTTTACATTCCCCAATGAGAGCGGATACCCGAGTCGTTTCAGTTCTACGACGAATGGCGATTCGCTTATATTGCATTTGACGTTTGATTTCCTGGGCACCTGGTCGAATATAGATTCGCCCTTTGAAGCTAATATTGTGGCGCATGATCCATATGGATCATCCACGGCCCATTTCAGCATAGCTGTTGCCGATTCCAATAGAGTTCCCGGAATTACTTCGATCAATGACACGACTATATTTGCCGGATCAACACTGGCATTCGCAGTAACAGGGTCTGATCTTGATTCAGACAATATAATATCACTAAGCAAGACAAGCGGTCCCGGTACGTTTAATTCGCTTCCGGGCTATCCTCCCGTGACAGGCAACTATAGCTGGACAACATCGAATATCGATGTCGGTTCGCATCAGGTTATGTTCCATGTGGGCGATGGCAGGGGCGGATACGCCAATGACAATGTTAATGTCACCGTAGTTCCATCAGGAATTAACCTGACTTTGATCAATGGTAATCCGCCGGTGTTTACAGAAGAGATTGCCGATTCGTTTATGGTTGATCTTGGCGGATTTGACCCGGCCAGCCTTGCCATAGCCGGTACTTTCACCGGTCATACAGGTTCACCCGCACGTTATTCCGCTACTCTTAGCGGCAATAGCATCAAGGTAAGAATAACATTCGATTATTTGGGAGAATTTTCTTCTGCTCACTCGCCATTTGCTTTTAGATTGATCGCGCACGATAATTTTTCGAGTGATACGCTCAATGTCTCGCTGACGGTTCATGATAATAATCGCGCACCGGATATAAATGTATTCCCGTCCTACGCCTTCCAAATCGATCACCTGACCAGCTTTGCAGTTGTCGTCAATGATCTGGATACGGATAATTTATTACATTTGGTTAAGGTATCGGGGCCGGGGACATTCTCAGAAGCAAATGGAGCTCCGCCTATTTCGAGCTTATTTAGCTGGACTCCAACTGATGCAGATCTACCCAATTCGCCGTATACAATTGTATTCGCCGCGACTGATGGCGCTGGCGGTCACGATACGGCAAATGTCGTAATTACGATTCTCCCTGATGGTGTACCTGTTCTTCAGATATTATACCAGCCTCAGAATTTCCGCGAAGGGATTCAGGATTCCTTGGTATTTACGGCAAACGATCCGGATGGAGATCCGATTGCGGGTCTGAGCTACAAATTTCTTGGTCCCGATTCGACATTCCCCGGAGCAAGCTTCACTTACGCTAACAACATCGGAAAAATCAGATTAACATTCGATTATAACGGCATATGGTCGTCGGCTCATTCACCATTTGGATTAAGATTGATGGCCTGGTCGACAACTTCCCTTGCAGGAATCGATTCGACACATTTAGATGTGCCGATAACGGTGTTCAATACCAATAGACAGCCGAATCTGATTGTCGCCGGACCTCATTCTGTTTTCGCCGGAAACAGTGTTGGATTAACATTGATGGCAAACGATCCGGATACCGATGATAATATTTCTCTGACAGCGTCCAACCTTCCGTCTGGCTCTTCTTTTATAGATAATGGCAGCGGCAATGGAATGTTTAACTGGAATCCTGCAAATTCCGATGTCGGGGCACATGAATTCAGATTCTTTGCCAATGACGGAAAAGGGACCGCTAACAGCATAGACACAGTATTTTGGCCGTTGCAGGTTAATCCTCAGGATACCGGCGGATCGTCTACAAATGGTCTGGTCATAGGCTGCACTTCTGCCGCCCCGGGAACCCACGTGCTAGTTCCGGTTTATCTTCAGGCTCCCAATTTTTATACAGGCGGATTCGAAGTTTTGATTGGAACCGATCCAACAGTATTAACAGCCGACAGCATCATTTGGGGTTCGCGAATTAACTATGGCAATGAATATCACTACTGGAATCATCACGCCGAGGGACCCGGAACCGATAGATTTGTCTGGTTAGCAAATATATCCGATGGTCAATATACGCCGCCTGCGGGCCCCGGCAATGATGTCATATTCTGGATTCGTTACAGAGTTGCCGCTGGTGAGTATTTATTCGGAACACATGTACCCATACAGTTTATCATTAATGATTATACCGACAACACGATTTCGGATTCGACCGGATATATATTCGTGCGTCCGCCGTTCCTAACACTTACGGAAGGCTGTGTTGATGTTGTCAGTCCCGCGGAATATCTGGGCGATCCCAATATGAATTGTCAACTATACGAGATCGCCGACGTGGTCTTGGTGGCTCGCCGTTTGGTTAATAGCTACTCGGTCTGGAGCGAAGACGACGCCATGGGCGATACTCCGCCGGGTTGCGGCAGACATTATTCAGGAAACGATCCTCTTCAAGAAGCGGCTTCAGACTTAAATCACAACAATTATGTCGATGTCGCTGACCTGGTTCGCTTCATAAATATTATCAATGGTTATGCCGATCCGCCTCCCGGAAAAATCGACCCGGCTTCATTGAAGGCCAGTATTTCGATATCCGAAAATTTCGGTAATAATATCGAGATTAAGCTTATGTCGAATACCGATATCGCCGGAGCGATGATAACTATCAATCATCCCGGTATCGAGCTCGGTACGCCGACCGCCCCGGACGGAATGGATATTATGTCCAGCGACTCGGATGGAGTTTTGAAGGTATTGATCTATTCGTTAGAATTGAATAGTATTCATTCAGGAAATTCCACTTTATTTACTATTTCCAAATCCGGCGATGGCGAACTGTCGTTCGGCGAACTCTCGGCCTCGGATTTGAATGGACAATTGATTCCTATTACACAGAGATTAGAAGCGCAATTGCCTCTGTCGACATCACTGGAATCGAATTTCCCGAATCCATTTAATCCCTCGACCAAGATTAAATTCTCGCTGGCTGACGGTGGAAATACATCGCTGATTATTTATGATATCGCGGGCCGCAAGGTTTGCGACCTGGCCGGTGGTTATATGGAAGCCGGTTATCATGAGTTGGTCTGGAACGGCCGGACGTCCTCCAATGACGAAGTCGCCAGCGGTGTCTATTTTGCAAGATTGATTCATGACAGGTACGATAAGATCATCAAAATGTCGTTGATTAAATAGGTGCCAAATGGTTTCTTTCTCACATGAAGAGGTCATTGGATAAAGAAACCATTTTAGATTTCGATAAAGTCATTAGTGGCTCATCCGGGGGCTGCAAAAACGCGCCCCTATTGGATTCAGTGGAGATTGGCAGGTAATGAAAAAATCAGTACTAAAATTAATCGCACCAGCGTTTGCCATTATGGTATTGGCCCACGCGACGACTTCGCTGGGCTCCGAGCCGCAATCGCATAAGACTATCGATATTTCTTCGAGAGACAAGGCATCGCATCCAATTTTATTGAGACAGGGATTGAATCCCAACGATCAGATTCGCCTTCTTGATTCGCCGGGCCTCGGCATTGGAAGAACTTATTTCGATATGCAGACCAACGGTTCGGCCGGAAATAGAATCGCAGTGGACGCGCTCGGCGGTATTCATTACTGCTGGATCGGCGCGGCTACTCCCTCGTTGGATACGCGCGGAATTTGGTATGGCTATCGCGCCGCTAATAGCGATTCTCTGCCGGGATTTCAAATCAGCAACAACGCCTTATCCGGCTTTGGCACGATTGGCATTCTGAACGGTGCCTCGATTCCGGGCCTGGCCAACTCCGCGGTGCTCGGATTCCATAGCGCTTCCGCGAATCTGGTGCGGCTCGCCATAGACTCATCGATGGCGGAAGGCCGTTTCGAATTTGACATGAATGGTTTTCCATCGGGCGCGGGCGAATGTATCTGGCCCACCATATCGGTTGATATTAATGACAATATTCATGCCGTAGCGACTCAATCTAATTCTGAAGATGGCATGTTGCGATACAATGTCTATTCTCATCGCTCAAGTATTTCCGGCTCGGCCTGGTCGGATCCGACAATTTTCGATTCTACATTTACGATATCAGCCAATGTGACATCATCCAAAATTTCCGGCAAATCCGCTGTTGTCTGGACCTCGCCGATACATCAGGATGATAATCAATTCGATAACGATGTCGTCTTTGTGGAATCAGCCGATGGCCAAACCTGGGATTTCATAGATGGAAAGATGAATGTCACTAATTACTCCGCGACTGCTATCGGAGATACGACCTTCAGGGCTTATACCGATCTCGACGCGGTTTATGATGCTAACGACAATCTCCATATTATCTGGAATGCTCCAAGAGTTACGAGGGACGCGCAGGACAATTTAGAAGTTCTGTATCAAACCGGGCTTTATCATTGGTCACAGGCTACCGGAATCACGCCGATTTATTTGGATTCCACGACCGAGTGGGTCTGCGACATGGGAGCCTGGAATCTGCCGATTTCCAAGATGTCGATCGGAGTGGATGCCGACTCCAATTTCCTCTACACGGTTTTCACGAAATATGAGCCGACCGATTATTCTCATTTTGGATTGGGCGAGACCAATCCCTGCGGCGGCGATAACGCCATGCCATGCTGTAACGGCGAGCTATACATGTGCTATTCACGCGATGGCGGGCTGACCTGGTCAACTCCGGTTAATATCACCAATAGTGCCACCCCCGATTGTACAGCCGGAAATTGCGATAACGATAACTGGTCCAGCCTGGCCGAGGTTGTTGATAATTATCTTCATATTATATATATCGATGACAAGGACGCCGGCAGCGCTGTTCTGGGCGAAGGCGATATTACATCGAATCCGGTCATCTATCTGAAATATTCAAACCCGACAAGGACTTTAGGTGGATGCGAATATGTTGTCGGCGATATCAATAATAGCGGCACTACAAACGGCCTTGATGTTACTTATGGAGTTAATTTCTTCAAGGGCGGCGCGGTTCCCCCGTATTCTTGTCAATGCGCTGAGCATGGCGAATTCTATGTGGCCGGCGATGTCAATGCCAGTTGCAGTTTCAATGGTATAGATATTACCTATTTGGTCAATTATTTCAAGGGCGGTGCGGCATTGATAGCTTGCCCCGATTGCCCGCCGATACAATAGCATAATTTTATATAAATTCATTATTTCGGGAATATGAATATCGCCCGATTGTATTATATTCCAAGGGGAGGGACGATGCGGCAGGATTATATTAAAAATAATGCAAAACATATCATCCTAATTTTTTTATCCATTTGCGTGTTTCCGTTTCCATCTTTTTCCTCTGAGTATGATAGTACGGAAGTTCAGAAACAGGTAGTCGATACAATCATTCACCGATTTCAGATGACTCGTTGGGAAGGAATACGGATTAATGTCGATAAAGACGGCAAAGTCGGATATATATCCCGTATCGTAGGAAATACGGGAATAACATCATCAGATCTAATTGAAGGTACATTTCAATTCCTCGAAAAGAATCGCGATTTATTCGACATTGAAAATCCGAGACTTGAATTTGTATTTGAAAGAATCGATACAAGCTATGGCCACACAGGCAAAGAAATAAATGTCGGTCTAAGTCAAGTCGAGAATGGAATAGAATTCCTCTATCATTTTTCAGGGTTCAGGGCAAATTTTCAGCCCGACAGCGCTGGAAATTATAAACTATATAGTATATTTGCATCGATTTATCCCGAAGCCAGAACAATAAATCCCAAACCGACTATTAGCGCTGAGATGGCGAAAGAAATTGCCCTGAATGATTCAGTGAATATTGGATGCGACCCGAAAGTAGCTAGAGAACCTACGCTTTGTTTCTGCAAATTTGACGAATGCATTTATTTAGCGTGGGAAACTTTAATTTTGGGCAAGGTAGGACTTTGCGGCGGAACATATCTTATTGATGCTCATTCAGGGAACATCCTTAAAGGATACGGCGGCAATATACAATAAATTAGCACTTACCAGAGAGTAGTCTGCTCAATAAATATTTATAGACATAGCGGAAATCCTGACATTCCGCTACATTGTCACAATCTCCAAAACTATTGACACGAGCAACCAAGGCGATTATTTTGCGTATAGTAGGTTGCTGGATAGTGGTCAGGTCTCCGCACCTGATAAAATAGACTGTCATTTCTCGCGGAAATGACCACTGACGGGTCGGATTCGACACCATGGAATGAAATTTTGGTTAATCAGTTGGTATTATTGAAGCGAGGTCAATATGTTTGGAGATAAAGAGTTTAAGGTCAAAGTCGGGTTGGCGGAAATGCTCAAGGGCGGCGTCATCATGGATGTTACCAATGCCGACCAGGCCAAGATCGCCGAAGACGCCGGAGCCTGCGCCGTGATGGCATTGGAGAAGGTCCCGGCCGATATCCGCGCCGAGGGCGGGGTGGCCAGAATGGCCGATCCGACAATTATCGAGCAGATCAAGAAGATAGTTTCGATACCGGTTATGGCCAAATGCCGTATAGGCCATTTCGCCGAAGCTCAGGTATTACAGGCATTGGAAGTCGATTTTATCGATGAATCGGAAGTCCTGACTCCTGCCGATGAAAGCTATCATATCGACAAGCATAAATTCACGATACCCTTCGTTTGCGGTTGCCGCAATTTAGGTGAATCGCTTAGGACGAATCGGCGAAGGCGCCGCCATGCTGCGCACCAAGGGCGAAGCTGGTTCGGGCAATATAGTCGAGGCTGTCCGGCATATGCGGGCGGTCAATGACGCTATCAGACGAATCACCACTCTCGATGACGAACAATTGATGACCGAAGCCAAAAATCTCGGCGCGCCGTATGAATTAGTCCGATATTTAAAAGAGCATGGCAAATTGCCGGTGCCTAATTTCGCCGCCGGAGGAATAGCGACCCCGGCCGACGCGGCCCTGATGATGCAGCTTGGCGCTGAATCGGTATTCGTGGGATCCGGCATTTTCAAATCGACCGATCCGGCTCGCAGAGCCAAGGCGATTGTGCTTGCCACGACTCATTACAAAGAGCCGAAGATTGTCGCGGAGGCGTCGAAGGCGCTCGGCGAGGCGATGAAGGGTCTGGACATCAAGCAGATTCCCGAGGATCAATTACTCCAGACCAGGTAGTTATATCACAATGAAAAAGATTATAGGCGTTCTGGCGATACAGGGCGATTTTTCGGCGCATATCGTTGTCTTAAATCGTCTCAAAATTAAAAATCGCGAAATCCGAAATCCGGCGGATCTGGATGGCGTAACCCATCTGATTATTCCCGGTGGTGAATCGACTACGATTCGAAAAGTAGCGCAAAGCAATGGATTATGGGACTTGCTCTCCAAATTCAGCGGGCCGGTCATGGGCACCTGCATGGGCTCTATCATGATGGCGAATAAGATTACCAACCCATCGGGCGATGGCTGGAGAATGATTGACATGACTGTCGAGCGTAATGGTTATGGCCGTCAGATAAATTCATTTACGGCCGAGGGAAAAGTCGATTTTAGCGAAAGTCCTTTTGAAATGGTATTTATCAGGGCCCCCAAAATAGTCAAAATAGGCAATTCTGTTAAGCCGATAGCCTGGCTGAATGACGATATCACTGGAGTCATCAGCGGCAATAAACTGGCGTTGACATTTCATCCGGAGCTTACCGCAAGCAGCAAAATACATGAATATTTTATCGATCTGAACTAATTTCACTTAAGAAAGTTGAACCCATAGGGACATATTAATGAATATCTATCTGGCCAAAGCTCGCGGTTTCTGCATGGGGGTTCAACGTTCTATAAGCATGGCTGAAAAGACCCGTGCAAAGATCGAAGGGCGAATTACTATCTTAAACGAGATCGTGCATAATTCATCCGTTGTCGATGAGCTCGAGAAAAAAGGCATCGAACGTACCACCGATTTGAATAAAGTCCAGGATGGCACTTTGATAATTTCCGCGCATGGAGTAGCACCATCGGTTATCGATGCCGCATGCGCCAAGGGTCTCAATGTTGTCGATTCGACCTGTCCCCTCGTTAAGGTTATTCACAAAGCCGCGGATCATTTTATTAAGGAGGGTTATACCGTAATAGTATTCGGCGACTCCAACCATGACGAGATGAAAGGCGTCAAAGGACATAATCCCGAAAAAATTATAATAGTAAATAAAATCGAAAACCTCGACGATCTTCCTGAGATCAAAGGGAAGGTAGCATTTATCTCTCAAAGCACTCAATCGATCGAGCTTTTTGACAAGGCAGCTATTTTAGTTAAGCAAAAATACCAGGATGTTCAGATCAAGAATACCATTTGCAAGGCCACGCGACAACGTCAGACATCGATCCTTGAATTAGCGCCAAAGGTTGATATAGTTTTGGTAGTAGGCTCGCATACATCGGCAAATTCCAAGAGGCTGGCTCAAATATCGAGAGAGCTGGGTACGCCATCTTTCCTGATTGATAGAGTCGAAGATATCGAGCCTGACATGGCTGCAGGAAAAAGAAAATATCGGAATAACAGCAGGGGCATCGACTCCCGACTGGGCAGTCGATGAAGTGGTAAAGAGAGTAAAAGAACTGGCCTCGGCCGATGGTTCCAAGAGCGTAAATATCTTTGATGAGAGTAATGATGATCAGGCGTAAATCACGGGTCGTGAAAATCGGCAAATTCTTAATCGGCGGAGATTATCCGATCGCGGTACAAACAATGGTGACATCATCACCGGCCGATACTCAAAAGGCGATCGACGAGATAAATCGCGCCGCGCTGATGCGGGAGCAGAGATTGTCAGAATTGCAGTCCCGGATAAGAAGGCTGCTGATGCTTTACCCAGATATTAGAAAAGGCACTGAAGTGCCATTGGTAGCAGATATTCACTTCAACCATAATTTCGCTATCGCCGCCGCCGATGCTGGATTCGATAAGCTTCGAATCAATCCTGGAAATATTGGAAATGAGAATAATGTAAAAGCAGTTGTCGATAAGGCGGGCGCAAAAGGAATTCCGATTAGAATCGGTGTAAATAGCGGTTCAGTCGAACGGGATTTGGTTGATAAATTTGGAGGCCCGAAACCTCAGGCCATGGTTGAATCGGCCATGCGCCATGTCGAGCTTTTGGAAAAAAATAAATTTTACGATATAGTTATCTCGATCAAGGCCTCATCCGCGCTCGAGACAATCGAATGCTATCATCTAATCGCGGAGAAATGCGACTATCCTTTGCATCTGGGAGTTACTGAAGCCGGGCCTGCGTTCAGCGGCGCGATAAAATCATCAGTGGCCTTGGGTCATTTGTTGCTCGAAGGAATTGGGGACACATTACGAGTCTCGCTTTCAGCGGATATCGAATTAGAAATCAAGGCCGCCTGGACAATCCTGAAATCGCTTGGATTGAGACGGAGGGGCCTGGAGCTGATTAGTTGCCCATCGTGCGGACGGACGGAAACTGATGTCTATAGTTTGGCGGAAAAAGTAGAAAAGGCAGTAGAGGGTATCAATAAAGATATCAAGATCGCGGTGATGGGATGTATCGTCAATGGGCCGGGCGAGGCGGCTGAGGCGGATATCGGGATTATCGGTGGTAAAGGGAAGATAATGCTGACTCGCAAAGGTGAGTTAGTCGGCAGATACGACGAATCGGAGATATTAAAAGTTCTGCTTGATGAAATTAGAAAATTTGTTTCTTAAAATAATCTGAAATTAGTATTCCAATTCGAATAAATTATATATTTCTGCGGGAACCGGGCTTAAATGGAGCATGTTTGATATATATGATTGCCATTGGCAATCAAATTATTGAATTACAACGTCGAAACGGGACGGGCTTTGGGGAAAACAAATGAAAATTATTTGAAATTCAGGAAAAGGAGAAATAATGATTAGCGAGACAATCCAAAAATTGATTAATGACCAGATTAACGAAGAACTGTATTCATCGTATCTTTATCTGGCCATGTCGGCTTACTGCGAATCCCTAAACTACAAGGGTTTTGCGGCCTGGATGAAAGTCCAGTCCGATGAGGAAAAGAAACATGCCGAAAGGTTTTATAGCTATTTGATAGACAGAAATGGCCGTGCTATTTTGAAGGCGGTATCGGCCCCACCAGCCGAGTTTGGCTCAATTCGCGAGTTATTTGAAAAGACATTGGAGCACGAAAAGAAAATCACGGGTTTGATTAATAATATCTATGACCAGGCTGTCAAGGAAAAGGATTTTGCGACGCAGGAACACCTGAATTGGTTTGTGAAAGAGCAGGTGGAAGAGGAATCCAGCGCAATGACAGTCCTCGAGCAGGTGAAAATGGCTGGCGACAAACCGGGCAATTTGATGTATATTGACAGGCATGTTGGCAAGAGAGGCAAATAGCAGAATTTTTTTGAAGATATTATGACTGAAAGCCTGGCATTTTGAATGATGACAGGCTTTGTTTTTTGTGAAACCCATAAAGAGCGGGAGACAAAAAAGTAAATCACCGGTTAGTTATTTTCGAATTGTTCGGCAAGGTCTAAGATATCATTTTCACAGATTAGGCTTGCATTGCGGCTTAAATGGCTTATTAATTTGTAATATGAATGGAGGTTTGGGAAGCAAAACGGGTAGAATTCGGGATAAGCTGCCTATTAGGTGATCGTTCTATTTTAGTTTATGCCCGGCGAATTTAATTATTATATTTATTTAATAAACTATTAAAAAGAGAGTATTGGAATGGCATTATTTTCAAAAACCGGATTCAGGGAAAGAGTGATGATCTTTATTGACGGCAACAATCTATATCATAGCCTCAAGCATGTTATTGGAAAAACAAACATGGATTTCAAAAAATTTGCCGACAAATTGGTTCAGGACAGACAATTAATCAGGGTTTATTACTATAACGCTCCTCTTAATCGCGACGACGATGAAGAAAAATTCCGCATGCAGCAATCATTTTTTGATTCGTTGGATACTGTCCCCTATTTGACAAAAAAGTTCGGAAGATTAGAAAAACGGCTTGTTAAGCAGACCTTACCTGATGGCACGTTTGTCTCCGTGCCCACTTATGTGGAAAAAGGTGTAGATACTTTTATTACTATCGATATGCTATCGCATGCGTATAAAGATAATTATGATACTGCTATTCTGATTTCGGGCGATGAGGATTTTATGGTATTGGTCGAGGTTGTCAAGGATATCGGCAAGCATGTAGAGGTGGCCAATCTGGGTGGTTCGTATATTTTACGTCAATCAGCGGACAAGTACATATTGATAGATAAGAATTTCCTCGATGGTATTCAACAGCCGGATCGAAACGGCGGGACTGAAAAAAGCTGGATCGATTAATTTTCGATGATTGATGAGAAAACTATTATCAGATATTTTTCTGAGGATATTCATATTGTCACCGTTGAAGATCGTACATTTTGACGCTGAATCTTGAAGATAAAACTACTGATTGATGATTGATGGAAAGAAAAGATTGTTGTTAACCGGCGCGTCCGGATTGCTTGGAAATAATCTAATCCCGATTCTTAGGCCCCATTATGAAATTGTTTCCATAGGAAGAACAGCTCCGTTGGTGCAGGTGGATCAAATTGAGCATTTTACTCTGGACTTAACAAATCCGGCTTCTCTAAATGAATTCTTAAATTCCCATCGTTTTGATTTGATTATCAATTGCGCGGCCATGACCGATGTCGATTTCTGCGAGCGCAATCGTGAAAACGCAAAGTTAATTAATTCGGAGTCGGTAAAGCAGTTCTCATCATATAGTCACAGTTCTGAGACATTGCTGGTACATATTTCCACTGATTTCGTATTCGACGGGCATTCTGGGCCGTATCCCGAATCATTCAGACCCCATCCTATCAATTATTATGGGACGACTAAAATGGAAGCGGAAAATTTTATCATCTATTCCGGATGTCATTATGTCATTATTCGAACCAGCCATATTTATGGAATAAATCAAAAGGGCGGCGCCAGGATTGTACAGATGATGAAAGACAAGATCGATAACGGTTTGCAATATTGGGCGGCTATTGATCAATATATCAATCCGACCCTGGCATCAAATCTGGCCGAATCGATATTGGAATTACTAAAAATTGATTTTCGTGGCGTCATTAATATTGCGGGCGCGGAGTATTTATCCAGATATGAAATCGCCAAGATAGTCGCGTCGAAATTCGGACTCGACAAGAATATGATAATTGAAAAGGAAATGAAGGAAATTCCACTAGCAGCCGCCAGACCGCTACGCGCCGGGTTAAATATAGATAAAATGAAAATGACCATTCCTACAAAACCGGTTGGAATTTCCGAGGGCCTGGAAATATTAAAGAAATATCTCGGAAAGTAATTCATGGAATGGTTATGATCACAATCGTTGGAATCAACAATAGAAGTCGGGAATATTCGATAAGCAAATTTGATGGGCTTGAGCAACGGGCTAAGAATGACAAATACTCCTCCTAAAATATTTCTAATGTACGCATCCGCCGGATCGGGCCATCGCAGTGCCTGCGAATCGATAAAATATTCATTACTTCAAATCAGGCCCGACGCCGAAATTAAAATGGTCGATATTCTTGATTATATGCCGCGCATTGTGTCGAAAATTTATTCGCAGGGATACCTTCTTGCCGCGAGCAAATTCCCAATGTTATGGTATTTTATTTATGAAAGCGGCTCGGATTTATCCAATTTTAAATTACCAGGGATTGCGCATAGAATATTCTGGCACTCATTGCTCTCCTCATTATTCCAATATCTACGTTATGAAAAGCCTGACTATATTGTTTCAACACATTTCCTTTCGAGTTGGGCCGCGGGATACTATAAAAAGAAAATCAATAATAATTGCCGAACTTCGACCGTGATCACCGATTATGGTCTTCACCCGGCGTGGATAACCGCCGGGCAGGATGTCGTTTTCGTGGCCACGGAGCAACTAAAAGCTGAATTAAGACCATTCGCCAAATATTTCGAGACAGAAAAGATTGAATCCGTCGGCATTCCAATTCATCCAAAATTTGGGGTTGCCAAAAATGTCGATGCCTTGAGGGCCAAATATAAAATCGATGGCTCCAGGCCTACATTGCTAATCCTTGGCGGCATGTTTGGCGCGAAAAATATCAAATTCATCTTGAGCTGGCTGTCCGAATGCCACGCCAGTATTCAGGTCATATTAGTGGCAGGCAAATATTATCCCATACCGGAGTACCTTAAAGAAAAGATGATCCTTAGGGATATCAAATATCAATTATATGGATACGTAGATTTTATGGATGATTTGATGGCGATTGCTGACGTCGCAATTACCAAAGCGGGAGCTCTTACTACATCGGAGTGTCTCGCATCCGGCTTGCCTTTGATAATCTTCAGACCGTACCCCGGCCAGGAGGAAAGAAATTGCGACTATTTTCTCGAGCACGGAGTTGCGGTCAAGGTAGATCAGCTTCCAGGTTTGTGCTACAAGATCGATTCTATATTGAATAATGCCGGGGAATTGGATAAAATGCGAACGAATGCAAGACAGATTGCCAAATCCAATTCATCGGAGATGATAGCAAAAATGCTGCTGGAATTAGAATAACAAAACATGGTATAATTGACAGGACATTATGGCTGAAATTGATAAAGAGAAAACCAGGGAGCTCTTACTTCTAATCAAGGCTGATTTACAAAAGACCTTAGATATTTATAGAAAAGCTACTGTAGATAGGGCTAAGAAGATAGAACAAGATTTAGAGCAAATAAATGTGTACTTTGAAATTTTGGAAAGTGGTGAAAAAAGCAGGACCTTAAACGCTCGAATTATCAAGAAAATTAACCGTCTGATTTCTTGGACGGACAAAGCTAAGACCAAAAGCACTACACTAAAAAAGCAACAGGATCGTTTCGAAGATCATTTTCGTGAAATTCAGAAGACTCTTGTAATTCTATTATCGAATAAATTCAAATATTAATATAAAACGTGATTGGTTTTTCAATCACTTTAATAGAATCAATTTCTTGATATCGACCTTAGTACTCGCTGATAGCCTGCAGAAATAGATTCCCGATGAAAGCGCCGAACAATCCCAAATTACTGAATGCGCGCCCGCAGACATTACGCCTTCAGCCAAAATCGCAACTCGTTTTCCAAGCAAATCAAACGCTTCCAATGATATATTTTCAGAGTTTGGGAGATAATATTCGATAATTGTCGATGAGTTGAATGGATTTGGATAATTTTGCATCAAGCTTAATTTTTGCGGGAGGGCACTATTATTGTTAACTGAAGTTGGATTGAGATACAAACTCATACTAAGAGAATCATTGTTTGGATTTCTGTCATTCTCAAGTGTGTGAAAGAAGCTAAAGGTGTACATTTCCCTTGCCGTTGGAGAGAATTCAGGGAATTCGACAATGGCGTTGTCTCTAAAATTTAGTAGGTTTGTGTAATGAACTTGTCCATAATATACTATTGTGTCTTCATCAGAAATCGAACAATATAAATCAAAATCGGTTTCGGAATTAATCCCAACATTCTCAATAAGCAATTTCGGAATTATCGGATAATAAATTGTATCTGGATCGGGGCCTAAGATTGCTACGTTGGAAATATCATGCGAATATCCGCTATACATTGTGGCAATTGCCGTATCATTTCTTGGTGTGTTGTCTCCAAGAAGCTTGGTAATTCCCATAAAATTATAATCATTACCACAATTCTGGAAATCAAATGGGCCAAAATCCGCGATTGTACTATCACCTTCCGCAAGAAATGTAATAATTGAAGTATCGGAAACAACCATCGCTGTATCATGCGAAATGTGACAGATGACCTTAACATTGTTGACATTGACATTGCCCATATTTTTCACTTTTACATAAATTGGGTACTGCTGTTCGCAATCTAAGAGCGAATCGGTAGTGCTTATCAGCAGGCTGGCAACATCGAGATCAATGTCGGGCAATGCAATATATCTATTGGGGGCGACATCGGTATAGGTTATTGGAGGCACGGTCAGATTTGGAAATGAAATAATAAGTGAGTCTATTATTGTCGCAGTTCCCAGGCCAAAGTGAAGGGGCAGCATGTTTTGACATCCGAACCCGGCACCTCCAGAAACTTCTCGAATTTGCGATATTCCCCCAGCCACTATTTTTACTCTCGCCCCTATAGCATCATAATTTGGATAGTAGCCGTTGACCTTAATGATGACCCAGTTGTTATCGTTTTCAGTAACATTACGATAAAGAGTTGTCTTATTGGGATTATCCTGATTCTCTGCATAATGGGCAACTACAATATCCAATTTGCCGTCCCTATCAATATCGCCAACCGATGAGCCGCAGCACCAATGTCTATCTGTCACGCCGGCTGCAGATGCGCATTCGCGGAATGTGCCATCATGATTGTTCATATACAGGCGAGCACCATAACTCCCGGTAACAACATAGAAATCCAACCATCCATCATTATCGAAATCGCCCCAGGTCCCGTTATTGGCCCAGACCTCAAGCCCTACGCCTGCGGCTTCGGTTACATCCGAAAATGTGCCATCACCATTATTATGCCATAATTCTCCGCTCTGATCTGCCAATATGAAACATAGAGGTCTATTAACCCATTATTGTCAAAATCGGCCCAAGCAACGGCCATGCCTGTCATATTTGGATTATTTGGATTATTGAATCCTGCCGAATCGGTGATATTCGCAAATCGATTGTTTCCGTTATTGCGATAAAATTATTCGGTTCTCAGCGGAAATAAATATATCTAAATCGCCATCATTGTAAAATCCGCACATGCCACTCCATGCCATAAAAGACTGGAATCTGAAAGGTCCTAGCTTCCTCGATATATCGGTAAAGGGACCGATAACATGACCCTGAAATAAGGCCAGTTTGATTGCTGCTTTCGGGCCAGTGCTGGTTAATCACTAATAGATCTAAGGGAAAGATTTTTAGTAAGCGGCGCAAACATGCAGCGTATCCAAAACCTCCGCGGATCATCCACTCGAAATTCGGATGCTGCTCAGTAAAATACCATTAGTCAAAATATAAAGATCATCTTTCCCGCCATCCCGCCTTGAAATATAGATTTCTTCTTCATAATCGGCATTGAAATCACCGTAACATACGCCCCATCCCGAGCCTTGACCCTGAATATTCATCTCTGCCGTAACATCATTAAATGTCATATCTCCGTTATTTCTATATAATCGGTTGAAACCATCATGCCCAACAACGAATATGTCCATATTCCCATCATGATTATAATCAAGCATAGCAGTACCCCAACCCAACTCACTGTAAGAACCAAGTCCAGATGATTCAGTGATGTCTGAAAATCTAACTTCGCTAAATACTGATACTGACAATAACACGATAATCGAAATTGAGACGGTGGCTACTTGCTTAATTCTCATAAATACCCCCAAAATGGGTTATTAAAATTCGGCTCGTTTTCAAATCAACGTTTCAAATATTCAATTAGTTTAATATAGCCGCGTTCCTCTATTATGTCAAGAATAATTTAGAGTATATTTTCAAATACAAACGGAGGATCAATACTCGATCAATCCTCCGACAAACCCCTGACATCAAATGAACAGTGATCCCACCTCCCAATTTAAGCTTCGCGCGGAAATCGGAGGATGGTTATCTTTATTTTAGTAACATCATCTTTTTTATGTCAGATTTTCCATCAGCCGACAACCTGTAAAAATAAATTCCAGAAGATAGTTTAGAACAATCCCAGTTAATCTGTTGATTCCCTGAATCCATTTCGCCATCAGCCAAGACACCGACTTTCCTGCCCAATAAATCGAAGGCTTCTAATAAAACATGACTCTTGGCGGGGAGCACAAATGAGATTGTAGTGCGAGCATTAAACGGATTCGGGTAATTTTGAAGCAGAAAGTAATTCTCTGGAATTATCGAATTATCACGATCAACAGATGTCATACTGGCATATTTGGCTAATGCTGCCGTGGCGTTGGTTTGAATATCATTCAAACTGGTGCCACCCAAAATGCCAAATGCCGCAACCACGGACTGTTGTGGCGCGATATCATATGGTCCCGTAGTAATCATCATCGAATAATCAGCCGGGGTTATAAGAGCGGTATCGGCTATGCCAGCCGTCATGTAGCTCCATTTATCCTGCAAAGTAAAACGGGGTGGATAAACTTCAGTCGTATTATCAAGAGCCTTAAATGACGATACGCCGAGGTCTGAAAGTACCTGCTGCCCTCGGTACACATTGCTATTGTATTGATATCCCAAATTCCTGCTTCTATCAAAATTGACATGATCGGTCGGGGCCGAATTGGGTATATCCCAATCCTGATAATGCGATACCAATAAACCGTTAATAGCCGAACTCGAAGTGTTACGAATAGTATACTCAATAATAATATAGTCATTATCCGGTGAAGCCGAAAACGCGAAAGATTTCTGGGTTACCTCAACTCCTAATGGATCGGCCGCATCTTGGTCACTAAAAATAGTATGGAATTCCTGGTCTGCAAATGGGCCTGGGATAAACGATTGAATTGTATCGATTGGCTGGAAATCCTGTGGGATATTCTGGTCTTGGTCGCGGGCACAATTTGAAAGGCGGGTTGGACCGGTTCCGATGAGCAAAGCGCCTTCATAGAGATTGTTAAGACCATTTCGAGGCATTTTGAACCCCTGCCCTTGCCAATTGGGATTAATACCACCCGGGTTAAGACCATATTGCGCAAAATTTGAAATCGAAAACCCGACATTGCCAACATTATGTGTCGCTATTCTCAAAGGCGCAACACTGCCAATTTTTATAAGGATTTGGCTATTGCTCGTATACCCGCCCGAAGCGACTATATTCAATTGGAAAACAATTCTGCTCCCTACTGGAGCTGATGAAGATAAGGCAATCGTATATGGAGTTGCCGAAACTAATGTATCATTCTGATTGATTGTGCCATAATAAGCCGAATCTTCCGTAATAGTAGCATATTGATTTTCAGTTGAAAGTACAGCCGCGATATTATTGGCAGAAACACCCGTATTTCTGATTTTTACAAATAGCGAAATTGTCTCTCCCGGGTCGGGAATATTGTCATTTTGATCGCTAATCCGAACTCCATCCGGCACCAGTCGCGGGAGATTATTTGCAGGAAGAAGATCCATCGCCGCACGAACATTAATTATTCCAAAGCCATAGCTATTATCTTCACCGGTATTTCCCAGATCATGTGCAGAATTCATCAACGCCCATTTAATTGTATCAACTGAAGCATTCGGATTTACCTGTCTCAACAAAGCAACAGCCCCGGCAACGTGCGGACATGCCATGGATGTGCCGGACCAGCCGCCTTGATATGACCCGCCAGGGATCGAGGATCTAACATTTACTCCCGGAGCTACGACTTCAGGCTTTATAGTCACTCCGTCGCAATTGGACGGTCCCCTTGATGAAAATGAGGCGATTGGAAAATTGCCATTATTCCCATCTATAGCTCCAACTGCGAAACAATTATATGGTGTGGTGATTCTATTGGCTGGAACTCGGAGAGTTTGAGGTTCGGGCCCCTCGTTACCTGCCGCGAAAACCACTACGATTCCGGCGGCTTCGCAGTTATCGATTAAATTATAGTAATCGGGCGGACATTCGCTGGTTAGGATTCCCCATGAATTTGAAATTACGTCTGGCACATCGCTCATCGTATTCGGATCGCCATCGGGATCTACGGCCCATTGGAATGCCGAGGCAATATTGCCCCCAGTAACATCGACTGCTCGAGCCGCGATCCATTCGGCGTCGATTGCTACTCCGACGGTATCAGCGGTTGTAGTGCTTCTTCCGCAGATCGTCCCCATTGTATGAGTGCCATGTTGGCCCTCGTCATGAGGAAAATTGTTGCTTCTATCAGCCGTATCCAACCAGGATTCTCGTGCCGGATAACCATTAGCGCCGCGCCAGCTATGATTTAAGGCCGGATGCGAACCGTCTACTCCCGTATCGATATTGCAAACCAATCGGCCTCTTCCCGTAAATCCCAATGCCCACATTTCGTTGGCTCGGATCGCCCTCACTCCAGCTTCAGTTCCTGCTATGATCGGGGGATTATCTGCGTTGTCATCTATAATAGGCTTAACCAATTCACCCTTGAAGTCCAAATAAATTCTTGCCACGTCACTTCTGGAGGCGAGACTTGTTATCTCGTCAGGAGTTAACTCGGCATAAATCATATTATTTATCCAAAAACCTTCGTAAGAGCCGACCGTATTTCTCAATTTCCCGTTGGCAAGATTCGCCATGATATCCGCCTGGCTTTCGGTGGCTTTTTCCTGTAATGCCGTAATAATCTCTAAATGCCGTTGAGCCAATGACGCCTGGGACATATCGAGTCGATGGCTAATCGATGCCACATCGACTTGATCCTTCATAAAAATGAGAACCGATATCTGAGCGTCGGATTTGGATTGATCAATTTTGTTGGCTAATTGGGGATCAATTTCCCCCCCATAAGCCAAAGAGAAAATTGACAAAACCACTACAAACAATTTCACAATTCTCATCTAATCCTCCAGGAGTCATTGGATGTTACGGATCTTAACATTTCATTATGCGAAATATAAGAAATTTACCTGATTAAACAACAATTAAATGCACTAAACCCGCTATGATTCATAAAAATAGGGGATTAAGATAGCTATGTATTTCAGGAAATTCTAAGGTAATTATTTCAATTTTTTTCATGATATTTCACTAACATATAGACCCTTCCCCATGCTTTTAATTGCACAACTAATCATAATTATTTTTATCCGGTTGCATCGTGAAATCCGAAAATTGAACATGGTTCTACTTGAAATATCCTCGATTCAGATGATTACTATTAAGAGTCGATTTCGGTGTCGGAGGAATAAATGGCACGAAATCGATCACACAGTTTTTATCATAAAGTTCCCTTATGGATTATAATGGTATTTCAGATCATCGTATTTAATCTCGACTTGGCCAATGCTGGCTGGCGCGATGAAGCAAGGGTAAATACTGTAAGCGACGGTAAACAGGCCAGCCGCGGATCGGATTCTCCCTGGTCGATTGCGGTCGATCGCAATAATCGCGTGCATGTCGTATGGGAGGATCGAAGATACGGCGGCTCATTAAGGATTTTCTATAGAGGCAAATATCCCGATCCCACCTGGTACGCGTGGGATGATAACGACCATGAAATTTCGCTGGTAGATACGGTTAATTTCTTCGGCCACCCGTCTATAACCGCCATGGCGAATGGTGAGCTATTATCTGTATATGCTGAAGAGACTAACGGATACGGAGAGCTGTTTGGGTCGGTGATGCTGAATAATCCGGATTCCCTGATTGTCCCTCATTATGTATCGGAGCCCGGCGGGCATTCGCTGGCGTTTTCCTCGACCGGCTGGCAGACAACATTGGCAAATAGCGGAAATCGCACTATCGCGTTCTGGCCATATTCGGGAGATATTGGAACTCAGTCTCTTCCCGTATTTTATAGAATCTATGAAAATGCCGCGCCGGTGACTGGCGAACTAGAACTGACTCCGCTTCAATTGGGAGATCAATATAGCGGTCTTAATCTTTCGGCGGCGGGCGGATCAAATGGGCGCGTTTATCTCGTTGCCTCAGTCAGTTATATACAAAATCCGATATCGCATATTTACCTTTTCACTATCGATATTAACACCGGCGCTATTATTGATGCGGAAGACCTTACTCCCCTCTCCGAGATCAACTGCATATTTCCATATATCGCCGTAAAATCATCCGAAAATGGCCGCGATATTATCTATGTGACATATTCGATCGGTTCGATAATTGGTAATTCGCAAGCGGTTTTTATTCATAATTCGAATGAATACTGGTCCGACCCGATTTTATTATCATCTGAAAATGAAACCGGCGGATTCCCATGTCTGGCAATTAATGGCGATTATGTGGATTTCGTTTATGAATCACCCAATAATACGCCGAATAGCCAGATTTTTCACAGGCGATATGATCCTTCGGCCGATACTTTGTCCGAACCTGTTCAGATTACGCATTCCGATTACTTCAGCAAAAGACCGGTGATCGCTACAGATGGTTTTGGAAATATCCATTTAATATCCATAACAAACCGAGAACACCCCGCTCAATTTGGCGATGAAGAGGTTTATTATTGTATTTACGATGCGCCGCCATCGATGCCGACCGGTGTTGCATACGAAAACAAATTCAATACGCTTATCTGGAATCGAAATACAGAGCCCGATATTGCCTTATATGAAATCGAAATAGATAATAACGTCATCTATACTACGGCGGATACATCAATTTCGATGGGAGCGAATAATTTTGGATTGATCAAAGTCACCGCAATCGATTTGCAGGGACAAAAATCGCAACCGGCAATAATCGCGATACCTGATATTCCCGAACCTAATCCTCAGCCGAACAATCTGCCCGCAATCAGCACATTGGGTCAATGCTATCCTAACCCGTTTAATTCATCGACTTTGATTCCAATTTCAGTCTCGCACGTCGCAAGCGCCTTGTTATTTGATAATCTACGATATCGCCGGCAGGGTCGTATATTCCAAGGGTCTTTATTCGCCCGGGAATTACGCTGTATCCTGGAATGGCCAAAATGTACAGGGGTATGGAGTCTCATCGGGTACTTATTTCTATCAGATAAAACATGCTGGCGTAACCTTGACAACCAGACGAATGATATTGCTACGTTGATCGGACATCTTTCCCAATATTTATTATCTTGACGATTCAAAATTAAGCTTGAGTAGGTCGGGTTTGAAAAACCCGACAAAAAATTAGGCCATGATTTTATTTGAGTATTCCGCGGAATCACCCTATAATAATCGCTATGAAATTAAGACTGGTTGATGTGCGCAAGTATTACCCCAATGGCGCAGTCGGGGTTGACAATATTAATCTCGATGTCGATGACGGCCAGATGATCGTACTGCTAGGGCCATCGGGATGCGGTAAAACCACGTTATTGCGTCTGATTTCCGGGCTCGATGTACCCGAAAAGGGTTCGATAGTCCTCGATGGCATCGATATCACTCATTGGACGCCCAAAAAGCGGGATATCGCCATGGTCTTCCAGAATTACGCATTATACCCTCATATGACAGTTAAGCAGAATCTCGAATTCGGCCTGAAATCGAGAAGAGTGCGCCGTTCGGAACGAAAAGAAGTGGTCAAATGGGCCGCCGGCATGTTGGGGCTTTCCGAATATCTCGGCAGGAAACCGAAAGAACTTTCGGGTGGTCAAAGACAGAGGGTCGCTCTGGGACGAGCCATAGTCCGCAAACCACAGCTCTACTTATTCGATGAACCGTTATCCAACCTCGATACCGAACTTCGCATGCGCATGAGGGGTGAAATTTTATCGTTGCATAGAAGGGTTAATGGCACCTCGATATATGTCACTCACGATCAGGTGGAAGCGATGAGTCTGGCAGATTTGATTTTCATTATGAAAGAGGGCCGGATTATCTCATCCGGCACACCGAGAGATTTGTACGAAAACCCGCCCGATCTTTTTACGGCGGGATTCCTGGGGTTCCCATCGATGAACCTGCTCGAGGGTATGATAGCCGATGAATCGAATTTCGTATCATCCAAGGGCTTGGCAATACCATTGGTCGATATTGAAGAAGGCAAAGCGGATAAACCGATTTATGAACGTAGAAAAAATTTGGTTTTAGGTATCCGCCCGGAGGATTTTCAGATATCATCTGAGGGTAAGGTGACAGGCGAGGTCGTCTCGGTAGAAAACTTGGGACGGAGCAGTCTTGTTCTGGTCAGGACCGAATCCGATGATGGTATCAAGATCGTCGCCTTGGGCGATTATGAAATCGGTGAGAATATCAGATTCAACCCGCCAACCGATAGATTCTATCTTTTCGAAAAGGCTACAGGACGAAGGATTAGCTAAGATTTCAAAACCTGAGACGCCAGCTATCGTTCGTGTTTTATAACTTTATATCCCTTTATTGAGTCTGCAACGACTATCAAACCAAGCTCAATCAAGACCCACGTAGCGTTTTCGCCAGCAGGGTACATTTCCTCGCGAAAATCACCGCCCGGATAATCATGATCTGTTTCGACAATAACTTTATATGTATCCGAAAGGGCCTAGGTCAAAATTGATATATCTGTTGAGTTATTATATCCAGACTAAAGCGGAAGCAGCAATTCCCCTTAGACTCGGATTTTTAAATCGGTCTTCAATAAAAATATATTTGCTGTTTGCTGATATAAAAAAATCAGGAGGATAGACTCCCCCCAATGCAGTCAATCCATTAATTTTCTTGATAAATTGGAAATTGGCGGCATCAAATACATATGTCGATAGCATATTGGGGTCATCCCAGTATGACTTTTCCGAATCGTAATCTTAGCGGAAAACTATAATATATTTACAATTGGGTGTAATGTATACTCCACCCAAAAGGCTATTGAGAGTATCTGCATTCAGCCGATAAATCGTCAGCATTTTTAAATCTATGACATGCCATTCGGGCGTGAACCCTCCGCCATTCGGGGCATAGATTATTCTATCATGCACCGAATCTTCGATGAAACTACCTTCGTACATTATTGGAGTGTCAAATTCATCTAATTCAATCTGTCCGATTGTCCTTGTTTGGCGAGTTTCAAAATTAAATATATTGACGGTAACAAGACGTTGATAGGTGCCACCATAGGATACAACTTTTGGATCGGAAATATTCACCACTTCATTTTTGCCTGATAATTTGGCGGCCGTTCGACTCTGCCGCAAGCGATACCGCGTACAATGCTATGGTCAAAAATAATATCTTTGCCGAGCGCATAAGAGTCCTGTTACGCATAGTTTTATTTGTTTCTCTCAATAGTATAATTTCCGAGCGAATCGATTTTTACGATGAATCCGATGCCCCTAAGCGCAGCCGCTGCCTGGTCTCGTACCGGGAAAATTACTTGCTGAAAATCTCCGTCGGGCACATCGTGATCCAAGCGCATAATCACGCTATATTTATCTGCTAATAGGCTCTTAAATAATGTTGTATCAGCTGGATCTTTATTTGAAGCCAGCGCTCGCACTGCCATTGCGCGGAGTTGGCCATTACAATCTTCTGAAAGTAGAGATTTTATTTTACTCATAGCATCCCTGTCTTTCAAAAAGGCTAATGACAGCAATAGCCAATTTTGGAATTCGCCGGTTGAATTTTTAGCCCTTAGCTTTAACACTAGAGCCTCCGCGCCGCCCAGTCGTATTAATGCAAATACATATTGGCATTTAAGCATATCAGAAATTGTTGAATAAGATCCCGATCTCATCTCTTTCGAAATAGGACTATCAAGTTCATTTTGAATCGCATCAAATAATGAATTGATAGCGCTGATAGTGTCGTTTTGTGATAAGGGGCAAATATTTGACGCAGCTCCATATCTTTCTACCCACTCAGAAGAACTGAGATTCTGCCGGAATAGGTTTATATCAGTAATTTTATTCTGCGATGAGTCGGGAATGGTCGCGTATACTTTAGATGAAAACTGCGCGTTAACGGAACAAAATGCAAATAAGATTAGTAGACCTACAGCATTCCTCACATAGATTCCTTTTAATCAGTTTGGTCGGGTCTCCGTACCCGACGATAACTCCTGCGATGTGGCAGGTGCGGAGACCTGCCACCACAAGTTGATATTTTTTCCGAGCGCATAATGGCCCCTTTACTATTACTTTAAATACGGATTGCCTTCAGCATCGAGTGCCACTTTGTATCCCATTTTCAGCAATGCCCTTATAGCAGTTTCTCTCACCGGGCGTACCACGGAATCAAGGGGCTGACCATCTTCTAAAAAAACATCCGTATGAACTATTACTATCGAAGTATCAGATAATGCCTGCCCAAATATCGGAATATCGGTTGAATCAGCGTAAAAACTCAACGAAAAGATTGCGTGAGATCTAATGAATTGAGATGTATCCACCCTAGCCATGTTCTTTAGTTCGTTGTGCACGGAATCATCCTTTAGCCTGCCTAATGCAATAATCGACCACTTTTTTAAGTCACCGTCGGCACTATTCATAACCAATCGCAGTTTGGGAATTGCCGATTGACCTAACTTCGTTAAAGCGGACAGATATTGAACCATAAGCCTTTCGGAATTTGTCGCATACGACCCATGTATATATTGTGAGGAAGTCGGGCGGGCTACTTCCGATTTTATAACATCGATAATAATATTAATGGCCATTGAAGTATCGAGGTTCGGTGTATTTATGATTTTTTCCGCCACTCCTTGACGATCAATCCAATTCGGCAATTGCAGCTTCGCCGCCAAACTATCTATGTTGTTTCCAATTGCAGGATTTGCCATAAACTGCCTTAATATCATGATCGAAAATATCGAAATTAATATCTTTGCCGTTCGCATTTTCCGCCTTGCTCGTATTCCCTAATTTTTTAACTATCCAAAAATCGTTTCAACAAGAATTTCGCGGTGTCGTCGGGTCTCCGTACCCGACGATAACTCCCTCGATGTGGCAGGTGCGGAGACCTGCCACCACAAGTTGATATTTTTTCCGAGCGCATAATGGCCCCTTTACTATTACTTTAAATACGGATTGCCTTCAGCATCGAGTGCCACTTTGTATCCCATTTTCAGCAATGCCCTTATAGCAGTTTCTCTCACCGGGCGTACCACGGAATCAAGGGGCTGACCATCTTCTAAATAAACATCCGTATGAACTATTACTATCGAAGTATCAGATAATGCCTGCCCAAATATCGGAATATCGGTTGAATCAGCGTAAAAACTCAATGAAAAGATTGCGTGAGATCTAATGAATTGAGATGTATCCACCCTAGCCATGTTCTTTAGTTCGTTGTGCACGGAATCATCCTTCAGTATGCCTAACGCAATAATCGACCACTTTTTTAAATCACCGTCGGCGCTATTCATAACCAATCGCAGTTTGGGAATTGCGGATTGACCTAACTTCGTTAAAGCGGACAAATATTGATCCATAAGCAATTCGGAATTTGTCGCATACGATCCATGCATATATTGTGTGGAAGTCGGGCGGGCTACTTCCGATTTTATTACATCGACTAAGATGTTGATTGCTCTTGCGGTATCGAGGTTTGGGGTATTTATGATTTTTTCCGCTACTCCATAACGATCAATCCAATTTGGCATTTGCAGTTTCGCCGCCAAACTATCTATGTTGTTTCCAATTGCAGGATTTGCCACAAACTGCCCTAATATCATAATCGAAAATATCGAAAATAATATCTTTGCCTTTCGCATTTTCCGCCTTGCTAGTATTTCCTAATTTTTTACTATCCTATTATCGTTTCAACAGGAATTATAAGAGTTACAATCCGAAAGGCAAGTAATTCCTCCATTTTTTAATCGCTTGACTCAATCCCCGAAGTTTGGTAGCGTAATTATATGGCCGGAAGGATACTTCGACTCGAAGAGCTGTCATCACCATTTATCCAATCACTCGATAAGAATAAGACTGTCTTTTTTGTGGCGATTTCGCCTATCGAAGGGCATGGCCCGCATTTGCCGCTGGGAGTCGATTATTTCGACGCCATCTATTTTGCTGATTCGATTGCCAAGACCACAATCGAGCGAAAACCCGAATTCGATGCCATAATCTGCCCGCCGATTCCATTGGGGACCCAAGTGTACCGGCAAGCCGGTTCTCTGCGAATCAGCAATATCACTTTGTATAATATTGTTAAGGGATTCGGGGAGTCGTTGGCATCGTATGGATTTCGATATGTTTTCCTTTTATCCGGCCACGGCTCGCCAAAGGATATTGTGGCGATAGAGTCGGCCTGCGTGAAAGTATCAAAAAAGCATAAAATCCAAATGCATAATCTTTCAGGCGCGCTGGCAGTCAGATTTTTAATGGGAGAATTTGTCGAAAAAATCTCATCGCGACTGAAATCGCCGATTTCCGATGACGACAAAAAACTGCTCAAGAAAGATATTCATGGCGGCTGGTGGGAAACCTCGATGATGATGATGCTAAAACCTGATTTAGTCAATGATGTTTATAAAAATCTTCCCGACACGACGCAAGATCAATCAAAGTCGGAGCCAAAGCCCGGCTATTATGGTTCGCCATCGAAAGCCAGCCGAGAATTTGCCGAAATATCGATCTCCGTGCTTACAAATGAGGGTGCGGCGATTATCCAAGCCTGCCTTGAAGGAAAATCGGTAAACGATAAAACGATATCGCCACTCTATCGAATTTTGCCGCTAAAACCATTTTTTGTAAGAAATCTCATTGTTTCAGCTATTCTGCTAATTTTAATATTGGCGTTTCTTGCCATTACCCCGCGCTAAGCCGCTGCCCCGGTCATCTTATTGTAATTCAATAGCTTATCGGCCTTGCCAAGTATTGTGTCGACTTGGCAGGAAAAATCATACTCGACATTAATTCCTTAACTCAAAAGCCGATATATGATTTGGAAGGAGAATATAAAGTGGTTGGAATGCCCGCTGGTAGGACATCATCTATAAAAACACTCGATAAGACTTTTATCCTCCAAACAGAATTTTTAACTAAGCCGCGAACCCGAATTGTTACGTCGGTGGCTCTCGAGGGTCAGGTCATTCACAAGGTCGAGCGAACCTTTGATCGTCATTTAACCAATGAGGAAGATCTAAGATTCGCCGAAAATGCTGTTATCTCCCAGCATGAAAACCTCGCCAAGAAAATAATGACCGACGGCGCGGATTTTATCAAGAAGACAAGATCGATCATGATATCAAGGGTGGACAGGCTGGCCGTGATTCCGGGAGTTTCATATGTCGCCGATATCGATGAAAAATTGAATACCGAAAATCCGTTGCCAATTTATAATCATGCCGGTAACGTTATCGATATTGCCATGGCTATTTCACAATCCTCTCGCATCGGGGCATTCAAGCTAGCCGCAATGATAAGCGAACAGGGCAAATTCATCATAGACAAATCCGAGGGCAAAAGGCTGCTGGTCAGTATCAAGCCCGATGCCGATATCGGATCGGTGCTAAAGGAAGCGATCAGAGGATGAACAAGATATTGGCGAATATACGCGCCGTCCCCGGTGTCTGGGGTACGATCGCGATCGATAAAAAGAGAGCTCTTACTTATCAGCTGCTGCCATCAAGCTATACCGCGGAAGATATCAAGAGAATCGCCCTGTCGACACTAAATCTCGGCCGTTCACTCGACAAAAGTCTGGTGGTCGATTTCTTTTTTGAAAATGGTCGCGGACGGCTTTATAATCGCGGCGAAGCTATCGTGCTTATTTTGGGAAGAGAAGAGCTTAGCTTCGACGATTTAGGGTCCATATGCAAAGAAGCAATTCCCGCAATCAGCCGCCGTTTTGCCAAGGCCGACTTGTCAGTCTCAGCCGTAGAATCCGGTTCCGGCAATAGTAGCATCAGCTTCGATCTGATGCTCAAGGCTATAAATATTATCGCCTCCAATGTTCAGCAGAAGATCGGCGCCTATCTTGTTACCAAGCATCTGCGAAATTCAAAAGATTCGTTGGTGGAAAAACATCAGTTCCTGGCCTTCATTACTGTTGATAATAATGGAGTCGCCACCTTGATTAAGGGATGTGCACCTGATAATAGCGAAGATCTGCTGCGCGGGTTCGCCCATTGGGCCAATGTCTTTATTTCCAGTTGCGCCAAATCGACTGACAAGCTGAATCCCGAAGACATTTTGGGGTTGACTCTCGATATCCGCGAAAAATTGGAGTTAACCGGCTTCTATCAATTGTATGCCGATGTTGGCATCTAAATCCAATTAGTCATTCTACTGAGCAAAATTCCCATACGTTCTTTATACTTCATTTTTGGTGTCATCATAACATGCTCAGCCGGGTCGTAGTCCCGACATGAAATGTCGGGGCGTGAACCGTTCAATTAGGGCGTATTCCCCGATATAATATGAAGCAGAAAAAAATTCATACTAAGCGATGTCCATCACAGCACTGCCTTCCGGTTCACGCCCGTCAAAAGCCCAATTTTCTTTCTGGCTTTTGACGGACTACGACCCGGCGCAACATTTTCGCACTTTCCCGCTTGACATTATCTCTTGTCAAATCTATTTATCACTGGCCTATTGATAATGGAGAATTTGAAGCGATGGAGGCTTTATGAAAAAACTTCTCTTCGTTGCCCTGCTTTTATTGATGTTATTCGGTAGTGCTTTTGCAGGGAAGACGAATATCTACACCCTCTCAAACGGCATGCAGGTAATCCTAAAGGAAAACCATGCCATGCCCCTGATATCATCGGTCGTTGTCGTAAGAGCGGGCAGCAAATACGAAAATGACCAGAATAACGGATTTACCCATCTTCTCGAGCATATGCTTTTCAACGGCACCGAAAAGCGAACCCGTCTGGAGCTAAATGAAGGCATCAAAGATTATGGCGGGTATATCAACGCTTTCACCAGGCAGGAAATGACCGGATATTTGATTGTAATACCTGCCGAATTTATCGATGAAGGACTTGATCTACAATCGGATCAGCTATTCCATTCAATCCTGCCGGAAACTGAATTCCCGAAAGAACGAGATATAGTCGCGGAAGAAATCAAAAAGGATAATGACGCCATCGATAATGTCGCGTCGGATTATTTTAATTCCGTAGTATTCGCCGGCACCCCTTACGCCAGGCCGGTAATCGGGTATGATTCCACTATCCGCAATGTCAGCCGCGATGAAGTGATGAAGTATTATAAAGAGCATTATGTCCCGAATAATATGATCGCCCTTATTATTGGCGATTTTGAGACAGTTCAGATGCTGGAAAAAGTAAACAGATATTTCGGATCGATCCCCAGAGGCGAGCTTCCCAAGCTTGCCGAATTCAATATCAATCCGCCCTACGGGACAGAAATTCATGTAAAGAAATATCCAACTGATGTGACTTATCTCCAAATGACTTTTCCGGCGCCGCTATTTAGCGACCCTGACTATTATGGATTCGATATTTTTTCGCAGATTCTGAATTCCGGTGAGTCATCTCCCCTCAATCAGGCTCTTACATCAGGAAACGATCCGCTCGCGGTTGAAGTCTCGGCATCGCTTGAAATTCAAAAGGAGTATAGTCTTCTTAATATTTCGATTAAAACCGACAAACCGGATAAAATACAGGCCGCGATTGACACTACTGTTCAATTCTTAAAAAGATTTTCATCCAGCAATTTCACACAAGCGGACTTAAATCGAATAATTGTTCCGAGCAAGGTAAATGAGATCAAGCTCGAGGAAAAACTCCATTACTACGGTATTATGAAGGCTCCCTACCTTGCGACCTGCGGATATGATTTCCTGGAAAATTATATCGATAATCTTTCGGGAGTGAAGCCTGAAATGGTATCGAAAGCCGCAAAAAAATATTTTTCCAGTCCGCAATATATTGCCTGCGCGCTTGAGCCTGATTCGACGGAGGTGAAAAAATGAATTCGCCCATTAAATTGATAAAGAGATATTTTAGGGTAATTTGCTATGCCGCGTTAATCTTGGCGACTTTATCGGGATCATTATTCGCGCAGTCTGGCAACAAATACGATAAGTTTATTCATGAAATCCTGCCAAATGGTCTCGACCTCATAATCAAGCATAATCCCGATAGCAAGGTTTTCGCTATTAATATACTTGGTAAAAATCGCTCGGCTAATGAACCAGTTGGCAAGGACGGCATCACGGATTTTGTTAATCGCATGTTGGTCCTCGGTGCCGATGGTATGGATGCCGCCACATTACAAAACAGACTCGATGATATTGGCGCAGTGATTACCGCCAACGATAATCCGTATATACCTTACGATGATCGCTATACAACCCGTTCATATTCGTTTATCAAATTCGAGACTATCGATGAATACGCATCTTCAGCGACAAAATTGCTTTTCCAAATTGCCTGCAAGCCGGATTTCCCTCAGGCCGAAATTGATAAAACTAAAAAGAAGGTAATGGGAATCTATCGCATGTACTCGGGCTCAACGGTTCAATCATGTCGGGATTTGCTATATAGAAATTTATTCGCCGGATTTCCATTCGAAAAAACTGAAGTCGGTAATCCAACAACGTTCAATACATTTACGCGTGATGACCTTGTTGCCTATCATAAACATTTCTACGCGCCGAATAACATTATTATGGCGGTGGCGACCAGTATCGACCCCGATACAGTGAAAGCCTGGATAATGAATACATTCGGGAAAATGCCTAAAGATCCTTCCGTCTACGCCACCATGAATGTCCCGCCGAAGCCGCAGGGACTCAAAGAAGTCCATCAAGAAATGGAAAAAGAGCAGATTTATATCTATTTAGGGACTATTATCCCCGGACTGAAATCACCAGACGCCTCCGCCATCGATATGGCATCATCGATAACCTCATCGAGAATGGCTTTGAATCTTCGAGAGAAAAAGGGGTTCGCTTATTCAGTCGGTATGGGTGTAGACTTTATGCCTGATTTTGGATGGGCCGCGGCCGCTATCGGCACTAGCCCGAAAAATCTAATTCCCGCCAAAGAGGGAATGATCGCAGAAATTAATGGCATGAAGGACGCGGAACCATCTCCAAAAGAGCTTCAAACAGCCCAAAACTCAACATGGGGCTCTATGCTTTTGGCCCGCGCTTCACGCATAAACCAGGCGTATTATATGTGCAGAAATGAGTTCCTTGGAGTCGGGTATGATTATGAAGAAGATTATCTTGCCAAGATCAGGAAGGTCTCACCCGCCGATATTCAAAGGGTAGCCAAAGACTATTTTGACACTGAAAATATGGTTATCGCGACTGTAGGCAAAAAATAGAATATTTTGTCATTCAAATAAAAAGGGCGTCAAATCGACGCCCTTTTTTATTCTATATTTGTCTAATATTACATAGGCGGATAAATTAAAGTCTGCAGTCCGGGCTCCGCCACTCGATAAAGAGTAAGGGCATCCTCGACCTGCATATTAAGTGTAATTCTGCTTTCTCCAAATGGACTTCTGAGGACTCTTCGTATTTCGATCATAGTATTCTTATAATTGGACACAGGCTTGCCGCTGATATCGGTTTTAATTTCAAGTATTAAACCGTCCTCCCATAGAAGCTGGAATTTTTCAGGCAGCTCGCGCTGGAGCAGGTCGGGATTAACCCTGACCGCTTCGCCAACAATCGCCAGTACCGAATCAGGAGTCTTACCTTTGGCGGAGAAGAGATGCTTTGCCACGAGGGGTCTTACAAGAATATCATCACTCCCCTCGAACCGTTTCATGAATTCCAGCATTTGCGAAGTATCTGTAGTGGCCCAATCCATCGGATAATTCCAGACAACCACGCCCTTCATTTTCAGTTTTAATTTGCCCTTCTTGAAGTCGAAGACCAAATATGGTTTTTCGGTTTTCGCCAGCGCCAACTCGGATTTTATCAAACGATATTCCAATTCGGCCTTAGGGCGATTCCATTTTTTGTCGCTCTGGACACCCCTTTCCGCGGCTTCATGTCCCTTACGGCCGCAGGCCACAAACGCCATTGAGCAAACCAATAGAAAAGGTATGGCAAGTCTTTCTATTCTCGAAAATTTCGGAAAATTAAAAAATGTAAACCGCTGTTCCAACTTTGGCCCTGTCAAATACATATTTCAAATCATCGGTACCCAGACGAACACAGCCGTGCGTTACGCTAATACCTAAAAGCCGTTCGTAAATAGTCCCATGAATAAAATAGCCGTTGCCGAATCCCATAGCGAAATCGCCGAGCATTTCAGGATCGTAACGTTCATTTTCGTTCTTGGGAATCTTCTCGCCCTCTTCAATAAATGCCCAATCGGGTTTCCGCCACCAGGGTTGTTTCAGCTTGCTGTTAATTTTAAATGCACCGTGCGGTGTGTTAAAAATCCATTTACGGCCGGTGACACTATCGATCACCTCGCCGCCGGAACCGGTAGATGCTGTCCCGCGAAAATATACGGAATCTTCTGAGCGCAATGAAAGCTTGTTGGCGTGTGTATTGATAACGATATATTGTCCAAACGGCCTAAGTTTGGCTAGCGCATCGCGAGCCTTCTGAAGCTCTTTCTGGGCAAGTTTATCGTCCTGAGGTAATTTTGCCTGAAGAGAATCGCTGAATTCTTCAGCATCGGCAGGCGGCCTCTGTGTAAGGACAAATGTCCCCAGAAGCATAATTCCAAAAAATAGCCCAAGGCCTATAAGCAAAATCAAGACCCAACGTTTCATGGCCAAATATCCGATCTTCGCACGATAGTCACAGGCATGCCCACCGTTGCATATTGCATTATACTATCCATTTGATTATTTGTTACGGCTACACAGCCATCGGTCCAATCGTCATTCCGACCGCCATTACCATGAATTTCGATCAATGCTCCTATGCGAGCATATCGGGATATTATACCTTTTGATTTATTCTCAGAGAATCTTTTTTTATCAAGTTGATTGGGATAATTTATAAGGAGCGCTTTATAGAATTTACTTCCATTATGCTTTGTTTTCGTAACTATATATTGGCCTTCAGGCGTAGCGCCATCTCCCGAAAAAAACTTTTGCTTCCCGGAATTATACCCGAGTTCGCAATCGAATTTGCGGATAACCTTGCCGCTTTGGACTATATACAATTTATGCGCTGACTTATCTACTATAATCGCCGGCGAGCCGTTCGCCCTGGAATTATCGATTGTCTCCTGCACCCATCGGCGCCATATTCTTATTTTTTGCGCTTCGTCATTAGCATATTCATTGAGTACCTGGCTTAGTTTACTTAATGATTCCCTGCCGCTTCGAACAGCTTCTATGGCCGCTACGAATTCGCCTTTGATAATCAGCTGCTGGCTCATTTTGAGAGCCAGATCGGCGGTCGACCAGTATCGTTCTGCGTTGAAATTAGCTAATGCCCCATCGAGCGCTTCTCTATAATTAGTGAGTTCGTTTTTTAAGCCTTCGCGGGCATTCTCCGCCTGCGTGTCCAATTCCATGTATCTGTCTTTGGCGTCGATCGCGGCTTTGTTGGCGGTCTCGTACGCGATACTTAATATTGAATCGGCGTTATGATAATTGCGGAATGGAGCCAGACGGCCTTTTTGTCTGGCGATTTCCAGATTGCCCTTTTGAAGCAGGCTTTCCGCTTCCCTGTATTGCGTCTCGGCAAATTTGATTGCGCCGGCTCCCTCGGCCAATTGCAATGCCAATCGAGCGCGATGCATCGATGAAATCGGCGGTTCCTGGCAACTCGCGATAATTATCGAAACTCCGCTTAGTGCAAGGGCAATATATTTTATTGTGTTGATTGTTTTCAAGATTAAACTAAGATGATTTATCAATGATGATTCGGATTTTCCGGGAAGGGCCGATCTAATTTCGGCCCATTCCCATAGATACTTCTTTTAATCCGATAATCTACTTCTTAACGCCAGCCTTCTTAGCCTTTGCTGCATCGATTTCGGTAATAATACTCTGTGCCTTTGCCATAACTGTTTCCAGCTTGCCTTTTGCAACGAGGAACTTACCTGCGTCAAAATCGGCCTTCGCTTCGGCGTAACCGGTATTGACACCGGCCAGATCTGCCTTAATCAATTCGATATCGGCCTTGCTGCCTTTGCCGCGCGGTGCTTTATCCAGAGCCTTGGTTGCCGCATCTATATCAGCTTGGGCCTTGGTCAGCATATCCATTACTGCCAATCTGACTTTTTCCTTCTCAGCCTGAGCCTCGGTTACAGCCTTCTCCGCGAGAGCCTGGGCTGCGACATACATATCCTTAGACTTGCCGTAGCTTCTGAAAAGAGCGAACTTGGAATCTTGTTCCGTCTTTGCAGCATTGGCGGCGTTAAGGGTGTCAGCGGCTATGCGGTAAGCATCGGGAGCATACTGCTCGGCCTCTGCTGTCTTGGCAGCCGTAATGGCGTTGTTAGCATTCTGCATTTCGGTCTCTGGCGGTTTGCTGCAACCAACAACCAACAAAAGGGCGATCACAGCCAACACAATTGAAACGCGCTTGAACATTTTGAATTTCCTTTCTTTCCGGTTTACACTTCAAAAAAAATCAGACATGTGCGAGCCCGGTTTGCTCACGCCTGCCTATTCCAGTACTCTTAGTCAATACATTCCGTGATAAATGCTGGTTAAAAATGATATACTAAAACTGTCTTTCGTCCTTTCTCCTTTTCTTTGATGTTCAACTCGATATTTTTCATTCAGTTTCATTCAAATCAACATAGATTTTCGGGGCTATTAATATATTGTCATTTCCTTGATGTCAAGATTTTTTTCTGATTTATTCTCGGCAAGTCCTGTTGCTGCTCAAACCCTCGTCTTCAATATTGCAAAAATTATCTATGCTTTTCTGTCTCGCGAATATCTATAAACTCGAGAAACTATCGCTGTGATGCCTATATATCCAGATTCTTCACGTATTTGGCGTGCTCTTCGATAAATTTCCGGCGCGGCTCAACCAAATCACCCATTAATGTCTCGAATATCCTGTCAGCTTCAGCGCTGTTTTCCATGTCGACCTTTTTCAAAGTCCTTGTCTCGGGATTCATAGTAGTTTTCCAGAGCTGCTCGGGATTCATCTCTCCGAGACCTTTATATCTCTGAATAGATACGCCCTGTCTGCCTAATCGTTCGCTTAGCCTGTCGCGTTCTTCTTCATCGTACGCGTAGAATTCCTGTTTGCCCTTTTTCACCCTGAATAACGGCGGCTGGGCAATATAGACCTTCCCTGCCTCGATCAATGGCTTCATAAAACGATAGAAAAATGTTAAAAGCAATGTCCTGATATGCGAACCATCGATATCGGCATCGGTCATAATTATGATTTTGCCGTAACGGTTATTGGCGATATCGAAATCTTCGCCTGTACCTGTTCCAAGGGCCAAGATAAGTGTCCGTATTTCATCATTGGAAAGGGCTTTATCAAGACGGGCTTTTTCGACATTAAGAATCTTGCCCTTCAACGGCAATATCGCCTGGTATTTGCGATCGCGGCCCTGCTTGGCCGAACCGCCTGCCGAATCACCCTCAACTATATATATCTCGCACAGTTCGGGATCGCTCAATGAGCAATCGGCTAATTTCCCCGGTAGAGCACCTGAATCGAGCGTCGATTTGCGGCGCACCAGATCGCGCGCTTTTCTGGCGGCTTCTCTTGAACGGGCCGCTGAAGAGCATTTTTCGATAATCTTCCTGGCAACCGGTGGATTCTCTTCAGAAATTCATTGAGCGCGTCGCCGACTATTGATTCGACAATTCCTTTTGTCTCTGAATTGCCAAGCTTGGTTTTGGTCTGGCCCTCGAACTGAGGATCCGGAACACGCGCCGAAATAACGGCGGTTAAACCTTCGCGGACATCCTCGCCCTGGAAAACAGCATCACCGTTTTTGAAGAGTTTGTTTTTCGTGCCGTAATTGTTGATAGTACGGGTAAGCGCGGTCTTGAATCCGATCAGATGCGAGCCGCCCTCTATCGTATTGATATTATTTACATAGCTGAAAACATTCTCAGTGTAGCCATCGGTGTATTGGAATGAGATTTCGACTGTAGTG
>CAWFQL010000008.1:0-12941 GCA_963817915.1 uncultured candidate division Zixibacteria bacterium
TGCGTCCATTTATTGATGAATCCCTTAAGAATCATTTGGATTTACCTAAGGCAAGAAGAGGTGGAATCGCAGGTGGATTGTTTTCTATTTGTGTCCCGGCGCCTCAATCGTCACCTGAACGAAGCCCTATCTATGGCCTAAAGATTGACAAAAACGGTTATGAGATAAAATATCCACGGCCCCTCGACAACGAATATGCGGCGGGATTTGCCAATGATTTAATGGATTTTGCATTTCACATAGAGCAACTGTCAGAGGGCAACGTCAAAATCACAAAAGATTTTGCCGAATTAGATCATTCAATCCAAAACGGTATTATCGCTATGGTTCTACATTTCGAGGGAGCCGAGCCAATTAGATCAGATTTGAGTAATCTTGAAGGATATTATGACAAGGGCTTGCGATCATTATGTCTTACCTGGAGCCGGCCTAATTCATTCGGCAATGGTGTCCAATTTTGCTATCCTCACTCGCCCGATACCGGTGATAGTTTGACATCCGCGGGCAGGGAATTGGTAATGGCCTGCAATGAGCTCGGGATAATTATCGATCTGGCGCATATCAATGAAAAAGGATTCTGGGATGCCGTTAGAATATCAAAACATCCGTTGGTAGCCAGCCACACTGCTGTTCATTCCTTATGTCCGTCATCTCGAAATCTCACAGATGATCAAATCGACGCGATCGGCGATTCCAATGGTATTATTGGTATTATATTCGAAGCTCCAAGTATCAAGATGAAAATCAATGATGACCTAACCCCAGAATTCAATATGCCGTTAAATGAAATAGTTAATCATTTTGACTATATCATAAATCGTATTGGTATCGACCATGTCGGATTCGGCTCCGATTTCGATGGCACAGAAATGCCAGAGCAGCTTAAAGACGCGTCATATCTGCCGAGTCTGATAGAATCATTCCGCGAATCGGGATACGATGAGCAATCATTAGAAAAAATTGCATATAAAAATTGGCTCAGAGTCATCAAAGATACCTGGACATCTTAGAGACAAATTCATTTCAGCTGTTCGCGTTAAAAAATTAAATATATGGCAAAACGCTTAATCGTTAGAAGACGAGATTATCAATATATTTTTATTAATAATAATCATTTTCATAATTACTCGGAACAATCAGCCGGGTATTGGCGATTTAATTGTCATATGAAATTGGGGATTTTAGACAATGATTGACAGTACGACTCGACACATGTTGAACGGTGAAATTAAATCGAGAATCTGGGGAATTCGCCAGAGCCATTTGGAATATATAATCTAACCTGAAAGGAGCATTACAATGGCATCCAAGAACGAATTCATGGTTATTTCTCCTCATACGAAGGAGGAATGTCTTGCGGCATTGGACGCGGCCGCCAAACAGGGTAAGGAATCCCTGAATAAGCTGGAATGGGGATGTATGGAAGGCGACCACACCGCTTACGCGATTTATGAGGCCGAAAGCGCGGAAGCAGCTATGAAATTAGTGCCCGAGAATGTTCGCAGCAAGGCACGGGTGATCAAAGTCGCCAAATTTACTACCGATCAAATTCGTAAATTTCACGAACAATACGCCTAGAAACAAAAGCAAATAACTTTATCCCTTTTTCAAAATTCGTATGGAGGAGAGATACCCGCTCTCCTCCATATATTGTTGCTTGGTGTGAGATATTATTCCAATTGACTATCCGGGATTTGTCGGCTAATATTTTAGCAATGATAGCGAATGTAATCTCCCGTGTACTAAATAATAAAATCCTATCTCTGGCATTAATAATCGCGGTGGCCGTAATAATCCGAATTATCTCATTCTATGGCTATTATGGATCCGATGATGGCACCTACGCCGAGCTTTCGCATAAGATGGCCATCGGTGCATATGATGTCCTCAAGTTCGAAGGCGCTCCCGTTTTCCCAATGAGAATTGGTCTGATCGCGCCTACATCTCTGGCATTTAGCATTGTCGGCACGAGCGAATTTGCCATGCTGATTTACCCGTTCCTATTATCGCTTGCCGGGATAATTTTGGCTTATCTGATCGCTTCAGTGTTTACGAATTACAAAACCGGATTGCTTGCCGCTCTATTAATGGCGCTTCTTCCTATCGACGCCAGATCAGCCTCGTTGCTATTACCTGATTTACCTGCCGCCTTCTGGGCCAATTTGGGACTATATCTTATTTATTGCGCCTCGCGCGGAAAGCAGACTCAAAACCGACTTATCTTGGGTTTATTAGCAGGATTAGCGCTCGGTTGCTCCTGGCTCTGTAAAGAGAGCGTTATCTTCTTACTGCCGTTTATACTGTTTTACCTGGTGTTATTGTATAAATCTGAAAGAATGAATTTGGCAATAATTATAGGGCTGGCGCTAAGCTTTATCGCCGTTGTCTTGGCCGAATCATTTGCATATTATTTCCATGCAGGTGATTTACTTTTCAGGCTTCATCAAACCGAACGAAATTATGAAGTCGCCAAAATGTGGTTTTTCTCGGAAGGCAGTGAATTTGGATGGCAGCCCGGTGCTTATCTGGCCGGGCTAGCCAAACGATTATTTATCAGCGGACCGAAAATTATATTTTTTAGCAGGGGCCTTTCGCTGGTAAATCTTATCGCTCTTGGAGCGTCAATTTATCTTATCATAATGAAGAAAAAGAATTACAAAATTATAATATTCTGGTTTCTATCATTATTAATATTTTTCAATTTTGGGACATCGAGTGTCACTTCATATAAACCATTAGCTCTTTTCGATAGATACATATATCTGATGCTATTGCCGGCAATAATCTTAACCGCGATAATCACGCTTGAATTATTGGCCTCTAATGGCACAAATGATCGAATAATATTTATTCGCAAACCCATTTGGGGATATTTGATATTAATTGGGTTTACTTTAGTGAGTATTTGGACAATATCGAGATACTCGAGTACCGGTAAAGCCAGTCCAGTCGAACGATCTGTCGTGAGGTTAATTTCCCCATCAGATAAGTTATATACGGATACTCGCACAGCATGGGTCTTGGAGTTTTTCTGGAAATATCCAAAGTCGCCTAATGTGCATGATTACGCGGGACTTGATAAATCGAATATTACTGATTCGTCGTATGTTCTAATTAATCGAGAAAGAGCTGACTATATTCACACTACTTATGATTATAGTTTACCAAAGTTTTACAATGATATTCCCGTCAATTGGCTATTAAAATGGCATAACGCCACTGCGGAATTATATTTTGTTCGGGCACGGCCCAATTAAACATTAAATATCAAAAACTGCTGATTTTACAGGATACAACTTTAATTCGTAAATTACTTCGCCCTAATCGAACTTATCAAGTTGGCAAAATCGCCCGATGATGCCGCAACAGTATTCTCCGGTCCGATCATTTTGAAAAACACAATTCCCTCGGGGCTCTCGACTATGGCTCCCATTAAATGCCATCGAGGTTTTCTTTCGATAATATCCAGATTCATCCCAGACGCGAGCTTATATGTTCCTTTAATGTCCACAGTAGTAATCTTGAGATTGCCTTTTGAAATTTCGGATACTTTCGCGGAATCAAGGGCGTTCCCACCGTCCTGTCGTTCGAATTGCTCGGCCCATCTCTGCAAATTAGCGTTTTTATCTCCTCCGCCACCCGAAAAATAGAAAACGCCGCATTCGCCATTATCAGTATCACCATTTTGCGCTTTGATAATATATGTTTTGATTCGCATCGGGCGATCCTGCCCGGCTATCCAGGTTGATGGAGCAATCCAGGTAATCCCGCCGGCGGAATCGCTCACGCCGCTGGAAATCGCGGTTGAATCAATAGCGATTTTATTTAATTCGGATTTGGATTCCTTTTTATTTGCGCACGCCGCGATAATCGATATAATCAAAACCAATGACAAAATATGAATTTTAAATAATTTACTATTGCGCATATTATTATCCTCTGGGGTGAAGCTCGTTTTCTTCATTTTTAATATCATCGAAGTCCTTCAATCTTAATCTGAATAATTGATAATGAATCAGCGATATTGCTACAAAAAGAAATAGCATCTCAAATTTATTGCCAAGGAGTACAATGACCAATCCGTAAGTCGAGATTGCCATTGCGAATGCCGCCATGATAACGCTTATCGTGTTTAGTTTGATTTCAGGACTATTTGACTGCGTGGTTTTCGATAATTTGGCCATTAGCGATTTCCGAACAAAAAAAGCTGCAGGAAATTCCGAAAGAGCGACAAGAAATATCACTTCCGTTAACAAATCGAGCTTAAACCCTTCTTGAGAAATACGCTCCTGAGTCACCAAATACCCTATAGCGGCCATTACTATGGCACTTCCCAGCACCATCATCAGCGAAATCAGCGAAAGCCTCGAGATAGTTTCCACTTTTTGCTGTTCGGAATTGAATTTCATTTATTTTCTCTCCTCTTAGTCTTGAAAAATTCCTGCATTATGGCGGCGCATTCCGGTTCCATTATTGATTCGGTCACCATTATTTGATGATTCAGCTTCTTTTCGGCAGGGATATTAAATATCGATCCGCAAGCTCCGAATTTTGGATCCCGCGCTCCGAAGACCAAGCGTCCGACTCGCGCCAGTACCAACGCGCCGCAACACATGGCGCAAGGCTCGATAGTTGAATATACCGTACAATCTATCAGCCTCCAGGATTGCAAATTCTCTGAAGCGGCTGTAATCGCCAATATCTCCGCGTGCGCCGTGGCATCCTGCAATCCTTCAGTGCGGTTATGCCCTCTGCCAATTAATATATTATCGTGTACGATTACGCATCCAACAGGTACTTCGCCTTTCGCGAACGCCTTTTTTGCCTCTCTTAAGGCTTCACGCATGAATCTTTCGTCTGTTTCGGGAAAGCCCAATTCAAATTCCATCAACCTATTTTACATTCGGATGCCCAAAAATCAAATCTTTTATTTTGGCCTTTGAAAACCAGACGGATATATGGTATAAGCAATTCAAATGTTTTACGAAAGGGTGAGCTATGGGGGATAAGAATCGTTGGGAAGAATTTTTTGACGGCCACGCGCCGAAATATATGCAGAATGTATTCACCAAAAATACATTCGCGGAGGTTAATTTTATTGTCGATGAATTGAAATTACCTAAGGGAAGCGAGATTCTCGATATCGGTTGCGGTACCGGCAGGCATAGTGTGGAACTCGCCGAACGAGGCTATAAGATGACGGGTGTTGATATATCATCCGGGATGCTGGCGCAGGCCGAAAAGGCCGCCCGCGCCGCAGGTGTGGAAATCGAATTGATTCAATGCGACGCCGCCAAATACAAAGCCGAGAAATCATTCGATGCCGCCATTTGCCTCTGCGAAGGAGCCTTCTGCCTGCTCGGACAAGACGATGATCCTATCGAGCGAGATATCGCTATTCTGAGCAATATCTATGATGCCCTCAAGCCCGAATCCAAATTCATCCTGACTGCTCTAAACGGACTTCTGAAAATCAGGCAGTACTCCCAAAAAGATATCGATAAGGGCCTATTCGATCATCTGAATATTATCGAGCTGTGTGAAATGGAACTCGAACTGCCTGGATTACGTAAGACTATAACAGGGCGCGAAAAAGGATACGTTGCCTCTGAATTGAAATTGCTCTTTCATTTTTCAGGATTTGGAATAGAAAATATTTATGGCGGCACTGCCGGGAATTGGGGGAGAAGGCCGCTTGATATCGATGAAATGGAAATAATGATCATTGCAAAGAAATAAAAATAACTTGAGGAGGCTTGATGAGGTTTTCGATTAAGAATCTATTCGCCGCGTTATTGTTACTGGCGATCGCGTTCCCCGCGGAAAATTCGATCGCAAAAAAGGAAGAGCCGAAGCCGGACGAAAGTAAAGGCAAACAATTCGGCGACGTAATCAAAGATTATTCTAAGATCGAGGGACTATTTACATTTTATACCAAATCGGATGAGGGCAAAGTCTATCTGGCAATCAAGCCCGATCAATTGAATAAAATATTCCTCTGTGGCATTACCCGTTCAGCGGGCGATGGTACTTTCTACGACAACAGCGCGCAGGACAATGAATTTCCATTCGAATTCAAGCGAGTCGGCAAGACGATTCAATTGGTACAAATTAACCTTCGTTTCAGGGCTGATTCAACATCGGCCCTATCGCGTGCCATCGACCGCGGTGTCAGCAATTCGATCTTCGGAGTTGCCAAAATAGAATCGTTGCCTGACAAAGACACGCAAGCCTTGCTGGTCGATCCCACTACGTTTTTTATTCAGGATGTTGACAACACCACATATTTTCTCGGCAAAGAACAAAAGCTCGAATATAGCTTCGACAGAGAAAACAGCTATTTTGCCACAATCAAATCATTTCCTTTAAATAGCGAATTCGATGTCAACCTGCATTTCAGGACATCAAAGCCGAATGGCGCTCAGACATTCCCCAGCCCCTACAGCATGATTTTGACATATCATTATTCGCTGTCGCAATTGACTCAAACAGATTATAAGCCTCGTCTGGCCGATGACCGCGTGGGTTACTTCCAGACGATTTACCAGGACTACACGCATCTCGATTCTGAGACTCCCTATGTGCGCTACGTATCTCGTTGGAATCTTCAGAAGTCCGATCCCAAGGCGCCGTTATCTCCGCCAAAAGAACCTATAGTCTTCTGGATGGAAAACACCATCCCGGTCGAATATCGTCCCTATGTCGAAAAGGGTATTCTGGCTTGGAATAAGGCGTTCGAGAAGGCAGGCTTCAAGGATGCCGTGGTTGTCAAACAGATGCCCGATACTGCATCATGGGATCCCGCAGATATTCGTTACAATACTGTCCGATGGATGCTCTATCCGGGCGGCACCTATGCGGTCGGGCCATCGCGCACGAATCCATTCACCGGGCAGATATACGATGCCGATATCAGGGTCTGCGCCGATTTGATTCGCTACCTCTACATGCAATCGCAGTATACAATCACTCCCATCAAGGCTCGAAATGGCAATCAAATGTCCGACGACATTCCCAATCCCTACAATGACAATTTCGCTGAGGAATCCGCCAATGATGCCGCCTTCGGTTACGATGTCCTCTGGGCGCGCTCTGATTTCGCCGACAAGGATTCGATTACAACTGAATTTGTTCAAAGCTATATAGTTGATCTCGTCATGCACGAGGTCGGGCATACATTGGGATTACGCCACAACTTCAAGGCGTCATCGGTGCGAAGTAACACCGAACGGCATAACAAAATGCTGACATCGGTCGAGGGACTGACCGGCTCCACCATGGATTATAATCCTGCCAATATCGCGCCTAAGGGTGTCGAGCAGGGCGAATATTTCCATTCGGTGCCGGGAGCATATGATCTCTGGGCGATTGAGTACGGCTATACACCAACCGATGCCGCCACGCCCGAGGCTGAAAAGCCCGCTCTCGATAAAATCGCTTCACGTTGCGCCGAACCGCAATTGATATATGCCACCGATGAGGACGTCTTCGGCAACTCGACGCGCGCCATTGATCCGCTGTGCAGTCAATTCGATATGAGCTCCGATCCGATCGCATATTACAAGGACGAGATTTCGCTGACCAAGGAGCTATGGGGCAAGATCGAGGAGAAATTCGGCAAGGACGGCAACCGCTACCAGATGATGATGTCGGCATTCGATAAGGGATGGCGCTCGTATCGCTACGCGGCGATGTTGGCGCCGAAATTTATATCGGGCGTTTATCGTTACAATGACCATGTCGGCGATTCCAAGACCAGACTGCCATTCGAGCCGGTCTCTGCGGCCAAACAAAAAGAAGCGATGAAGTTTCTGAAAGATTATATTCTCGCGCCCGACGCTTTCCAGTTCCCGTCGTCGCTATTGAATAAGCTCCAGCCTGAACGGATGGAAGATTTCGGATTTTCGGCGGGCAGTATCCAACGGCTCGATTATCCGATTCACGATGTCGTCTTCGCGGTTCAGAAACGGCCGATTGACCGTCTCTATGATCCTCTCGTGCTTTCGCGCATGCAGGATATCGAGCTTCGTTACGCGCCCGGCGCGGAGAAATATACGATGGCCGATATGTTTCCCGAACTGCGCGACGCTATCTGGAGCGAGCTTACCGCCGGAACGAATATCAACAGCTTCCGCCGCGATCTCCAACGATACCATCTCGAAAAGCTGATCGGCCTGATGCTCGATAAATCGCTGAATATCCCGGAGGACGCCCGCAACCTGGCCCGCAACGATATGAAGACCCTGCAGAAACGAATCACCGACAGCTCAACTCAAGCCCGGCTTGAATCTTTTCACTCGCAGTCATCTCGATGAAACCAAATCGCGTATCGACGCCGCTCTGGTAGCCAGCCTCCAGCGCAGCCTCAAAGCCCCCGATATGCCGGGACAATAGATATCGATGCCCGGTAGGGGCGAGGTCACCTCGCCCCTACATTGTCAGTGGTGTGAGAAATCCCTTTTTAACCTATAGTAAAGGAGTTTATGCCGGTCAAACTGATTTCAAACGAAAAAATTCAGATTGCAATCTTTGATCTGATAGACGAAGCGGGAGAATTTCTCTTATTGGTCTCGCCCTATATCAAGATATGGGGGCATTTGCGAAATCACATGGAAAAATGCAAGGCAAAGACAAAAGTAGCTATTGTTCGAGATGAGAATCTTGACGAGAAGGCCGAAGTAATAAGTGAGCTCAATCAACTTGGCTTTATGGTAAAAGTACTACAAAATCTCCATGCCAAAATTTACCTAAGCGACAAAGCTTGTATTATCTCATCCATGAACCTCTACGATTTTTCAGCCGCCAATAGCGAGGACGTCGCATTATTAATTTCAGACAAAGAAAGTTTGATCGAAATCAAGAAATATGTCAAAGATAATCTCTCGTTTCGATCAAATGAATTCGATCCAAAAAAGCTCAAACCAAGCGGTGCCCGGCCAGATCAAAAGAAGAAATACAAACGAATTGAGACTAAGGCAGATTCAGGCGGTCATTGTATCCGCTGTGGGAATGCCATAAAACTCAACCCAGAAAGACCATACTGCAAATCTTGTTTCGAGTCTTGGGCGCTCTATGAGAACCATGAATATCGGGAAAAGCACTGTCATGTTTGTGGCAAGCCAGAAGCCACGACAATTCTAAAGCCGGTTTGCGGAATATGTTATCGAAAAGGCATTTAGGATGGCGTGTAGAAAAAGAATGTTTTAGCCTTTCAATAGGGTCAAGAATCCTAAGTTGGCTATTATTGCCAATCATCCTGTCTGACAGGGGTTATTTTATCACTCTTGCCCATGATTAAATCCACTATTCCTTTAGCGGCAATCCTTGCATGTTCCTCATAGCCTTCAACTTTGGTTAACTCTCCGCTGATTCGCGATTCTGCAATAGCATTTCCTTCCAAGGCAACATCGCCAACAGAAGAATCCCATATTTGTACAAATGCTTTTACTTCGGCGCCTTTTTTTGTAGTATAGCCTAACCAAATATCGTAACCGAAGCTTTCTTGCTTTTGGAAAGTGCCCAAACTTATAAACATCAAATATCTGGTTCCTAGAGCCTTTTTAACTTCATTTAACATGGATTTATCGAAAATCGCAGTAGATGTATATGCCGAAATAGCTGTTAGATATTTTTCAGTAAGTCCCGCGTCATTTATTTTTTTCATCGCATCTTGCCAATGGACAAAATTAATTGATCCAAAGGCGCTGTCCAAATCAGCGTTAAGAAGTCGCCAAGCGGTCTTCTGTATTCTTCTTGACCAGCGCTAGTGATTACTGGAAGCAGCGATAGGCCATCTGTTCTAATATTTTCCAAAGAAAAACCGGGATTTATATAGCTGATTTTGCTATGGTTCATAATGGGAGCAGTGCAGCTTACGATAACTATCGCAATAATGCCAACTATCACAAATCGCTTTTTAGGCCTCCATCTTTATTAGAAAAAGCTATAATTTAATTGCCTCGCGGAGAATTAAATGAGTCGAAGAGCGGAAAGTACGATCAACTTACAAGTTCAATTCTGATCTGTTTCGCTTTTTTATTTTCAGTACCTTTACCAATATTCAACAAATATTTACCCAAATAAGATGAAAATGTCAATATTATATTTATGTGCAATCATGAACCCCCCTCAAAAGAAAATACGCCCAGGAGGAGTTGAACCCCCAACCTTCTGATCCGTAGTCAGACGCTCTATCCATTTGAGCTATGGGCGCAAGGACTTGGCCGCCAAATCGGCAGACCTGAAATTGTAAAAGAACATCACCCCCCAAACCGCATTAAACAGGAAATCCCCCATTTTCGCAAGCGAATTCTGATAGATTGCCACCCCTCAATGAAGTAGGGCGGAACCCCTGCGGTTCCGCCGACTTCGGGAAAATGAAAAGAAGTCCGAACCACGGGGGTTCGGACCTACCAAGCTACAACGCCATTTCCTCCATTGACAAACCACCAAAATCCATTATATAGTTTGTAGGCGGAACCCCTGCGGTTCCGCCGACTTCGGGAAAATGAAAAGAAGTCCGAACCACGGGGGTTCGGACCTACCAAGCTACAACGCCATTTCCCCCATTGACAAACCACAAAAATCCATTATATAGTTTGTAGGGCGGAACCCCTGCGGTTCCGCCGACTTCGGGAAAATGAAAAGAAGTCCGAACCACGGGGGTTCGGACCTACCAAGCTACAACGCCATTTCCCCCATTGACAAACCCCCGAAATCCATTATATAGTAATAGCGATATTTATGATTTAGAATGGTAAATGCGATCAAGGAGTAATGATGAAAAATGGTACTAAAATCTTCGGAACAATACTTATTGTCCTGCTAACTACCTCGTTGGCGTTCGGCCATGCGAGCTATACCGGATATTCCGGCGCGCCCGGCACCAGAGGCGCCTGCGCAGGCCAATGCCATGGATCCAACGGCGGCACAATCCAGGTTAGCGGATTCCCGACTCAATACATATCCGGCCAGGCCTATACGATAACCATATCCCATAATGGCGGCACCACTATCAGGCAATTCAATGGCAGCTGCCGAATCGGCACAGGTTCGCAAAATGCCGGCGTTATTGCCGCAGGCACGAGAACCTCGATCTACAGCGCTACCGGCGAAACCAATGGTGTGAAGTTGACATCCACCAATCAGAATGACGGCACCTTTTCATGGACCGCCCCGGCCTCGGGCAGTGGCGATGTCAAATTATATATCTCGGGATTGCAAGGTAATTACAGCGGCCTGAATACAGAACTGGTGTTGACCTCGTCCGAGCAGACAACAGGCATAGACGAGTTGGTCCAAAATCCATCCAATCTCAGCATTCTCTCTAATTATCCTAATCCATTCAACGCTGTCACTACTATATATTTCTCGACATCAACCGCGGGCCCGGCCAGCCTGAATATCTATAATCTCGTAGGACAAAAAGTTGCTTCATTATATGAAGGCAATATAAGCACGGGCGAGCACTATATTCATTGGGACGCCAACAAGTATCCCAGCGGCGTCTATTTCTGCAGACTCGCGCTCAATGGCCAGACAATTACCCGTCAATTGACTCTTCTGAAATAGCCTTAGCGTAAAATATCCGAAAGCATTTAAGCGCCTGTTCATCGGGCGCTTTTTTTTTATTTTCGACATTCAATTCGGTCATCAAAAAATTAAAATGGACAATACCCGCTTTTCATAAAGAATTTTTATCATTCGCCGATAGTGTTAAAAGAAAAGAGAATTATTAGCGCGAGGTTTAAGCCGGAATTAGTCAGGTGGGGGAGAAATTTGCTATCGGAACGGATTGAACAGTCTCATCCCGAGACTGGTAACGATATATTTTCAATAAAAGATTTTATTGAGTTATTAATCGCCAGATGGAAATTTATTCTATCTGTCTCTTTAGCCGCCGGATGCGTTGCGGCATTAATCAGTTTTTTTATCCCAAATCAATATACCGCCACATCAACCATTCTTCCAACCATGAACGATACCGGCATGGGCAGTATGTTTTCGCTGGTCGATAAAATGCCAGGTATCGATTTGTCTACATTTGGGCTATCTGATAAATCGCCATCGATATTATATCCCGAAATCATCAAAAGCCGTCAAGTCTCCGAACAGGTATTAAATCAAATTCATACATTCAATATTGGCAATAAAAGAATTACTCAAAATCTCTATCAATATTTGAAAACACCGGACCGGGACGACGCGATCAGCGAATTATCCAAATGTGTCAGCATTACCAATGATAAAAAGACAAGAATAATCAGCGTATCCGTGACTACCAAAAGCTCCGAACTATCGGCGCAAGTTGCCAATGATCTCGTAGAACGGCTTGACGAATTCAATAAGCTGCAAAGGAAAACGGGCGCGAGTCAGAATAGAGAATTCATTGAAAATCGCATGATCGAAACAAAAACCGATCTGGCAGATGCCGAAGCGAATTTGAGGGATTTCCGCGATAATAATCTGAATTATTACAATTCAACCGATCCCGAATTGACTCTATTAAATGAACGTCTGACGAGAGAAGTAGAATTGAAATCCCAGGTTTACCTTGCCCTCTCACAACAATATGAGATGGCGGTAATTCAGGAAAAAAAGGATCTCGCAATTATCCAGATACTTGATAAGGCGGTTCCACCCAGCAGGAAGAGCGGACCACATAGGGCAAATAATGTAATGGCAGGCTTAGCAATGGGATTTTGTCTTTCGCTCGCCTGGATAATATTTGAACGACGTGCTAAGACAGGAAATAGCTTTTTCGATTCGAATCATCCGTTTGGAAGGCTTCGATTTATTCGACCCCGCGACAAAAACGATATTCGCTTGGAAGAACATGCTGAACACCGTTAAGGGCTTCTTTAAACAAACATTTCTTTACGGCTTCGTCGCGGGACTCAGTTCGCTGATGGAGTTCCTGCTTTTGCCGATATATTCCCGTT
>CAWFQL010000009.1:0-372270 GCA_963817915.1 uncultured candidate division Zixibacteria bacterium
GCGACTCCTGGGCGCGTGTCTTATTTATTACTGACTCAACAAGCGCCATAGATGTCGCAATCAACCCGGCCAATCCCAGCATTCTTTATGCCGCTATGTGGGAACGAATTCGCCGCCCCGAGGATCGACGAGTGGGAGGACTGACCACTGGAATCTGGAAGACAACCGATGGCGGCGATACCTGGAACAGGCTCACCACCGGTTTACCTCCTCAATCAATAAATAATGGGCGAATTGGCTTGGCGGTGTCGCCATCGAATCCCTCTATCGTATACGCCAGCTATACTGATAATCCGGGAAATTTGATGGGCATCTGGAGAACAACAAATGGTGGCACAAACTGGTCATCGCGACTCGTAACCCCTGATCCTTCCAGCTTTTCAGGATTCGGATGGTACTTCGGGCAGATCAAAGTACATCCGACCAATTCGAATACAGTCTATTTTGATGATGTGGAATTTTGGAAAAGTATTGACGGAGGCGCCAATTGGAATTCGATTATGGGCTCGATGCATGTCGATTTTCACGCATTATATCAAGATGCTACTAATCCTAATTTCATGGTTTCCGGCAATGATGGAGGCGCGTTTATATCATCAAATGGCGGTAGTTCATGGAGAAAATGTCTCGATCTGCCAATTACGCAATTCTACGCCATTACAATTGATAAGCATACTCCGCATAGACTATATGGAGGCACGCAAGACAATAGCACTCCTCGGACAGTTGATGGGCAGGTTGATAACTGGGATGTCATTTTTTATGGCGATGGATTCTATTCCGCAGTCGATTTTACGAATTCCAATATTATTTATGCTGAAGCTCAATATGGGTATTTGGGCAAATCCACCGATCTCGGCAATAATTTCAATATTGTACTGAATGGGATTAATTCAAGCGAAAGAGCTAACTGGTGCACGCCTGTTGTCATGAGTCCGTTCAATAGCAGAATCCTGTTCTACGGCGCTCAACGAGTGTATAAAACTACCAATGGCGCCAGCTCCTGGACAGCTATTAGCCCGGATTTAACCGGAGGTCCGGGACCCGGCAATCTCCTTTTCGGTACAATTACTACGATCTCTCAATCGCCGTTATCCGCGAATGTGATTTGGGCCGGTACAGATGATGCCCGGGTATGGGTGACGACTAATGGCGGGACTAATTGGACCATGGTATCCGATAGCCTTCCCGATCGCTGGTGTACGAGAGTAACCGCGGATGTTTTCGATACCGCGGCTGCCTATGTCGCCTTCTCAGGATATAAATCTGAGGAGCTGCTTCCGCACATATTTAAGACCAATAATTACGGTGCGTCATGGCTGGATATCAGCGGTAATCTAATAGATATACCGGTCAATGATATTTTGCCCGACCCCGCGCGGCCAGGCCGATTATTTATCGGATCTGATTTTGGAGTCTATTATACAGAAAATGGCGGTGTAATTTGGGAGCCATTGGGGACAAATATGTCGCTCTGTCCCGTATTTGATATCGATTTGGATAATGCCACCAGAAAACTGTTATCCGGTACGCATGGCCGTTCAATGTATGCCTATGATTTGGCCCAACTTGACGCGTCGGGATGCCAATACGCTGTCGGCGATGTCAACGGCAATGGCATTTTCAATGGTCTCGATGTCACATACTTCGTAAATTTTCTAAAGGGGGGACCGGTTCCTCCAGATTCGTGTAATTGCGGCTCTTTCGGTACCATATATGAGTCGGCCGATGTAAATGGGACATGCACAGTTAATGGCCTTGATGTAACCTATATGGTTAATTATTTCAGGGGTGGGCCAGACCCAACATTCTGCAATGATTGTCCTCCAATAAGACGTTAATAATCTATATTCAGGTATAATTTTGGAGTTTTTTATATAAAATCCTTGTATTTTGATTAATTTCAAGATACAATTTCGACAAGTAAAGGAGGTACTTTTTGGCAAATGAGCATAAACCTAAAAAGGTTGCCGCGAAAAAGACTATCGTCAGGAAGACGGCCAGTCCAACGCCCGCTATGAGCAGTATTAATGTTGAAGATTATATCGATGAGGTTCGAGCAAGGGCAATGGAGATTTTTCACGAGCGGGCAGGGGGCCCCGGAGATGAACTCTCCGACTGGCTTCAGGCGGAACGGGAAATAAAGAAGAAATACAAGTTAAAATAATTGGCGTATAGGCTTATGAATCAGCCTTGAAGCAAATTTATTTCTTAATTCCCAGGGAAAATAGCCTTATGGCGGGAGCTTTTTTGAGTCCCGCTTTTTCTTGGATAATTTAATTTTTTACGAAAATAAAATATATCTGAAGTCAGTTTCGCGTACTCAGGGGCGTCGTGAGTTTTGAAGCATATCCCTGGTAATTATTAAATCTATTTTTACGTCATTGTGGCTTCGGCTGACCCGTAATTTATCCAGTATTGCCGCCAGTGGATACTGATCGGATACCATTCCGCCGACGCTTCCGGCGATCTGAATGAATCCCGCTATAAACATGGATGTGTTTTCGTCCGCAGTACCCAATATCAGTGAGAGAGATGCCTGATTATTTTGCCTATTTATTACAAACCCGACTTCATTGATTTGATCAATTTTCTCAATTAATACAGCGAATGATTTTGCTTTGGCTGCTTCTGGAAGAAATTGTTCCTTTATGACAGTCCTTAAAGGCGGAGATAGGATACCAAATGCCGCAATTGCGCACGATGTATCGCTGTAGAAACTGTCCTGTATTTTCCTGTAGATGCCTTCCCGCCGAAATGCGTTTTTTTTCATAATCTTGATATCCATTAAATCCTTAATAATCTGATCCGATCCTCCAATCGCGATTCCATATCCGATAATTTCTGTAGCGCAAAGATTGTTTCGCGGGTTGTACCAGTATGTCCCCGATGCTGACCACCAGAGGAATTTACGCCCCGGGAAATCCTTCTCTTCCCATTTACGCGAACGCAAATTCTTAATAATCGATCTGGCGTCAAATGAACCTCTGATTAAAATCGCGGCGCGCGGAGCCAGATTCTCGAATCGGTGCGGATTATAAACCTGCTGCCAGGCGGTATCAAATGGAGTAAAAAAGACCATATCCTTAACTTGATCCAATTCAATTCCAGCACCAGTTATTATCGCCTTGAAAAAAGCTACCCCGGGAGAAATATCTGAGATTATTGAATCGTTCAAAATAACTGCGGGCCTGGCCATGACAATGATTTCAGCATCCTCTGGAATAGGGAAGTCCTCAGAATATGAAACTACAGCCGAGAAGATGACAAACAATATGGCACACAAAGATATTAAGGCGAATTTATTCATCAGGATATTTTACGTCTTATATGGGATTATGTCACTGAATATTTTGCGGATGCGATTTTAAAATCTACCAGATGCCCAGGACATCTTTGGCGTATTCTGATGCCATTTCGCTGGGATTCCAGGGCGGATCCCAGACAACTTCGATATCGACCTTCTCGACTCCTTCAATTTCTTTTACCGCTTCTTTCGCTTCGGCGAGAAGTTCCGGACCATAGGGGCAGCCCGGTGTTGTCAATGTCATGAAGATATTCACGATTCTATTATCGAGTATATTAATATCATACACTAAACCCAGGTCGACAACATTGAGTCTGATTTCAGGGTCTTCGACTGTCGAAAGTTTTGCCAATATTTCGTCTTTGGTCGGCATATATTACTCCGTGGTCGATGGCTTGATTATTTTTCCATGTTCCCAAGACTCGATGGCATCGATAAGCGTAGTCCATGAAAGCAAGGCGCATTTAACTCGCACCGGAAAATTCTTAACTCCCCTGAGCGCTTCCAAATCGCCTAAATCCGTATTTTCAGCCAGGTCGTTTTCACCTTTTAGTATTGCCTTAATCGCACTGGCGATTCTTTTAACCTCTGTTAACGATTTGCCTTTAATAATCTCGGCCAGCATCGAGCTTGACGCCACGGAAATGGCACATCCTGCGCATTCGACACCGATATCTTCAACCTTATCGTCAGCGATCTTAAGACTGACTTCTATTTCATCTCCGCATGACGGATTTTGTCCTTCATTTTGAAGATTGGCATCCTGTATCTTCTTATGGCCGCGTGGGGAGCGGTAATGATCCATAATTATATCGCGATATAATTCGTCCAGTCGTTCAGGCATGGCTGAAGTACCTCCTGGCATCTTTTAGCGCTTCAATGAAGACATCGATTTCATCTCTGGTATTATAAATATAGAAGCTCACCCGGGCGGTAGCTATGACCCCTAATCTCTTCATCAATGGTTGCGCGCAATGATGCCCGGCTCTAATAGCAATCCCATTGGAATCCAAAAAGGTTGCCAGGTCATGAGGATGGATCCCATCACATTCGAATGATATTGCTCCGCCGCGGCTCTCGATATCCATCGGGCCGAAAATACGGACGTAGCTTAGAGTTCTCATTTTCTCTAATGCGTATGAAAGCAATTCAATTTCATGCAGTCGCACATTCTGCATTCCAATATTATTTAGATAATCCAGTGCCGGTGAGAATCCGACCGCTCCTGCAATATTGGGAGTGCCGGCTTCGAATTTCCAGGGAAGCTCATTCCAGTCCGCGTAGTCGTACCGGACTTCGTTGATCATCTCTCCGCCATACATAAATGGATCCATGGAATTCAGGATTTCCTCTTTTCCATACAGGATTCCGATACCAGTTGGCCCCAGCATCTTGTGAGCCGAAAACGCCATGAAATCAGCATCGAGATTCCTTATATTCACCGGTAGATGAGGCACGCTCTGGGCGCCATCTATCAATGCCACCGCGCCGTGAGCATGAGCGTTTCGAATAATCTCCTCGACTGGATTTATTGTCCCCAGCACATTCGACATTTGAGTAATGGCGACTAATTTTGTTCTGGATGTGATAATATAATTAAGATTGCCAAGATTCAATTTTCCGTCGTTATCGATAGGTATATATTTCAATTCCGCGCCGGTCTCTTTGGCAAGCATAATCCAGGGTACAAGATTCGCGTGATGTTCCATTTGAGTCAGGACAATATTATCACCTTTTTTGATATTCTTTCTGCCCCAGCTATAGGCAACAAGATTAATTGCCTCGGTGGCGTTTCTGGTATAGATAATTTCGCTGGTATTTCACGCCACCGATAAAATCAGCAATCTTTTTTCTTGTATTCTCGAATGCCTCGGTTGCTTCTTCTGCCAGATGTATGCATCCCGCGATGAACATTGGCATTGAAAACTTTGTAGTAATTTTCGATTGCATCAATTACGCTTATCGGTTTCTGGGTGGTGGCGGCATTATCAAAATAGATCAATTTACTGCCATTTACCGTTCGATTGAGAATAGGGAAATCGGGTCTAATGGATTCGGGATCAAACCCTGATGATATTCGGATTCGATTCTTTGTCTCCGCTACTGTTGGATTTTCATGCTTTCAATTTCATACCGCCGCCTATTCATTCATTCGATAGACATATATAAATAGCCATCGGTTATTTTAGTCTCGTAGGTTTTAATACCAATGACCGCGGGCATCCTCGTGACTTCACCAGTTTTCAATGAGAATCTGGCTCCGTGACGAGGGCATTGAATCTGGCAGTTAACCACGTCGCCTTCGCTAAGATCACCTTCGTCATGTGTGCAGACATTATCGATTGCATAAATAACCCCGTCGAATTTCGCCAGCGCTATCGGCCTTTGTCCAACCTCGTAAGTCTTGATTCCTTTTTCCGGTATATCTGTTTCAGGACATACCTGAATAAATTGATCAATCATTATTCCTCCCCGCCAATTTGATTTGAAATAAATCCCTCATCTGATTTGCGATCAATGGTGGCAATTTCCCGAGTGTTGGTTCTGCATATCCCGATGCTATCATATTTACGCTTCAGCCATGGCTGACTCCGCGGCTCTGAAGATAGAAAAGAATATCCGGATCGATCGGCCCCATCGTGGCGCCATGAGTGCAGCGAACCTGATCTGTTAAAATCTCAAGTTCCGGTATCGATTCGGCCTTTGTGCCCTTATCCAAGAGCAAGTTTCTATTCTCCTGGTAAGCCTCGCAATTGACTGTATCTTTTTCGATCCGAATCAAGCCGGTATAGGCCGATTTAGAATTATCTTTAAGCACTACCCTAAAATCGAGATTGGAGAATGATTCGCTTTGTCTATGATGATGAGTCGTATGATAATCGAATTGCTGTTTTCCATCGGCATAAATTACGCCTGACATGCGACTCTCGGCGCCTTTGCCATTCAGGATAGTCCCGGCGTTGACTTTGGATTTTCCGCCGCCCAATCCCAGGAATGCTGAAACCATATTTGTATTTTTCCCGATGATTGCCCGTTCAGTTATTGTAGTATTAAAATCAGGGGAGAGGTTCTGAAAATTGGCATATTGGACTGTCGATGATTCTCCGGCGAAAATCTCAACAGCACTATTGAATATCGCGCCCTTATTTTCGCAATGACACGCGTAATTATCTATAATTGTAGCCTGCGAATTATTTCCGATAATTACGAGAAGCCTCAATATGGAATTCTTGCCTGTTGGATGGCGATGCAGATAAAACGGCAGTTCAATAGTTGTATTATCCGGGATGAAAAGAAACAGGCCGCTATTCCATAAAGCCATATTCAATGCTTCGAATTTGCCGAATTGACTGTCGATCAGCTTTCCAAAATATCTTCGGATGACAGTATCATTTTCAAGAACCGCCGACAGGAGATTGGAAAAGATTACTCCTTTATTGATAAGCTCGTTGTCCAGCTCCGCGAATGTTCTCGAATCACTGGTATTGTATCCGGTGCCTGAATATCCTTCGCGAATCCTTCCATGTGCCTGATTGCTATGAAAATACCGCGACGGCGGCATATTCATCAAAGATTCGCTTTCAGGCATTACGAACAATTCCGGAGTGGTATATTTCCATAGATGCTGATTGCGGGCCGGCAATGGTGTGTCATTATAAAATTCCCAGCTATTCCGGCGCATTTCATAAAGCCATTCAGGCTCTAATTTGTCTATCTTGCGGAAAACCGCCGCTTGTTTTTCGAGGGCTATATTGCTATCCAACTGAACCCTCCATTTCAAGTTCTATTAATCTGTTTAGTTCGACTGCATATTCCATTGGTAATTCCTTCGTAAATGGTTCGATGAAGCCATTGATGATCAAAAGTCTCGCCTCATCCTCGGTCAATCCTCGGCTGGTGAGGTAGAAGAGCTGCTCCTCCGCGACTTTGCTGACCCTGGCTTCATGCTCGATTCGAACGTCATCGGCGTCGATCTCCATCGTGGGGTACGTATCCGAGCGAGACGCTTCATCGATAAGCAGCGCGTCGCATTCGACCGAAACCTTGCTTTTAATCGCTGTTGGGTAAACTTTAACCATACCTCTATAAGAAGCCCGGCCGCCCGCTTTGGAAATTGATTTGGATGTGATTCTCGAACTTGTATTGGGAGCAACATGAATTACCTTCGCACCGGCATCCTGATGCTGACCATTGCCCGCAAATGCGATAGAGAGTATTTCGCCTCTGGCGCCTTCGCCGACCAGATAGACCGATGGGTATTTCATGGTCAGCTTCGAGCCGATATTGCCATCGACCCATTCAACCGTAGCGTGACTATGCACCATCGCGCGCTTGGTAACCAGATTGAAGACATTATGCGACCAATTTTGTATAGTAGTGTAACGAATATAAGCTCCATCTAAGGCTATCAGCTCGACTACCGCTGAATGAAGTGAATTAGTCGTATAAACCGGAGCAGTGCAGCCTTCAATATAATGTACCCTCGATCCCTTATCGGCGATTATCAAGGTCCGTTCGAATTGCCCCATATTTTGAGCGTTAATTCTAAAGTATGCCTGAAGCGGAATCTTCACATCGATCCCCGGCGGCACATAAATAAATGATCCACCAGACCAGACTGCCGAATTTAGCGCGGCGAATTTGTTGTCGTTCGAGGGGATGATTGTGCCGAAATATTTTTTCACTATTTCGGGATATTCTCTCAAACCGCTGTCCATGTCCAAAAAGACAATTCCCTGCTTTTCCAAATCCTCTTTGAGCGAATGATAAACAACTTCCGAATCGTATTGCGCGGAAACTCCCGCAAGAAATTTCTTTTCGGCTTCCGGTATTCCCAGTCTATTGAATGTTTTCTTGATATTTTCCGGCACACCTTCCCAGGTTTTACCCTGGCTCTCTTCCGGTCTGACATAATAATAAATGTCATCGAAATCTATGCTGTTAAGCAGAGCCGTATCGCCCCAGGTCGGGATTGGTTTTGATAGAAAAATATCCAATGCCTCGTGCCTGAATTGCGTCATCCATTCGGGTTCCTTTTTGAGTCGGGAAATCATTTCCACGACTTCATGGCTCAGCCCCTTGGCTCCCTTGCGGAAGTAATCCTCGGGATCGTGAAAGCCATACTTTGATTCGTAGTCGTTGCCGATCTCGGCCACGCCGGCGTTTTTATTTAGAAAGTCATCCATTTTACTAAACTCCTACATTTTCATTGGCATCTTTTTCGATCTGATTATATCCCTGATCTTCGAGTTGAAGCGCCAATTCTGGGCCGCCGGTTTGTACTATTTTGCCATCGATCATGACATGAACCCAATCAGGTTTTACATAATTTAGAATTCTCTGATAATGGGTTACAATCAGTATTCCCTGATCTTCCGACGAGCAAGTGTTGATGCCGTTGGAGACGATTCTCAGGGCATCGATATCGAGCCCGGAGTCGGTTTCGTCAAGCACCGCCAGCTTCGGATGAAGCATCGCCATCTGCAAAATCTCGGTTCGTTTCTTCTCTCCGCCAGAAAATCCATCGTTAATGTATCTTGTTGCAAATGAAGAATTTATTTCCAGCAAGCTAAGCTTCTCGTTTAACTCTTTTCGGAAATTCCTCATGATCTCTTCATCATTATTATATTTCGATTTTATTGCCGACCGCAGGAAATTGGCGACAGTTACTCCGGGTACCGATAGGGGATACTGGAAAGCCAGAAAGAAACCCGCGCGAGCTCTTTGAGTAGCGTTCATCTCCAGGAGGTTTTGTCCATCGAGATAAGCTTCCCCCGATGTTATCTTATAATTGGGATGGCCAGCCAGGGCATTGGCAAGGGAAGATTTCCCTGAGCCATTAGGCCCCATGATGGCGTGCTTTTCGCCTTTTTTGATATCCAGCGATATGCCTTTGACTACTTCCTTGCCTTCCACTTCAACGTGGATATCCTTGATTGAAAATATCAAATCGCTGTTTTTTTCTGTATCTTCATTAACCATTTTATTCTCCCGTATTTAGAAAGGACCGATCAACTTTCATGCATTGTCATTATTTTGAAGGACAGGCATTTTTCCTGTCGCCATCTCTTCCAATGTGATTTTGTCTAATGTATTATAAATGTACGAATCGAAATTTTCCCAGATCGCCTTGACCTTGCAATCAGATTTATGAGCGCAGGTTTGATATTCTCCACTATGCCGAGAACAATGACCATTGTCATATAGTCGTTCGCCCAGCACATCAAAGATTTCCCTTAATATTATATGTTTTGGATGCTTAGCGAGAACGTAGCCGCCGTTTCTTCCCCTGACAGCGCTCACCAATCCGGACTTTCTCAGAATCATCAAAAGCTTTCCGGCGTATGGCAAGGACAGCCCTTCGGCCGAAGCAAATTCAGGCAAGGTAAGCGGTTTATCAACTCCGCCTTTCGCCAAAAGCAGCATGCATCTTAATCCGTATTCTTCAAGTGCCGTGATTTTCATCTTCTCTTACCTATCATCGTCCTTAATTTACTAATACATTACTAAAAAGTAAAGAATTAATTCAAAAAAAAGTGAAAAACCTCTAACTCACTCAACATAGTAAACTTGTATATATCCCATCAGGTTCCGGTATCAATCAAGTAAATAATAAATCCAAATTAATCTTATTTATTTATTGCCGTTTGAGCAAATATGTAATATCCATACCCATTGTAGATTCTATATCTACAGGGGACAATCTGCGTGCGTACTAATCAACAAAACCCGTTTTCTTGTCAGGGGAGCGGGTCTGTGGAGGAAATGTGAAAACCGATGAGAATCTTCGAGCCGCTTTCGAGGGGGAGTCAAAGGCATTTATGAGGTATCAGGCCTATGCACGAATTGCTGAGAAAGAAGGCAACAGAACTGTCGCCAAGCTTTTCAAGGCTCTTGCTGAGGCCGAGCTGGTTCATGCTCAGAATCATCTCGCATTATTGGGTGAAGTTCAAAATACCGAAGTGAATCTCGCCAGCGCTCTCGACGGCGAAACCTACGAATTTACACAAATGTATCCGGGATTTATCGAGCAATCTGAAAAAGACATCAATCCAAGAGCCGCGGCATCATTCCGAGGTGCCAGCGCAGTGGAAAAGATTCACGCCACGATCCTGGCCGAGGCGGTACGCAATTTTGGCAGAGACCGTGAGCAGAGCTATTATGTATGCTCGATCTGCGGGAATACATCCGCAGGTGAAGCGCCGTCGAAATGCAATGTTTGCGGTGGCTCTAAAGAAAGGTTCAGGCTGGTAGGATAATTTTACCAATTTTGTGATTTTGAGGACCCCCCGGTGGGTCCTTTTTTATTTGACTGTCACCTTATTATAGGACTATAATCTTAACGATGGAAGGTACTGTAAATCGATTATCATTTTTGCAAGATATATAATTTTAAATAAGGAGTGTTGTCATGAGATGTGTGATCGGTAAGGGAAGAGTCGAGGAATATTCGGGTGATGCGTTGATCTCATTGATTTATGAGAATGGTTCTGTTCCCAAAGGGCCATATGCCAAAATCGTATCTACTGCAATTGAAGGTGGACATTTCAAGGCCAGTTTTGGAGAGCTTTTCCAGATTTATCCATGCGACAGCATTAAATCCAAACGTTTAATTCTGGTCGGCCTTGGCAAAAAGGGCAAACAGGTTTCCGAAAATATCCGAAAGGCAGCTGCGGTTGCTATCAAGAATGTACAAAATCTCAAGCGCGTCGCATTTTTGCCAGTAGACAATCCGCGGGAATCGCTGGGCTTATTGGTCGATGGTGTAATACTTGGAAATTACCGTTTCGATACTTTAAAATCAGACAAGAAAGAAATTAAGATTACCGAAGTTTCCTTTTTCACCGGCAGTACAAAAATAGCCGATTCAAAAATCAAGGCCCTCCAAATCATAGTCGAAGGCACCTGTAATTCTCGCGATCTTTCGAATCTTCCGGGCAATATTTTGACACCATCCAAGCTTGCGGATGAGGCAAAAAAGTTAGGCAAGAAAAATAATATTTCTGTCAAAGTATTAACGGAGGACGAACTTGAAAAGCTGAAAATGGGAGCATTGCTCGCGGTCGGGCAAGGCTCTGCCAATCGTCCTCGAATGGTTGTTTGGGAATACAAAGGCGGCCGAGCCAAGTCCGCTCCAATCGTATTAGTCGGTAAAGGTGTGACATTCGATTCGGGCGGAATTTCATTAAAGCCGGGCGAGGGAATGGGCGCTATGAAGGGCGATATGGGCGGCGCGGGGACAGTCATATCATTGATAGATGTTGTCGGCCAGCTTAAACCTAAGGTCAATATTGTCGGTATCACACCACTGGTTGAGAATATGCCATCGGGCACTGCATATCGGCCCGGCGATGTTGTCACCGCATCCAATGGCAAAACGATCGAGATTATTTCTACTGACGCGGAAGGCCGCATGATATTGGCCGATGCACTCGTCTACGCCAAAAAATTCAATCCCAAATATGTAATCGATATTGCTACACTGACCGGGGCCTGCATGGTAGCGCTCGGGACTCATATCTGCGCGGGCATTATGGGCACCGATCAAAAGCTAATCGATATGCTCAGCAAGTTAGGGGAGACGAGCGGAGAACGAGTCTGGCAGCTGCCATTATGGGACGATTATCAGGAAATGATCAAAACCCCCGCGGCCGATATCAAAAATTCTGGCGGCAGATGGGGCGGCGCGATTACGGCCGGGAAATTCCTCGGCAATTTCGCCGAAGATTATCCCTGGGCGCATCTGGATATCGCCGGAGTAGATAACGAAGAAGGCAATGGTCATCCGTACAGATTCCCGGGCGCGACCGGCTGGGGAGTTCGTTTGCTTTCACGATTCCTGCTCAGCCAGGGTGGATATAAGATATAGGTGCCGTCGGGTCTCCGCACCCGACGATAGCGTCCTGTAGTAGGTCGGGTTTAATATGAGCGAAGCGAATGAAAAACCCGACAGAATGTTTTAGTTGTCGATTGCGGTCGAAGTAAACTTCGACACGCAATAAAACTCTATTTTCATGAATGCAAAATCAATAATCAAATCCAGATTAATTGCCCCCTGCGGCATGAACTGCGCCCTTTGCATGGCGTATTTGAGAGAAAAAAATAAATGCCCTGGCTGCAGGGCAAAAGATACGGATAAAGCAGTTTCAGTTATTAGATGTAAAATCAAAAACTGCGATGTCATTAAAAAAGGCATTGTAAAGTATTGTTTTGAGTGTGACAGGTTTCCTTGTCAACCAGTGAAAAGATTGGATAAGCGATATCGCACAAAATATGAAATGAGCATGATTGAGAATCTGGAATATATAAAAAAGCAGGGGATACGCAAATTCCTATTTCGCGAACAAGAACGCTGGTGTAAAGGAAATAAAATCTATTGCGTTCACCGGCATAAATACTTTGAGCAAATTTTGTAGCGGTGTCAGAAATCCCTTCCTGACGCCTAGCGCATGAGGGTCTTAGCAAAGGATATAAAACGAGGAACCGTCAGGAAAGGATTCCTGACGGCGCACTGAAAAAATCCTGCTGTGAAGTTTGGCGGTAAAAGTCATTGCGAGCGAAGCGAAGCAATCTGAACATGTTGTATAGATTGCTTCGTCGTCCGCTTGCGGCGGGACTCCTCGCAATAACGCAGAGACAATGGTATTTGAGACAGACTCCAGGTGACCCGATGGCACGAGTAATCTCTACCCCCTCTTACGAGCCATATTTTTCTTATCGTAAACTTCGTAAACGCAGAATGGCCCACACATCGAGCAGAAATGAGCCTTGTCTAGTTGCGGATTTTTGCGGCATTCCTCCGAAAGCAATGACGCCAGCTTTTCGCCGTCGAGCGCGTACTTAATCATTCCCGGCCAATCGACTTTATTTCTGGCATGTGCCATATTATTGTCTCTGGCAATTGCGCTTTTATTTCCGACTGCTATATCAGCTATATGAGCAGCAATCTTGGATGCCATGACACCTTCTCTGACATCGGCAATATCAGGCAGGCCGACATGCTCTTTCGGTGTGACGTAGCAAAGAAAATTAGCGCCATGCATTCCGGCCAAAGCTCCGCCAATCGCGCAGGCGATATGATCATGGCCGACAGCGATATCGGTTGGCAATGGCCCTAATACATAGAAGGGAGCATTTTTGCAGTATTTCTTTTCGAGTTTGACATTCTCTTCAATCTCATGAAGCGGGATATGTCCTGGCCCCTCGATCATGACCTGCACACCTTTTTCGCGGGCGCGTTGAGCCAATTCTCCCAAAATTCGCAATTCGTTGATTTGGGCTTTGTCGGTGGCGTCAGCGATACATCCCGGTCGAAAACCGTCCCCTAGGCTCAATGTCATATCGTAATCCTTGGCCATATCCAGCACTTCATCGTAATGCTCATATAAGAAGCTTTCTTTGCGATTGTATTTCATCCAGGCAAGTAAAAATGTGCCGCCTCGGCTGACACATGTCATGAGGCGATTCTTTACCAGCGGAAAGGCGCTGCGAGTCACGCCGGAATGGATTGTGATGAAATCCACGCCGTCGTCGGCATTCTTTTTCAGCACCTTCAAATAATGATTGATAGTCATCTTTTCGATTCCGCCGGATTCGATTGCGGTTTGATAAATCGGTACGGTGCCGACCGGGAAAGGGCTATTGGCGACAATATTATGTCTGATTTTATCTATATGATCGCCCGTGCTGAGATCCATCACAGCATCCGCGCCGGCATCGAGAGCGACCTTCAATTTTTTCAATTCAGTTTTGAGAGTGGATTTTATTCTCGATGTCCCGATATTAGCGTTGACCTTGATGCTCAAACCCGCACCGATGCCGACCGGATCGAGATGCTTATGATTCTTATTGGCCGGGATGACTATTATGCCATCGGCGATTTTCTTTTTAAGGGTTTTTAAATCTATCCCTTCTTTGAGGGATACTTTTTTCATCTGGTCGGTTATTTTATTTTTTCTTGCGAATTCAAGCTGGGTCATATTTTTATCCTTATTAAAAAATCGTATTCATTTTAATTCCCATAATCAAAATGCGAATTAATTCCGTCGAAATCAAGGGGATTGGTCGAAATAGCGAATTTTTTGTTGCCAATATAATCATAGTATCTTATAAAAGACTCCATGAAGATATTGGCGTTTCTTCTGATTTTAATTTCACTTTCAGCAGCTGCCTATTCGCAAGACTCTACCGGCACAATTGTAGTCACTATTGAAGGCTTTCGCTCGGATAAGGGCGAGGCACGCGCGACTCTATTCAACTCGTCGGAAGGTTATCCCAATAAAAGCGAAAAGGCCTTTAAATCCGATTCCGCTAAGATAGTCGACGGGCAGGCGCGTATTATATTCGTCAATATACCTATTGGCACTTCTGCTGTCGGTGTTATTCATGACGAAAACTCCAATGGCAAACTCGACACCAATATTCTCGGAATGCCGCGCGAAGGCATGGGAGCATCCAATAATGCCAAGGGGCATTTTGGGCCGCCGAAATTTGACGACGCCAAATTCGAATTGAAATCCGATACCCTTGTGCTTAAAATTAAAATGAAATATTTAGGCCGCTGAAATCAATCTTCCGAATTGCTTATTTCACGTGTCGTCGGGTCCCCGTACCCGACGATAGGCCGGGTATCGTGGCAGGTGCGGAGACCTGCCACCACAGAATAAAATATTTAGGCCACTGATTTTAAGTTTCAGAAAAGGCTATGATATAATTTGTCAGGGGGTTGCGTGTCAAAGCTTGCCCGCCAAACGGATGGCGGATAAACTTTGACCGCAGAATTAGGTTGCGGTCGCAGTAAACTGCGACACGCACATAATAAAAATTTCGCACCAGTAATTAATCTTCCGAATTGCTGGTCATATAGTTGTCAGGATTGGCTGGCTGAACCATCAACTGCTTTTCCTTTTCAACCAGCACTTTGCCAGCGGCGAATTTCCTTGGCTTATGGACAAACCTGACTTGAGTATATGCAACCGGAACTTTGGATGAATTTCTAGCCTTGGAATAGTAGGCCGCCAGAGACGCCGCTTCCAACAATGTCTTTTTATCGGGGATTGCGTTTTTATCCGGTAGACGAAGGACCGTATGCGAGCCCGCCGCCTGCCAGGCGTGAAACCAGTAGTCATGTTTTGCCGCTATTTCGAACGTGAGTATATCATTATCCGCGCTCGCCTTTCCAACGAAAATATCCCATCCGCATGAAGCCTTGAAATGTCTAAAAGGCTTTCTCGGTTCGATGGTCTTCCGCGCAGATTTGCCCGAAATAGGATTAATGATTTTCAATCTGACCGCTTCCGCATTCAATCGTTCAGGGTCGTCAGCGTATTTTTCGGTAGCCGATTTAACCTGGCTGATTCGCTCAGCTGATTCAGCGTATCTTTCTTCAAGGATACTTTTAGATGAAGTACCTTTTTTGTATTTTTTAAAATACGCGGCGGCGTTGGCGCTTGCTGATTTCGAAGGATCCAATTTGATGCTGACTAATTCATCATTATCTTGTTCATGACTTTCCAGTGATGCTGTCTTGGCGCCTCTAGGGATATTCTCGATATTAGCCAATATGAGATCGCCCCATAATTTGTATTTAAGGCAATCGCGTGCTTCATCGAGCGGTCGCTGAATTGCCCTCAATTTCTTTTCTTCCTTGGCCAGTTCCTTTTGGAATAATTTTAAAATCGATTCATTTTGATCTTCGACCTGGTCCTGTTCAGGGAGCTTGCCATAATAAATGTCGTACATCAATAAGGCTGAATCGATCGATTGGAGTTTTTCATTGATCCCCAGAAATGGAGGATTCAACGAAAATCCAACCGGTTTGTCATTTTCAAAAATTATCGATGGCAGTCCGGGAGCTATCGCCTTGGCAACGTATTGCACAATTGTTTCTTTGAAGGAGCTTTTTGCATATTTGGAATGGCCCAGTATATTAATGATGTCTCTTTTATTGAATCCCATTAACTTCTTGAGTATTCCGGAACGCTCTGTCTCATTTTCCGATATGTCTATCTTATCAAGATCGAATATCGAATGCTTGTCGAACATCTTAGGCGGCTGATATTTTTCAGTTTGCCTGTTTTTCAACGACCAGTAAATTTTATTCGATTGGTCAGTCAAATAGATATCGCCCTTATTCGGCATCATCTCGAATATCAATTGTCGTTCCTGCGATCGTCCTAATCTGTCATTCTTATTAATATCCATGACAATAATTCTATCATGATTAAGTTGTTTGATATCGCCAATGACACATTCGGCGAGATAATTCGCGGCCTGCTGGCATTCCGATGGAATTTGATCTACGATACCAATATATGATATCGTCCTGTCATTCACATATTTTAAAATCGGCAAACCGCCATTGAATTGGATGTGGAAATTTTCTCGACTCGTATCGGAAAACGTGTTTTGGATTTTGGCTCCGGAAAATGCCCGTAATTCGGATACGATTCTGGCGATATCGAGTATTGTCAGTTTTTGCATATTCATAATTTTCATAATTTAGCATCATTATAGTGTTGACAAAATACATTTCTCGCATATTTTGCATTTTTTGTAAAATGGCTGTTGAGTTAAGGAGCAATTAGTATGGCCCAGAGCATGACAGGCTACGGCCGCGCCGAAGCGGACAAGGGAAAATACAAATTTACGATCGAGATAAATACGGTCAACAACCGCTATCTCGATTATCAGATCCGTTTGCCCAAATCATTAATGCAGCTTGAAAACGATATAAAGAATCTTCTCAATCTGCGTTTTAGCAGAGGCAAGGTCATGGTCGCGGTCAGCTGGGAGCAGGAGCAGGCCGGCACGGCGATCCTTCTTGATGAAGACAGGGCTGAAGCTTATTACCGTATATATGAGCTTCTTAAAAAGAAATTCTCGTTGGGCGGCGATTTGAGCTTGAGAGATTTCGCGTCACTGCCGGATTTGATCAAAATTGAGAAAAATGAAGAAGATATCAGTGAAATTTGGAAAATTCTCGAACCAGCGCTGATTAAGGCCGCGGATTCCACTGTTCTGATGAGACAGACCGAGGCCAATAATTTGATAAAAGACATGATTTCGAGAATCGATCTGATTAGAAAAGTTACCGGTGAAATCGAAGTCTTGGCCGCCGAAAATGTTAAACTTTATCAAACGCGGCTGCAGGGGAGAATAAAAGAACTCCTTGGCGATTCCCCGGTTGACGAGCAAAGAATCGCGATAGAAGTTGCCCTGCTCGCCGAGAAGTCCGATGTTACCGAAGAATGTATCAGGCTGAGATCGCATCTCGATCAGTTGGAAGCCAGTTTTAGCGAGACGGATTCTATCGGCAAACGGCTCAATTTTATATTGCAGGAATTGAATCGCGAAGCCAATACCACTGGTTCGAAATCGGCCTTCTACGAAATTTCAAAGCGCGTCATCCTAATCAAAGAAGAGATTGAACGGTTGCGCGAACAGGTTCAGAATATCGAATGATAATTATATCATATTTACCTATTCGAGCGTATAAGACAACAAGCGGGGGTGATAATGTCATTTCCTAAGACTGCCGGTTTGGTTGCAATCTTATCTTCACCATCAGGAACAGGGAAGACTACGATCTGTCTGAGTCTTGTTAAAAGGCATAGGGATTTTATTTTCTCTGTTTCCGCGACAACGAGACCATTGCGGGGCAAAGAACGAAACGGCATCGATTATCATTTCGTAACGGAAAATAAATTTGATCAGATGATTCAAAACAATGAATTAGCGGAATGGGCATATGTTTTCGGCCATCGCTATGGAACCCCGTTCACGGAAATCAGCAAGGCGATATCGAGCAATAATGTTTTGCTTTGCGATATCGATGTCCAAGGTGGAATGGCGCTAATGGAAAAATATCGACAGGCGGTAACGATATTTCTCATTCCTCCGTCCTTCACGGAACTGCGCAGCAGGTTATTTAAAAGAAAAACGGATTCTGCCGAGCAAAGAAAAATCAGATTAGAGACAGCAGTAAAGGAATTAGGTTTTTGGCATAGATATGATTACATTGTCTTAAACGATGACCTCAAGAAAGCGACAGATGAGGTCGATATGATAATAGCCGCCGAGCGCTCGAAGACGATTCGGCTTAATGAAAGACGGTTTTGGAGCAGTTCTCAGGCCAAGTTACTGGGACTTTAAGGAACCGTTGAACCAGCCGGACAGTTAACTGAGCCGAAGCAGGAGGAATAATGGCAGAGGGCAAAAAGAATATTTCGGACGTTGTTCGGAATGAATACGAGGCTGTTTTGGTCGCCGCGAAACTCTCGAGGCAGATCAACAACAACCGTTTAGCGGCAAAAGAAAAGTTGAATCCCGAGGATTACTCCAAGCTGGATCAGCGTAAGGTCACTACCGCAGCTTTGACTGAAATAATCGAAGGCAGAGTTAAGTACGAGCGAAAGAAGCCGACTGAGGAAGAAGAAACATTCGATCTGACCTGATCGTGTTTGCCCTTATCCTGATCTTTTATCAGCTAATGTCTTCACAGAAGGAATCGAAGGGCCGATAAATTGGCAAAAAATCTAATAATAGTCGAGTCGCCTACAAAATCTAAGACCCTGAAAAAATTTTTGGGGCGGCAATTCGAAGTCATAGCATCCGGCGGTCATATAAAGGACTTGCCGGTTTCTAAATTGGGTGTCGATGTTGATGATGATTTCAAGCCTGATTATGTAGTTATCAAGGGCAAGAGCAAAATCATCAAGCAATTGAAGGACTCGGCCAAGAAGGCTGATGTCATATATCTCGCGCCTGACCCTGACCGCGAAGGGGAAGCTATAGCATTTCATATCGCCAGCGAACTCCCGAAATCTAAAAAGAAAGTCTATAGGGCTACTTTCAATGAGATCACCAAAAAGGCTGTGACAGAAGCAGTTGAGAACGCCGGCAAAGTTGACATGAATAAGGTCAATGCCCAGCAGGCTCGACGAATTCTTGACAGGCTTGTTGGTTATAAAGTCAGCCCGATTCTATGGAAAACAGTCATGCGCGGGTTATCGGCCGGACGAGTTCAGTCGGTGGCATTGCGTATGATCTGCGAACGGGAAGCCGAAATCGATGGTTTCAAACCTGAAGAATATTGGACATTCGAAGCCGACTTCTTGACGGCAAAAAATCAGGCGTTTACAGTCAAGCTTTTCAAGATAGACGACCGTAAGATCGAAATTTCATCCGAACGCGACGCCATGATCGTCAAATCGGAGATGTCGACCGAGTCTTATGTCGTTCAAAGTCATGAAAAGACGAAGATGAAAAAATCGGCCCCGGCGCCGTTTATAACCAGCAGTATTCAGCAGGATGCGTTCAATAAGCTGCATATATCCAACAAAGTCACCATGATGCTCGCCCAACAATTATATGAAGGTGTCGAGATTGGTGATCAGGGTTCGATCGGCTTGATTACTTATATGAGAACCGATTCTACCAGAGTAGCCGATGAAGCCGCCCTGGCCGCCAAAGAAACTATAGTAAAGCTTTATGGCGAACGTTATGCTCCTGAGACTGTTAAAAAACATAAAGCGGTCAAAGGATCGCAGGATGCGCATGAGGCTATCCGCCCTACATATCCGGAACTTACGCCCGATAGCATAAAGAAACACTTGAGCAAAGATCAATATCGGCTTTATGATCTGATCTGGCGACGATTTATGGCATCACAGATGTCGCCAGCAGAATTTGATGTCGATACAATCGAAGTGCTTGGCAAACGATATCTATTCAAAGGCGCGAAGCAGAAGCTGGTATTTGATGGTTTCATGAAGCTTTACAATGGCAATGAGGATGAAAGCCACAACGGTTATCCGCCTGTCAAGGCCGGCGACAAATTGAAAATCACCGAAGTCCGCCCTGAACAGCATTTTACCGAGCCGCCGCCAAGATTCAACGCCGGCAGCCTTGTCAAGGAATTGGAACAAAAGGGTATCGGAAGACCATCGACATACGCGCAGATTATTTCGGTTCTATTGGACAGAAAATATATCAACGCCGATAAGCGCCGTTTTGAGCCGACCGATTTAGGCAAAACAGTTAATAAGATATTGGTGGCATCATTCCCCGATATTTTTTCAGAAGAATTCACCGCCAAGATGGAAGGCGAACTCGATAAGATTGAAGAAGGCTCTTATGGATGGGTCGAAACGCTGAATGATTTCTACGGACCATTCAAGGCTGATCTCGATAAGGCAGAAGCTGATAAAGATAAAATTAGAAAAAGGGCAGAAGAAAAGACCGACGAAATCTGCGAAAAATGTGGCAGCCCAATGATTATAAAACTCAGCCGCAATGGCAAATTCATGGCTTGCTCCGGCTATCCCGATTGCAAAAATACTAAATCTCTCGAAAGCGAAACACAGACAATCGACGAGAAATGTCCCAATTGCGGCGCGCCGATGCAGATTCGCCGTGGCAGATTCGGACGATTTATCGCATGCAGTCGTTACCCCGAATGCAAGACGACCCAGAGTGTATCGACAGGTGTCAAATGTCCCGAGCCGGGCTGCGACGGCAAGCTTGTCGAACGATCCACCCGCAAGGGTAAGCAATTTTATTCATGCTCGAATTATCCGAAGTGCGAGCATTCGAACTGGAATAAGCCAGTGAATGAAAAGTGCCCCGAATGCGGTTTCGCGTATATGGTGGAGAAGTATTCCAAAGCCAAGGGTGCATATCTCGCCTGCCCCAAATGCAAACACACCAAGACTGTCGAGACAACCGAACTGGTGACCGCGCAATAGAAATCATATTTCTGTACTGAAATATAAATACAAAGTAGGGGCGGGTTTCAAACCCGCCCCTACGATTTTCTTTTTGCGTGTCACAGTTTACTGTGACCGCATATTTCGGCGTTTGCGGTCAAAGCAAGCTTTGACACGCAAAGCAATCCACCCGTAGGGGCCGACCCTCGCGTCGGCCCGAACAAAGCGGGCGAACATATGGGTTTGGTGCGCCGTCAGGAACCCTTTCCTGACGGTCAACCGTCGTAATGGGTCGGGAAGGGGTTCCCGACCCCGCTCTCAACCCCAAATGCATAATAGTCTTGACATAACACGTTTATAATTTATATTTATTTTGGTTCAAACGATGTCTTGGAAAGCGGGGCATTTGATGCTATTGCGGAAACGTGATGGTAAAAGGGGGTTGATGCTAGTTAGAAGAAAACTTATAATAGGTTTATATGTAGTCCTTTTAATTTTGTGGCCGAAGGCAGTTTATTCACAGTCTCCGATTTATGCTGAGGATAGCAGTTATGTTAAAATCGGGACTTATCAGATTCTTAAAGCTTTGGAAAAGGAGCCGCTGAATTCGAATGGTAGCCTTTTGGGCAAGGCAGGCGGTCATTTGGCTACTACGACTTGGGGGCCTGAAATTAGAATGACTTTTGGAGATTCCACAAGTTATATGCGCCAACCCCATACAGTTGCTATTTGCGGCGACACCATCTTCATGTCATATGGCTGTAGTGACTCATGGTCTGAATTAACTCCCTATCTTATGAAAAGTACCGATAATGGCGATTCCTGGTCCAATGCCTGGCAGATTATGGGACCAGAAACGGCAAGAGAAATGGGTTCGACTTTCATTAATTATTATCGGCACCGACTAAATATAGGCGGAAGAACTGATGAATTAGGAGATCATTATTTTTATAATATTTATACGAAAGTCAGTAGCGATTTAGGTTTTAATTGGACTAATCCCAGCATATGGCTAGACCCTGATCGGTTGCTTATTGGCCGGTGTACGGGAACATCTTGCCAAGATACTCTTCTGTTTGGATTCCACGATGCAATAGATTATTTTGATAGGAATATTGATAGGCTTAGATCCATGTTCAGCACGAATAATGGTTTGACTTGGTCTACCATAAGAAGCGGACCATATTATCATACGGAAGCTTATGACTTTTATTATCGATATAGCATGGGCAGGATACATCTTGTCTATCAAGAGGATTCACCTGACGATAACTTGCCGGAGATCTTTTACTGCCATAGTGAAGATTGGGGTCAGACATGGTCACAGATTTCCTTCGTTTCCGATGATTCCTGCCAGCCATCTCAGTGGCCTTATCTATTTGCTACGCCTGATGGCAAATTGCTGGTTACCTGGTATGATTATAAATATGGTTATGGAGGCGGAGGATTTACCGGCGACATCCTTTACCGGGTAAGCCTCGATAATGGCGAGACTTGGGGCGAAGAGATGCAGTTGACTGACAATCATCAAGCTACAGCATCGACTTCATTTATCGAGGGCGATCATATTGGCATAGTCTGGGAGGATTGCCGCACAGGATTTTTTCAGCCGGAACTCTATTATACGGAGTCTTTCGATTTCGGAGAGACTTGGAGTGACGAACTAAGATTGACTAATGCCCAGGGGATATCAGATATACCAAGATTATATTTAGGGGATAATAGGATATTTTTATTCTGGACTGATGCCCGAGATAATGACGATATGACGAGGGAGATATATTTCCGAAAAGCAGAAATTTACACAGATATTAAAGAAGATCAAGCTGTCATTCCTACCATGATAACGGTGAGTTGTTATCCTAACCCATTCAATTCGAGTGTCAAGATAACCGTCAATAATTATGAAGGAGGTGATGTTGAGATTAGAATTTATGATGTTGCCGGTCGCTTGGTTAAATCAATTGGGGTTCTAGATAAGGAGGGAAAAACAACCTGGGACGCCACTGACAACGTTGGACGAAGAGTATCTTCAGGGATCTACTTCGCGCAAGTTGAGACGCCCCAGGGTAAATCAACCACTAAGCTCTTGTTGCTAAGATAATAAAATAAAAATCAGAATAGAACATTGAATATATATTTGAAAAAACGCCCATCAGTCACGAGTATTTCGTAGGGGCGGGTTTGAAACCCGCCCTTACGATTTTCTTTTTGCGTGTCACAGTTTACTGTGACCGCATATTTCTGCGTTTGCGGTCAAAGCAAGCTTTGACACGCAAAGCAATCCGCCCGTAGGGGCCGACCCGCGCGTCGGCCCGAACAAAGCGGGCGAACACATGGGTTCGCCCCTACTGACGACAATTTGATGGTTGTATTTTTTCGTAGTCGTAGCCCAAAACCCCTGCGGTTTTGGGAACAAGCCCCCAAATCTCTTCGAGATTTTAAAGCGGTGTCAGGAATCCCTTCCTGACACCTTACGCGGGGGACGGTCATGAAAGGATTCATGACCGCGCACGTGAATTGACGATGCAAAAAAGCCAAATAAATAATAAACCATATTTCTTGATTTAAGAGTTCTATAAGATTATACTCTATTTAACTATGTCGGAATGGGGCAATTATCTATCCAATTTTAAGGGTCATTTGGAGAGTGTCGAAGGGCTGGCGGCCAATACGGTTTTAGCCTATACTCGGGACTGCGAAGCATTCGTCAAATTTCTGCAGGCGGATAAATCCAATGGCGAAGAACCGGGAGTTATTTCGGTATCGCAGGGCAGGCTCTTCTTGATTTCACTCAAGAAAAAAGGGCTTAAGCAAGTATCGATCGCCCGCAAGATAGATTCATTGAAAAAATTCGGCGATTATCTGGTAGCATCGAAGAAATGGCCTTCAAATCCATTCAGGGATCTGCCTTATCCCAAGGCCGAGCATTACAGAGCTGAATATATGACGCCGGAGGAAGCCTTCGGCATGCTCTCCGCGGAATTTCGAAGTAGCTTTATTGGAGTCCGAGATCGAGCGATGCTTGATCTATTTTATAGTGCCGGGCTTCGACTTTCGGAATTGGTGAGTATCGATATTAAGGATATTCAATTTCGAGAACGGCATATTCGAATAATCGGCAAGGGGAGCAAATACCGCATCGTGCCATTGGGGCAAAAAACGGGAGTTGTGCTTCAAGAATACCTGCGCAAACGCGCCGAAAAGCTATCATCGGAAAAACATGAACCAAAAGCCGGATCCGCCGTATTTATCAATGACCGCGGAAGCCGTCTGACTTCGAGAAGCGCCGCCAGAATCGTGAAAGGGTATTTGATTAAATCATCGGAAAAACAGAGACTTTCAACCCACAGCTTGAGACATTCATTCGCGACCCATCTGCTTGAAGCCGGTGCGAATCTTAAGGGCTGTTCAGGAGATGTTGGGCCATTCGAGTTTAAAGACAACTCAGAAATACGCTCACACAACAACCGGTCGGTTGATTTCAATTTATAGAAAGGCCCATCCAAGGGCGGAGAAGAGCTGATTATGGAAAATTTGATTTATAGATCGACAACTGTGCTTGCAATCGTGGATAAGGGCAAGGCCGCCATGGCCGCCGACGGTCAGGTGAGTGTCGGCGATACGATAATGAAAGCCAAGGCCACCAAGATTCGCAGGCTTTATAATAATTCCATTCTAACAGGTTTCGCCGGTTCCGCCGCCGATGCCTTGACATTATTCGAGAAATTTGAGACAAAGGTCGAGGAGTATTCCGGCAATCTTTCGCGGGCTGCGGTGGAGCTTGCCAAGGAATGGCGCATGGATAAATATCTCCGCAGGCTGGAAGCTTTACTGGCAGTAGTGGATAAAAAGCAGGCCTTGATGATATCGGGCAATGGCGATGTAATCGAGCCGGACGATGGTATAATCGCTATCGGGTCAGGCGGGCCATATGCGTTAGCCGCTGCCAGAGCCTTGAAAAGCAATACGAAATTCAGTACGGAAGAAATCGCCCGCAAATCACTCGAGATTGCGGCTTCGATTTGTGTTTATACTAATAATGAGATAAATGTCGAGACATTGGAGTAATCAGGAATATAAGATGGAAAATAAAGAATATTTGACGCCCAAGCAGATTGTGGCGGAGCTTGATAAATATATAATCGGTCAGGATAACGCCAAACGAATGGTGGCGATTGCCATGCGAAATCGCTGGCGTCGTCAGATGGTCGATGGGCCGTTGCGGGATGAAATAATGCCCAATAATATTATTATGATTGGTCCGACCGGTGTTGGAAAAACCGAAATTGCCAGACGACTGGCCAATCTCGCAGGTGCGCCATTCATAAAAGTCGAAGCATCGAAATATACCGAAGTTGGCTATGTTGGCCGCGATGTTGAATCGATGGTGCGAGACCTTACCGATTTGTCGGTAAGCATGGTTAAGCGTGAGATGCAGGAAAGAGTAGAGGAAAAGGCTGAGGCGATTGCCGAAGAACGAGTGTTGGATTTGCTCTTGCCGTCGTCATCGAAAAAGAAAATATCGCAAAACAACGAGACCGAGGAGATGATCGATAAGAGCCTTGCGGCCAGAGAAAAACTTCGCGAACAGCTCCGCGCGGGAAAACTTGATAAGAGGTCTGTTGAAATAGATGTTTCGAACAATCGCTTTCCCATAGTCGAAATATTTTCGCCAATGGGCATGGAAGAGCTCGGCGTCAATGTGCAGGAGATGTTTTCCGGAATGATGCCCAAGAAAACCAAGAAACGACGAGTGAATGTCCAGGAGGCATTGAAGTTTATCGCGGCCGATGAAGCCAACAGGCTAATCGATATGGATGAAGTGATAGCCGAAGCTGTTGATAGGGTAGAAGAATCGGGCATGATCTTTGTCGATGAAATCGATAAGATTGCCGGCGAAAAATCATCCGCCGGACCAGACGTTTCCCGCGAGGGAGTTCAGCGAGATATTCTTCCAATAGTCGAAGGCACCAATGTGATGACTAAATATGGCCTGGTAAGCACAGACCATATTCTGTTTCTCGCTGCCGGCGCATTTCATACGTCGAAGCCCTCGGATCTAATTCCAGAATTGCAGGGAAGATTTCCAATTAGAGTTGAGCTTGATGCGTTAAAGGCCGGGGATTTTGTAAAGATATTGACAGAGCCGGAAAACGCGTTGATAAAACAATATACTGCGTTACTCAAAACCGAGGGGCTGGAATTAACATTCGAGAAATCCGGTGTCGAGGAAATAGCCGATATGGCATTTGAAGTCAATTCTCGCAGTGAGAATATCGGCGCGCGCAGATTGCATACTATCATGACTAAGCTCCTTGAAGATTTATTATACGCAGCTCCTGACGTTGAATCAAAGAAGATAAAGATAAATCGAAAATACGTAAAAGACGCATTGAAAGAAATAGTCGAGAATAAGGATTTATCGAGGTACATATTGTAATAGTGAAGATATTTGGCTTAAAAGATTAAAATAGGTGATGATGATGAAAAAAGATTTTTTGGCTATTACGGATTTTAACGAATCTGAAATACGAGAAACATTTCAAGCTGGCTGCAGACCTAAAAAAGAAAAAGGGCCAGGTTTTGGATGTTCTAAACGGTAAAGCGGTCGCATGCATTTTTCATAAGCCGTCGTTGCGAACAAGGATATCATTTGAAGTGGGAGTATATGAACTTGGCGGATATTCACTTTATATTACCGATAATGAGATTCAACTGGGCAAGAGGGAATCAATTCATGACGTGGCCAAGGTTCTTTCGAGATTTGTAGGCATGATCGAGATTCGAACATTCTCTCATGAGGATGTAATTCAATTGGCAAAGCACGCTGATGTTCCGGTTATCAATGGTTTGACAGATTTATCTCATCCATGCCAGATAATGGGAGATATGCTTACGATTATCGAGCATAAGGGCAAGATAGATCATATGAAGATCGCTTACCTGGGCGATGGCAACAACGTCTGCAATTCGTGGCTCGAAGCGGCAATTCGGATTCCGCTCGATTTGCGAATCGGCACCAGAAAAGAGACTATGCCTGATGCCGGATTGCTTGAGCAGGCCAAGAAAGCGGGCCGTTCGAAAATAACTGTCACGGAAGACGCGAAAGAGGCGGCCCGAAACGCTGATGTAATCTATACCGATGTTTGGGCATCGATGGGTCAAAAAGATAAATATGAAAAACAAGCGGAGCTTTTGAAAGATTACCAGATCAATTCGCATCTTTTATCGGGAGCCGATCACAATTGTATTGTGATGCACTGTCTTCCGGCCGAGCGGGGCCGCGAAATCACCGACGATGTTATCGATGGGCCGCATTCGGTGGTATTTGATGAAGCCGAAAATCGTTTGCATATTCAAAAGGCGATTATGGTTAAGCTCGCTCAATCGATGAAATAGTCATTTGAAGAATCGCTTTATTAAAATGGACTTATCCCTGCTCATAAACAATAATAATAGCATTTAGATATTGATTTTATAGGGGAAATATCTATTTTTGGCGGTAGAATGTCGATATATGGCGGAGGAAGATAATGCCGAAAGTTCTTGAAAATATCCAAATGTCGCCCGTAGTCTGGAAAATGCGAGTGGAGACGCCCAAGCTTGTCAAAAAAGCTCGTGCCGGACAGTTCATTATATTGAGGGTGAATGAACAGGGGGAACGAGTTCCCATGTCTATCGGCGGGCTTGATCGCGCCAATGGTGTACTGACCATCATATACCAGGTTGTCGGAAAGACATCTGCCTTGATGACGACTATTCCTGCCGGCGGTGAAATTCTCGATTGTGTCGGTCCATTGGGATTGCCGACTCATGTCGAAAATTGGCGGACAGCGGTTTTGGTAGGTGGTGGTATAGGCATCGCTCCAATATACCCGATCGCCCAGGCATGGAAGGAAGCTGGCAATAAGCTTTATACAATAGTCGGGGCGCGCACTAAGGATATACTTTTCTATGAAGAAGAACATAAGAAGGTGGCTGATAAGCTATATGTTTGCACTGATGATGGTTCATATGGCAGAAAAGGTTTTGTTTCTGAAGCGTTGAAAGAGATTCTCGATTCCGGAGAAAAAGTCGGGATGATTATGGCGATAGGGCCGGTTCCGATGATGAAAGTTGTCGCCAATCTGACCAGGCCATATAATGTGCCGACATTTGTGTCATTGAATCCACTTATGGTCGATGGCACCGGAATGTGCGGCGGCTGCCGGGTGTCGGTGGGCAATACTACGAAATTCGCGTGTGTCGATGGCCCTGATTTTGATGGTCATCTGGTTGATTTCGATCTGCTTTCCAAGCGGTTATCTGCCTACAAAGAACAGGAGCGGTCATCATTTCATAAATTCGCGACATCACCAGAATGCAAGCTTTCGAATTCTGTGAAGGAAATGGCGAAATAGCATTTGAGAGACACTGAACAATAAATTTGAGTACATTAATATTTTGACAATAGATTCTTAAGGAGATCATTTTGGCAATCGAGAGGCTGGAAAAGAAAGATAGGATGAAAATCCCTCGCGCCGAGATGCCCGAGCAAAATCCTAAAGAGCGGATAACTAATTTTAAGGAAGTGCCGATTGGACTTAGTGAAGATACAGCATTGATGGAAGCTGCACGATGTCTTGATTGCGCGAAGGCGCCATGTATCGCTGGATGTCCAGTCGAAGTTGATATCCCCGGTTTTATTTCATTGATACTCGAAAAAGATTACGCGGGCGCCGCGCGAAGAATTAAAAATACGAATTCTCTTCCTGCAGTTTGCGGACGAGTCTGTCCCCAGGAAGAACAATGCGAGATTGTATGTATATTAGGTAAGAAATTTAAGCCGGTCGCTATTGGATATCTTGAAAGATTCGTGGCTGATTACGAACGAGATAATAATCTTGTGCAATTGCCGAAAATGGATCCGCCAACCGGAATGAAGGTTGCCATAGTCGGCTCAGGACCGGCAGGTCTCACAGTCGCGGGCGATCTTATCAAGCTTGGCCACGCGGTAACTATATTCGAAGCTTTGCATAAGCCGGGCGGAGTGCTTGTATACGGAATTCCCGAATTCAGGCTTCCTAAGAAAATAGTGCAGGCTGAATGCGATTGTCTGGCCGATATGGGTGTCGAATTCAGATCATCGACAGTGATAGGGAAAAGCGATACTATCGATGAATTATTCGAAATGGGATATGATGTTATTTTTATTGGCACGGGTGCGGGACTGCCGAATTTTATGGGTATTCCCGGTGAAAATTTAATCGGAATTTATTCATCGAATGAATACCTTACCAGATCAAATCTCATGAGGGCATTCGATTTTCCAACATACGATACGCCAATCATTCACGGCAAAAATGTCGCAGTGCTCGGTGGCGGTAATACAGCCATGGACTCTGTACGCACATCGCTAAGGCTGGGCGCCGAGAATGCTTATATTGTCTATCGCCGTTCAGAGGCTGAAATGCCTGCGAGAGCCGAGGAAATTCATCATGCCATGCAGGAAGGCGTGCAATTCCATATGCTGACCAATCCGGTTAAATTTATCGGAGACGATCAGGGCAAAGTGGTCGCGATGGAATGTTTGAAAATGCAATTAGGCGAACCGGATGCATCCGGCAGACGTCGTCCAATACCGATCGAAGGTTCAAATTTTACGCTGAATGTCGATTTAGTCGTGGTGGCCATAGGCAATTCATCGAACCCATTGATTCCGCAGACAACTCCCGGGCTCGATACCAATCGTTGGGGGAATATCACGGTCAATGAGGCGACTATGCAGACATCGCGTGAAGGAGTCTACGCTGGCGGCGATATCGTGACTGGCGGTGCGACAGTAATCTTGGCCGCGGGCGCAGGGAAAAAGGCTGCCAAAGCCATGCATCAATTTCTGATGGCTAAAAAAGAAAAGAAAACTAACTAAGAATTATATTGATTTATCTAGTGGGAAGCCTGTCTGGCTTCCCTTTTTTATTCTCGTATGATAGTCCAATTGAATGGAGACGTCCGGTCGTAGTCCGGCAAAACCTGATTCAAAATCAGGGTTTTGCCGGGCGTGAACTGGTTGGTGACATAATAATTATAGAGACCGGTAATGAATATCGCGGCAAAACAGTATTTTGATGAATGCCGCAACAGACCAGTTCACGCCCCGACATTTCATGTCGGGACTACGACCGGGCTGAGCATCGAAAATCTATTTATTCTGATTATCGTAAAAGCTTGAAACTATCGGAACACATGTATATATTAATAATGTTTAGAGGACGTTAAGCGAGTGAATTGAATGGAAGATGAAAATAAAGAGATAAAACCGGACTTTAGCGATCGAGGGCTGGTAATTGTCTATACCGGCGATGGCAAAGGCAAGACTACCGCCGCTCTCGGCCTATGTGTTCGTGCGGTAGGCTATAATGAAAAAGTATGTATTGTCCAGTTTATAAAGGGCAGCTGGAAATACGGCGAACTTGATGGTATAAAAAAACTTGCCCCAAATGTAGAGCTTTATCAAAAGGGATTGGGATTCGTAGGGATTATCGATGACAAACTATACCGTGGCGAGCATGTTAAGGCGGCCCAGGAAGCGTTGGATTTTTCACGGGAAATGATATTGTCCGGAAAATATGATATAGTTATTCTCGATGAGATCAATGTTGCTCTGAAACTTGAATTAATTAAAGTAGACGATATTTTAGAGCTCATAAAAATCAAACCTGAACTTATGGACCTGGTTCTCACCGGTCGGAATGCTCACGAAAAAATAATCGAAATGGCTGATTTGGTTACCGAAATGCGCGAAATAAAACATCCCTATCAAAAAGGGATAATGGCGCAACGAGGAATAGATTTTTGAAGGAGATTAGTTGATGCTTGAATATGATATTGTAATAGTTGGCGCAGGACCGGGGGGATTGACGGCCGGTTTATATGCATCCAGGGCCAATAGAAAAACGATCGCCATAGAAAAGATGATCCCCGGCGGGGAGATTGTCAATACAGAATTGGTCGAGGATTATCCCGGTTTCGAATCTATTGGCGGAGCCGAGCTTGCCAAGAAAATGGAAGATCACGCCAGAAAGTTCGGACTTGAGATCGCCAGTGACAATATTACCGAAATATATTCTGATGGCCGCTATAAAATTGCCAAAGGTGATTATGAGGAATATCGGGCGAAGGCGATAATTATCGCGACTGGCGGCCATCCGCGCAAACTCGGCATTCCCGGCGAGCTCGAACTGGCGGGCAAGGGAGTCTCGTATTGCGCAATCTGCGATGGCGCATTTTTCAAGAATCAGGATATCGCTGTTGTCGGCGGGGGAGATGCCGCTGTGGAGGAAGGAGCATTCCTGACTAAATTTGGACGAAAGGTCTATTTGATTCATCGAAGAAATGAGCTTCGAGCCCAGAAATTAATTCAGGACAGGGCGTTCAAGAATGAAAAAATGGAATTTATCTGGGATAGCGTGCCCGAAAAAGTAAATGGCAAAAATAAGGTCGAATCGATAACGTTGAAAAATGTCAAAACCGGTGCTATTAAGGAATTGGCGGTCGGAGCGTTATTCCCATTTGTTGGTTTTGTCCCTAATTCAAATATTTTCAAAGAACCGATTAAAATGGACGAACTGGGATATATTATTACAGATCAAAATATGGAAACATCCATCAAAGGCATCTGGGCTATAGGCGATGTTCGCAAACAGCTATGCAAACAGGTCACTAATGCTGTCGGAGATGGTACAACTGCCGCCGTAGCCGCCGATAAATATATCACCGCGTGGGAAGATTGATTGGCTATAAGCTAATGATAAAAGACAAGGGCATTTCAAAACCACCGTGGCTGAAGATCAGGCCGCAGTTTAATGAGACTTATAGAGAGGTAAAAGACCTAATTACTGAGATGCGGCTTCACACGGTCTGCCAGGAAGCTACCTGTCCGAATATCGGGCAATGCTTTTCTGCTCGGACTGCTACTTTTATCATTTTGGGAGATATTTGCACAAGAGGCTGCCGTTTTTGTGATGTGAACAAGGGGCTTCCGGCAGAGTACGATTTGAGCGAGCCACGCCGAGTTTCCGAAGCCTGCATGCGCCTTAATCTACGGCACGCGGTAATAACTTCAGTTACCAGGGACGATCTTGCCGATGGCGGCGCCGCGATTTTTGCCGAAACCACGAAGCTCATAAAGGCCAAGAATCCATCGTGCGGAGTGGAGCTATTGATTTCCGATCTAATGGGGAATTTAGACGCGTTGGAGACTATTATTGACGCTAAGCCTGATATTCTCGCTCACAACCTGGAAACTGTCCCAAGGCTTTATAAAACTGTACGCCCCAAGGCATCATACGATCGTTCGCTCCAAATCCTTAAAGCATCCTCGCGCTATAATGAAAACGTGATTGTTAAGACAAGCATAATGGTAGGCCTTGGAGAGACTGAAGATGAGGTTTTGGAGACAATTCAAGACTCGATCAATAATGGGTGCCGCATAATGACAATTGGACAGTATTTGAGGCCGTCGGAATGGCATCTTCCAATCGAGAAATATTATCCGCCAGAATGGTTCGAATCTATTAAAGCTCGGGGTGAATCTATGGGAATGGCCCATATTGAAGCGGGACCATTAGTAAGAAGTTCATTTATGGCACATAAACAGATAGCCGATTTGCGCAAAAAACAATCATAAAAAGGTGTAAAAATTCGCCATCCTTTACATTCCCCTATAGGCATTTTCCGATTGCATTAATCTGCGTAGTCGAAATCGTTATTGTTCAATATATTTGAAGAATACATTCTTCAAATTTGAATGTGTTTAGAATAGCATCCAAGTTATTGAACACGTTGCAATTTTGAAGTGCCCATTTTTTAGCTATTGATATCACTATCCGATAGAATTGATGAAGGTCATAGGAGGACTTTTGACTGATATAATTGCAGCAAAAATAAAATCCGCAGAGAAGAGCATTATTTTGATTGTCGACGATGAGCCTAATGTGCTCGAAGTTGTCAAGGAGATGCTCGAGCATGAGAATTTGGAAATTCTGGCCGCATATTCAGTGGCCGAAGCCAAGAGTATTATTTACAGGCAGAATATCAATATTGTTCTAACCGATATGCTGCTGGGTGATGGCTCTGGAGTCGATTTATTAAAGGAGGCCAAGAAGATTCATCCTGAGTCGCAGGTAATATTAATGACCGGACGGCCATCAATCCAAACCGCTATATCGGTTTTGAAATTGGGCGCTTATGATTATTTGATCAAGCCCTTCGGAATTGATACCCTGAAAATGACAATCAGGCGCGCTGAGGAAAAAATCAAATTAGAACGCGAAAATATTCATTTAAGAGAATTGATGTCATTTTACCAGATTTGCGAGGCGATGGGTTCAACAATCGAGCTTGACGACCTGTTGAGATTTATCTTAGACGCCGCAATGAAGGAATTCGAAGCCGATTTCGCGTCGCTGCATTTTATGTCGAGCGATGAGGAAAAAATCGAACTAAAAGCCACAGCCGGCCTTGAGAATGATAAATTAAAACATCTGACAATCGATCACTGTCGAAATATCTCTATTGAAAGCGTAACTAAAAATGAACCGATAATCTTCAACGATCCCGATATGGATTATACCTGGGGCGGCCAATCAATTAAATCATCGATCTGCCAGCTTCTGATGGCCAAGGGAAAGGTTCTCGGCACATTGGCGGTAGTCCGAATAAGCAATCCGCACCCATTCACTCAGGGGCAGCTAATAGGCTTAAGCTTACTGGCATCAAAGGCCGCGGCCGCGCTCGAAAATTCGAATTTATATTCCAATCTAAAAACCGCTTATGTAGAGACTGTGGAATCTCTCGCCAACGCTATTGAAGCCCGCGATTCATATACGAGAGGTCATACCGAACGAGTATATATGATGGCCTGCTCTATCGCGGAGGAGCTTGGCTGGACAGTCGAAATGCTGGGCGATCTGAAAATGGGGGCGTTATTGCATGATATAGGCAAGATCGGAGTGCCCGATGCCATATTAAATAAAACCGCTTCGCTGACGCCTGAAGAGTTCTCGATTATGAAGATGCATCCAGAGGCCGGGGCAAGAATCGTAAATTCGATATCATTTCTTAAGCCGGCGCTCCCATATATTTTGTACCACCATGAACGGCACGATGGCAATGGCTATCCGTATGGACTGGCCGGAGAAAATATACCAATGCCCGGCAGGCTGTTGGCGGTTGTAGATACGCTGGATGCGATTACGTCAGACCGGCCATATAGAAATGGTCGATCATTGGAAATCGCTATAAAGGAAATATCACGTAATTCAGGAACCCAATTTCATCCGTTGGTTGCCCAGGCCTGCATTGAATCATTTAAAAAGGGCAAATTGAACTTCCTATTTGGTTCAGAATCCGCATAAAAAAAAGCCCCCTGAAAATCTCAGGGGGCCTTTATAACTGTCAGAAATTTATTTCAGCAATGTCATTTTTAATGTTTCGGATTTATCGCCGATTCTGAGAGAGTAATAATATACTCCGGAGGCGACCACATTGCCATCCGAACCGCGACCATTCCAAATAATGCTGTACTGGCCGGGCTGATATGATCCGTTTGCCAATATCGCGACTTTCTGGCCAACGATATTGTAAACAGAAAGTTCTACCATACTCTGCGCGGCAACATTAAATGAAATTTGAGTCTCGGCATTGAATGGATTTGGATAGTTCTGACTCAAGCTATTTCTGGTTGGCATAACGGCGTTGTCACTGGTGGATGTCGGACTGACTAACACGTCAGCATTATCAACATCACCATAGATAGCATCGACAGGGTTGACAATTTGACCCTCGCCATAGACTGAGAAAGCTGAGATCGCATAATTACCTGGATCCATGCTCTCAAAGTTGAAATAGCCATCGATATCAGTAGCAACGGCATCGACTATAACGCCGTTTTGTGACGCATATACAATGCTTCCGCCAGATTCAAAACCGCTGGCGATTACTACTTGACCTGCGATTAATCTTGGGCCTTCACTTCTATGCGTCAGGGCGAAATTGATCCCGGTAGCATTCGGAGTGACCGGTGTCGCATCCTGGAAATGCTCGACATTATCATAGAATTCGCCAATATAACCGCGAGCGGCTGAAAATAGCTTGAAAGCAACTTGCGGCAATCTTTCGAATGCGTAGGCACCGGTGGAATCCGTAAAGGCGTGCCTTACCTCCCAACGATGATGATCATCATTTCCGGGGCCGATTGCAACTACCATAGCGTTCGCGATTGGCGCCGCCGTGGAATCATCGGTAACAGTTCCCGAAATTGTGCCATTGAACGGCGGTGGTAGAGGATTAATAACTATATTAATGCCTGTCACATTTTGACCGTCCGCCACAACTACTGTATCGGGATAAATGGTCGGTCGTGAATGCCTCTGGTGCACCATCAAACGGTATGAGCCCGGCATAACATGGTCAAATAAAAATGCCCCTATTGAGTCGGTTCTCGTATTTATGACGAAATGTCCTCTTGCCATGTTTCGTGCCTGGACAAGAGCATGTCCTACAGGATTCCCTAATGAATCCGATACTGTACCGGCTATGCTGCCGAAATTGATTGCGCCAAGAGCGAAATCAATTCCCTCTACAATCGCATTGGTAACAGTAACGTGCTGTGGATATTCCTGAGGAGTAAATCCTCTGGCTGTAGCTTGTACTACGTATTCTCCGGCTGGAGCCATTATAAAGTATGAGCCATCGGAATGAGTTCTGGCCATATGATGATTATGAGGATTGTTGACATCGATAGCGTTAACCATGGCCTCATCGATTGGAAGGCTATCCGCGGCATTAGTAACGTGTCCGGAGATGCCTGTCGGAACCATTGGCGCAAGGGCGATATTGATCCCTGTAACGCTATTGCTATCTATGACGATCGAATCTGGATATGTACCAGGATTGTATCTTTCCTTCATTGCACGAATCGTATAGGTATCCGAAATCAGATGTTCAAAAATGTAAGTACCATCATCGTGGGTTTCCGCCATATGAACATTTCTTGGAAGAGTACCTATCGCCATGACTTCGGCGTCATCGATCGGCTGTGTAGTGACACTATCGGTAATCGTTCCAGCGATGGATCCGTAGTGCAAATCTTGTCTTTGCAGGAAAATATCAATACCGGTTAGAGTATTATTATTAACAACGAGAGTCTCGGGATACGCTCCGGGCGCCCATCCAAATTTAGTCGCTCCCACCAAATAGGAGCCATTGGGTAATTCATGCAGGATGTAGGAACCGTCCATATTGGAATGAGTCGAAAATGTGCCATGCTCGTTGCCAAGCAGGGTTGCGACCACAATTGCCATTCCAATACCATTTTCAGTCCCTTGTTCAAGAACTCGGCCTGAAATGCTGCCATTATCCTCGACCTCGACTGCGAGGCTAAAATCTATCCCGGTCGGATTCTGATCGGCACCGACAGTGACTACAGTCGCTTCGGTACGATGTGCTACGTTGTTGTACCATTCCGGCAGAAAATGCATGGCTTCGGCTTTGACGTTGTAATCGCCATAAGGGACATGAAGAGTATATTGTCCGAGCGAATCAGATATCGCATTTCCGATTGGGCGATCAAAATTAGCGGCGAATGCCATAACATGCGCAAAGGGTAGGGGAGTCATTACTCCATTGACCTCTCCCTGCACGATTCCTGAAATTGTGCCACTTGGCGGGGCATGCAAGAGAAAATCAATACCTATCGGATTTTGACCGTCGGCAACCGTGACTACGGTAGCTTGAGATCTTTCGGGAACATTGTTGTACCACAATGGCAAAAAGTGCATCGCTTCAGCGTGCACATTGAAATCGCCATCGGGTACATGCATTACATAATTACCCATTGAATCAGTCATAGCGTTACCGATAGGCCTATCCATGCCAACACGGAACGCACCTACATGGGCAAACGGCAGTGGGACATTCGATCCATTGATCTCCGCCAGCACTGTACCCGATATGGTACCATCAAATTGCGCGAATGCGGCCGAAGTCAATAATAGGAATGCCACTGCGACACCAAACCACTTTTTCATACTTGCCTTCCTCCAGAATTAGAGTTGATTATTTTCGGTTTTTCCAAATTCACTTGTAGTTTGACACGGTAGAAGTCCAGAAGTTTAATTTACTACAACAAAATTATACCATAACCCCCAACAATGTCAACACATTAATACCTTAGCGGGTTCCCTAAAAAAGCAGCATGGCCCAATCCCGGGGTAATATCGAGTATCATCAAATGGTATCAAAGCCGATTTCACTTGATAGATAGTGGTTACTCTTTTATACTTGCAAAGTTTATGAAATTGATGGAGGGGTCAGACAGGTCGGTTTACAGCATATTAATCCTAATTAGAGAATCCAACTGGCGCAAAATTTATATTAATACAATCGATTCGGGAGGCTTTGATGAATGATTTTTTAACGAGTCTATTCACTTTCATTCCTCTGCTAATAGTTGTGTTGTATATTTATCGGGATATTTCCAGCGAAAATCCTGAAATTCGTCACACAAGCCAATTCAAAATGCGAAGGGTAGCCAATTGGCTGCCATTGGGCTTGGCATATGCATTCCTATATATGGCTCGGTATAATCTAACAGTTTCGAAAGTGGCACTTGGCGACCTTATGACAAAAGTTGATTTTGGTGTAATCTTCGGAACCGGCGCAATAGTATATGGATGCTCATTTTTGCTGAACGGTCCGTTGACTGATAGATTTGGAGGCAAACAGGCAATCTTAATTGGTGCATTCGGAGCAGCATTTGCCAATATCCTGATGGGGATTTTCCTATACGGGAAATTAATCTTGGGATGGTCGATGAATTTAACATTAGCGTTTATTATTTTATATTCATTGAATATGTATTTTCAAAGTTTTGGAGCGGTTGCTATCGTAAAGGTGAATGCAGCGTGGTTTCATGTCAGAGAAAGAGGGGTTTTTGGCGGTATTTTCGGTATTTTGATATCCTTGGGCCTGTTTTTCGCGTATGATTGGGGAAATGCCATCGTTGCTGCCACGAAATCGGTATCCAGCCCTGAGGATAAATTAGGCTTTTTCCAAAATATAATAAGATCATTAACCGGGGCCGCCAATTCCCCGATTGATCAGACATGGTGGGTATTTTTTATCCCGGCCATAATTTTAATAGCAATCAGCATTGTGAATATATTTGTGCTTCGTGATACGCCCAAAGAAGCTGGACATGAAAATTTCTACACGGCGGATGCCTCGGCGGGTGAAGATGACAGACGCCTAAAATTGAGTGAAATAATTAAAAGGATTATATTCAATAAGGTAATTCTTATAATAGCCTTTATTGAATTTTGTACCGGTTTTTTAAGACAGGGTATTATGCAATGGTATCCTATCTATCTAAAAGATTTCATGAATTTCCCTTCGGACTATTTCATGAGAGAGCATTGGGGATTGGTGCTAATGGTCGCGGGCGTTTTTGGCGGAATGATTGCAGGTTGGATGTCGGATAAAATTTTCCATTCGCGTAGGGCTCCGGTAGCAGGGTTGCTTTATGCCTCAATGTTTATTTTGTGCATTTTCATGATATTTTTTGTAAAAGGCGATCAAACCATTTTGGGAGTTATAGCATTTGCCATGTCATTTTGTGTTATTGGGACACATGGTCTCCTCTCGGGAACATCTACAATGGACTTTGGTGGGACTAAGGCTGCCGGTACTGCTGTTGGTCTGATTGATGGCTTTGTCTATTTGGGAACCGGGCTTCAAGCTTATATTCTGGGTCCTGTTACGACCAATGATTGGGCTGACTGGCCTAAAGTGCTCATTCCTCTTACAGTGATTGGATTTGTGCTTTCATTGGTAATCTGGAAAGCAATGCCTACCCCCAAAGCCAAAGCGGCCAATTAAAAATAAATTTTAATCAATTTAAACTGCCTGGCCAACCTCGACCGGGCAGTTTTTTTATCGACTGTCGCCCGCTTGCCACATCCGGCTTATAACCTTAAGCACTTTCTATATAATTACTTGTCCCGAGTTCGAAAACGGGTATTTCTAAATATAAATAGCCGGATGCGCGATGATATCGCACGGGCGAAATTATAATTGAAATATGATTTTGATGAAATAAATGCTTTATCGAAAAATTGTCCGAAGGGAAATGCTTGGCGCGATATCATCGTGTGTCCGCCTGAGGCGGACATGGCAAGCGGGCGAAAAGGGGGAATTCGCGATATCGGGTTACTTTTTATCCCAGGCCTTTATTAAATCCATATAATCTTGTATTCGATAAGCGCGGTCACTTAGCGGATATTCCGATGAATGCGGCGAAATATATAATACAGGTATGGCATCCGGGAGATTGCCGGCAATATAATCAAGTTCTCGAGGTTCATTGTCGAATATCGCGACTACTTCTTTGGAAGAGGCCAGTTTTTCGGCGGCGTCGCGTTTGAATTCGGCGTTGGAGTATTCTTTCAATGGTTTCATGAGAATTCCGAGATCGCCATCATAAAAGGGGAATCCGTTTTTGATAATGGACGCTTTGGTGCCGAGATACATGCCATTTCGATGGCGGCCTGTCAGATAGGATATGACGACCCCCGCGTCAGTGAGCCTTTGAACGAACTCGCAGGAATATTTCATTGCCTTATCAGCCCAAAGGTATTGATCGGTAAAAAATCTATCATCCCAATCTTTAAGGAATGCTTCTTTGACTTGCTGGTCGTCGATAGCCATATCATCCAGTAAATTATTCAGCCAATAGGGGAAGTCATCCAGATCCAGTGATTCGATATTTTTGATGGTTGATTCGGGGATTTTAGGTACCATTCTGGCAGCATCGATCAAAATCTGTTTGGTTCTTGGAAAATAATAGATCAGCGTCCCATCTAAATCGAATACGGCGCGCGGTGTCCGCCCCTCCGCCTTTTTAGCTTCGATTTTATGTTTCAGGTCGGCAATCAGTTTTTCGAATTTATTAGTCATAACACCCCTTGTTTAAATAATGCAATTTCAATATAAATACTTAATATCGAATTTACAATTAAAAACATTGACGATATCGTCGGGATTATTTAAATTGGACGCCGATATGATAACCGCGCCGTGGACGATATGGATTACCGGACTTTCCGGATCAGGGAAATCAACAATCTCGAAAAAGCTCATTGAGCTAATGAATCATAATAATGATAAAGTCGAATATCTCAGGCTCGATGAAATGCGCCAGGTTCTGACTCCCAATCCCGTATTTTCTAAGGAAGAAAGAGAATATGTGTATCGGGCCTCCGCTTATACCGCGAAAGTCCTAAACGCGCATTCTATTAATGTCATAATCGATTCGGTCGATGGGGAGGGGACAGGCCGTACCGTGTGCCGGAATTTGATCCCTAATTTTAGTGTGATTTATGTACAATGCCCGCTGGAAGTATGTATTGAACGGGAGACTGTGCGTACCGATCGCGCCAAGATTGAGAAGCTTTACGAGCGGGCCATACAGGGCGAATTGAAGATTGCTGGCTATGGCAAGCCCTACGTATATGAATCGATGCCATTATTAGTGATTGAATCAGATAAGTTGTCAGCAGATGAGTCCGCCAAATTGATTTTTAATGCGATCTGCTCCGGCAGGCAAGCCAAATCGAATCAGTAACTTTCGGTAATTTTACCTTACATATTCATTATAAAAAAACTGTTGACAAATATAATTAATTAGCGCATATTTGGTTCAGGCAATATGAAGGCTTTATTCTTCAGCCTTGACGCTTACTTTTAATGCCGAAAGCAGTAACTGATTAGTTGGAAATTGAGATGTCAATAATTGACAACTTGTCCAAAGGCCGCCTAATGCTTGTGAAAAAAAGCTCATATACTTCAGTAAATACTTCAATTACTATTTTTCAAATTATTGGCCATAGTTTCAATGCTAGAAGGAGAAGTCTATAGCATAATCCTCATAATTTGTTAACTGGATTTTGCGAAAACTTAATATTTTATCATTAAGGCTATTATAAACATTTGGCTCATTAAGAAAGGTCGGCTAAGAAGATAAGTTTAATTGTCGAAATTAAGAAAAGAAAAAGAATTTCAAAGAAATCAGGAAAAAAGTTAATGGCGCTTTTAAAGAAATTAAATTTTACTTTTAAGGGAGAGTCTATGAGAAAAAATCTTATGATTCTGCTGGTCCTGTGCGTGACGCTGGCGTTCTTTATACCGGTTATGGCACAAGCCCAGCAAAGACTTAATAATAACGGATTTGAGACCTGGACTGCCGGCCCAGGCGGCCCTCCAGATAATTGGAGAAATACCTCCGTAGGAACTACGCTTACAATGACTCAAGAATCCGCTACTGTTCACACCGGTACATACAGCAATAAGCTGAGTTGGACTGGACTCGCCGAAACCAATTATATATTTGCCGATACTGTTTTCGTCGCAGGAGGGCAGTCATACACTTTGAGTATTTGGGTGTTGGATAATGATGTTAATGCCAGAGCCAGAATGTGGTATAGTTTTAATAATGGCGGAGGCAGCGGCGGCCCGACTACTTATTCGGTTGATAATGCAGGCTGGGTGCAATATACATGGGGTCCTATTGTTGCCCCTGTCGCGTCCACGAAAATGGTTTTCCAGTACAGAACTTATAGCCAAAACAACTTTGCTGGAGCCAAGACTATTTACATTGACGATGCCGAACTAATTGGTCCTGTTCCCGTCTTCCCACCGACAGTTGGAGCTCCAGTTAGAGTTCCATCCGGGGCTATTTATGGGGATACCTATGTAAATATTCACTCAATCATCACTGATTTAGATGGGACAGTCGCCTCGGAAAGTCTCTATGTACAGCTTAATGCAGGCGGCTATAATCCTATTGCAAGTGATAGCCTTGTAGGAAGTGACTATTGGTTCCATATCGGGACAAATACATTAGGTACGGTTGTAGATTACTATCCTGTAGCCACTGACAATGAAGGCAATCGTACAGTAGGCTCGACCGATACGTATACTGTAGTTAACAATCCACCTACAGTCGGCGCTCCTGTTAGAGTTCCTGCCGGCCCTATTTACTCCGCGTCAGATGTCAGCGTACACTCTCTCATAACAGATTCCGATGGTACTATAGCCAATGACAGCCTATACATCGATCTCAGCGGCGCTGGATATAATCCGATCGCACATGACAGTATCGATGCTGGCGGAAACTATTGGTATCCACGTCGGTATGAATTCTATCGGAACCGTTGTAACTTATTATGCAATCGCCATCGATAATAATGGCGCCCGCACGGAAGGTTCGTCTGATACTTATACCGTGTTGCCCAATGAGAACATACCTCCGTCAGTCGGCGCACCTGTCAGGGTTCCTTCCGGACCTATTAATGCTATTACTTCCGTTGATGTTTATTCGCTTATTAATGATGTCGATGGCACCATATCTAGCGACAGCCTATACATCGATCTTAGCGGCGCTGGATATAATCCGGTCGCTCATGATAGCATCGATGCGGGTGGAAATTATTGGTTTCATATCGGCTTGCATTCCAACGGAACTGTGGTTACCTATTATGCGGTCGCTACCGATAATAATGGCGCTCGAGTAGTAGGTTCAAGCGACACATATACTGTGGCCAATAGCTTACCGGTGGTCGGCACCCCTGCGCGGCTCCCTGCCGGCAAGCTTTACTATGATGCCAATGTTATTGTCAACGCCACAATTACCGATCTCGATGGCACAATTGCCACCGAAATGCTGCAACTCCAGCTTAGCGGCGGCGGATATAATCCCGTAGCGCGAGATAGCCTTGTCGGAACAACCTACTGGTATACAATAGGCCCGAGAGCCGCCGGTACAGTAGTTGACTATTATATTACCGCTACTGATAATGACGGTGGTACATCCAATTCCTCGACTTTTACTTATACTGTTCATGGCACTGTGCCGATATCCTTAATTCAATACTCCTCCGGTCCCGGTGCGAATAATAACTGCTATCCCAGCGATTCTATTCGTACAAACCAACAGGTTACTGGAGTAGTGTTAGCTACCTTTAACGGATCTTCCAGCGCTCGCAAACGGGCCTTTGTCCAGGATTCACAGAATCCTTTGTCGGGCATTTATATTTACGGTCTTCCCCAGGAAGTCAGACGAGGGGATAATATTACCGTGAGAGACTCTGTTGCAGAGTATTTCTGGGAGACAGAAATGATGCCTCCTACCCGACTATTTACTCTTAATTCTTCCGGCAATCCCCTGCCAACTCCTACGGTTCTTACTTGCGCTCAATTCCCGGCCGACAGCTGTAATGCTATTGCAGAACCATACGAGGATATGTTCATTCAAATTAATAATTTGACAATTGACAGCTTAAACACTGGAAGAGCCGGTAATTTCTGGGCTCATGATGGATCCGGAAGCTCTAGTATAGTTTCTAATGATTTGGCTTATGGTCTTTCAAATCCGGATTCAGTTGTCGCTTTCTCTGTCGGGCAAGTTTATGACTGGGTTCGAGGCGTCGCCCGTTATGCATACGGCCGCTATCGTATTGCGCCGCAGTCTAAATTCGACATGCAGCTTGCTATTCCAAATGCGCCTCCAGCTATTACCAATGTCGCGCATGTACCCGGTCCCGGCGTATTGCCGACCGATGATGTTAATGTCAACGCGACAATCACCGATTCCGACGGAACTATCGCAGCCGACAGTCTTTATTTGCAGATCAATGGCGGTGGATACGTCGCGATCGAAAAGTCAGGCGTTGTTGGTGATGTTTACACATATCATATTGGTACCAACATCATTGGAACCATTGTTGATTATTATGTCATGGCCAAGGACAATGATGGCGCTCGTACAGAGAGCATCGTTTATAGTTATACAGTAGCCGCTCAGACAGAATGCACGGCTACATTGAGCATATTTGACGTTCAAAATTCTTTTGATCCCGGCGCAGATACTCTTCAGTGCTGGAATTCTCCATACGCGGGTCAATTTGTCACAGTGTGCGGTATTGTCTCGGCCGTTCAGCAGGGTGCTACGCCAAGATTTTACCTTCAGGATCCAGCCAATGGCACAAGCTGGGGTAACATTTACTCCTATAAGTTCGCCATCGGTCCAAATTCCGTAAATCCGACGTTGCGCGACCATGTTCAGATAACAGCGCGACCAGTGGAGATACAATGGATGGACCGAAATAGATTCTATTCAAAGTTACATAGTTCTTGGTGGAGGATCCCATTTAGATACTTCCGTAGTCACAGTAAGCGCATTTGCGGCTGGCTGCGATTATTCCACCGAACCGCTTGAAAGCGGCCTTATCAGAATTAATAATGTCACGGTACTTTCGGCCAATGGTTCCTATCAATACTGGATTAAGGACAGTCATTCAAGGTGACTCTATCCGCATTGACAGTGGACTATATTACTACGGCACAGATCAGCCCAGTCCTCTGCCAACCACTGGCGCAATGTATTCATGGATCGTGGGTGTTATGAAATGGGAAGGCAGAAACAGTTTGCCGCGGAGCTCGACCAAACGCGGTTGGATACTTCAGCCGAGATTTGCGTCTGATCTGGAAATATATATCCCGCCTGTACCAAATGTGGTAGATGTCTGGTCAGTAAATTCTACGACTGCCGCGGTTAAATTCGACCGCACTATGCAGTTACCCTCTGCCGGAAACTTCTCCACTTATAATGGCCTTTCGATACTCGGAGTATCATTGGATACTTCAGGCACAATAGCATTTCTAACTACTGCCGTGCAGCCCAATAATACTGTGGACACAATGTTCATCAATGGTGTTTGTGGAACTGAAGGCGGCTGCATGACCACGCCAGCTCATAATAAGTTCCGTCCCGGGTTTACAGATATCGCTATTGTAAACTTCCCTGAACCGGCCGGCGATAGCTCTGCCATAAGGGGCGATATCGTTACCGTAAAAGCTGTAGTGGTTGCAGACACTTCGGAATGCTATGCCAGCAATACAAGCTTTATCAACGATCAAAGCGGTCCGCCAAATAACGGCGTAGAATTGTTTAACCCAACACCTTTTAGAGTACCTCCAGTGACCGGCGATACAATTATCGTGACCGGCAAAGTACTCGAGTATTTCGGACAGACCGAAGTATCGGCTTCTGCTTACTTGAATCTCGTAACCCTCTCCGCTGGTCCAAGTCCGATACCGTCCACCGTTACAATCCCCGATTTGTTGGCCAATAGCGAAGGTTTTGAAAGTTCATTAATCACCCTTTGCGATTCATTCGTAGTTACCAATATTGCGTTTGACGCGTTTGGGTTCCAGATTCAAAGCCTGACCAACCCTACAGAGACTATCGTAATACATCGTCAGGCATCGCATACGCGATACACTTACGTCCCAGTATTAGGAGACATTTTCCGAGGGATTACCGGCGTTTATCGTATGCAAAGAAGCCTTTACCGCTTGATGCCGCGTTCCAATGATGATTTCAATACCTCTGCTACCTGGTGCGCTACCGGTGAGGCCGAAGTTGGAGTTACTCCCGCCTCATTACATCATTACCAGGAGACCAATATCAATAGAACGTTTGCTGGTGACTTTACAATCTCCAATACAGGCACAATTCCATTAACCTTTACTGCCAGTAACACGCTTTCCTGGATAACCATCGGAACGCTAAGCGGAAATGTGCCGGCAGGCGGCAGCCAGCCGATTGATCTTACAGTCAATACAATTGGTATTGCGGTTGGTGTTTACAATGACTTCATCACGATAAGTTCCAATGATCCGATAACTCCAGCGGTTGATCTGCCCGTGACAATTTCCGTGTCGCAGGTTGTTCCTGGAGTGGATCATTTCGATATCAACGTGGCTGAAGGTCAAATATCTACAACTGATCTCACTATTAGTAATGGGGCCGCTGTTGATGTTAGAATCGATCTGACCGCTATACCTACCGAATGGTTGTCCGTGGTTCCCGGTGTCGATACTATCCCGGCTGGCGGAAATGTCACCGCCGTGGTTTCTGTCAATGCCGCCGGTCTGCCTGAAGGCGTCTACACCGGTACAATTACGATCAATTCCAGTAATTTAATGATAGCTACTATCATTGAGATTCCAGTTAACGTCACCGTCACGGGACCGGTCTGTTCGTATGTAGTTGGTGATGCCAACAACAGCAATACATTCAACGGCCTCGACGTTACCTATAGCGTTAATTATTTCAGAGGTGGCGATCCGCCCGCGTACTCTTGCGAGTGCACACCCGGAAATATCTGGTTTGTCTCAGGCGATGTTAATGGCAGCTGTTCATTTAATGGTCTGGACGTCACTTATATGGTCAATTACTTCAAAGGCGGAGCCGGCCCAATTCCATGCGCCGATTGCCCGCCCGGAGGCAGATTCGCTCCGAATTCCGGAAATGCACCGGCAGTGCAACCGATTATACATAATGTTCTTCCTAAGAAAGCCGGTTCAGCGGAATAGTAATTAGTAATCATAATAATCGGGCCTCCTTTGGGGGCCCGATTTGTTTTCTCTAAAAATATCAGATTTTTGTAGCAGAAATGGATTGCCAGGACATCAATTTAAATCGAAAATCAATAAAACTTGTATTGATTATTGATCTGAAATACTTTATATTTGATAAAAGTTGATGTAGATTACTGGGAATCGCGGCTCGTTGATCAAGCCCTGGTCCGAGAAAAGAGGGTAATCAAAAAATGAAAAGAAACGGGTGGCAAGGAATAGTTTTGTCCAAAATTTTCATTTTTTGCTTTTTGGTTATTATTGAGTTAGTGATTTTATTCCCCATCAATGTTCTCGCTGACGATGACGATAGACATACTGCCAATATAGGAAATATAAGCCTGGTCTTTAGCAATTACGGCACTATTGGATTAGCGTTTGCGGAAAGAGGCCGTTTATCGTGCGAATACCCGATTGGATCGCATATAGAGCATATATATAGAGGCGGTTTTTGGTTTGGTGGCAGACAAAATTACCAGACCAAGGTCTCAACGGGAGCGGTAGATGTATTAAACAGGATCGGGAGACCCGGTTTCGAATTTACGACAGGATACTGCATTCCCGGGACTCCGTTGAGCTTTCCGGCTGACTCAATGATAGAAAGATCAACACTCCCTGTTTCTCAGTATTATGATCCAAACGCAATAAGTCATCAGGATTTGATTTGTGAGTATACCGATTCCAATACATGCGTTCCGCAAACTGGCGAGGCTATCACGGCACATGACCCTCTGGGGATTGTAGTCCGCCAGGAAGCGTTTGCCTGGAGCCAATCTTTTGCCAATGCCTACGTGATATTTCAATTCACAATAAAGAATACAAGCCAGGATAGTATCGAGGACGCCTATGCGGGGTATTGGATCGACACCAATGTCGGCAATACCGATATTACGGTTCCGCCTCGATGGGGTCCTGTTTCTTCGTGGAATTATGACGATGATGGAAATAACTATATCGATTCCATTCAAATGGCATACGAATACGATTACGATGGCGAATACGGATACGCTGAAAGCTATATTGGAATGCAGATATTGGGAACGACACCCAAATATGATCCTCAATCGGATTCCTCATATTTGGAAAAAGCCAATTTTTACGAATGGATGTACAACGAATCGCAGGATCCTGTATTCTTTACACCCCAGAACGACAATGAACGCTATAATAGAATGGCTACCGGATTAAACAAGTTGATGCCGGGTCCTCCTCCGAATCCTGATTGGCGTTCCCTGGGCGGGGCGACCGGATATGGCAACCGCACTATGCTGGTAAGCACAGGGCCATTTCCTACGATGGCTCCGGGTGATTCGGTCGTATTTGTTTTTGCCATAATTTGCGCGAGCAAATATGGGCCTGATCCGATGGAGAATGACACCGAACGATCAAGGACCAATTTATTTCTGAATTCCAGGTGGGCCAAAATTTCCTATGAAAATGATTATAAATTGCCTGAAGCACCTCCGCCTCCGAGCATGAAAGTTGTAGCGGGAGATACAAAAGCGGAAATTTATTGGGATAATTCACCTGAAAGTTTCGTAGATCCAATTATGGGTCACGCTGATTTTGAAGGATATAAAATCTATAGAGCCAGGATCACACAGGAAAATCAAAGCCAGGGGCTAAGACAGCTTTTTGAAGTGATAGGCCAATTCGACCGGATCGACTCTATCGGCTATGATACTGGCCTGGATTTTATTGCTCTTGCCGAGCCGGAAACGTTGGACGGCCACGCATACTACTATAAATATACGAACGAAAATCTTCTTAATGGATGGCAGTATGCTTACGCAGTGACAGCATTTGATACGGGCGATCCAACAAATAATTTGGAAAGTCTCGAATCGAGCCCGCTTCTAAGCTATAATAGAGTATTTCCGGGGCCGATGGCAGGCGAGACAAAAGAGATAGCCGTATTTCCAAACCCATATAAGGCTCGTTCGCTCTGGGATGGTCGCGGAGATGATGGGATTCAGGAAAGAGATCGGCTGATTTATTTTGCGAATCTGCCTGACAGGTGCACTATCAGAATTTACACAATTTCAGGCGATTTGGTAGATACCATTGAGCATGACGGCCAGAATAATACCGGCGCCGATTTGAATTGGTTTAAACAATACGCGTCGGGCGAAAAAGTAATTTCCGGCGGCATTCATGGCTGGGATTTGGTGACTAAAGCAGATCAGGCATTGGCCACCGGAATGTATTTATTTGCAGTAGAAGATAAGACATCAGGGAATATTTCCCGGGGCAAATTTGTCATTATTAAGTAGAAGGAGAAAAAGATGAAGATTGTGACTATTTTATTATTGGCAGTCACACTGTCAATCTCAGTCGCGATGGCGCAATATCCAGTTGTGCCGATTGATAGCCTTCAGTGGGCGCCCTGCTGGGGCGATAGCTCCCGCTATGCAGGCGATACTGTCACGACTGGCGGCATTATAACCGCTGGAACCGGGCTATTTTATGCCGGTACCGGAGTGACCTGCTATTTATCAAAACCAGATGGCGGTTTATTCTCAGGAGTAATGCTATATAATACCAATCCCCAGGGACTTGGAGAATTATACCGTGGAGATTCGATTCTTTTTAACGCCATTGTCAGCGAATATGGCTGGGAACCGTCACCAGGCGCTCCATTCGTAACTCATACCGAGCTTTTGGTAATACCCGGATCATTCCAATATAGACTGTACGGTATGCCCGAACCTCCGCCTGTTATTATTAATGCTATTGAAATTGATTCTACCGGACGAGCGGATTCATGCGGTGAAAAGTATGAAAGCGCATTTGTACAGATTAATGACTTATATGTTGATTCCGTAGTCAATTATACCTCTACATCGACCTGGATTTGCCATGACGCAACCGGCAAATGTCTGATAAGAGAAGCTTCGGACTCCATTCCGAATTCATTCAGACCAACTCCAGGCACGCATTTCAATTACATAAAGGGGGTCATTTACCATCGCTTTGGAGCTTTGTCATTGCAGCCTCGTTATTCAACCGATTGGAATCTCGCCGAAGGTCCGCCGATTGTCAATGGTAGGACCCATATTCCTGCATATCCAATACTCGGCGATTCAGTCAGGATTATTGCCAATGCCTACGATAATTCTGCGATTGATACTGTCAGGCTTTATTATAGAATTAATCTCGGCACCTGGGTAAATGTCCCGATGGTATCGGTCGGCAGTAATAATTTCCAATATGTATTGCCATCGCCTGTAAATAATTGGGATGTCGATTATTATGTCAGGGCGGTCGATGATGAGAACAACTCAACATTTGATCCAAATGAGGCGCCTTCAAGTTTCTATAGCTATAGAGTCCAGCAGTATCACCCGTTGACAATTGCTCAAGCCAGAGTTGACGCTAACGGCGATTTTGTGCCCGACATGCTTGATTCTGCGGTAACCTTGACAGGTATCGCGGTATCCCCCAATTTTTCGCCCGACAAGACCGATTTCTTCATGCAGCAGGGTCTATCTGGAATCGATGTTTATTACGATTCAACTCAGATTACAATTAACCCTGGCGATTCCATAACGGTCAGCGGAATTATTAGCCAGTACACTGGCAAGACTCAGGTAGTTGTCTATAAGAGAAGCTTGTTTGTTCATAATGGATTCGGCACGCTGCCTACTCCGATGGTTGTCAACTGCGCCGATCTTGGTGATATAAATGGAGAATCGTTAGAAGGTACATTGGTTAAAGTCGTCAATGCGAATATCTATGAAATCCCTGACCCGTGGCCGGGGTTGGGCTTTTCAGCGACAATGACTATCGCGAATGGTGCCGATTCGGCCGCGCTGAGGATTGATCGCAACACCGATATCGATGGTCAGCCACAATCCCAGCCAAAAGCAACTATAACAGGTGTTGTTGGGCAGTATGATAATTACGCTCCGTACTTGGGCTATTATCAGTTGATGCCTCGTTTCTATACAGACTTCGAATGGATTACAGGTTCTGTCTGCAATTACACTGTTGGTGATGCTAATGGCAATGGTTCATTTAACGGCCTTGACGTCACATACAGCGTTAATTACTTCAAGGGTGGTGCTCCTCCGTCATATTCTTGCGAATGCCCTCCTGGCAATACCTGGTTTGTTAGTGGCGACGTCAATAATAGCTGCTCGTTCAATGGTCTTGATGTGACTTATATGGTAAATTACTTCAAAGGCGGCGCGGCTCCCAATCCATGTGCCACGTGCTTGCCTGGTCTCTCGAACGCTCCAAATTCTGGTAATATACCGTCAGCCATATCAACTCCGAAAAACGATTATGTTCCGGCTACCATAACCGCCCCCAAAAATAGGTATGCCCCCGCGGTACGACCTGTTCAAAATACTAAGACACAAACCAAGAATTCCGGATCTACAGAATAAAGCTGGATTGTGAATAATAAAATCTCGCGGGGCCGATGGATCGGCCCCGCAATAATATTGATCGGCCTGGTGCTTGCTTGCTCCACCAAACGTACAACTGCGCCAGGAAATAACCTGCCACCGGTAACCCATCTATTTCTACATCTTTCCGATACAACGCAGCATCTGGGAGAGACAACGAGCAGGCAGGTGCTCTATTGGTCGGGCGATGATCCCGATGGGGAAATTAAGGGATTCGAATACGCTTGGACCGACACCTCCGCATGGACATTTACGACTCTGGTGATGGACACGTTCTATGTGCCGATCAGGGTTCAGCAGGATACATTTACATTTTACATAAGGGCTGTTGATAATTACGATTTGAAGGATCCAACTCCTGAGCATTTATCATTCCCCATTAGAAATTCACCTCCGACCATAACATTCCCAGTCGACTTCGTCGCCAAATATTCTCATACAATCTACAGAGCATTTTCTCATTTTACGATTGGATGGCGAGGCGGCGATCCCGATGGAGATTCTACAATCACGAGGTATGAATGGTATCTCGCAGATTCATCTTTCCATCCCGGTGAACTCGATACGACTGTTTGGAACTCGCTGGCATGGAATTACGTGGATTCAATGACAACGATCAAGGTTTTCGATAATCTGGCTCCGGGCTGCTATCGATATTTCATGAGATCAAGAGATGTTGCCGGGTCTTACAGCAAAATAATTTCATATCCTGATACGGCTATTGGCTCCCGGCCTGCGGGAATTTGGGAAGTCATGCCAAGAGTAGGCACATATATCAACGGTGATTCCTTATACGTACTTTACGTTAGGGACAACTACCCGTTTTTTATTCAGATCGATTCGGTTAGCGGCAAATATGCACTCGATTCGTTTTTGGGGATAAATGGCTACTCAACGTGGGATATGCTTGATACAATCAGCTATTATCCGCAAGATATTGAAGCTACACTGAAACTATTCGATATTGTGGTCTGGATAGGCGGTACAAATCCCCATTTTAGAGAATCAGCCGGGCCATTAGTATCATTTCTCCTTGCCCCTGGAAGGCATTTATTCATTTGCTCCCAAAGAACGGTAGGGGATACTGCTATTTACCCTTTTCTGCCAATCGATTCAGTTACCAGCAGGACGGTGCCGAGAACACAGCGTATTTTCAAGGTTCCGACCGCACCGGCTGGATATCCGGATACAATATCTGCTCTGGATCCGGGATCGTGGCCGTTCCAATCTTGCTATAGTTTTGCACCGGGCGCGCCTTCAGGGCTTTTACCGGATCCTGCCCAGGCACTCTATGTGATTAATAGCGATACTGTGGCCGCGCGCTTTCCCGCATATAATCCCGGGCTATGGACTCCGGCCAAAGTCGTATTTTTTTCTATGAATGTTTTTAACGGTAATGACAATAACAATTTTGCCAATCTTTTGAGACACGTCGTCCTGGAGGAGTTCAATGATACGGGTCTGTAGATTAGCGCTGATATTATTCCTATTACCTCTTGCGATTCAGGCGCAGACGGTTTTTACGATTCAGGGGAAAATCACCGATTCATCAAATGGCCAGACTCTTCCCGGAGTTACCATTATGCTCAAAGGCACCTATTTCGGGACCTCGAGCGATGTCGATGGCAATTATAAAATTCCTAATGTCAAAGAAGGGACCTATAATCTTGAAGTAAGTTTAATAGGTTATAAGGTTGTTCAAAAAACCGGTTTTACGGTAAATTCGACCGCGAATCTTACCGTAGATTTCAAGCTCGATCCATCGGCATTGACTCTGGGCAAAGATATCGTTGTCATAGGGCAGAAGCCTTTACTCGATATCGAATCGACAGAATCGAAGAATAGAATAACATCCAAGGAGATTGAAGCTGCGGTGGTTGAGAATGTCACAGATCTTCTCCGCAATCAATCCGGGGTAGTCGCCGAAAAAGACGAAATTCATATTCGCGGCGGCAGATCTTATGAAAATTCGTATTTGGTCGATGGCGTTTCCATTCAAGATCCATTTTCCGGCGGTACCGCGGGGCTGATGCTCAATGCAAATGCCATTGAAGAAATGGAAGTCCTTACAGGCGGGTTCAATGCGGAATTCGGGCAATCGATGTCAGGAGTCGTTCAGGTCAAGACCAAAGGCGGATCGGAGAAGCTCAAAGGGCAATTTACTTATAAAACAGATAATTTTGGCATCTTAAAATCCACAAGTTTTGATTCTGATATCGCCGAGGGATCTGTTTCTGGGCCATTGCCATTCACAGGAAAAAAAGGATCATTCTTCCTTTCAGGTTATAGCCAGCTTTCGGATACCTATTTGCCGCACAGTCATCACCTTTATTCGTCGATATTTGGCGGTACCAAGTTTGCGCCGCGCGGCTCCAATGACTATTCCGGAATGGCAAAGATTGTCGTGCAATTTTCCCCGACAAAGAAGCTTATATATTCAATGAATGGCTCTGCTAATATCAACCAGGGATTTTCGGCAAATGAATTCGAAAATCCAAATCCGGATTTTAACGCGTTCCCATATCAATTCGAAAATAATCTGGATAATTATAATACAATGACAAGAATTTCAAATCAGACATCACTTACCTGGAGCCATACCACATCGCCATCGTTCTTCTACGAAGCCAGATTATCGCGATTCTTCACTCAATTAAGAAGCGATGTCGGCGGCAAACATTGGCTTGATTATAATCAACCTGTCGATATGGTTCCGATAAATTACTTCTACACTCCAGACAGAAATCGACATGATAGCTTGGATGAATCGTTTTATAGCGTCACGACTGGCGACGGGTTCTATGACTATGGAGATGGCGATACCTGGCATGATCACTTCTTTGAACAATATACACTAAAATTAGACGGCTCGAAAAGTATTGGGACCAGACATCTCATTAAAACTGGTGTGGAAGAGAATCTTCAGACCATGCAAAATGTCGATATTGTCCAGCCATGGGGAGGACAAACTGGATTAGGGCTCAATCATGATATCTATCGCGTTTATCCATCATCGGGGGCCATGTATATTCAGGATAAAATTGCCTCATTCGGATTAATCGTAAATGCCGGAGTTCGATTTGATTGGTGGTTCCCTGGGAAATATGTAGATGACGCGGTGAAGGATAGTCTGATCGTCTCGCCTTCCCTGCGACAGGATTACTATAGCGAAACATTCAAATTATTCGGTCTGCATGGTAAAGGCCATATTTCTCCAAGATTGGGAATATCTCATCCGATTCTGGATAACGCCATGCTATTCTATTCTTATGGCCATTTCTCGAAGCTTCCCCAACCCCAAAGAGTTTACGCTAAATTAAATTCCATATCGCAATCGACTTACCAGCTATTCGGCAATCCCAACCTGAATCCGGAAACAACGGTTTCTTATGAAATTGGACTTCGATATGAAGTGACCACTAACGATGTTCTTACTGTCACGGCATACTACAGAGATATTTTCGATTATATTTCAGCGCTGAGAATTACTCAAACCGGCAGAACCTCCAGCCAATCTTACCTGATGTATTTTAATCTCGATTACGCCCGCAGCAGGGGAATAGAGGTTGAATACAAAAAGAGAGCCGGCAATTTCTTCACTGCCAATATTTCCGGAGCATATTCGATAGCTACCGGAAAGTCATCATCTCCAAAAGACGAACTATTAGTTGCACGCGGTCAATTGGAAGAGAAATCGATCAAGGAAAACTTTCTTTCATGGGATCGTCCTCTTAGCCTTTCGGCAGATATGACATTCTATGCCGGCAAAAACGATCACTATAAAATCTTTGGCGTTACGCTGCCAGCCGATTGGGACTTTTACTTCAGGATGTTCTTCCAGTCTGGAAAAAGATACACTACTTATACCAAAATTGAGAGAATTGGCCAGCAGACTCAATACGTGGCGGATAATAAAAATCCTTACTCGGCAGTAGCTCAAAATTGGCAAATGGTAGATTTTAGCTTCAAGAAATATTTCAGAGTGCAAGGATTGAAGGTGGCAGTATTTACTGAAATTTCAAATCTCTTCAATGCCAAAAATTCTGATATTATTAATCCATTAACTGGCAAGGCGTACAAATACGGAGATCCTGTTTTAGACACCTGGAATAATCCTTTGCATCCGGATCCATCTCCTACTACTCCGTTCCCATTCAATCCGGCGCGATATCTTGCTCCGAGAAATATTAAGTTAGGAGTATCGTTGCAATGGTGAAAATGATAAAGAGATTAGGCGTCGCGTTGATCATTATTGAGATATGTTTTTCGCATTCCGCTAATTCGTGGAATATTTTCCCCAAGCTCGGAGATGAAAGAGCGGGGACAGCATCAATGCAGTTTTTGAAGCTCGGGGCAGGAGCCAAGGCGGCCGCCATGGGCAACTCAGTTGCGGCTCTGGCAGACGATGGCTTCAACCTATATTGGAACCCGGCGGGATTGGTATGGTCTGAAAAGAGGCAGTTGGCACTTTCTCATAATTTCTGGGTAGTCGATCTCAGCTACGATTTTGTGGGCTATAGTATGAAATTAGGCGAAGATCAGGCTATCGGAGCGTCATTTATATATTTAGGCTCGCCGGATATGAATGTTACAGATGAGTACCATCCTTATGGAACCGGAGAAAAATTCGGGTATGCGGATCTTGCTTTTGGGCTGAGCTTCTCGCAAAGATTGACCGATTATTTTTCATTTGGCGCTACCGTTAAATATGCTCAAGAAAATATCGAAAATCTCAAGATGAGCGGTGTGATGTTGGATTTGGGCACATATTATCAAACAAGCTTCAGGGGCACTCGTTTTGCGGTTACTTTGTCGAATTTCGGCCAGCAGGTGAAGCCCGGCGGAAGCTATGAATATATAAATCCGACCGGTGAGGTTATCACAAAAAGCTACCAGTCCTTTTCGCCACCGACGATATTTCGTATCGGACTGGCTACTGATATCTGGAGCTCGGACCGCGACAAATGGCAGGCGACCTTCCAGCTTGATCACCCAACTGATAATGCCGAAGCGTTATCCGTAGGCACAGAATATGCCTTTAGCAGAAGCATGTTTTTCCGCGGCGGTTATAAATTCAGCAACGATACCCAGAGCTATTCTCTGGGAGTCGGTTTGGCCCTGGATGTCATCAAGAGCCGTCTTGATTACGCGTTTTGCTCTGTCGGTAATTTAGGGTCGTCAAATATCTTTTCATTCCATTGGAGTTTTTGATGAAGCGATTAATATTATTACTTGCTGGAATACTGGTAACTATACTGATTATATATTCATGCGGCGAAAAAATTAAAATGCCGACAGAAGTTCCACCGTCAGGAAATTTAGGTGATACGCTTTATTTGATGCTTAACCCTCCATGGGATGCGCAGCGAGGATATACATTCTCAAAGCCAACAGCGCTTTATTTTGGCAAAGATACTTATCTATATATTGCCGATACCGACAACAACCGCATTGTTCAGAGCGATGCGGCGGGGACAATCCGCGCGATAATACCGATTAATCATCCTATATCGGTATCGCAGGATGAATTGATGAGACTTCTGGTGGTCACAGGGGAGAAGAGGGTTTATAAGATTGACATGGGCCCCGGAGGCGATCAGACGCCGGTCATTGCTTTCGATTATTACTCGACCGCCTATCCCGATACTCATGCGATTTTTTATAAACACCGAACAATGATTAATGAGAATGACAGATTTACTTCTATCACCGATATTCCGGCTAATGACAAAAGCTATTTCGTTGCTGTTTCATCATCACTTGATAGTGTTAATAACGGTCGAATAATGTGGTTTTGGGGTTCATCTGAAAGAACCCAGTATACCGACTCGCTCTATGATTCAAAATTCACCAATGCGGTATTAGATTCATTTACCAACCCCATAGTTATTACCGGAAATGGTATCACGACTACTACTCATCCAAATTCGATTTATGCCTATGATTTATCAGGCACGACTCACATGATAGTCTGCCAGGACACTGGGAGCTATCCGGTTCATGATATGAAATTTGAACGTCAGCCGTGGGACCAGCATTGGGTATTCAATTTTACACATGCCCCCGGTCAGGACATAATCAAAAATGGCGTATTTGACCACCCCAGAGCGGCTACCGCGGACCTGCAAGGAAATATCTATGTGGTCGATTCAGGGCCCAATCGTACTTGCGGCGTATTTAAATTTTCCAGAAATGGTGTTTTGCTGAACACGTTTTGCGAGCCCGATAGCACAGATCGTTTCAATTCGCCGTCCGGCATCAGCTACGATATTTACGGCGACAGACGAACTGTCTACGTCGCGGATACCGATAGCAATCGAGTGCTCCGTTTCAAGCTCTCGACCGATATAGAGCATTAATACTGCAAAAGCGCGAAAATTCGTAAATAATTGACGCCTTTAATGGCCGCTCGCCTCCGCCAGGCAAACTTAAACCACTTCAAAGGTATTAAATTCCATTTATAAAAACAGTATACAGCTTGTCATAATCCTAAATTGATTCCTAACGCGTTATTATATATATAATTGTATTCTCCATAGTAAAAGACACTGCGAAAAAAGGCTACAATTGACAAGTAAAATTATCTTAATAGTAATGATAATCGAATTGAATATCATTGTTGTTTATTAAATAGGCCTACAATGCATTGATCACGTTGTTCCCGCTTGACTAGATCCGAGAAATCCCGAATAATTGATTCACGAGATAGGACGCTTCTTCTGTCTCCGTTGAAATAAGTCAAAATAATTGATTTGGGGCAATTATCAAGACATCAGTGTTCTGCGCAACGCCTTATTTAACATCAATCATTAGTATCAGGTTGTTGAATGATCTTTAGTTTTATTGGATCGCGTTTTTGCGAAATTGGTTCAAACGGCTCAAGGAGGGTTTTGCATGTCGTTGGACAACAGAGCTGTCATTATGGTTATCATTTCGATTTTTCTATGGAGTTCTGTATCGATAGGAGAGACTCCCAAGAAAGAAGCTGACCAGGGGGTCAATGTCGGACTTCGGGGCGACGATGGCACCAGGATCCTGGTTCAGGGCTCGGTGATACTTTTCTGGACCGCGCCTGGGGACGATGGGGATGTTGGCAGGGCGACTGGCTATGATATGCGCTATTTGCCTCAGGGCTATGGTCCGATCAATTCTGATGTTTTATGGGATTTCGCTACTCAGGCTACAGGTGAACCTATCCCATCTATGTCAGGTCAAACTGATTCAATGATTATTTTCAATCTGACTCCGGGCGAGCCATATTATTTCTGCATTAAAGCATATGACGACGCCAATAATTTTTCGGGACTTTCGAATTCACCTTTAGTCTATGCTTCTGTTGACACCAACTCAGGTGATTTTATTCCCGGAGACGTAAATAACGATAATTTAGTCAATGGCAACGACGTAATATTCTTGGTGCATTATTTTGAAGGCGATAACGATATACCCGATCCCTTTCTGCGCGGCGATGCCAATGGTTCTTGCGCAGTCAATGGCCTGGATGTCATTTATTTGGTCAATTATTTTCGTGGTGCTGAGCCGCCATTCAGGGGCAATTGCAAACAGAACTTTTGATTTTAGGATCTAAATTGTCCCTATATCCCCGTTATTCTGAATAAGCCTGATAATTCCATATGCTCTGTGTGCATAATATTGCGCATATAATAATGAGATATCTTTATATTGTTAAACCAAAAAAACAATTAATTATGCCGATATAATATTTGGGGGTATCCATGACATAGGGGTGGGGTGAATTTATAAGTATTATTTACTTATTAAGTTTGTCGGAGGCAATCTACTCTAGCAGCAAATAGACCATTATGACCTCATTTAAAGTAAGAACAGAAAACAAAAAGCTGGACGCCTTTATTGTCATTAATCCCGATCCCAAGGCGCCTGTGGTCGATTTCGTAGCCGTATATGAATATCTCAAGGGAATCGGAATTGTCTATGGCATAGATGAGCAGGCCATAAAAGACGCAATCGAAACATCACGATGGGGAGTCGAATTTAAGGTAGCGTCGGGGCGAGCCCCGGTAAACGGTAAAGATGGCGCGGTAGAGTATCTTTTCGAAACTAGTCCCACATTTGCCCCAAAGATCAAATCAGATGGCACAGTTGACTATCACGACCTGAATATAAATCAGAATGTTGCCAAGGATCAGCAATTGGCCCGACTTATCGGCCCCAAAGAAGGGGAAGTTGGAATGGATGTTTTTGGCAGTCCCATAGCTCCCACCAAAGGCAAACTTGCCAGAATCGTAAAGGGCATCAATACCAGTTTCATGGATGAAAATAAAACCATTCTGAAGGCCGATGCTGAGGGCAATGTTAAATTGCGCCCGGGCGGAGCAGTTGAAGTAGAAACATCATTCAAAATAGAAAACGATATCGATTACTCAACCGGAAATATCGATACGCATGGCGACCTGGCAATAAGAGGCAGAATAAAAGCCGGGTTCAGAGTAAGAGCTTCCGGCGATATCGAAATAGGCGGCGAGGCTGAAGACGCTGTAATCGAAGCAGGTGGCAATGTCATAATCAAGGGCGGATATATGGGCGAGGGTAAGGGAGGTATTACCGCGGGCGGCAATGTCATTGTAAAATTTGTTCATCGTCAAACTATAAGAGCCAAGGGTGATATTCGTGTTTACGAGGAGTCCATTCAGGCAAACCTCTATGCCGACGGTAATATACTTGTTCGCGACGGTAAGGGTGTCATCATGGGTGGCACTGTTCACTCCGGCAAATGCATTGAAGCGAACATAATCGGAAATGATCATTACGTAAAGACTGAGGTTGTTGCGGGTGAAAAACCGAGCCTCATGGAGAAGATCGATCAATTGCGCAAAGAAGTTGCCGAATTGAATGGCAATTTAACCGAGATAGAGAACAAAATATGCAAAATGATGGAAGTGAAGACTCAGGACGGGCTTTCCGAAGCCGCGGAAAGGACCTTCCGAAAAATGGATAAATTGTCGGCAGATATTCAAGCTACCAGAGATTCTAAGACACAAGTCCTCGATACGGCAGAGGCCGAGCTTAGAGAGCTTAAGCAAAAATCATTTATCAAAATCTACAACAAAGTATATCCCGGCACTATGCTGAAAATCGCCGGCCATGGAAAAGTAATAGAAGACGAAGGCGGACCGTACACTTTCAGAATAATAAAAAATGAGATAGCCTCAGTTTAGGCCAAATCAAATTCCGAATTATATAAGCAATCAAATCCCAAAATTTTCTATAATAAAAAAAGGGTGGGAGATGGGATTCGAACCCACGACCACCAGGGCCACAACCTGATGCTCTAACCAGCTGAGCTACACCCACCACGTATTTCCAGTCACAGATAATATCGACCCATCGGTTTATTGTCAATAGATTTGTCATCAAAAAACCGTTACTCGGACTGACCCTATCTCTGTAGGAAAATCCCCATAGTTTTATCTCCAAAATGATAATACTAGAGATTATCGGCTATTTAGTTGGCGAATTGCATTCCCGTAAGTGATTGGACATTAGCGCGTTACGGCAGTCGGTTCAATCTGCACCTCAAGTTGAATGATAGGCATATTGATTGCAAATTCATTAATGCAAATTGCCTAAAATCAAGGAGGGGAATATGTTTTTGCCAGAAATCAAACGAGCGAAATCATTAATAACGATCATGATTTTGCCCGTAATATTAGTCGTCATTACGACCGGTTGTAGTGTCAAAAAACCGCAGAGTCCGACATGGATAACCACATGGGAAATCCCAATGACAAACAAGGTCTTCGAAATTTCTAATTTGTTGGATAAGATCGACAGCACCAATATTGTCTACGATGCCCAGGGCAATCCCGGATTCAATATTACCCAGAATTTTGACACGATCATGGTCGGAAATAGCCTCAGTGTTAATGGGATTTCGGTGGGCATTCACGATTCGATTGGAGTGGTTAATATCGATGCTCCAGCCGACGCCAACGCCACTACTAATTTGGGCGATCTTCTGCCGGTGTCGTTTGGAGTAGTGCCGCCTGCCTCTTTTAGTTTTAATCAGGCGTTACCCGCGCTCGATAAATTCAGCTGGATTGAGGCGCAAAGCGGCAACATGTCGCTTTCATTCTATAATGGCCTCGGTGTAGCCCTGGATTCGTTTAGAGTTACATTAATCGATCTGGCTGATATGCATACAGTGGGTGTCGCGGATTACCAGGGTCTGGCTAATCTTGAAACCAAGACTCAATCGATAGATATTTCGGGTCAGAGAATTTCCAATAATATAAGAATGGATTTCAGCGGCCATTGTCCCGGAGGCGTAGTCGTAGGATCGGCTCCGTATTTATTGAATGCGACAATGTCATTTCCTGCTACGATAGCCGTAACTTCTGCCCGGGCCGAGGTTCCTGCATTTACGAAGACGCAATCGCAGGTGAGTTTCCTTAACGATTCTACATTGGTTGATTCGGCTATTATAGCATCAGGATCATTACAATTGAATATCTCCAACTTCACTCAACTGCAATTTACCGTAGATATTCATTCGGCCAATTTCAGATATTTAGGCGCGGACCTCAATGTTGTTCGTCCTGTCGGGCCTGACAGCAGCGTACTGGTTAATATCGATCTCGCCGGATATCAATTTTTGCCGCTGGACAGCACTACGTCGCAATACGTGCTTGTCGAATTGACAGCGGATATTCCCGGCTCGGCGCCATCTCAATATACTATAAATGCCAATGACAGCCTTGGTGTTAATGTTGATCTTTCGCAGATCGATTTTTCGGCAGTCACTGGAAAAGTCGCACCTACGGTTATAGCCATCGCGCCAATTCAGCAAAATATTGATATACCAAACGGCTTGGATCAAGCTCAATTGACTCAGGCAATTTTCAATCTTAATCTCTTTAACAATAGTACCGTACCTGCGAATGTCGATTTGACGGTTTCAGGCAACGGTAAAAATATATCGGTTTCCGGTTTGGTTGAGGGAAAATCAACACCATTGTCGGCGGCGGCTCAGACTATTTTGAGCGTCCCGTCTTCGGAGCTTTCCAATTTCCTTAATCCGCCGCCTGCACAAATTACAATTTCGGGCCAGGCAATAATAAATCCTGATTACGGTATCACGACTGTCACGAACAATGACTTCTTCTATGGCGAAGTCGAAATCAGTTCGCCGTTCGCGATGGCGATACTCGATACTATTGGTGTCGATCTCGATATTCAGAAAACCAATATTGACTCCAAATCGCGCCCGGAAAATTTCCAGGAGACAGTCAAATATGGTACATTTGAAGCGAATATAGAAAACCATCTGCCTCTGGGTACTTCGTTGACAGTCTTTATCGGCATAGCTGGAGATTCGACATTATACACCAGCGATTCAACATTGGTACTTGGTCCTTATATATTGGCTCCCGGTATCACTGATTCATTGGGTCGAGTAGCCCAATCGATAAATTCGATTATTTCGGATTCGCTTGGAAGCGACCAGCTTCGAATCTTCGATCATGATTCGGTATTTATCGGTCAGCAGATAGATCTCTTGCCAACCGATTCAATTGGCATTTTGGTCACAGGCACCGATTATGTGAGAATCATCGCCAACACCAGGATTCAATTACAGTTGGGCGACAACATGTGGAATAAAGGAAATTAGGAGGGGCTATGACAATAATCAAGAAAATCACAAACGCATTAATTTGCGGAATCGTAATTACAGGATTATTCGCCACGGCCGCCTTCGGCTCAGGCGAGTCGAATCCACGGGCGATGGCAATGGGCGGGGCATATACAGCGCTCGCGAGAGATATCGAAGCTCCATACTGGAATCCCGCTAATCTGGGATTATCCGATGGCAAGGGCTTTACCATCAATTTTGTCAATGTCGGTCTCGATCTCAAGAATAACAGCTTTTCTCTTGCGGATTACAACAAATACAACGGGAAATTTCTGACAGATAAAGACAAGAACGACATTCTGAATTCAATTCCATCGGACGGCCTTAACCTGAATTGCCTGGTGGAGGCGTCGGCACTGAATTTCTCTATAGGTAATTTTGCTGTTACATCGAGAGGATTCGGCGCGACATCATTTTCAATCGATAAAGACCCGTTCGAATTATTTTTCTACGGCAATGCCGTCAAGAACGATGTTTCGCTCGCTGATACCAAAGGGGAGGCCTATGGAATCGGCGACGCGGCGTTATCTTATGGGCAGGCAGTAAGAAGATGGCCGGGCGGCGAATTTACAGTTGGCGCGAGCTTCCATTATCTCCAAGGCTTAGCCTATGAAAAAGTGGTGGAAACCCAGGGGGGTATTTCCACTACCGATACCGGCTTTGTCGGTTCAGGATTGATGAGGCTTCATTCGGCATTAGGCGGTTCGGGGTATTCCGCTGATCTCGGTGTGGCCGTTCGTTTCAATGAAAACTGGTATTTCTCGGCCGGATGGCAAAACTTATATAGCAAGATTAACTGGACAAACCAGCCCGAGGAAATGCTTTTCACATTCCAGATGGACCCGATTACTATCTCAGGTATGTCCGATAACAATGATTCACTCGTAACCAATAGCGATACTACTTATGCAATCAACGGTTTTTCAACAACCCTGCCTGGATCGTTGAAATTCGGCTTGGCCCGTAAATATCGAAAAATTACGTGGGCACTCGACTGGGATCAGAGTCTTTCAACCGGACAGGGCAGAAGCACCAACCCGAGAATATCTGGCGGACTTGAATATCGGCCAATCGGTTTATTCCCAATGAGAATAGGCATGGGCTTAGGCGGCAATCAGGGAGCGTCTTATTCGGCGGGCTTCGGATTGTATATGGGGCCATGTCATATGGATTTTGCCGTAGCCAATGCAGGTTCGCCGTCGCCAAGTCATACCAAGGGCGCGAAATTCGCATTTGGAATGGGACTCTACTTCTAAGGGAGGCAATCTAATGAAACGGATGAGAATCTCAGCAATAATATTACTGGCCGTTTGCGTGGCAATCGTATTCGGGGCGGCAGTGAGTGCTATGCCGCCATATCCGGGCCTGGAAAATAAGATAGGCATGGGAAAGATAACTGTTCCATATTATCTTCAGCATCAAAGCGAACTAAGGCAAAAAGGATTGGATGCGCCCAGCGTCCGTCATGGAAATGGTTTGAATACCGACGCCATGGGCAAAAGCTCGGTTTCAGGTATTTTCAAAATCCTGACATTGCTTGTTGATTTTTCTACCAAAACTTCATCTGTCAATTCCGCGGAATTTGACACGTTAATCTATCTCAATGTCTCTGGGAGCGTGACAAACTACTATGATCAAGTATCATATAGCACATTGTCAATATCATCACCGGTAAATCCATCGACACTGGGATGGTATAGAGCTCCTCAAACTTACGCGTATTATGTCAACGCTCAAAATGGCACCGGCGCGTATCCGCAAAATTCGCAGAAGCTCGTCGAAGACCTTGTAGATTTGGTAGATCCATACGTTGATTTTTCACAGTTCGATAATGATAATGATGGTTATGTCGATGGATTGATTATTGTACATGCCGGCCCCGGAGCGGAATTTACCGGCAATGTCAACGATATCTGGTCGCATAAATGGTCTATCAATCCTCGACTCAAAGACGGCGTATATGTATTTGACTATTCGATAAATCCGGAGTACTGGTCGGCCCCGGGCGATATTACTCTTGGCGTCTATTGCCACGAGCTGGGCCATATACTGGGATTGCCGGATCTCTATGATACTGACTATTCATCCGAAGGGGTGGGCTCCTGGAGCCTAATGGCAGGAGGCAGCTGGAATGGCCCCTTAGGCGGTTCTCCAGCGCATCTCGATGCCTGGTCCAAAATATTTTTGGGATTCGTCACCCCGACGACTCTGGCACATGATCAATTAAATGTCAGTTTTCCTCAAGTAGAAACAAGCCAGACGATCTATAAGCTTTGGACAAACGGAACCCCGGTCAGCGAATATTTTTTAGTTGAAAATCGGCAGAAAATTGGTTATGATTCATATCTGACGAGCGGGGGTATGCTGATATGGCATATCGATGATACTCGTCCGGGCAACACTAATGAGTGGTGGCCCGGTTCCGGACTTCCAGGACATTATAAGGTAGCGTTAGTTCAAGCGGATAATACTTGGGCGCTGGAACACAATATAAATAATGGCGATGGAGGGGATCCATTTCCGGGCACTTCGAATAATCGGGCATTTTCTTATATTACATCGCCCAATTCGAATTCCTACGCGGGAACCGAAACCTCTGTATCAGTGGTTAGTATAAGTAATTCGGGAGCCGGCATGACAGCTGATTTAGCTGTTGGTTCTCCGCAGGGAGTTCTGGCTGACAATAGTACTATACCGGACAAAGTCAGACTTCTCGGGAATCTGCCTAACCCATTCAACCCCGAGACACAGATCAGGTTCGAGGTAGTAAAGGAAACTCCAGTTTTATTGGAAGTCTATGGAATAACAGGTCAGAAGATCACGACACTTGCTAACGGCACAATGAAGCCAGGCATGTATTCGATCGGATGGCGCGGGAAAAATTACGAGAATAAAGAAGTAGGATCAGGAGTTTACTTCTACAAAATGACTCTTGATGACAAAATATTAAACGGTAAAATGACGAAGTTAAAATGAGTTATCGCAGTGAATTAAAGGAGGCGGTGAAATTGGCTGACCAGGTGCAGATTGACAAAAAAGGTGAAAAAAATGGTGAATCCTTACAGAAAATGCAGCCCAAGCCGGAAGAAAAAGCCGGGGAAATTGACCAGCACAGGCTGGAACGAATGAAAAAGGCATTCAAACCTACATGGCTCTATGATCAAATCGAGGGAAACGGTAAAGAGCAAAATGGCAAGAAATAATAAAATAAGACTTGACATTTCAAGTGGATACCTTAATCATTTATCAGTGGTATTAGTGTTGATCTTTTTTTTGACGTGGTGTTGACCGGGAATTGGAAGTTGATATTGCCGGTTTTTATTTTTATGAAGTATCGAGCTATTTATCTGAGCAGCTATTAAACGGGATGATAGTATAAGCGAAGTCAAAGAATTACAATAAATTGCGGTTTTATTTGCTCTAATGTCTTCTATCCCCCTCCGGAAGATACGTGAGTATAAAGCCGCTCGACAGGCCCCCATAAGTGGGGCCTTTATTTTGCCCGCATTATATTATTTTATTACGAATTTTACTGGGTATATAATCCAGATAGGAAATCGTTTGCCGCCGTATTCAGCCGGAGTAAATTTGCTTTCTTTAGCGGCCTTAACGGCGGATTCTTCGAATCCTTTGCCGGGATTGCTGCTACCGAGCACGACCACATCCGTGATATTGCCATTTATATCAAGCAACGCCTTGATCCAGACTTCACCGGAAATGCCATTTTTTTGCGACCAGGTTGGGTATTCCGGCATTGCCATCTTGATGGCGCGCGGCATATTTTCCAATGCTATAACTTCATGTGTCTGGCCCTTTATAGTCTCAAAGCCCGCGGTGTCCGATATAATCTCTGAAATTGATGCTGCAGAAATCGGAAATATATTCTCTGGAAGCTTTTCATTGCTCAAATATATTTCGCCGATTAATGTCGATTCAGGCGCGGGGGAGGCGACCGGTTTTGACAACAGTGAATATTGCTGGTTTTGAGTTTGAATTGGGATACTGCGTACCGGTCCTGACATCAAGATTGATTCCTTGCCAGATATCGTCTTTCGCTCAGCAGTAATTGGCAGGCTCGGCTCCTTTTTATACCTTGAAACAGTGTCGGTCATCGCGAAATCCTGTTCTAAATTGCTTTTGCCAGGTCTGATTCGAGTACCAAGCGACTCTATGCTTTTTTCAACGTCAGCCGGTTCATTTGCCGGAATTGGAGTTAGAGTAGCTGGTTTTGGCGCGACCGCCAATGCTTTATCTGCATTTTCGACAGGCATTTCCGGTTCCGCTTTTTTCTCGGGAGCGATTGATTTATCCTGATTCTTTCTTATCGGTAAAATTGAAATTCATGATTTTATATTCTTTTTCTTCTGAAGCGGTTGTATCCGGCTTGAACATTGGAATATTGATATCCTGCATGGATCGAACCAAAAACATTACTATGACTATCGCCATTCCGAACGAAAGCGCCATTCTGAAATGATAATTTACCTTGGGCGCTATCCTGACAGATATAGTCTGTTTCTGAGATTTGATTTTATCAAAAACAGCATTGTCGAATTTATTGATGTCGATTTTCGCGATTCTTTTCTCATCAAATTCCGAGAGCCCTCCCAATGCTTTGATCGTCTGCAGGCCCTGAGAGCACTGCGGGCATTGGGCAAGATGCGAATCAATCAGTATTCTATTTTCCGCTGAAATACTGCCGTCAGCAAAATCCCAGAGGAGCTTTTCTATTTTATTACAGTCCTTCAAAATTATTTCGCCTTTTTCAGAATTTCGGTAAGTTTCTTTCTGGCCCTGAATAATCTCGACATCACCGTTCCCATTCTAACACCCAACAACTTCGCGATTTCATCATATGAATAATCACCATAAGCCTTCAAGACAATTATTTCTTTTAATTTCTCCGGAAGAGATTCAAGCGCCTGTTCAACCGATTTTAATTCCACTGCACCAGATTCAGATTGAGCATCGATATTCATTTCGTAGGCGCCGTCGCGCTCGTCGATTTCGCGAAAATATTTTTTGTCTCGAACCCGTTTCCGCAGCCTATCCCTGCAAGTATTCATGGCAATAGCGCCGGCCCAGACCACGAAACTTCTTTCGGGATCGAAGCCCTTTATGTTGAAATAAATTTTCACCCAACTATCCTGCGCGGCTTCCTCGGCTTCCGTGATATCTTTCAACATTCTTAAGCAGATCGCGATAATTTTACTTCGATATTTATCCAGAAGCTGTCTGAATGCCGCTTCATCGCCATCGGCTGCCAGAATCGCTAACTGGGCGTCATCTCTCTCGGCCTGTTCGTTTCTGGCTCTATCCGGCAATCCCTATTCCTATCTAATAATACGTTTGCAAGGTATTGTTATTCCGAAAAAAACAGTATTTTCCATAAATTCAAAATTCCGGTAACCACAAATACCGCACGAATTTTGGGACAAAAATAGACAAATTGCAATATTAAACTTGCGGCTTATTTATCGTCTATGAGCCTATATCGATGATAAAACAAATGTAATTGGCTATTTGCTAACAACGTGCCGGGCTCTGACACTCTCAACGAATGCGCCCAGCTTGATTGTCTCATTATCGCCGCTGAATCCCTCATAGGCGATATTTAACCAGGGGTAACCGTCATTATCCCTGACTATTTTTTCCGAGATAGCATTGATGATATTTCCGGGCATGCAAGTAAACGGCAGCGTATTGATAATTCCGGAGCATCCGCTATGAATCATATCGATGGCTTTGCCAATTGCAGGCATAGCCTCGCCGCCGACGCTAATTGGCAAATATGGCTCGACATATTTGAGTACTTCGCCAATTGGAGTATCGGTATGGCCATTGAGATCCGATTTAATAAGTCGAATAATTCGATTTTCATCCCGTTTCTGGAAATACCCCTTTAATGAAGCATTCAAGTAATTCTTGGCGGATTTGTTTCGCACGGAATCTCGTCTGAACATTTCAGTAGTAAAATAAATCCATTCTGAAAATCCGGCCAGGTCGGCCTCGACGCCAAGTGATTCCAATTTTTCGATCAGATAATTATTCGAATAGGGATTATTGCGTATATATATTTCGCCGATTATGCCGATTACAGGTTTTTTATTGATTGAAGGATCGATGATATTTCTATTCTGTTTAAATGCCTCCGCGATAATCTCCGGGATTTTATGTCCGCCTCTTTCGATATCTTCTATCGCCAATTTTACGAAATGTCCATAAACTGCTTCAGCTGATCCTTTTTCTTTTTCATAGGGACGGGTTTTGAGCAGGAATTTTCGCAAATAATCCATAGTCAAAAATCCGCGCCAGGCGAGGCTGCGAAAATTCTTGGCCGTCTCAGGGAATTCGCCGTAGGAATCTTCGGATGTCGGAGAATAGACCGGTACATCACCATAGCCGAGATTTTCCAATATCTGCTTATGCAGATGGTGGTACTGACCGAATCGGCAAGGTCCTCCGGCTGTTGGCATAAAGAATGCCATCTTGTTAGGATCGGTACCCGGTTTTTCGAGCTCACGCAGTAAATCACCGGTGGTTAGGACCGCCGGATAGCATTCTCTACCGCCGGTATGCTGCCTGCCCAACTCCAGCGATCGATTATCTGTTTCGGGCAAGACCGACGCGTCCTGGCCGCCATTCCTGAATGCCGCCGCGAAAAGTTCCGCGTGGTCGGACATTCTCGGAATCAAGAGCTTTCTCTTGTAGCCATTGGAATGCTTTATCGAGATGGTCGAATAGTACTTCTTATCGTGGCGGGGGAGACTATCGAGGAACGCCTCACACCTCGTGATTAGCCCGGCGTCCGCGGAATGCTCATCGAGCTCTAAAATCAGATGAGGCTTATCGCCCATAATTTTCTTGAAATGATGAATCAGGAATGAATCCGGTCCGCACCCGAAATTGCTGATATAAACAGGGAATAATCCCGGAGTATCCTTAGCCAATTTGGCTGCTTTAAGAATTCTTCGTCCGCTCTGCCAGTAAATGAATTTGAATTCGTCATCGGGCAGTTGCATCATGTCCATCGAAATAACTGTGACTCCGAGGTCGGTCAGCTTGCTTGCAAGGTCAAGTGAGACGCCGGGGTCGATACTGTTATAGGGCCTGCCGATCAATAACAGCCCCGGATTTTCGGGAGATATATTCTTATGATATTCGCTGCCGATATCGATTAATTCCTTTTTAAAATCATTAAATTCCTTGAGGGATTCAATATAAGCTGTTTCTATTTCTCTGGCGCCGAATCCCAGTTCCCTTAATTCGGATTGAAGCGTCTTGACTACAGCTTCGGTACCTTCGCCAAATCGGATAATCGGCGAGACAATTCGAATATTGTTCATACGGTCCGAAAGGGATGACTTTATTATATAGGGGAAAGCTTGGATATATGGACAGAAATAATTGCGGCTGCCCTCGGGAGCTTTATCTATTCCACTTACTATAGAAGGCAGGAAGATAAAATCCAGTTTCCGTTTAGAAAGATCGATAATATGACCATGCGCGACCTTAACCGGGAAACAAGTCTCCGATCCAACTGATTCGACTCCCGCCTTAATTAATTCACCGGAGCTATTTCTTGACAAGACCACATTGCAACCAAGCTTATTGAAAAGCCGTCTCCAGAGGTAGAGGAATTCCCAGTTTGATAACGCTCTCGGAATTCCGACTGTCACTCCGCGCGATTTTGCGGGTCTCGGAGGCGATGCCAGGAATCGTTTGTTTCTGATACTAACCGGATTTGGCGCAACATCTTTGACACCGCGTTCGGCGTCGTATTTCTCGCATCGTGAGCCATAATATAATTCACGGTCATTATCGTTTATCTTGGTGATATTGCAATGATTGGCGCAATCGGTGCAAAGGAAAGTCTCTTGCAGGATTTTTCTCTGGGCTAGGTCAAAACCTCTGAATCTCGTATTTTTTATTTCAGCCGATTTTGCCAACAATGCCGCGCCGATGGCTCCGGTGATATCATGATGCGGCGGCACAGCTATCTCTTTGCCGGTAATATTTTCGAATGCCGCAACGACCGCCTTATTCCAAGCTACACCACCCTGGAAAAGTATCTTATTGCCAATTTTTTTTCGTCCGACGACTTTATTGATATAGTTGTGAACTATGGCGAATGATAATCCCGCAGTGATTTCTTCTCTCGACGCGCCGCCCTGCTCGAATCGCATCATATCGGATTCCATGAATACAGTACACCGTTCTCCGGCAGAGACCGGCATTTCAGCCTTGAACGCCATATCGGCAAAATCATTTTTGATGTTGATGCCAAGCCGTTCCGCTTGCTCTTCAAGAAATGATCCGGTACCCGCGGCGCAGGCGCGATTCATTTCGAAATCGACGACAACACCGTTTTCCATACTGATATATTTCGAATCCTGTCCGCCTATTTCGAAAATTGTATCGACATCCGGCACGAAATGCGAACCGCCTTTAGCCTGAGCGGTGATTTCATTTCGAATTATATCGGCTCCTACAAGCTCACCGATCATATATCGTCCCGAACCTGTCGTGGCCACTCCGAGGACTTTGAAATCGGGAGAGATTTCGTCCTTGATTTCCTGTAAGCCTCTCTGTACCGCTTCAATCGGACGGCCTGCAGTCATTAGATAACGGCGCGATATTACTTCGCATTCTTCGCTGATCAAAACAACATTAGTTGAAAGAGATCCGATATCTATTCCCAAATAACCGGATTTAATCTCTGGTCGAGGTTTTTGTTCTCTTATGGTTTTTTCATATGTCTTGCTTGATGGGAAATCGAAAGATAGGGCCGCATGTCTTGGGATGGTAGTAAAAAGCGATGACTTGGAAACCATGGCGATATTGTCAAAGCGGTTCTTTTCAAATTGATATTCTCTGGCAAGCATGGCGGAACCGATAGCCCCGGAAAGCCTATGCCACTCAGGAATAATCAAGTTTTCATCCGCTAATTCAAAAATACTTCTTAATGCTTTCACCATTCCCGGATTTGAGGCTACGCCTCCGAGAAAGACGATCGGAGCATCGATCTTTTTAGATTTAACGATTGTTCCCTTATAATTGCGCGCGACAGCGAAACATAATCCGGCGATAATATCGCTTACAGGCACGCCTTTCTGCTGATGATGAATCATGTCGGATTTCGCGAAGACAGAGCATCTTCCCGCGATATGTGGGGGATTATTGCATTTGACAGCCATTTCGCCGAATTCATTTTCAATATTCACGCCCAGCCGCGTTGCCTGCTGATCGAGAAATGATCCGGTACCGGCGGCGCATAGACCGCTGATAGCGAAATCATCGAGGCTGGCGCTACCGTTATCGTGGCGAGAAAGATGAATATACTTGGCCTGCTGACCGCCCATTTCGAAAATAGTCTTTGTATTTGGCAAGAGTCTCGACACTGTTTCGCTGATTGCAGGAAATTCATTTACATAATAGATATCGAGCGCCCGGGCCAATTGCATGGCGCCGCTGCCGGTTAGCGCCCAATAATTTGGAATCCCGTATTTTTCGATGACATTACTAATTTGATCCAAGGCGCAATCGATCGGATTGCCTTTATGCCGTTGAGATACAGAGTATATAATCTTAGAGCTATTGTCCAATAACGCTAAATTGCTTGAAACCGAGCCTATATCTATTCCAAGTCGCAAATGCTTTTCCTTCCGGTTACTGTTGCAATAAACGGTGTTTATTTCAATCTCGATAAATAGGCCACTAATTAAGCCTATCAAATTCCAATCAGAATATCAACTTCTTTTCTTGCTTTCTTCCATTCTACGGAATACGGCAATTCCGGCTCCAATCACCAATATTAGGAAACCGAGCCAAACCAGATTGATCATCGGCTTAGTCATAACTTCGATTGTTGCCAGCTGTGCCTGCCTGGCGGGAATATAAACAAAATTAGCAATGTTGGCTTTTGGATTCAAGTCCACTAAAAACAACTGATCGTCTTTCGGCAACTTCACGATACTACGGAAATTATGCATCTCGGTCGGAGAATGGATTGGAACAGCTTTCAGGGTATCGGAATCAGATATAATTTTCAATACAGTGCCAACTTTGACGTCCGAAGCTTTTTCGGTTGGTGAATAAGTCAGATCTATCCCGCCGATATCGGCCTTGATCTTGGAAAGCGTCACAAAACCGCCACCCGGCAATTCGACAGGTTCGGATTGCACTTCTTCCTGTGAAGTAGGATCATAGGTGGGAGTTATCGTGGATGATTTGCCTTTAAATTCGACTGTCAGGATTGCGCCGATAGTAGCAGCCTTGCCTTCCTGATGTTTGGTCATATCGAATTTTTCAAACGTAATATTCTGTTTGCCGATACTAATTTTCTCGCCCTTTTTGATTTCGAATACTTGCGCTTGAGATTTAGCCAATAATTTCGCGTTTTCTTCGGAATCATATTTTTCAAATATTATCTTATAGCTGCCAATCTGAGCCGTATCCCTTAATCCGATATCAACCGGGAAAGTCTGGTTTTCGGATTGGCCGGTGAGATTTTCAAGAGAGAGATAGAAATCGTAACCAAGGCTTTTCCTAATAAATGGGACTCGGACATATTGAATCTGATTCCCCTGATTCATCTGTTTTGATGTGGTGACTGCTGGAAATGTCTTGCCGTCTTTGGTTATTTCAAAGAATGATTGTTCTTCCTTGGGATTTGCGCTTTCGGTCTTGAGGAATTTTACATCGTACCCCAATGCCGAACCGGAGCCGCCTTCTGCCATTGTCACTTTCTTTTGCGATGAGAATAAACCTGAGGAGATAATACCAAGTAGCAAAATCGAAAATCCCACATGAGCGAAATATCCGCCTGATGTAATGAAGTTAGATTTAATTCGTTTGAGCAGGAAAATTGTGCTTGAAATCAGTGAGAACATCGAAGCCGCGAAGAATAGGAAACTCAAGATCGCAATTATGATTGTCATGAATGTTGTCCCGGAAACTTCGGGTGTGGACCACATCAACACGATATGAGAATAGGCTGAAAAGACAAATATTAATGCAGTCACTATCGAAATGATTGAAGGGATTATAAGCTTTTTGAGGAATACAGACTTCTCTGTCTTTTTCCATTCCAAAAGGCAATTGAATCCGAGGATGATCGCGTAAATAATGCCGAAAACAAGTCCGGCCATGTTGTAGTTGGTTGTCGCAACCGCCGACGGTGATATTTTTGAGAATAAAGAGATTTTCGATAGGGCGGTAGTAATTAGCGGGAATGATGTCCAAATCAACACAAGCAGTGTAAACGGCAGCAATAACACCATCGAAAGAAATGTCGCGAATTCCTGGGTTAGAATCTCGGTGCTTGCAGGGGAGACCTTCATCTTTGATGATCTATAAATCCAAAGGCCGTACGATACAAATCCTAAGATTAATAACGAGGATAATAGAATATTATTGTAACCCAGATCAGTAAAGGCATGGACAGAAAAATCCGCCAGCACTCCCGAACGGGTTAAGAATGTGCCAAAAATAATAAGCACAAATGTAGTAATCGCGAGAAACAGATTAGTTCGCCGCCATGAGCCCCTGGCCTTTTCAATAACCATGCCATGTACCAGCGCAATTCCTGTAAGCCAGGGAATAAAGGAAGCGTTCTCAACAGGGTCCCATCCCCAGTAGCCGCCCCAGCCCAGTGTCTCATACGCCCAATAGCCGCCAAGGAAGATTCCAAGTCCTAATGTCACTACCGAGAACACAGCCCAAGGCATTGTCTGCCTGACCCAGTTATCATATTTATTAGTTGCCAGCGATGCCATGGCGAAGGCAAATGGTATACAAGCCGCCGCGAATCCGATAAATACGATCGGTGGATGAATCTGCATCCAGTAATTCTGCAACAAGAGGGTTGAGCCCCTGGCCATCGGGCGGGATAAAATCCAATCTTTTAAATGGGTCGGTTACAATTGTTAAAAGCAGTAAGAAATGTCTGGCCGAGCAGATAAAAGAACATTACCCAGCCTTCATTTTCTTTGGCCTTTGATTTGACCCAGACTCCCAGGATTAATCCAAAAACAAGCCAGAGTAAGAAAGTACCCTGCTGGCCCGCCCATAAGGCGCTTACCTTATAGAAATGAGGCCATTGGTTGGGAAGATCCTTCGATGAATACGCCGCGACATATGAAAATTGAAATTTATCGCCTATGAATAAGGTAAAAAGATCGGCAAATGCAAGCAGTACCAATGCCAACAAAAACCAATATATTAATCTCGCGCTTAGCTTAAACTCTTTGGCACCGACAGCTACGAGAAAGTATCCTGCCAGCGAAAGCACCATTGGCACTGCCGCCCACGTTATTACAAAACCGCCTATTTCCATGGTCCCTCACACAATATCGTTATGAATTATTATCTAATCTTAACTTAAGTCCCGGAGCTTTTCGGCTCATTCTGGTATTTTGACGGGCACTTGACTAGAAGCTTATCAGCGAAAAAAGTATCATTTTTATATCGGCCAATACAGACGACAGAAGTCGCCTGATCGAAATTACCGGGCTTGGTGCCACTATATACAACCTTCATCTTGTCGCCACTAACGTCTGTAATAAAAAAGGAGAATGATCCCGCTTCGGTATTGTAATTGGATTCATTCGCGAGAATCTCGCCCATTACCTGAACATTGGATTTCGCGGCCCGGGCCTCCGAAAATCCAACATAGGGAGTCACCCCTCCGCCAGTAAATAGCGACATCAATCCGACTACGGCCGCGATTATGACTACCGCGATCGCAATCAGAGTCTTTATATTCTTATTCATCTTTTTTCATCCTCTTGATTTTGGCATCGATAGAGAAAAGATAAGCCCAGAGGGCGATCCAGCCCAGAAGGGCCGCAAACATCGGTATATAATTAGCCATTAGTTTTCTCCTCTAATTTTTCATCTACATATATCGAAAGATGATTTATCCATAATAATAATCCGATATGAGCCAATACCGATGGTATCAGCACGCTGGCAGTTGCCAATGAGAAAGTGATGACCGATCCTTCGCTGACTCCGGTCGGTTTGGGCGCTCCGGGATGAAGCCCAGGCATCATGCGAGGCATGATGAAAACAAAGAATATCGCCGCGATAAATCCAAATATGGAATAGACTGCAGATAGATTAGCCTTTTGATCAGGGTCGGCAACCGCGGCCCTCAATGCGAAATATGCTCCATAGACCAATAACAACATGAATATCGATGTTTCTCTCGGATCCCAATTCCAGTAAGAGCCCCACGTATTCTTGGCGAATATCGAGCCCGTTATTGTGGCAAGTATACAGAATATCAAGCCAAGCCTGGCCATCGTAGATGCTCGTAAGTCGTAATGAAGCTGCCGTTTGATAAGATACCTGATCGAATAATACATGCCTATGCCAAATGCCACAACTGTAGTCATGGCCATGGGGAAATGGAAATATATTATTCTAAAGACCTCGGGATTATTCTGTACCGGGGTTGGCGGCGGAAAAATCCAGGCGCCGATAATTACCCAACTGATTGTCAAAAAGATTAGCAGCTTCCACCACATACGCTTGCCTTTAAACCTTGTCCTTAATTGCCATGTTCCTCACTAAATAATACCTTTGCCACTAAATGTCAAATTTTATATCGCCCATTGTAGGTTATTAAATCCTTATTTATTATGATCTTATAAAATTATTAATCATTCCAGACGAGATCGAAAAAGAAGAATCCCATAATAGTCATTACTATCATATAGGAAATAGAAACCTGGATTTCAATTCGGGCATCGAAAAATGTGATCTCAGGCATCAGCGCCTTGGCAGTGCCCCTGATTACCATTATTAGCAACGGCAAGATAATCGGGAACGAGAGCACCGCGAATAGCGCCCCCTTAACAGAGGCTTTCGAAATTATGGCGGCTATCAATGTAGTCGCGCCAACCAATCCTAATGACCCCAATGATATTATCACAAGAAAGAGCGGCCAGTTTGCAATATCAAGCCCAATTAAAATCGCAAACAGCGGCACCGTGATTAAATTCATTATAAATAGTAATGCCAGATTGAAAATGAGCTTGCCGCCATAAACTGCTTCCGCAGGGCAGTATAATTTTAACGCGATTGCTGTTTTGGATTCCTCTTCTTTTATAAAGCTTTGGGATAAACCTGAAAGCGATGAAAAGTAAATTACAATCCAAAGCAACGATGCCTGCAAAATAGTGGAGACTCCAACGCCGCCTACCGCCCATGATACCGCGAATACAGTCACTATCGCGAACATCAAGATGGCATTGATAGCGTAGCGAGTTCTCAACTCGCTTTTAATATCCTTATTAAAAACTGCGAGCGATTTACGCACCGAGCCGGAGGATTTGGTCTCCATAACCCCATTCGCTTTTTTCATTGGTTGCGATTACTGCTATGCCATTATGCGATTTGATAATTGAATCGACGAGTGCCTTGCCGGCGTCATCGAGATTGGCAGTCGGTTCGTCCAATATCAGGACTTCAGGATTTCTTGATAATGCCAGGCAATATTTGAGCCTTTGTTTCATCCCCGATGAATACGAGCCAACCAGATCGTCGCCGCGCCCCGATAAGCCGACAAAATCCAATTTATCTTTGATCTCTTTTCTGGTCAGCGGAAATCCAGCCACGTGACTGAAAAAACCAAGATTTTCGATTGCGCTTAATTCATCATATAAAACGAGGTCCGGCGAAACCAATCCGATATAATTCCTGATTTCGATATCTTTGATGATTTTATCATCATAGGATAATTCAATCTTGCCTTTGGTAGGGCGAATTAATCTGCAAATAATCCTGATCAATGTCGATTTGCCGGAGCCGTTGGGCCCGGTGACTACTAATCGCTTGCCGGATTCAACATTCGCGGAAACATCAGCGAAAATTTTCCTGCCCGGATATGACTTAGATATTCCATCGATATTTAAACGTATTTTTTTCACCTCGGTCATAAAAAGGGATAACACCGAAAATTACAAGCGGAAAATACTAATATTGAATTTATGGGAGTAAAAATACATCTGGGCGGCAGCTGTCCACACCAGCCTCTTCGGAAAGTCATTGCGAGTCCGGCAGCTGCCGGCGAAGCAATCTGAAGGATGCTACCCGCGGATTGCTTCGTCGCTCGGCAAAAGCCGAACTCCTCGCAATGACGGATAATTTTATTTTGGGGGCAGGGAGACGACTGCCGACCAATAGAGCTTAAAAAAAAGAATAATTGTAGGTTAGTAGGTCCGAACCCCTGCAGTTCGGACTCTTGAATTGCCTATCAATCAAAAAGGCGGAACCACGGGGGTTCCGCCCTACGGATTTCATAAGAAAAATGGCGGCCTCGTAAAAAGGAGCCCGCCATAAAATCATTATTTATTTGTAATTATTGAATCAAATGTCCAATCCGTCCCCAACGAACTCTGTCGGGCAGATGAACAATATTATATGCGATATTTACTGGATACGAAAATGGATTGCTTGCCGATACCTGCGGCGCATTCTCGTCCGGTGCCCATGACCAATGGATGATCATGGCCTTGCCCATAACCAATTTACGATCCAAAAATCCCCAGAATCTCGAGTCTGCCGAATTATCCCTGTTATCTCCCATCATGAATAGATATCCCTTAGGGACTTCGGTTTCGGGCATATTATCTCGAATCCCCATGCCCCATTGGCCATCATTGAAATGAGGGTATACATGCGTCGAATCCATGAATTGACCGTGCGTCGGCAATGGCACTGGCTTACCATCGACAAAAACCTGCTTGTTGACAATCTTGACTTTTTGTCCGCCGACCGCAATACATCGTTTGATATAATTCTGTCTTTGATCCAATGGATATTTGAAAATTATTATATCGCCCGGCTTGGGCTCAGCGAGCGCTGGCAGTTTGATATCTGTGAGGAATGGGATCGGCAGTCTCATTCCATAAACAAATTTATTCGCCAAAAGGAAATCGCCAACCAATAGTGTTTGTTCCATCGACCCTGATGGGATTTTATACGCCTCCACCACTGATGCTTTTATCATCAGAGCAAGTATCAGGGCAATTCCAAGTGATTGAACAAAATCCCACAATGATTCATACCATGTGCGATTTTCAATTTTCTTGGCAGGTTTTTTTGTCTTATCCTTCGAAAACAGCTTCATTTACGCTCCTTTTAGTCTATTTTACCCTTAAATACTGTAAAGGTTGCAGGAATCTATTATCATCTTACCATAAATGCAACCCCATTTTGGCTTTGGCTATTATTACCCCTTGCCAGTAGCGGGGAAATTTCTTATTATCGTGACTACTTTATGGAGGATAGATGATTAATACGAGTGATTTTCGAAAAGGAATGAAGTTGGCGATTGACGGCGATCTTTATATAATAGTCGACTTTCAACATGCACGAACAGCACAGAGACGGGCCAATGTCTGGACCCGACTTAAAAACATGAAAACCGGTTCTGTTATCGAACGGACATATTCCGCAGGCGAAAACTTTGAAGTACCTGATTTTAACGAACGCGGAATGTCGTATCTTTATACCGACGGCGAAGTTTATAATTTTATGGATTCGAAAACCTTCGAGCAGGTTTCATTGAATGATGAACAGATCGCCGATTATAAATGGTACTTACAGGAAAATGTCGAATACAAGGTGCTGTTTTTCGAGGGAATTCCAATATCTATTAATATGCCGTCGGCTGTGACATTGAAGGTTGTTGAATCGGAGCCAGGTGTTAAGGGCGATTCGGTTTCTAATCTCACAAAGAATGCGACATTGGAAACGGGTTTGGTTGTTAAGGTGCCGTTATTTATCAAGGTTGGCGATTCGGTCAAGGTTGATACTACCGAAGGCAAATATCTTGAAAGAGCCTGATTAACATTTCTCATAAATTCTGCTATGCAATCTGATCTATTGAGGGGGGAACCGGATGGCATTATTGGTGTCGACGAGGCCGGTAAGGGTGACTATTTCGGGCCGCTTGTTATCGCTTCATGTTATTCTAATAAACTAATCGAGCAGAAATTTGAAGCGATCGGCCTGAAAGAAAGCAAAGCTGTCACCGACAAACGAGCCTTTTTATTAGAATCAGAAATAAAAAAAATCGCACCATTCGAGGTTATAGCTATCGGCCCCGAAAAATACAATGAGCTATACGATAAAATCAAAAATCTGAATAAGCTTTTAGCCTGGGGCCATGCCCGCGCAATCGAGAATCTACTGGAAAAAACAAATCCCATAGAAGTTATCGCGGATCAATTTGGTGATGAGCGGCTTATCCAAAATGCCTTGATGAAAAAGGGGAGAAGCGTTAATCTAAATCAGCAAACCAAGGCGGAGCGATTCCCCGCGGTGGCGGCGGCATCGATTCTGGCAAGGGCGGAATTTCTTAGGAGGCTGGAGAAGCTATCCGAAATCTACAAAATTCATCTGCCAAAAGGGGCGGGGACACAGGTCGATGATGCCGGCAGAATATTTGCGAAGTCTAAGGGTACCGAGGAGCTGAGCAAAATTGCGAAAATCCATTTCAAAAACACCAAAAGAGTCATCGTTTAGTAATCGACTGCAGCAAATTCTCCATAATAGAACCGAGGGTGCGGGTTTTATCGAAAACGCCGCGACCGATTTAATTCTATCAATTATAAATTCTGCTAATCCTGATTCGAAAGAGCTAATAATTAATTCCATCGATAAAATCAGCGATCGATTTGCCGCAATGGCCAATATCACCAATCTTTCGAATTTTGCACGAGAAAATATTGGATTTTATGAAATCGGCGCGTTCGAATTGATGCTCAAGGATTATATAAACATATCAAAAATTCTAAAGCAGATTACCGTTATTAACTGTGGCGATTTAATTGAGAAATATAAGACTATCTTCACGCTGTCCAATTCGTCTATGGTTCGCGAATCTATCTTATATGCCATTTCTAAGGGCTGGAATGGCAAAGTATTGATTATCGAATCCCGCCCAAAAAATGAGGGAGCAATTCTAGCTTCAAAATTGGCTGAGCACAATATCAATGTCGAATTAGCAGTGGATGCTCTGATGCCAAAATTGATCGCTCAATCGGATGCCGTATTCCTTGGCGCCGACACTATCACGCCATCATTTTTTGTCAACAAAATAGGATCTCAAAGCGCGATCGATTACGCCGTCAAATTGGGAAAACCCTGCTATCGTAGCCGCTGATAAATCGAAAATGATTTCGGATCGCAGATTCAGATTGAATGAATTCAGGCAATCCGTAGAGGAGATATCGAAAGTTAAAGAGTCCGTCATCTAACTATATTAAATCCGTATTTCGAAAAGATAATTCCTGAGGGCGATTTCCATTATATTTGCGGCGCAAGATTGTACAATCCCCAGGAAATTAGAAATCTCTTGAATTAACCACATTCAGTTGATAGATTTCATATAAGGTGAAATTAGACCTTCAACATTTTTCTGATCGTATCCTATGGCTGATTTGATCGAAATGACTTTATTAAACCGCCGACGGTTTTTGAAGACTTCGGGTATTTGTGTTGGATGCAGCCTGGTTCCATTTACCGGTATCTCGGATTTGCCCCTAATATCCGAAGTATTAAATGAACCGTTGGCCAGCGCGGAGGAGATCGGGCCACATGAGGCAATGTTTTATAAAAAGCTTCAGGACAGGGAGATCGAATGTCAACTATGCCCTCGCAAATGCCAGGTAGGCGATAAGGAAAGAGGATATTGCGGAGCGCGAGAAAATCGCGGCGGCAGCTATTACACATTGGTATATGGCAATCCTTGTTCGGCTAATATTGATCCGGTAGAGAAGAAACCATTTTTCCATTATATGCCGGGCACACTTGCATTCTCTATCGCCACCGCAGGATGCAATCTAAATTGCAAATTTTGCCAGAATTGGCAAATCTCACAATTTAGACCCGAGCAAGTCAAAAGCCTTAAAATGTCACCATCAGATATAGTCTCAACCGCCCTGCAATATGAATGCAGTACGATCGCCTATACTTACTCGGAGCCGACAGTATTTTATGAATATATGAAAGATTGCGCGATTACCGGAAAATCTAAAAATATACGATCTCTGCTTATCAGCGCGGGCTATATCGAATCTCAACCTCTACAGGAGCTTTTGCCGTATTTAGCAGCTGTAAAAATCGACTTGAAATCATTCAGCGAGAAATATTATTCTGATATCTGCAATGGCGAATTGAAACCGGTTCTCGAAACTTTAAAGACATTGAAAAAATCAAATATCTGGTTTGAAATAGTATATCTGATGGTGCCGACCCTAAATGATAATCCCGATGAAGTAAAAAATATGTGCCAATGGATTATCGATGATTTGGGGCCTGACGTGCCGATTCATTTCACCAGATTTCATCCTGAATATCTTTTGACAAATCTTCCCTCGACACCAGTCGAATCGTTAGAGACCGCATATGACATCGCCAAGGCGAAGGGCATCAATTATCCTTATGTCGGCAATGTATACGGCCACAAGGGAGAAAATACGTTTTGCCCGAAATGCGACTCGCTTTTGATTAGCCGTCAGGGCTTTCAAGTACAGATTAAATCATTAGTTAATGGTCATTGCGCGAAATGCGGAATGGCGATACCGGGTGTCTGGGCTTGAATAATAATTCTCGGCCTTTATCCGACGCGATCACCCTTGGCATAGTCTCAATTGCAACTCAAGTTATCTATCTTCGATTCGTATTATCATCCGAAATAGCGGGAGAATTATACGCCGCCTTTCGCAATCGGTGGATGGCTGGCCTGGGTTGGGATCGGCGCATTTGTAGGAAGGAAGATAGCCTCGAAAAAACCGTCCTTACTGTGGATATTTTCCGGTATTATCAAACTCCCCATTGCGGCTGTAATAATTATCTATCCTTCATTTTTTACAGGCATACTTGGCCCATTCCAGTTTCTGCCTTTGGCATTCGGGGTTCTAGCATTGCCAGGCCTTATCTATGGTGTAATTTTTTCTGCTCTGATTACCGCTGAAGCAAAAACTTCAATTATTTATAGGTATGAATCTATTGGATCTGTAATCGGTGGATTAGCAGTTACGGCCTGGGCATTCGCGGGATTAGGCGATATCTATATGTTGGTTATTTTGGCATTGTTGGAGTTTTCGAGGATATTTTCCCGCAGGGCAGTAGCGTTTGGATTTGCAATCATTGCGATTTTGGCCGGCTACTTAATCCAGCCGCTTATCGAAAGCGCAGTATTTCCTTTAAGGTGGCCGGGCTACGATAAATATGAATCAGCCCATGGGCCGAGCGGCTCGTGGCTCAAGGCCGAGAAAGCGGAAGAATACTACTTAGCCCATAATGGGCGATTTATTTTTCAGGACAGAGCCTCATCGGAGGATGCAATCCTTTGGCCGCTTTTATTCAAACCAGATGCCGTTAAGATGCTTTTAATAAGCTTTGAAGGGAGCCTGGCCTATCAATACTTGCCGAAACATGTAAAGCCTTCGATTTTAATTTCGGATGGCACATTTCTACAGTTAGCCGATTTCGATAAGTCTTTGTACCTTCTCGGCGATCCGTTATCCTTTTCTTCTGAGGTGAAATTCGATATCGTGAATATATATTTGCCCGGCGCGGCTAGTATTATTGATTACCGGATGGAAACCGACTATTTCTTCAAGCGATGCAAATCATTTCTAAATTACGACGGTATCTTATATGTTTCGTTGCCCTCAGATGAAAATTACCTGGGTGCTAAGCTTTCCAAATATCAATCAGCGGTTTATGGCACTCTAAATTCAATTTTCAGACGGATAGAAATAGTCCCGGGTTTGCGGGCCGGGTTTGTCTGTTTCCAAACGGACTCAATTAAATTTGAGTCAAACCTGCTCAATTCGAATATCTCGGCCGCAGGCATAAATTCGCCTTATTTCAATAAACAATATATTATGAATATTCTGAATCCATTGCGACGCGCCAATTTCAATGCGTCATTGGATTCTAATGCTACTGCAAATTCTACTCAGCGGCCGATGTCGGTTTTGAATTATCTTAAGTGGCAGGGGTCAAAATTTGGCAAGTCCGCGCGAATCTTCGCTATTTTGGACAAGCCATTTATTTATCTGGCCTTCGTTTTTTTATTAGTAATTCCATTTTTAATTTCAAGACTCGCAAATACGAATTTCAGATCGTTATTCCTGATTACCGGTGTTGGCTTTATTGGAATGGCATTTGAAATATTGATCTTATACCTATTCCAGATATTTTATGGGACTTTGTACCTTCATATCGGAATGATAATCGCAGTTTTCATGGCCGGAATATCCATCGGTTCTATTTCATCCGGGAAGCTGACATTTTATCAATTAATTACGGGCAACATTTTGATCGCGATTGGAATATGGCTGTGCCTGAAGGCCGCCGGCGTTGAAATGGGCTTGCCAATTGGCGGATTTGTATTATATATGGTTTCACTTATGGCGGGTTTTTTCAGCGGAGGGCTATTTTCAAAGACAGTCGATAGTCAAAGGGATGACATTCTCTATGGGGCGGTATTCTACGGAACCGATCTCAACGGGGCATTGTTAGCCGCCATTTTTGTCCCGGGATTGCTGATAGCACTTGGCGCGGATGGAATAATAATCAGCATAATTTCAATAAGTTTCGCCATTTTGGCAACTTTATCATTCAGAAATTAGTAGAATAGTCGATGGGATAATGTGATAGTAATTTATTTTGACAATATTCGATTCAGGAGGAATGATGAAAATTAAACGAAAAATCGGGATTGCAGCCTTAATATCTATAATAGTATTTGGGATCTTTGCCGTCTCTATCGCCCAACGGCCGAATGATAATATCTATTCATTGGTAAAATTGTCATCGGATATAGCTTTTAAAATCAATGCGAGATATGTGGATAGTCTTGATGTTCAAAGCCTGGTGTACTCGGGCATACGAGGTATGCTCGATAATCTTGATCCATTCTCAGAATTTCTCGAGAAAAAGGATTACGACATTCTTATGGAAGCGACATCGGGCAAGTACTCGGGGCTCGGAATGACGATTTTCCTCAAGGATAATTGGGTTACGGTGGTTGCTCCCATGGAAGGGACGCCCGCGTATAGAATGGGTGTTCGAGCAGGCGATAGAATCATTCAAATCGATGATAAATCGGCTAAAGGAATGTCAACTTCGGAAGCATCGAAACTAATGAGAGGCGAAGCTGGAACAAAGGTTAAGCTTACGATTGAACGGGAAGGGGTGGTCGACCCGCTCGAATATACAATGGAACGAGCCGTCATCACGATCAAGACTGTGCCATTTTCCGGTGTAATGGATGAGAATGGAAAGAGGATTGGATATATTCGTCTTTCAAGATTTGGCGAGGGCGCCGACAGCGAGCTCGATCAGGCTATCGAGGAAATGTCACATCAAAAACTCGATGGGCTAATTTTCGATTTACGCTCCAATGGTGGCGGTTTGCTTGATCAGGCGATTAAGGTATCGAATTATTATTTACCCAAAGGAACTGAAATAGTTTCGACTAAGGGCAGGACTCCAGATCAGGATAGAGTCAGCTATGCGACTAATGACGCGCTTGTGCCTAAAGTGCCGCTCGTTGTTTTGGTGAATGAAGGTTCAGCATCGGCATCGGAGATCGTGGCCGGCGCGATTCAGGATTCCGACCGGGGAGTGCTAATCGGAAATACAACATTCGGCAAAGGCCTGGTGCAGCAAATTTATCAGCTTACCGAAGGCACGGCGTTGAAGCTGACAACCGCAAAATACTATGTGCCATCGGGTAGATGTATTCAAAAAGATATCCGATCGACCAGACATCCCGAAGACCTCGCTGGCAGTGATACAGTCAAAATCGATTCGACTAAATTAGAAGTATTTCATACGAAATCCGGACGCAAAGTATACGCGGGGGGCGGCGTGACTCCGGATATCGTTGTCAATCCGGAAAAATTAAATCCGCTCGAAATCAATCTCGAACGCCTTTCGATATTCTTCGATTTTTCGATAAAATATACCAATGAACATCCCAAGCTTCCGCCGGATTTTGAGGTTGATGACGCCATAATGAGTGAATTCAAAGATTTCCTAAAAGAAAAGAAATTCACATATAAGAGCGATCTGGAAAATTCATTGGATCAGATGAAAAAGGTGGCCAAGGATACCGGAAGAGAATCAGCTTTCGCGGCCGAATTTGATCGCCTTGCCACAAGTATAAATGCCGATAAGGAAAATGAATTCAATCAAAGCCTCGACTATATAAAACGTTCGATTAAAAGAGATGTTCTCACACGTCTTTACAGCGAGTCTGAGGTTTATCGCCAACTGATTCTTAAGACCGACCCATATGTTAAAAAGGCAGTCGAGGTTTTGACATCTCCGAAAGAATATGCCGACATTCTCGGCGGATAGTAAATATACTTAATACTGCTTGAAAAGTCGGCTCCCCAAAGGGGCCGATTTTTTCATATACCCATATATATTAAGCTGTTAAAATATTTATGGTTAAATCGACCCTATATTATATTTTCTGCTTGACAAAAATAGTCGTATGTGATAAATTTTGCGCAGTTTGGAGGGGTCCTTACTTGGTAACGAAAATTTTAAGACGAAATAATTTTCTATCGGGAGTAATTTCCGCGGGCCCTTGCAGCTAAGTAGATGATTTTTTACTTCGGCTAATAATATCTGTGCCTTCAGATGGAGGGGGAGGTTTCATGATATCGGTAGATCGGGCGCTGCAGATTGTTTTAGACAATACTCGAATTCTCGACAAAATTGAGGTTTCCGCGCTGGACTCGCTTGGTATGGTCCTGGCTGACGAAATAGTATCCAAGGAGGATATTCCTCCTTATGATACTGTGATGATCGATGGTTACGCGTTGAGGAGCGCGGATGTTACCAGATGTGGTCAAACAGCTCCGGTAGTTCTTGAATTGGATGGGGAAGCCAAGGTTGGCACCATCTGGAAAGATACAATTCAGGCAGGGCATGCTGTTAAAGTGCCAGTGGGGTCCGCGATGCCAGAAGGCGCGGATACAATTGTATCATCGGAACACGCGGTTCGTGATAGTTCTTCGAAAGTAAAAATTTATAAGACTGAACGGCCGGGCGAAGGTATTTTCCTTAAGGGCAGCGATATAGTCACTGGTTCTCCAGTTCTAAATGAGGGGAGGGTATTAACTGTTGCTGATATCGGAGTGCTGGGGGCGATCGGTCAATCGGTTGTATCATGTTATCGTAAACCGAAAGTATCATTTTTCGCCTATGGAAATGACCTCATTTCACCTGAAGACCCATTTACCACGGGCAAAATTCGCGCCAGTAATTGTATGGCCCTTCAATGCCAATTGAATGAATACGGAGCCGCTCCGGTCAATCTTGGGATAATTGGTTCGGATACCAATTTGCTAAAACAAAAAGTCGAGAAAGCGATTGAAAGCGATATGTTTATCGCGTCGGTCGGATCATCATTGGATGATTTCGATTCTGTAAAGAGCATATTGCAGAGATTGGGCATGGATTTGAAATTCTGGAAAGTCGCAATCAAGCCTGGAAAACCTGTCATTTTCGGTACAATCAATGGTCTGCCGGTTTTTGGATTATCTAATAATCACTTATCATCGATGGTCGTACTGGAGCAATTTATCAAGCCCGCCATTCATAAGATGCAGGGTAAACGGGATTTCAGGAGAACCGAAGTAATCGCCAGGCTCGATAAGGATATCAAGGGCGGCGGAGGTTTGACATATTTTGTAAGGGCGGAAGTCAAAGTCACTGATGACGGCTTCCTCGCCATACCCGCCGGGTCCAAAACCTCGCAATCGGTGAGAGCTTTCTGCTCGGCTAATGGTTTTATAATAGTTCCACAGCAGGTAAGCCAGATCAATGCCGGTGAAATGGTCAAGGTTATGATTGTTTCTGATTTATCTTCGCTGGGATAGTAAAAATCGCGGATTTTTATATAATCTCGATGCAATCTATAAATTTACGCGAGTTTTTCTTCGCTTGGAAATTTGACTTTATGGAAAATTAATATATGCAAACCCAACATCAACATCCCGACATCTTCCAATACTCTTAATAATAGATTCGATTTAACTGCAGTCGATGTAGTAAAACAACCGCAAGCTACATTAATTCCTCTCAATGGCAGTTACTGCCAGAACAACCATAAAAACTACAAGCAATCCACTGATTATCAAGCTTGATGGCTTTACTTTGATGCCCATGATTAACAGTGCCCCAGCAATAAATTCGATCCAGGGTAATATTACCGCCCATATATTAATAGTATTGGGAGGCATGAAGCCTGTAGTAATGATTGATTGTCGCAAAGCCCAGAGGATTTGATATTTTATCGATACTTGCATAAATAAACAATCCGCCCAAAATAAGCCGGGAGATGAATAACACCTTAGAATTGGTCTAAAAAATTACTTATCATCTTTTGAACTCTCAATAGGCAATCCTTCGTCTTTCCACGTAAGCCATCCGCCGAAGAATGTATAAGTTTTCTTATATCCCTGTTGTTTTAGCTCTCGTTCGAGAAATAGAGATAATTCGCAATCCAATCCTTCACAATAGGCCACAATCTCGGTATCGGGACTGAGGTTTCCCTTGACACTTTCCCAATATGAATCCCATTCTTCGAATGGCAGGTTTAATGCCCCCTTTATATGGCCATCGGAATACTCTGACTGTCCTCTGGCATCAATAAAAATCGCCTTTTTCTGGAGAAAGAGATTATAGGCGTCCTCAAGCGAAATCAATGAATCGCCCGGTTGGTATGAAGGGGGTACAGCCAATTTTTGTATTTTCCTGTTATCGGGCCAAGGGGTGCTTAATGGCAACCCGCCCATTGATAAGCGTACCCTGGCGGCATTAACACCAAAACCAAGGGCTGCCGCAATAATTACAATTAAAATGGCATCTCGGATCGTCTTCATAGGCATATAATAGCAAGTGGTAGTAAAATGTCAAGTGAATCCAAAACGCAAAATTTAGTTGACATTTTCTTTTTATATAGATAAATTTACTCCCTGAGTGGTTATGATATACAGGCAGGTACTGGTCTTAAATCAGAACTTCGAGCCACTTTCCGTTTGCAGTGTAAAGCGTGCAGTGATAATGAGTTATTTGGGTAGGGCGGAGATCGTTGAAACGCTTGACGGACAGGTACTTCGATCACAAAACGCTCGGTTTCCGATTCCATCGGTTATCAGGTTAGATTATTATGTCAAGGTGCCGATCAAGAAGATTTTATTGACTCGAAAGAACATTATTAAAAGGGATGGTGGACGATGTCAATATTGCGGCGAAAAGAAGCCAAGTATGACAGTGGATCATGTAATCCCGAAGATTTACGGTGGAGCCGATACCTGGGAAAACCTGGTATGTGCTTGTCAATCATGCAATAATAAAAAAGGTCATATGGTCCCCGAACAGGCCGGGATGAAGTTAATTAAAAAGCCCCAAAGGCCCAACAACATCACCTTTATTCAGCAGTTTGTTGGTATTTCTGATCGCTGCTGGAGGAGATACCTTTTCTTAGATTAATAATGTGAGGTTAGAGGCAAACTAAACCAATAATCATTATCCCAGTAAAAAAATAGATGAGAATAATCGACAAATTCGATTATTGATGATATTCTTGCATCAAGTGGAAGAACACGCAACTAACGGAGGAATTCTTGCCAGCTAAGCCAGTGATACTATCGGGGATGCAGCCAACAGGCCAACTGCATCTTGGCAATTACGAAGGAGCCTTAAAAAATTGGGTATCATTACAAGATAAATATTATATGTATCTTTGCATTGTCGATTGGCACGCTCTGACATCCGATTTTAACGATACCGCGAAATTACAGGATAGAATATTCGAAGCGGCATTTGATTACTTGGCTGCTGGCCTTGATCCAGAGAAATGCTCAATCTTTGTTCAATCCGATATCAAAGAGCACGCGGAGCTTCTTCTTTTATTTTCGATGATAGTTCCCATACCTTGGTTGGAAAGAGTGCCGTCTTATAAAGAAAAAGTTGAATCATTGGGGCTGGATAGCTATGGTTTTCTCGGTTATCCGCTTCTGCAGGCTGCTGATATTTTACTTTATAAGGCCGATGGTGTACCGGTTGGCAAAGATCAGCTGCCTCATATCGAATTGACAAGGGAAGTCGCTCGTCGATTCAATAGTTTCTATGGTCAGATATTTCCTGAGCCCGATGCTATTATGGCAAAATTCCCCTATATCCCAGGCACAGATGGGCGCAAAATGAGCAAATCGTATGGGAATGATATCCGTCTTGCCGAATCTGCTGAGGAAACGACTAAAAAGATTAAAAAGATGATGACTGACCCGCTAAAGGTCTATAAGGGTGATCCGGGCAGACCCGAGGTTTGCCCGGTATATTCTCTCCATGAAATTTATACTCCCGAAACCAAGGAAATCCATTCCGGCTGTACTTCCGGCCAGCTTGGATGTGTCGATTGCAAGATGAAATTGGCGGCGAATTTGAATAAAGCCCTGGAATCATTGAGAGCCAAGAGAAAAGAGCTTGAAAATAATAGAAAATATGTTATTAATACATTAGCAAAGGGGGCCGATGAGGCCAGGCAGCGTGCTGCTGCTACCATGGACGAGGTGAGAAGCGCTATGAACTTAAAGAGGGCCAATGCCTGATATATTTGCCAATCCAGCCGCGGGGCTTCAATTTGATCTTGAGGCATTCGATGGTCCGCTTGATTTATTGCTTTATCTGATCAAAAAAGATGAAGTCGATATATACGATATTCCGATAGCCGAAATTACTCGTCAATACTTGGCATATTTGGAGGCTTGCAGGGAATTGAGTCTGGAAGTAGCCGGCGAATTTCTTTACATGGCCGCGATGCTCATCAGAATCAAATCACAGATGCTACTGCCTCAGCCGGGTGAGACCGAGGAATGGGAAGACCCTCGAACCGAACTTGTAAATGCCCTCTTAGAGTATAAGAAAATCAAAAAGATCGCGATTGAACTCGAAGCTCTCGCTGAAAATCAAAGCAAACGGCATATACGGCTTGAGAATATCGACAAGGAATTTCCTACGCCGGAGCCGGAGCTGATGAGGGTAGACCTGACATCTCTAATGATCGCATTCGGCGAAATAATCCGAAGGGCGCCCAAGGATATCACTTACAGCATTGTCGCGCAGGAAATTACAGTTGATATGCGTAAGAAGCATATAATGATTCTATTTGGGGATAAGGATGCAGTTCTGTTTGAAGAGCTCTTCCTGGATGATCCCAGAAGAATCGTCATGGTCGTAACCTTTGTCGCGCTTTTGGAGTTAGTAAAATCGGGGATATTACGGGTGGAACAAGCGACTAGATTTTCGCAAATCAGGATCATGAAACGGCAGTCTGAAATGATTTTGTTGGCGGAAGAAGAAATAATATGAAGAAGGCGTTTCTAATTTGCCTTTTATTATTTTACGGCGTAACAGCGTTTGGCTTAACCACTGAAGATTACATTTCGCAGCTTAATGCAATTTCGGGTACAAAGACGCTTCCTTATCTCAATCGGCCCACTACTCAGAGTTTGTGGCACACGCCCGACGGGATATTTGTCATTCATTATGACACCTCGGGGGTTAAGGCTGTATATGGCGCTGACATTGATATTTCACCAGTGGATGGAATTCCGGATTACGTGAATCGGACGGCAGAAATACTTCAAGAGTCATATAATGTTTATATTAATCAATTAGGCTTTGATCCGCCGCCATTTGACGGTATGGAAGGCGGAGATTCTCTTTATGATGTTTATCTTACGGAAGTATCCGGCCTGACTTCTCCCGAAAATCCATCGACTCAGTATCCTGAAAGACCGGCTTACTCGTCATTTATGGAAATCGGCCACGATCTTCGCGTTCCGCGCTATCATGATGATCCGATACCATTTCTAAAGGCATCCGTGTCGCATGAGTTATTTCATGCTATCGAATTTTCATATCGGGCATATTCACGCGATATTTCCCCATGGTGGTTCGAAGCCTGCGCCAGTTGGGGAGAAGAAAAGGTTTATGATAATCTTAATGATGTTTATTATTCTCTCCAGTATTATTTGCCGGAGTTGCAGAGATCATTATATCGCACAGGGGGCCAGTTTGATTACGGGACATGGCTCTTGCCGGAGTATCTCGATGAAAGATTCGGCGCGGCGATCATCAAAGAATGCTGGCAAATGTTTGCTTCATTCGATTTTTCAGTTACGGCTATCGATAATGCGTTAATCCAGTATAATGGCAGTTTTAACGATGAATTCGGCAAGCAGAGCGTCTGGAATTATTTTACATCTTCCAATTATATGCAGGGATTCTACGAGGAGGGTGCATCATTTCCCGTAACAGTACATGTTGGGCGCAGACATGATTTATATCCCGTTGAGTGGACAGTCGCTCCTGTGGATCAGGAGAATATTTCGGCAACTTATATCGAATTTGTAAGGCCGGAGCTAAGTCCGGGAATTTTACAGATTGACTATGATAATCCAACAACTGATAGACAGGCGGTTTGCCTGGTTGAAATCGGTCTGAATTCAACCGTCAGCTATACGATTAACTTAATTCATAAAAATGGCCGGACTCGTCTTCGAGTCGATAATTTTGGTTATGACTCGAAAGTTATAATGATTCCACTCTGGCTTTTTGAAGGCACAATGAAAGAAGGAACAACCACTTACGCATATCGGGCATTTATTGATAGCATGGCAACATCGACAGATTATGTCGAGAATCAGCCTATAAAATACTCTCTGGAAGGGGCATATCCGAATCCATTCAATAACGCGGTTTCGATATCTTTTTATTCGCCGCTGGAGGAAAGTTACAGGTTTAAAATCTATGATATTGTCGGCAGGTTGGTATATTCATCCGAGGGCATGGCGAATCAGGGGCCGACACAGATTAATTGGAAGGCAGACGAAAATATAAGCACGGGGACTCTCTTATATACCATAGAGACTTCATTTGGGAAATTGAACGGGAAGATGTTATTTTTGAAGTAGGAGATAGGTTTGGACAGTGAATTAAATATAAATGAATCTGTAACTGTAGAAAACGAGCAGGAAAATTTAAAAGGACCATTTGAACAGGAATATTCTCTGGCTGTTGAGGCGTTGCTATTTGCTTCACCAATGCCGCTTTCAGATTCGCATCTGGCAAGGATAATAGGTATAGATAAAAAAAGAATCGCGGGCATCATAGAATTTCTGAATACGCAATATGTCGAATGGGGCAGATCATTTCGAATCGAGCATTTTGGTGAAGGCTACCGGCTTTATTCAATTCCTGAATTCGATAAATATATCAGCCGCCTTGGCGATATACCTCGACCTGCAAGATTATCCAAAGCGGCGCTGGAAGTGCTCGCCTTAATTGCATACAAACAGCCTATGGTAAAATCCGATATCGATAAAATTCGAGGGATAGATTCATCAGGAGTTATCAGGACATTGGTTGAACGGGGGCTTGTGATTATCAGCGGCCGATCCGATGCCCCGGGACGTCCGCTCTTGTATAAGACGACGCCTGAATTTCTCGAGTTTTTCGGAATTTCCGATTTGGCCGAATTGCCTACGCCAGAATTGTCGGAAGAAGAAATGTTGGCTCCCAGAAATCTTACATTGGTACGCCCGCCGGAAAATACGGAATCCGATAGCAATTTAGATGAGGCTTAATAAATTTCTTGCCGGGGCTGGAGTAGCATCCCGAAGAGCAGCTGATATAATTATTCAGGAGGGCAGAATCGCTGTCAACGGCGAGATTGTCCAAAAATTGGGGACAGTCGTTGATGAGAATCTGGATAAGGTAACCCTCGACGGCAAGCCGTTAGAATTATCGACAGCATTCATATATCTCATGCTCAACAAACCAACCGGATATATCGTGACCAGCAAGGATGAGCGCAACAGGCCGATAATCCTCGATCTCATGGGTAAATATAAAAGCTTGGTGAAGCCGGTCGGAAGGCTCGATCTTGATTCCTCAGGGCTCTTGATTCTGACCAACGATGGCGAATTCGCGTTTCGATTGTCTCATCCCCGCTATGAGATTGAAAAGACATATCTCGTAAAATGCGAAGGACTATTGACCGACGGCAATAAAATGACCCTCGAAGCGGGGATAGAATTGGACGATGGCCCGACAGCGCCTGCCAAAATAAAATTGATTTCGCGCAACGACAATTACAGCCGTTTCGAAATCACGATTCACGAGGGAAGAAAACGGCAGGTAAGGCGGATGTGTAAGGAAGTTGATAATGACGTGCTGACGTTGCGGAGGGTATCGATAGGTCCACTTAAATTAGGCGATCTTGAGCAAGGTACATTCAGACGTTTGAAGGATGATGAATTGACCGCCCTGAAAAAAGCGGTAAAGATGCTATGAAATATAAAGTCATAGCTATTGATGGACCGGCAGGCTCCGGCAAAAGCACAACCGCCAAAATTCTCGCGACGAAATTAGGCTATACATATCTCGACACCGGCGCGATGTATCGAACTATTACTCTGGCGGCGCTGGAAAATAAAATTGACCTCTCGGATGAATCCAATATCTGCAAACTGGCGGAAAAAGTAAAATTCGATATAATCTCGGGTAATGATGGAGATAAAATAATTCTCGATGGGCGTGATGTGACAGCCGCAATCCGCACTCCTAAGGTCGACTCCAGCGTTTCGCTGGTGTCATCATACAAAAAAGTGCGTGAGCGAATGGTGACCTGGCAGCGAAAATATTCGAAGCAGGGGAATGTGATTGCCGAAGGAAGAGATATCGGAACAGTCGTATTCCCCGATGCCGATCTCAAAATTTATCTCACCGCCGACCTAAATACCCGCGCCGTGCGCAGATGCCGTCAATTGGAGGGAGCTGGCATTGTCTCGAATTTCGATGAGCAGGCGTCGGCATTATCATCCCGTGATTTATTCGATTCGGGACGTGAAAATTCGCCGTTGAAAAAAGCCGACGACGCAATCGAGTTCGATACGACCGACATGTCGATCAATGAACAAGTCGATAAAATATACGATTTGATCTGCCAAAAATTAGGCATCGTATGAACCCCCTATATAGACTTTTCTGGATAATCCTTCGGATTTACCTTAAACTCTTTTGCAGGCTTAAGATTATCGGCAGTGAGAATATCCCCAAAACCGGTGGAATTATAGTCGCCTCTAATCATATTTCAGCGGCAGACCCGCCATTCGTGGGTTCATGCATAAACCGTCCCATGTTTTTTATGGCAAAGAAAGAGCTATTCAAAAATTTCTTTTTCGGTCGGCTAATAACCGCTGTGAATGCATTTCCGGTCAACAGGGGAATATTTGACCGCGAGGCGCTCCAAAAATCTGAAGAAGTATTAACCAAAGGCTATGGTTTGATAATGTTTCCTGAGGGCACCAGGAGCAAGACGGGTGAGCTTGGCGAGGTAAAACCGGGAATCGGCCTTCTATCGAGAAAAGCAGTTGTGCCAATTATCCCTGCCTATATTCAAAATTCTAATGGTTTCTGGAAATTGATTTTTAAAGGAAAAAGGATCACTGTCCAATTCGGTTCCGCCATAGACGCTCAATGGATACGATCAATTCCCGACACCAAAGACGGATACCGAAATATCGCCGATGAGGTAATAAATCGGATAAGGGTATTGAAAGACGCGACTGAACGTTGATTTATCCTTCCCAGCCATTAAAATTATATTGCATATTGAGTTGAATACCATATATTGATTAGCTTAAATCTCCCGATACTATGTAGACGGGAGTGCCCTTTGGGGTTATAGTCTTTTAGGAGGTCAATAAAATAATGCCAGCCAAAAAAGCTGAAAGTGCAAGTGCAGCAAAGAAAAAAGCCAAGACGGGAGGTAGTGCTAAGAGCAAGACAGCTAAAGCCAAAGCAGAATCGCGTCAAAGAGCAACTGTTAAGAAGGAATCCAAGGTAGCGGAAAAGGGGAAAGAGACTTTAGAATTAATCAAAAAGACTCGTTCCAAAGCCCCTCGACAAAAAGCTAAAAAAGCCGATGTCGAAACAGCGTTATCCGCCGAAGACATCGAGACCCAGGAATACACCACCGATGAATTCGAAAAGATGATGGCGATGTACGACGGTACTCTCCAGGATATCAAAGAGGGTGAAGTCGTAGCAGGTACTGTCCTCGGTGTCACCAGAGATGATATCATTGTTGATGTCGGATTTAAATCGGAAGGTATAATTCCGATCGCTGAATTTTCCGGTCAGGTCAATGTTAAAGTTGGCGATAAGATCGATGTCTACCTTGAGGCTATTGAAGATAGCGATGGTCAGTTGGTTCTTTCAAAACAAAAAGCCGATTTCATGCGAGTTTGGGATAATATCAAGGACGCGCATGATTCCGGGCAGACCGTGCAAGGCAGAATTGTCAGAAGAATCAAAGGCGGAATGGTGGTCGACCTTTTTGGAGTCGAGGCCTTTTTACCCGGTTCTCAGATTGCATTGAGGCAGGTGCCGGATTTTGACGCGCTTCTTACGACTACAATGGAATTAAAAATTATCAAGCTGAATAAAACTCGTAGAAATATCGTCGTCTCAAGACGTGTAGTTCTCGAAGAAGAACGCGAGAAAATGCGGGATCAGCTATTAAAGGAAATCGAGCCCGGTCAGGTCCGTCTCGGAGTGATCAAGAATATTACCGATTTTGGAGTATTCATTGATCTCGGCGGAGTCGATGGGCTTTTACATATTACCGATATGTCCTGGGGACGAGTCAATCATCCATCTGAAATTGTGCGGCTCGGCCAGGAACTTCAGGTCAAAATTCTCGATTACGATAAAACCAATAACAGAATTTCTCTCGGCCTTAAGCAATTGACTCCATATCCATGGGAAAATGTCGAAGAGAAATTTCCTGTTGGCACCAGAGTAAAAGGCAAGATCGTATCCATCACGGATTACGGCGCCTTCGTAGAGCTCGAAAAAGGAATCGAAGGGTTAATTCATATTTCCGAAATGTCATGGACTCAACATATAAAGCATCCATCTAAACTTTTGAGTGTCAATTCGGTTGTCGAGGCAGTTGTATTGTCCGTAGATAAGGAAAATGAAAAGATATCTCTCGGATTAAAGCAGCTTGAGCCCGATCCCTGGTTGACTCTCGATCTTAAATACCCAGTTGGAACCAAGGTCACCGGCAAGGTAAGAAATCTAACCACATTCGGCGCATTCGTTGAAATTGAAGATGGTATCGATGGTTTGGTTCATATCTCTGATATGTCCTGGACTAAGCGAATTCAGCATCCATCCGAAGTCATGAAACGCGGCGATGTTGTTGACGTAGTTGTCCTCGGAATCGATAAAGAAAATCGCAGGATTTCATTGGGGCATAAGCAGGTCATGGCCGATCCCTGGCCCGAACTTCAACTCCAATACGCGATCAATACCGAAACAATCGGCACGATTGCTCGATTGCTCGATAGAGGCGTAATTGTCAATCTCACCGGCGATGTCGAAGGTTTTGTCCCAGCCAACCAATTAGGCAAAACTGATATCACTCGACCTTCCGACGCTTTTAATGAGGGTGACGAAATACCTTTGAGAGTAATCGAATTCGATTCGCATAACCGACGTATCGTGCTTTCTGTGGATTCGTATTTTTCCGGCAAGGAAAAGGCCGATGTCGAAGCCTTTGTGGCAAAACACCCGACCAGATCCATCCCGGTAGCTGATATGATATCCCAGCAGGACGAAGGTCTTATTCCTCCGCAGGCAGCAGATGCTCATGGGGAGTCAGCCGAAAAGCCTCCAGAGAGTATTTAGGCGATTCGAAACAGTTTGATAATATGAGCCCCCCTTAAACAGGGGGCTTTCTTATTGACAGGAATATAGGTTTGTAGATAAATTTCGATGCATAGCATATGGCAACAAAGATGAAAATACCATCAATCGCGGCCTTATTTCGCCAAAAAACCGACCCGGGAAGAATAAGAATCATTCTGGAAAGTCCGGGCAAAATCCTTTTGGTCAAGCAGTCCGAACGGTTGGGGAATATAGTCCTGATTAATTCAGCGATTGGGGCTCTCAACAAATCGTTCCCAGGCTCCAAAATTGACCTGATGCTTCCGGCTAAGTATTGTGATTTAATGAAAGATGATGAAAGGATTAACCAGATAATCCCTGTCTATAAACGTCATTATATTCTAAGGCCCTGGAAGCTGATTCAGCTTCTGAATTTTATAAGGCGACAAAAATACGATCTCGCGATCGATTGCTCTGATGTTAATTCGCATTCCTCTACCGGCGTGATATACACGCTTCTTTCAAGAGCGGTAGTTACCGCTGGATGGAAGATGAATGAAAAGCGCGTTTTCGATGTTGAAGTGCCCCGTTATGGCGACGTACCGCACGCTTCCGAGATGTATTTGAGATTAATATCGGGTATTTTTGAGAAAAAGATGGAAGGCGAGCCGTATTTCGGCAGTATCGGTAAAGTAAGATTCGACACGAAAAGTTTAGTAGGTATTAATTGCGGCGGGCGGGACTCCAAGAGATGGTCTTTACAAAAATTTCTCGAAGTCGGTAAAAAACTGGCTCAACAAGATATAAGTGTCGAGTTCATTCTTGGTCCTGAAGAAGCGGATATCAGGCAGAAATTCGAACAAGAATTGCCCAATAGTACGAGACTGTTACCGCCTGTATCTATACTGGAACTGAAAAGACGAATAGGTTCATACGATCTTTTTATTTCATCGGACAGCGGTCCCATGCATTTGGCGTGGTGCCAGCGGATTCCGGTGATTGCGATATTCCAGAGTTCCGAGATTGAAAAATTTAAACCTCTTTCACCGGGCTCAGTATCATTAGCTAATGGCAATGACATCAGCCCGGATGAAATATGTGCAATTGTGCTAAAAACTTTGAATTCGCAGAAGGTGGCTAAATGAAGCTTTATTGGCGTTTATTGAGTTTTCTGAGGCCCCATCTAAAATATTTTCTGACTGCTGTCATCCTGGGGTTATTTTACGCGGCAATCAGCGGTGTATCCCTGACAATGGTTGTTCCCTTTACGAAAATTATCTTCGAACAGGATGTTTCTACGCCGCAGATCAGTTCAGAGCCGATCGATTATTCTAAATTGCTCAAGCTCGATAAAGATACGATAGTTCGGATAATCGGTGGGGAGACCAAGACCGAGCGACTGGGAAGATTCTGTATATTGCTGATAAGCATATTTCTGATTAAAAATATGTTTCTATATGGCTGGAGTTTTTTAATAGTCAGAGTGGAGCAGGGCGTGATTCGCGATCTGCGCGATACGTTATTTACCAAATATCATAATTTGCCATTGGAATTTTTCCATGTACATAAGGCTGGAGAGCTGATATCGAGAGTCACCAATGATATCATGCTGGTTCGCGGCGCGGTGGCCAATGGCCTTTCGGATTTGCTCAAGAATTTTTTCCTGGCGCTAATATTTTTAGTTTTGGTGTTTGTCTCAGCATGGAAATTGGCTCTGGCAGCAATACTCGTGATGCCGCCATCAATTATTCTTATCAGTATTCTTGGCAGGGCGCTCCGGGTTAAGTCCGCGATTACACAGCAAAAGATGGCATCGATTACCACCGTGCTCCAGGAAACAGTTTCAGGCATCAGAGTGGTAAAGGCATTCGCCATGGAAAGATTCGAGATAGGCCGTTTCAAGAAATACACGGGCGACTATTTTAAGACAATGGTGCGATTGACTCGTATCGGCTCGCTGGCGATTCCGATGACAGAATTATTGGGAGTAACCGCGGCCACATTGATATTATGGTATGGCGGAAGACAGATTCTCATGGGAACAGGCCTGACTCCCGATAGATTCTTTCTTTTTCTGGTTGCCATGTTATCATTGATGCAGCCCATTAAAGTATTGAGCCAGGCGAATATCGATATCCAACAGGGGTTGGCGGCTGCCGAACGATTATTCAAGATACTTGATGCTGAATCAAAAATCGTAGAAAAGCCCAATCCGATCATAATGAATAATTTCAACGATTCGATTGTTTTTGAAAATGTATTCTACAAATATCCTGATGGCAGCTTTTCACTTGAGGAAATCAGCTTTGAAATAAAAAAGGGAGAGGTTATCGCTCTTGCGGGCCCATCCGGCGGCGGTAAATCTACTATAGTGGATTTGATCCCGCGTTTCTATGATCCGATTGCCGGAAGAGTTGTCTTGGACGGTCACGATCTCAAGGATGTCCAAATCCGCTCATTACGAAACTTAATGGGCATAGTCACGCAGGAGACTATTCTTTTTAATGATTCTGTCTATAATAATGTTGCTTACGGTCAATCTGAAATAGGCCGCGAGTCAGTTGAAAGAGCATTGGATGCCGCCTGCGCCCTTGATTTTGTTAACGAAATGCCGCAGGGATTGGATACGATAATAGGAGATAGGGGTGTTAAATTATCCGGCGGACAGAGGCAGAGGCTTGCGATTGCCAGAGCCCTCTTGAAGGACCCGCCTATTTTAATTTTCGATGAAGCTACGTCATCGCTGGATTCGCAATCCGAACAGCTAATTACAAAGGCAATTTCCAATCTACTAGTTGGACGGACCGTAATAATAATCGCTCACCGGCTTTCGACAATCAGAAAAGCCAATAAAATCCTCGTCATAGAAAATGGGCGGATAGTTCAGACCGGAGAGCACAGCGACCTTTTGACAGAAGGCGGCTTGTATAAAAGACTTTACGATCTGCAATTTCAGGACTTCAGCGTATGAACACGCCGTCTTCCGCGCTTTTTATTCAGCTTCGCCGGATTGGCGATATCCTAATGTGCACGCCTGCAATTCGCGCTTTCAAGGAGCTAAATCCTTCCTGCAAGCTTGATTTTCTGACCGAATGGCCCGATGTGCTTCGCGGCAATCCCAATATCAGGGATATTATTACTGTCGATGCGAGCGAGCGATATAATCCATTATATCAATGGGGGCTCATAAATAATATTCGCAAAAGAAAATATGATTTGGTAGTCGATTTTCTCGCTAACCCGAGAAGCGCGTATTATTCATTTCTAACCGGCGCAAATACAAGATTGAGCTATGGCTATGGTCACCGGAAATGGGCCTATAATCTAATTCCACCTAAAGCGGATAAAGTTCAATATGCAGCGCTCGATAGATTGCAACTTATCAAATCTATTGATGTAGAATCGGATGCCCCGCGCCTCGAATTTTATCCTGATAATGATAGCAGAAAAGAGGCAAAGAAGTTGCTAGCCAACATTATTGGCAAACCGATTGTATCAATATCGCCGGTATCCAGGCATCAATATAATTGCTGGCCCCTTGAAAAATATGCCGAATTGGGTCGGCGTCTTTCATTGAATCTTGGAATGTCAGTAGTCATCGTAACAGGACCGGGAGAAAGCGATATTGCGGATAAAATGTCATCACTTATAGATAATTATCCTTCTCTTGTTCTCAAAATAGATAGCCTGGCATTATTAGGGGCCATTTTTGAAAATGTCTCATTGCATATTGGAAATGACAACGGACCAAAACATATTGCCGTCGCATGCGGCGCGCCGACTATAACCATCTACGGTCCGCACAGCCCCATTGGCTGGACCTATCCTGATAGCACTCGGCATCTATGGATTGCGCCTAAAGAATTTTGCGAGGATTGCGCCACGAAAAAAAATCGATGCGATGCTAAATGTATTGCAGAAATCCCAGTTGACGCGGTATGGGAAAAGGCGCAGAGCCTTGTCAATTCGTTAAAGCCCGAAGGGTCACCGATTAAGAAATCATGAATATAATTCAGATGATAGATGTTCGCTGGTACAACGCTTGTGCCGATTTCGCGATCAAGCAGGCACAGGCATTATCTCTTTTGGGACATAATGTCATGGTAATGGCAAATCCGGGATCGCCTCCGGCTCTTAAAGCCAAGGAAGCGAAACTATCGGTAAATGAGGAAATAAATTTTTCGAAAATACCCGCGACATTTTGGTCGGTTGGAAAATTGAGAAGGATTGCGACTCAATTCAATGCCGATATTTTATTTGCTCATCGCGGCGAATCTCACCTCATTGCGGCGTTAGCGGCAAGAAAACTTCGATGTAAAGTCGTCAGATTCAGGGGAGATGTCCGTTCACCGAAGAACGACCTGTTCAATCGTTACCTTAATGAAAAGATGACCGATGGCATCGCAGTTTCGAGTGAATTGCTAAAATCGCAATATGAAAAGAAATTCAGATTAAACGGCGTACCGCTCGAAGTAATTTATCCGGGAATAGATGAAAAAGAATATAAACCGATTCAAAATAAAAGTCATTTGAGGCGAAAATTCAAACTCGATCCTGACGATATTGTAATTGGTATCGTGGGGCGATTTTCGCCGGTTAAAGGGCATCGATATTTTATCGAGGCGGCTAAATTGGTCTCCATGAAATATCCGCAGGCCACTTTCGTGATCGCCGGCGGCGATGCTCAAATAAGCGCGGCGGAGCTACAGATTTCGGCTACATTGCTTGGATTAAAAAAAATCCGTGTTTTGGGAATAGTTGATAATATCAACGAATTAATGGCGTCATTTGATATCGGCGTAATCTCCTCAATAGATTCCGAAATGATTGCGAGAGTATTATTGGAATATTTCAGGGTCGGGTTACCTGTGGTGGGAACATCCGTCAACCAAATATCAGAATTAATGCTACAATCTAATGGCGGCATTTTGGTTCCGCCAGCCGATTCGGTCGCCATGAGCAATGCTATTATTGATTTAATTTCGAATCGCGCAAAGAGAGAGCAATTTGCTCTTAATGGAAGATCCTGGCTGGAAAAAAGGGGAACATTAGAAGCGCTGGGTGAAACTACAATAGCCTTTCTCAATGAGGCGCTAAATGCCTAGGCCACATCCGATGACATTGAATATCGGATTTTATCTGCTCATACTATTTGCACTGTTTATTTCTATCAATCCGCTTATCGCCTATTGCCTCGGCGCAATAGCGTTAGTTATATGGATTAGTCAAAGCTTGATATATAGAGATGCTGATTGGATTAAAATGCCACTATTTTATTATCTCTTTGGCCTGAGTCTCTTGGCATTTCTAGCATGGGCAGTATTCTTGATTTACGATAAATCCTATAAACTCCCATATTATGTTTGGATGCCTATTCTGTATCTAATGGTATCATCGTTTATTTTTTCGGGCGAGCGGCGTAAAATGATAGTGTGGACATTTATCACGGGAGTCATACTGGCGTCGGCATTTCATTTGATTTCACACTGGACATCGATTTCCAATTTCAATATTCACGGACATTCGGCCGAGCCAAGGCTGGCGTTGATGGTGATATTTTCATTTTGCCTGATATTGGGAATTTATGTAGAATCAAAAAAGGCTCAAGAGAAAATATTCTTTATCCTGATGCTGGTGCCATTATTCGCCGTGGCAACATTGTCGTTGGGACGCCCTGTCATTATGGGTCTGATACTTTTGGTATTAATTCTTGGAATAATAAAAGATCGCACATTACTCATACTTTTCATTTTGATGACTTCGATAATTTTATATGGCGCTTACAAAGTCAATAATATCATGCTGGTAAATAAATCAGTTAAAGAATTGAAGACTTTTGTATTATCGGCTGGCAAAGAATTCGATACTAATAAGGCTAATATCGTAAATACCAAGTTTTATGGCACGATCGAGAACCTAACGCCTTACAAGCATGACTCTTCGATAAGAGGTTCAATGTTTTTGAGATTGCTCGAAAAATCGGGACCATTTTCGCTCGCATTATTCATTTGGATTCTCGCTGATCAAAACAGGAGGTCTCGCGCCAGAATGAGAAAATCATCATTCGATGAAACGCGCGCCTTTCATTTTGGAATATTTTTGATTTCGCTTGTTTGCTTTATTATCTGCATCTATACATCCGTTTTGATCGACCCGGCAGTTTTATGTTCACTTTATCTCATTTTGGGAATGTCTGAAGTATGACAACACAAACTATTTCTGCAGTAATAATAACGAGAAATGAAGAGCGCAATATTGTCGATGCTTTGGCAACGCTGCAATTCGCGGATCAGATTGTAGTCGCTGATACCGGGAGTACCGATAAGACCATCGAGTACGCCCGACGTCAGGGTGCAGAGGTTCAGAAAATACAATTCGAGGGTTATGGACCGACCAAAAATAAGGCGCTCGAATTCTGTCATTGCGATTGGATTCTATTTATTGATGCCGATGAGCGAATTTCCCCGCAACTGGCGCAGGAGATCAAGGAAACTTTGGTAAATCATCACAATTTCGATGGCTTTGAAATCTGCCGCCTTACCTATTTTTTGGAAAAGCCAATAAGACATTCAGGATGGTATCCTGATTATGTGCTGCGGCTTTTTAAAAACGGCAAAGGGAAATTCAGTGATAAACTGGTGCACGAAAGCCTGAATGTATTTGGGCATGTGGGTAGGCTCAAAGGATTGATTCATCATCATAGCTATATGACATTGGAACAGTATCTTGAAAAAATGAATCTCTATTCTACATTGAACGCCGAGGAGATGTACAACTCGGGGAAAACTTATCGATTTGCGGATTTGGTGTTTCGTCCGCCGGCGACATTTCTACGCATGTATATAGCTAAGGCAGGTTTTCTCGATGGTATGAGAGGCTTTGTTCTGGCGACATTATCGTCTTTTCATGTTTTTACCAAATACGCAAAATTTCGAGGGCTTTCTAAGAAGAAACAAAATGCATAATCCTGAAAATATTCTTCTGATTCGAAACGATCGACTCGGGGATTTGATATTATCGTTGCCGGTAGCCGCGACATTGAAAGACCATTTTCCCGATGCCAGAATTTCTTATCTTGCGGCCCGAGGGCCGTCCGCGATCCATAAACTTGTTGATTATGTGGATAATTGGCTTATCGACTCTGATAGTAACGGCACGAAACTTAGTATCATTTCGCTTACGACCTTGATTAAACGAGGCAAATTCGATTGCTCCATAGAATTAAAACCTTCATGGCGAACTTCTGCGGCGATGTTTCTTGCTGGAATCCCAAGAAGGATAGGGACATCACGCCGAGCTTATTCAATTTTTCATAATCAGCGGGTCAATCTTCACCGTCGAGCTTCCGGTTTGCATCAAACCGACCTTGATCTTGCCATGCTCCAGCCGCTTGGCATCAGCTCCAAAGGTTCTTTACCTATTCTGAAATCTACGCCTGACTGTATCGCAAAAGCTGAAAAACTGCTGCCGTCGGATATTGGCAAATATATTGTAATTCATCCCGGACACGGCGGCTCCGCTCCAAATTGGCCGATCGATAATTATATATTACTCGCCGAATTGCTTTCCAAAGAAATAGGACTGAAAGTTGTCATAACAGGTGAGGGTAATAGCGAATCAGACTTCGAAGATTGCGTCAATCTTTCAAGCAAGACTGATTTGGAAGCCCTGGCGGGAGTAATTTCAAGAGCCGAACTATTCATCTCTGGCAGCACAGGCCCATTGCATCTGGCCGACGCGTTGGGGAAAAAATGCCTATCCTTTTTTTCTAATCGCGATGATATAGGACCAGATCGATGGGGACCCAGAAAAAACATGGCTAATATTTTAATTCCGGAAAATAAATGCCAATGCAAAAATCTAAAATTCTGCCGATGTCTGGAACAAATCCAGCCCCAATATGTATTGAAAAGGATAAGAGGACTACTGGGCATTTCTTTTAAGGAATTGGGAGCTTAAGAATGAATCTGGCCGAATTTATCATAGCAGTCGAATCATACAATTCCAATATCAATGTTTCGCTGCTGCGCAGAGCCTATGAATTTTCCGATCGTGCGCATGCCGGCCAATTCCGGGAATCAGGCGATCCCTTCATCGAGCATTGCCTGAATGTCGCGTTCATTCTATCGGAACTGCATATGGATTCAGCCTCGATTGCGGCAGGCCTTCTTCACGACTCGGTTGAGGATAAACGCGCGACAATAATTGAAGTCAGAAATGAATTCGGGGAGGAAATCTCCGATCTCGTTGACGGTCTGACAAAGATATCCGGACTTAATTTCAAAAGCTTCGCTGAAGAGCAGGTCGAGTATATCCGCAAAATGCTTTTATCGATGGCCAAAGATATCAGGGTAATGGTAATCAAACTTGCGGATCGCCTGCATAATATGAGAACTCTCGATCCCCTGCCATATGAAAAGCGCCTCAGAATCGCCTTGGAAACTAAGGAAATTTATGCTCCTTTGGCTCACCGCCTTGGAATGGCAAAATTGAAATGGGAACTTGAGGATTTATCATTCAAACATCTTTATCCAACCGAATATGCTGAGATAGACAAAAGAATTCAGGAGACTCATCTCGAACGGGAAGCCTACATAAACGAACTTACCGGCCCGCTTAGGATCGCTTTGGAAAAGGCAAATATCAAAGCTGAGATAACCGGCCGGGCCAAACATTTTTATTCGATATTCAGGAAGATCAATGTTCGCGGTGTGCCATTTGATCAGATTTATGATCTACTGGCCATGCGTGTAATTGTCAACGATGTCACCGAATGTTATCATGCTCTCGGTATTATTCATACTATGTGGGCGCCGGTACCCGATAGATTTCATGACTACATAGCTAATCCGAAATCTAATATGTACCGTTCTCTTCATACCACTGTAATGGGGCCTAATGGCAAAATGGTAGAAGTCCAAATTCGAACCCATGCCATGCATTACGCGGCCGAATTTGGAATCGCGGCTCATTGGCTATATAAAGAGGGAAAGAAAAACCAGGGTGAACTCGATAAGCAAATGGTATGGCTCCGCGAAATTCTCGAATGGCAACGTGAGCTCACCAATCCCGAAGAATTCATGGAGTATTTGAAAATAGATCTCTTTCAGGAAGATATATTTGTCTACACGCCTGCGGGCGAATTAAAACAATTGCCTAGAGATTCTACGCCACTCGATTTCGCGTTTGCGGTTCATACCGATGTTGGCTTCCACTGCGTAGGCGCGAAAGTTAATTCGAAATTTGTCCCTCTAACTACGAAACTCAAAAGCGGTGATGAAATAGAAATCAAAACCTCGCCTCATCAGACTCCCAGCCAGGATTGGCTGAAAATCGTCAAAACGGCGCGGGCCAAATCGAAAATCAAACATTGGCTGAAGCAAAAGGGATATGAACAATCGGTCGCGCTTGGCAAAGAAATATTGGAACGGGATATTAAGAAGCGCCATATAGGTCCGCTCAATGAGAATCAACTTCTCGATATTGCGGCCATGAATGGTTTCATGGATATCGATCAGATGTTTTCAAGTCTCGGTTCGGGATCGTCGTCATCCCATACTTTGCTAAATAAATATCTTCCGCAGCAGGAAAAACCCGAAACAGGTATTGACCAGCAGGCAATCGAAAAATCAAAAGGATCTTCAAAAGGGATTAGGATTGAGGCTGTCAAGAATTTGATGTACCACTTTGCTTCCTGCTGCCAGCCTGTACCGGGGGAACAAATAGTAGGTTTTGTAACCAGGGGAAGAGGACTTACGATTCATCGAGTTGATTGCGAGAATGCGGCTGCTATTTTTGACGAGCCCGAACGGCGAGTGGATGTCGAATGGGACGTTGAAAAAGGTCAGTCATTCCTCGTCCGCTTGCAAGCTTTGGTTGATGACCGAAAGAATTTGCTAAAGGATATAACCGAAGCGGTGACAGATGCCGATATTAACATGCGAGGTGGAGAGATATCAACCGGTACATCGCCTGCCATTGGCAAATTTATAATAGAGATACAAAACTATGGACAACTCACGCGCGTTATTGCTAAAATAAGGAAGGTGCCAGGGGTTCTTTCGATTGAAAGAGATAATTCAACGAGCGATAAGACAATTTGAAATGACAACAACTCGGACCAACCTGACAATTGAATACGAAAAATTCCACGACCTGGGATTTTCAGCGGGAATAACTCTGAAAGGCCAATGGGGAGCGGAAAATACTGTTAGAGACTTTATAAGGAAGGAAATTATGCCTGCCGGGTATAAAGCTGTATTTCCAGTTCAGGTTCATGGCGCTGAAATAGAATATATCGATACCAAGAATGCGGGCCAACGATTTCAAGCCGATGGAGTTTTTAGCAATTCTAATAATATTTGCCTGACTATCACTACCGCCGATTGCATGCCATTGATAATGGCTGAAAAAAGATCCGGGTATTTCGCTGCAGTACATGTGGGCTGGAGAAGTTATCTTAGCGGTATTGTCGAGAATGCTTTTGATAAATTTATAAATAGCGGTGTTAACGTTGCCGAGATTTATTGTCAACTTGGCCCCGCGATAGGTAAATGCTGCTTCGAGATCGGCAAAGAAGTGGCAATCCTGTTTGAGCCGGAAATAGTATTTGAAAGGGATGGAAAATATTTTGCAGACTTGAGAAAAGGAATATTAAATAAACTGACAAAAATAGGAGCTAAAAAATCTAATGTATTGAATCTCGACGAATGTACAAGTTGTATGAGCGACCGATATTATTCTTATCGCAGGGATAAGGATACGCCGGTCCAGATGATTAGCTATATTTATCATAATAGCCAAAATGGAGGAGGATCATTTTGAAAAAGACATTAATTGCTCTCGCAGCGAGCATGATATGCGCCGCGACCGCCAACGCGGGCATTACGGGATTGGGACTTGGAATTCATGGTGGGATAGTCTCAGGTTATAAGAATCCCATTCTTCAGGAAAGTATCATCATTAACCCAACCTATGCCGGATTCGATCTTACAAACAAGATGACCGATATCGGGGCTCATTTGAATATTGGGACGCTTCAAATTATCGATATCGTCCTGGACCTGGATTACGCTTGGAAGAAACAGCAGATTATTTCGGGTCTTGACCTTACATTCTCTGATGTTTCTATCGCCGCGTCTGTCAAAAAGAGCCTGCCATTGCCGGTAGTAAAGCCTTATGCCGGGCTTGGAGTCGCCATGCATTGGGTGGCCTATTCTTTAAGCGTGGGCGGTCATAACATAGTATTGCCGGATAATCAAAGCAAGTTAGGATTAATCATAAGGGGAGGGGTCGAGCTTAGCATCCCTATGTTTCCATTGACACCTTTTCTCGAATATAGATATAATACGATTCAGACCACTGGTAAGGCCGTCCATTATTCTGCCATTATTGGCGGCCTGACTTTGAATTTACCGTAAGCAGGAGGGTAATTTGAAAAAGGTTTTAACAACAATAATTTTCGTCGCAGTTGCGTTCCAATCAGCTTTTGCACAATATACTGGACAATTGACTCCGGCCGAAACGGTTTATAAGGGAAGCTCGATAGGTGGAGTATATGCGGGCATTTATGAAAGTGCCATCGGAATTTTGGGTCAGTACAGATATGGGGTCGGTGGCTATACCGATGTCGGCGCTATGCTGGGATTTGTTGACATAGACCATGCCAGCGGCGGAGTGGTCTTTAATTTTGACGCCAAATATCAGGTTATGGAAATGAGGATTCAGGACCCGATCGATTTATCTGTCGGCGGACTATTCGGCTTTTCCATATTTGATCATGTGAATACAATCTCATTCGGGGGCACGGTCACAGGATCTTATCCATTTAAGATGCGCAACGGACGAACCATGACTCCATACGGTCGATTTATTCTCAGGATAGATAGGGAAGACATTGATCATCATGGCTCCGATACCAATTTCCAGATTGGATTTAATCTTGGCGGGTCGCTGCAATTATCATCGTCAACTCGGGCCGTTGCCGAATTGCAATTCGATGACGTTATGGGATTCTATATGGGTCTGGATTTCGGCCTATAGCCATGACCCTGATTCAATCTATCATACTTGGAATTGTACAGGGGTTAACTGAATTTCTTCCGGTATCTTCATCGGGGCATCTCGTCCTATTCGAAAAAATCCTGAATGTTGAAGCGCACGACATAGTGTTCGAAGTGCTTGTTCATGTGGGTACAATGTTGGCCGTTGTTGTATATTTCCGAAAGAAATTACTAAAGATATTTATGGCCTTTATTGGTTCAATGATCGGACAAGCTGATTCTGATTCGAAAAAGCTCGATGCCCGCCTCGGATGGTATATCATTTTAGGTACAATCCCGGCGGGCATTATCGGTGTTCTTTTCAAACACAAAATAGAGGCCGCATTCGCTTCTCCTAAATGGACTGCCGTTATGCTGCTTGTAACTGCCGTAATTCTCTTTTCAACCAGGTTTGCTGTTAAGACCGCTAAGCCTTTGAATTTTATGAAATCGATAATAATTGGTATCGCGCAGGCAGTCGCGATTTTGCCGGGTATATCCCGTTCAGGAAGCACAATATCCGCGGGAATGCATATCGGGGTCGATAGAGAAGAGGCTGCAGAGTTTTCGTTTCTGCTTTCGATACCGGCCATAATCGGCGCGGCGATTCTCAAGATACTGGATTTCGTGAAGCAACGGCCTGATACATCGCTCGTTGCCAATTATTTAATCGCGGCCTTAATTGCGGCGGTTATCGGATATATCTCGATTTCAGTCCTATTGAGAATAGTTAAGAAGGGCAAATTTTTCTATTTCGGACTTTATTGTCTGATCGCGGGTGCATTCGGACTGCTATTTTTGTGAAATCTCCTCATAAAATACTTATTTTCAGGCAAAGCTCTCTCGGAGATGTCATACTTACTTTGCCTGTTATTCGCAAAATGAAGGAAGCTTTTCCTGATGTCGAAATTGATTTTCTAACGAAACGCTTGTATTCCGAGGTTGTTGATTCCGACCCTGCAATTTCAAGAATCATCACATTTGCTGATAGCGCTTCATTTAGCGCGGTTTTGAAAAAACTGCGAACTAATAAATATGATCTGATAATTGACCTTCAGTCAAATTTACGTTCAATGCTCTTGCTGACATTTCTATTTCCGACGAAAATGATAAGCTATCGAAAACGCCGTTTTGCGCGGGAAATGGTTGTTCGCAGGTCTCATCTGAAATTGAGCGTGGATCATACGATTCATTCCTATCTGACCACATTAAAAAAACTTGGTATAGATGATAAGCCAATCCCTCCAGTAATTGCGTTGCCGGAAGGCGCGCGTAGTTTTGCAACAGACTATTTAGCCGAACATGGATTTAATAAATTGAAGAGAATAATCGCCTTCTGTCCAGGTGCCAAACATTTCGAAAAACGATGGCCTTTTGAGCAATATAAAGAGACCGCGCTTCAATTATTGAAGAATCCTGATATAGGAATAATTGTATTTTCGATGACCGGAGATGAATTTGCGGACAATCTTGAAATTGATGAACCTCGCTTGTGCGCGGCCCGCGATTTTTCTATTCACAATTCCGCGGCGCTGCTGGCCCAATGCGATCTAGCTCTTACCAATGATTCCGGATTGATGCATTTGGCGAATGCTGTCCGCACTCCGGTAGTAGCAATCTTCGGTCCCACAAACCCTCGGTTGGGCTTTGCGCCTGCGTTGCCGGGGTCAGTTGTGGTTTGTGATGATGTCTCATGTTCGCCATGCAGCGTCCACGGCCAGAATCGCGTGCTATCAGCCGCATAAATACTGCTTTGAAAAAATAACGCCCGCGCGGATAATCGATATCATAGACAAAATGTGTTCAAGAAAATCCCAAAAACAGTCTATAACTACTGAACCAGATATCCGTTCGATGCGAGTCAGGGCTTGCCCTGACCGCACATTATAGTACGATGCGTCACTTCAAGACGTGAATCGCAAGTATCAGACATTCATACATATTCTTGCATTATTCTCATATAATGAATATCTTTAATACTATGGAAAAGATCGAGGCCAGATATTATGAAAAACTGGATTCGGAAAAGGTCCATTGCCATCTCTGCCCGGCTGAATGTAAAATCGCGCCCGGGCATAATGGTATCTGCATGATCCGTTCCAATGATAATGGCACTTTATACGCGTCCGAATACGGAAACACCGTAGCTTTAAATCTCGATCCTATTGAAAAGAAGCCGCTGTACCATTTCAAGCCGGGAAGCCAAATTCTATCGATCGGCCCGAACGGCTGCAATTTCGCCTGTGCATTTTGTCAGAATTGGACAATATCACAGGAGCACGCAAACAGCAGATATATTTCGCCTGATGACCTTGTAAAATTGGCCGGAAGCAATGGCTCTATAGGAGTTGCCTACACATACACGGAACCGTTAATCTGGTTTGAATATGTCCTCGATACTGCAAAATTGTTGAAATCCGGCAGGATTGTGTACAGTGATTGTCTCCAATGGCTATATTAACGAAGAACCTGCCAGAGAATTATTCCGCTATATCGACGCCGCCAATATCGATCTAAAATCGATCAGGCCTGATTTTTATCGGAAAGTATGCAAAGGCAAATTGGCCGATGTTCAGAGGACGATAAATATCGCCTTGGAAATGGGAGTTCATGTCGAATTGACCAATCTGCTGATTCCCAATTATAACGATACTGAAGACGAAATCCGTGAATTGGTCAATTGGGTATCTGAGCTTGATCCAACTCCCGTTCTGCATTTTTCGCGGTATTTCCCCAATTATAAACTCGAAGCCCCGCCGACCTCCCCGGACAAGCTCAAATATGCTTATGACACGGCCAGGGCGAAGCTAAAATATGTATATTTAGGCAATATATCCGGAGTTGGAAATCCAGATACTGTTTGCAATAAATGCGGAACTGTCTTAATAAAAAGATCAAATTATGATATTGAAATTACTGGCCTTAATGGCAATAAATGCGCGAATTGCGAAGAAAAAATCGATGTGGTGACATGATATGAAAGGGGCTTTTTAATGGCTGTAAAAAATGATGTCAGGGCATGGAAGTTATCGAAACGGGCAATTGAAGTCCAAGCCTCGCCTATAAGAAAATTGATGCCTTACGCCGACGAGGCCAAGAGACGCGGTATAAGCGTCTATCATTTGAATATAGGCCAGCCGGATATAGAAACACCGCCGGAATTTTGGGATGCTGTCAAACACTACTCTCAAAAGGTGCTTGCCTACGGCCATTCTCAGGGACTGACCTCCTATCTGAAAGCGTTATGCGGCTACTATTCAAAATGCGGTCTTCAATTTTCCCCAGAGAATATAGTTGTCACGACCGGGGGCTCCGAAGCGATAGTGTTTGCGTTTCTTTTAGTTTGTGAGCCGGGCGATAAGATTATCGTATTTGAGCCATTCTATACCAATTATAATGGTTTCGCGACAATGGCCGATATCGAACTTGTGCCGGTAGTTACGAAAGCCGAGAACGGCTTCCATTTACCGGATAGAAGCGAAATTGAAGATGCGATTGATGACAAAGTTCGCGGGATAATTATCTGCAATCCCAATAATCCTACCGGCACGTTATTCTCATATGATGAGATGGAAATGCTCGCGGATATCTGCCGTCAGAATGGCTTATATATCTTGTCCGATGAGGTCTACCGCGAATTTGTCTATGAAGGCAAACATACCTCGATATTCGATATCCCGGATGTCGACGAATTCGCCATCATGCTCGATTCGATCAGTAAACGATACTCCGCTTGCGGCGCGAGAATTGGCAATTTAGTTACCCGGAATAAGAAGCTACATGAAGCCGCCGTTAAATTTGGCCAGGCAAGGCTTTGCTCTCCGACTTTGGAGCAAGTCGGGGCAGAGGCCGCCTTAAAATTAGGTCCCGAATATTTCCAAAAGATTATCGGTGAATACAAGAAACGCCGCGATATAGTATACGATGGCCTTATGGCGATTGAAGGGGCTTTATGCATGAAGCCGGCCGGGGCATTCTATACTCAAGCCCGTTTGCCTATTTCCGATTCAGAAGAATTCGCGAAATTCATGCTTGCCGATTTTTCTGTGGATAAAAAAACAGTCATGGTAGCTCCGGGCCCCGGGTTTTACGCATCGCCCGGAAAGGGGCTCGATGAGTGCCGTATCGCCTATGTACTCAATACCGATTCATTAAAGGATGCGATGAGAATTCTTAAGCTGGGGGTGGAGGCCTTCAATAATAGATGAAAAAATGCTACGGCGGTATTGATCTTGGGGGAAGCTTTATAAAGGCTGGATTGATTGATATAAGAGGCAAACAATTCGCTAAATTTAAAATCCCCACAAATGTAGAATCGGGCATTCCCGCGGTAAAATCGAATCTCTTACAAGCCGCAAAAATGCTGGTAGTTTCCGCGGCGGATATGAAATTTGCTCTCTCCGGCATCGGGATCGGAAGCCCGGGCACTATCAAATTTCCTCAGGGAATTGTTACGGGTGCCACTCCTAATATACCGGGATGGATCGGAACCAATATCAGCAGCATATTTTCTAAATTCAAAATTCCAGTTGCCGCGGATAATGACGCTAATTGCATGGGGCTCGCTGAGGCTCATTACGGCGCTGGCAAGGGGACTGAGTCGGGATTTTATCTGACGCTTGGAACAGGGATCGGCGGCGCAATAGTTATTGACGGCAAATTGCTTAGAGGAGCGAGCTACGCCGCAGGAGAATTCGGACACATGGTTTTTAAATTTAACGGCAAATTATGCAAGGCGGGGCATCGTGGATGTCTTGAGAGCTACGCCGCCGCTCCGGCACTGATTCATGAGACTCAAAAATATATCGATAAATCTAAATCATCAAAATTGAAAAATCTCGGCCCCAAATTAACGCCTGAAGATATCTTCCGTGCCTTTAGAGCTGGTGATCGAGCCGCTGTGAAAAGCGTAAATGAGAATGCCGAAATGATCGGTGTAGCGATCGGTTCAATCGTCAATCTTCTAAATCCGCAAATAGTTGTAATAGGCGGTGGTCTCTCACATGGGGGCGGTAAATATATCGATCTTATAAAAAAACATACCCTGGCTTTCGCGTTTACTTCGACTACATCCATATTGAAAATAAAAAAGGCAAGATTCGGGAATGATGCCGGATGGATCGGTGCCGCCTGCCTTGTAATCCCCGATTAAAATGAATCAGACCGCAAACAATCATAAATGGCTGATTCTATCGGTTGCCTCAACAGGTATACTATTAGGCACTATCGATGGCTCGATTGTTGGAATTGCGCTGCCATCCATAAGCGAATACTTCAAGACATCTGTGCAGGACGCGGCCTGGGTGACAATGAGTTATTTAATTGTCATCACGACATTTTTATTAATTTTCGGAAAGCTCTCCGATATAATCGGGCAGAAGATCATATTTACGATCGGCCTGGCAGTCTTCACGGTTAGCTCTCTGCTGTGCTCGCTTTCTGCAAGCATGATGCAATTGATAATATTCCGAGCTGTGCAAGGGCTTGGCGCATCAATGATAATTTCGAATACAACCGCCATCGTAACCAACGCCTTTCCCTCTGACCAACGAGGTTCAAGCCTGGGGATAATAGGCGCAGTAGTCTCGGTGGGCCTCATGACCGGTCCTTTTTTGGGGGGGATCATCGTACACTATTTTGGTTGGCATTACATCTTTCTGGTCAATCTTCCAATAGGCGCACTCGGCATTTTCATGGCAATAAAATTCCTTCCGTCCAAGGAACAAGGTGCACCTAAAAAGCTTTTTCATTTTCTCGACGCCTTATTATGGATAATTATCATCTTCTGCCTTGTTGGCATTTTCAGGGTATTGAGCGAGCCCAATCTGAATATAGCCTATTTACTCACAGTAATAGCGCTGTTCATATTTTTTATTGCAGTATTTTTCATCCGGCAATTAAAAGAGGAAATTCCGCTATTCAATCCATCTTTCTTTAGGAATAATATTTTCCTCTATTCGCTTTGTTCGGGCTTTTTCGTATTCGTCTCAATGACCGGGATTTCATTCATGCTTCCATTTTTCTTCGAACGATCCCTGGGACTAAGCACATTTAACACAGGGAATATCCTGGTCGCGCTGCCGGCATCGACAGCCCTGATGGCCCCGATAGCCGGATATTTATCCGATAAGCTGGGTCAGCGATTGATATCAACCATAGGACTGGCTACTTCAAGCATCGGGATCGCGCTGATGTTTTTCGTCCATCAGGGTGCTTCCATATTACATATTATCATAAATCTGGCCATTTTTGGCTTTGGAATAGGGATGTTTAGCTCGCCGAATAATTCAGCTTTGATGGGATCTGTCGATTATAAAGATAGGGGGACCGCTTCCGGGGTCCTTTCAACAATGAGGAATTTGGGAATGGTATCAGGAGTCGGCATAGTCAGTCTTCTTTTCAATTCGCGGCTGCAAAATATGCAGGAATCGGATTCGATACATTATGCCAACGCGTTTACCTGGGCATTGCCATTTATTCTAGGGTTCATGCTGATAGGAATCTTTTTTTCGGCCTCAAGGAGATCAGTTAGATAATGGGCGTTAAAAGGGAATATATCGGTGTTACATTTCAATGCTGCCATGTTTACACTCGAATATATGTAAATAAAAAGCGAAACGCGTTTGTTGGATGGTGTCCTAAGTGCGGAGTGAAAATGGAGGTCTTTGTTTCTACGGAAGGATCCGACTCCAGATTTTTTACGGCCAAGTGATTAAATGAGTTGATTTTTTCTGAATAAAGAATGATATTAACAAAGAAATTAATAAATTAGTACCTGAGCAGGCAGGAAAAAGATGTACGAAAAAATTTATGTAGTGCCATTAGACGAGAACAGCCGCGCCAACGCAGATTGGATCGGTCAGCAACTTACTAAGAAAATGGGCTTTCGCCTGCAGTCAGGTATTATATCCCGGCTTCCCGATGAGGCCTATAATGCCAAGAACAATCAATATTACGCGGTCCCGATTTTATCCAAGCTTGAGTTATTGAAGGGCACCGAAGATGAAATTATTCTGGCGTTGACAGAAGAAGATCTTTACATACCGAATCAGAACTTCGTATTCGGTCAGGCCAATTCTGTTGGCAAAACAGCTATTGTCTCGACCCTAAGATTAAAACCGGAATATTACGGTTTACCTGAGGAAGAAGAGCTGACTCGTTCGAGGTTGCTTGTAGCCGCATTGCATGAATTGGGCCATATCCTTGGACTGAAAAATTGCAATAACGATTGCGTAATGCGCGCTATTGGAAATGTCAATGAGCTCGATAAACGAGCCGATGGTTTTTGTCCCGATTGCCTGCTGAATCTCACTCTGCCAACCAAAGTTAAAACATGAGCAATCTCGACATTGAGGATATTTAGGGGATGATCGGATATTATCCCCTATATTTTTGATAATTAATTAACTATGAAATTGTCCAACTCCGAAATCCCAAAGCCTGTTATCAATATCCATAATGAATTTATCGTCGATTCTAAATCTGATCGTATCTGGGATATTCTCATCGATATCAATAACTGGGGCAAATGGAATCCATCGATAGACCACGCGGTCATCTACGGACCATGTTCGCAGGGAGCTCGCCTCAAATTTTCATCAGGTAAGTGGGATTTCGATTCGACCATTATCGCATTTGAACCCGGGAAAAGTATTGTATTCCGAAGCACTACTATTGGCATGAAGATGATGCTATCATTCGCTATTAATTCATCCAACGACCGGACCAAGATACTTATAGATATTTCTATTTCTGGATGGCTGAGCAAAATTCTCAAAAAGAGCATTTCCAAGGAACTCAATGAAATTGTAGAGACAACTATGACAAGTCTGAAGGCTATTGCCGGCAAAAAGGGCGGGGAATAGTAAAACCGATCTAATTTAACGCCCCAAATAATCCCGTAATTTCTCGAATATCCTAAATTTCCATAGTATTTACAAAATACTTGCACAAAAGTGCATTAGATAATATAATTACGCCCATGAAAATACGGTATCAGGCAAACGCATGAAGCTAAATCAGCTTATTGACAAGCTCAAATCATCCCCCGAATTCGGGCCCGGCATAAGCCACTGGCAGGTTATTCCACCGACTTCCGGGCATTATGTCGAATTTCCAACTTCCATCGATAAGCGACTTGTTGATCTTCTCAAAGCAAAGGGGATTTCTAAATTATACAGCCATCAGGCCAAGGCCGCGGAGCTATGCGGCAGCCGGGAAAGACTTTGTCGTTGTCACCCCCACAGCGTCCGGCAAATCCCTATGCTACAATTTGCCGGTAATTAATTCGCTTTTAACCAACGATCCACAGGCACGAGCGCTATATTTATTTCCGACCAAAGCGCTTTCAGCTGATCAGGTCGATGAGCTTTATTCAATGGTGGAAGCTTCCGGCGCTGATATTAAGACCTATACATTCGATGGCGATACGCCGGTTTCTGCCCGCAATATAATCAGAAAAGCAGGCAATATTGTTGTCACCAATCCCGACATGCTTCATTCCGGAATTCTGCCGCATCATACGATTTGGATCAAGCTTTTCGAAAATCTCAAATATATAGTTATTGATGAGCTTCATCACTATCGCGGAGTCTTTGGCTCGAATCTATCCAATGTCTTAAGGCGATTGATGAGGCTCTGCGAATTCTATGGCTCGAAGCCGCAATTCATACTATGCTCGGCAACTATTGGCAACCCTAAAGAATTGGCGGAGAAGATAATAGGGCGACCAGTTGAAGTGATAGATGAGAATGGCGCGCCTTCGGGTGAAAAGCATTTTGTCATCTATAATCCGCCTGTCATCAATCGGCAGCTGGGTATCAGAAAGTCATCGGTTTCGGAATCGGCACGCCTGGCTGGCATGGTCATTGCCAATGGTATCCAGACCATTGTATTCGCCCGAAGCCGTGTTCGGGTTGAAATACTCACAACATATCTCAAAGAGCAGATGCAATTGCTCAAAAATTTCTCCGGATAAGGTTTCAGGTTATCGCGGCGGATACTTGCCTAATGAACGGCGCGATATCGAAAAGGGGCTCCGTGCGGGCGAAATCCTCGGAGTTGTTTCCACAAATGCCCTTGAGTTGGGCATTGATATCGGCGGTCTTGATGTTTCCATACTTTGCGGATATCCCGGTGGGATAGCCTCGGCATGGCAGCAGGCAGGCAGGGCTGGTAGAAAATCCGATGTATCTTTAGCTATAATGGTCGCATCATCAGCGCCTTTGGATCAATTCCTGGCCAACAACCCCAAATACTTTTTCGGCAAGTCTCCTGAACAGGGGATTGTCGATCCCGAAAATCTTGCTATTCTGGTGAATCATCTTAAATGTGCTGTTTTCGAATTGCCAATTGATGATCACGAATCCTTTGGAGTAATTCCCACATCGCAGATAATGGATTTCCTTTCTCAGGAACGGCTTGTTCAAAAATCGGGTGCGAAATACCATTATACTTCGGATATCTATCCTGCCAGCGAGGTTTCCCTGCGAACTGCATCCCCGGAAAATTTCGTGATCATGGATGAATCAGATAATGGCCGAGTAATCGGTGAGATCGATTATTTTTCGGCCCCCGAGTTGGTTCATCCCGAAGCGATTTACCTGCATCAAAGCAAACGGTTCCAGGTTCGCAATCTTGATTGGGAAGGGAAGAGGGCTTACGTGATTCCCGTAGATGTTGAATACTATACCGATGCTGAATCCAAAGTAGTAATCAAAATTCTTCATGTCGATCAGGAAGAGGTATTCAAAACCGGGATTACCAAGTCAATAGGCGATGTCGCCGTCAGCAGAACTGTTGTTCGCTATAAGAAAGTCCGCTTTCATACGCACGAAAATCTCGGATGGGGCAAAGTATCGTTGCCTGAGCAGGAGATGCATACCGGCTCATTCTGGATCTCATTTTCAGACAATATCGGGCAGCTCACACACCTAACGCCGGAACAGCTTTCAGGAGCATTGCATGGTGTCGCTCAGCTATTTCGACAGATAGTGCCGCTTTGGATATTGTCTGATCCGTCGGATATCAGATCGGTGTCTATGGTTCGTTCGCCCTTCAATGACCACCCATCTATTTATATATATGAGACAGTTCCGGGCGGAGTCGGATTTTCAAGAAAAATTTACGATATGTTCGATGAGGTCGTAAGAAACTCCATTTCGCATTTGACGAATTGTATTTGTGATGGTGGATGTCCATCATGTGTTGGCCCACTTATTGAAATCGGTGAAAATGGCAAGAGCGGCGCTGAACGATTGCTTCGAATGCTCGCATCCAACGATAAGCAGACAACCTGATTAAAAAATCTATTGTTTATTCACCGGTGAGGTCGGGCCGCCGTACACGACGACAGTCTCTATTGAAAATATCTATTGTTCATTTAGGATAAATATTTTCTCGGTGAGGTCGGGTCGCCTGACCCGACCGATTTTTCTTTAGCAGGGCGGCGGCCGTATGTAAGGCTAAATAAAACCGACAGCATGATCTAGCTACCCAAAATATCTATTGTTCATTTAGGATAAATATTTTATATACATTGGCTATGAGAAACGCGTCCGAACAGGTTTTCGAAAATAGATCCGATTCGCGCGGATACAATGACAACGTGCGAGTTGCCTGGTATTCGTATATCTTTAAATTAAGGATCGAGGAATTCATAGCGTGTCTGTTTTCGATTTCCGATAGTATTTTATTCGGTAAAGGGATATTTATATTATAGTTCCCAGGGCCATATACCGATTGCATTTATCAGTAATTTTCAGCGATTCGGAACGATATTAGGCGCTATCGCGGTAATAGTTATTTTAGTTAATCTTTGGCCCAAATTAGGCTGGCTGAGGAATCTTCTGCCGATTGGATTTTGTCTCGGAATTTATACTAATTTCAGTGAGACTATTCGCTTTATTAATCCCCACGACATTCAGGATCATCTGATGGCGATTGATAATTTTCTTTTCGGAGTACAGCCGTCAATCTGGTTTCAGCAGTTTATGCGTCCGTATTCTGACTGAATATCTTTCATTTTGCTATATGAATTTTTTCCTGCTCACGCCGATTGTCGCGATTGCATTGTACTTATAGCAAAAAGCACAAAGAATCCCGTGAAACAGTCGTTTCGGCGGTCTTGTGTTTGTATATTGGCTATATTCTCTATGCAATTTTCCCGGCGGTATCTCCGAGTATTGCGATAAAAAATGTGTACGTGGTGCCAATTAGCGGCACTCCTCTTGCCGATTTCGGCCTTAGCATAGAAGGCACATTCTCGTCGGCATCCCGCGATGCTTTCCCGTCGTTGCATACGGCGATTACGTTGCTGGTCCTTCTATTGGCATTTAAGCATATCAGATGGTTGTTTTGGGTGCTGCTTCCGTTCGGACTGGGTTTGTTTGTCTCGACAGTTTATTTAAGGCATCATTATGTGATCGATCTAATTGCCGGCGTACCTCTCGGAATTCTGGCATTCATCTATTTGCCTAAAATGAATTCATGGTGGCTTTCGAAAAAGCCCAAAGAGGTATAGCCGCCTGCTTATGTATACAATAGCTTTCGCATCGCTCGGATGTAAACTGAACAAGTATGAAATTCAGCTTATTTCGGAAGCATTGAGAAAATACGGCTTCGAGACTGTTCCATTTAAGTCGGCGGCCGACTGCTATGTAATCAATACGTGCGGCGTTACCGGGAATGCCGAGCTTTCTTCACGACAGCTAATCCGCCGTGCCCGGAAATCCTCTCCTGATGCCAAGATCATCGCCACCGGATGCTATACCTCGCTCGCGCCCGAGAATTTTATTAACAATGGAATTGATGCTGTCGTGTCAAATATGGATAAAAACAAAATTCCAGCTACAGTTCTTAATCTATTCGGATTGATACTGCAAGATTCACCCGACAAGCCCTGTATTGATGATTCTGATTCCATAATTTCCGGCATGAATGATATCACCAGAGCGTACACCAAGATTCAGGATGGGTGCGACGACAAATGTACATTCTGCGCGATATGGATGGCAAGAGGACCCGTTCGGTCCAGGCCGCTTGATACGATCGTAAGGGAAATCAATAAGCTCGCTGAAAACGGATATAAGGAAGCTGTCCTTACTGGAGTGCATATTGGGAAATATTCTTTCTATGGGTTGAGGTTCAACGATCTCTTGAGAGAAATTTTAGTTAAGACATCCATCCAAAGAATTAGATTGTCATCTCTCAATCCTATCGAAATAGATGATGATCTTATTGATTTGATTGCTAGCTCAAGCAGGATATGTCCTCATCTTCATCTTTCGATACAATCGGGCGACAATGATATTCTTCATGCCATGGGACGAAAATATACTGCCGACAATGTAAAATCGGTTATCGAAAAATCGGTAGCACGAATAAATTATCTGACCATTGGAGCAGATATTATTGTTGGATTCCCCGGCGAGGATGATCAAAAATTTCAGAATACCCACGAATTACTGAATCAGTCTGATATTCACCATCTACATGTATTTCCTTATTCGGATAGAAACGGTACCGCGGCTGCGGCGATGAGGGATAAAGTAAAACCCGAGATCAAAACCAAACGGGCGGCCATACTTAAATCCGTGGCATCTCAGAAAAAGAACGCTCATCTTCAAAATTATTTGGGGAAGAAACTAAAGGCATTAATTGAAAAAAGACCTGCCGATGACGGCATGCTTACCGGCTTAACCGAAAATTACCTGCGAATAAAAGCATCTGGCGATAATTCATTCAAGGGAAATATCGTAACAGTACTGCCTTACGCGATAGATAAGAGTATCCTGTTATCCAAAATCGATATAGAAACAGACTCCCAGAAAAATAAGTTGACATATTTTGAACGGGCGGGTATTATAGATACCCAATAGGCGACAGAGGACGTGATATCAATACACCTCATGTAGCCGCTAAGTTGGATTAGAGATTGTGAAAAAAGTAACTCAAGGCAGATGATAGAAAAATGTTCGACACCTTTTTCCCGATAGCAGTATTGTTTACATTCGCATTAGTAGTAGTACTAATTATGGTATATCTGCCAGAATTTTTGGCATCCAAAACCAAAAGCAGGCGCAAGGCTGCCCCCTATGAATGCGGCATTCTGCCCGAGTCTGATGCGAGAGAACGTTTCCCGGTTAAATTCTATATGATCGCTATTCTTTTTATCATATTCGATCTCGAAATAGTCTTTCTATATCCCTGGGCACTAATCATGCGGAAGCTCAAGATGTTCGCGTTTCTGGAAATGCTTATTTTTATGGGGATTTTGCTTGTGGGATATCTCTATGTTATCCGTAAAGGAGTTCTAAAATGGGAATAGAGAAGTATTTGCCTGATGGCATTATCCTAACCACAGTTGAAAAAGCTGTAAACTGGTCGCGAAAATCATCGTTGTGGCCGCTCGGATTCGGGCTTGCCTGCTGCGCGATCGAGATGATGTCGACCTTCATGTCTCGTTACGATTTAGCGCGCTTCGGAATGGAAGTCATGAGACCGTCGCCGAGGCAGGCTGACTTGATGATAGTATCAGGCAGATTGTCAGTTCGAATGGCTCCAATTATCAGGCAGCTTTATGATCAAATGCCAAATCCGAAGTATGTCATTTCCATGGGCGCATGCGCTTCATCCGGCGGCATATTCAATAATTACGCTATTGTCCAGGGCGTCGATCGTGTCATTCCGGTAGATGTTTATGTACCCGGATGTCCTCCGAGACCGGAACAGCTTATCGATGGGATCATGAAACTTCGTGCCAAAATCGACAGTGAGCATCTGAAAAGGGATATTTAGTGGCTTCATATACAGAGGAAAAACTTAAAAAGGAATATTCCGGCAAGCTTTTGGATATCTTTACATTCCGTAATGATCTTAATGTTATCCTTAAACCTGAAGATATCACCGAGATATGTCGTTTCTTAAAGAACGATTCCGATTTAAAATATAATTTTCTATCATGCATAACGGCGGCCGATTATCTCGATTTGCGCGATAAGCGGTTTGAAGTCATATATATTCTCTTTTCCATCGAAAATCATAATAGGATTATATTAAAAGTCAGAATTAATGAAAATGACGAAATCCCTTCATTGACTTCGCTCTGGAGCGCCGCCAATTGGCAGGAACGGGAAGCCTATGATATGTTCGGCATCAAATTCGCCGGACATCCCAATTTGAAAAGAATACTGATGGATGAAGACTGGGTTGGTTATCCTCAAAGAAAAGATTTCCCGCTAACTTACGAAGTGCCTCAGTTTTCTTATAATAAAGATGAAATTGATTCTCGTCCAAAATCGCCTTGGAGAGGTGATAAGTAATGCCTGTGCGAAAGACAATGGTTCTCAATATGGGGCCTCAGCATCCCGCCACTCATGGTGTTCTTAGAGTGAAGCTTGAGCTCGACGGGGAGACTATTGTCAACGCCGAACCAATCATTGGCTATCTTCATACGGGCATAGAGAAAAACATGGAGGCCAAGACATACACTCAGGCGCTTACCATGACAGACCGCATGGACTATCTCGCGCCCATGTCTAATAACTTGGTGTATGTCGGCGCGGTAGAGAAACTGATGCAGGTTGAAGTTCCTCCGCGGGCTGAGTATGTAAGAGTAATTCTGACCGAACTTACTCGTTTGAATTCACATCTGGTTTGGCTCGGTACTCATGCTCTGGATATCGGCGCCATGTCGATGGCATTATACTGCTTCCGTGAGCGAGAGAAAATTACGCAAATGTACGAATTCGTTTCTGGTGTTAGGATGATGTCGTCGTATTTTCGAGTAGGCGGTTTGGCACAGGATGTGCCCGCCGGATTCGATAAGAGAGTATATGATATTTTAAATGTATTTCCGGCCAAGATAGACGAATATGAAGGGCTACTTACTGAAAACAAAATCTGGCGCATGCGCACAATCGGTGTCGGCACAATCTCCAAGGAAGACGCCATCGATATAGGCTTATCAGGTCCAGCGCTTCGAGCATGCGGTGTCGCCTGGGATCTGCGCAAATCAAATCCTTATTCGTATTATGATAAATTCCAATTTGATATCCCGACTGCCCAGAACGGCGATGTTTTCGATAGATACATGGTGCGTGTAGAGGAGATGCGGCAAGCTCTGCGCATTATACGTCAAGCGATTGATGGATTGCCGACCGGGCCATATATTACCGCCGACCGCAAGATCGCCCCGCCGCCCAAAGCTGAAGTACTCAAAGGCATGGAACAACTCATTCATCATTTCAAGCTTGTCGTTCATGGTTTCCAGCCTCCGCCCGGTGATGTATATTTTGCGATTGAATCACCAAAAGGTGAGATCGGCTGTTACCTTGTTTCCGATGGTTCTAAAAAACCTTATCGAGTCCATTTCAGGCCGCCGTCATTTGTTAATATTTCGGCTTTGCCCAAATTGGTGATCGGCCGCATGGTGGCCGATGTTATCGCGTGTATCGGATCAATAGATATTGTATTGGGCGAAGTAGATAGGTAGTTGTGAGGCAATAAATTGGAAAAGACATCTAAACAAATACTTTCGGCTGATTCGATTCGCGAAATAAAGCGGCTGAAGACTGTCTATCCCGAAAAGAAATCCGCGATTTTGATGATATTGCATGTTATTCATCGACAATTCGGATTTATCGAAAAAACAGCCCTTGTCGAAGCCGCCGAAATTATGGAATTGCCGATAATCGATTTTGAGCAGTCTGCCAGTTTTTATACATATTTCCCGTCTGGTAAAACGGGTAAATATCATATTCAAGTCTGCCGGACTCTGTCATGCTACCTGCGTGGCGCGGAAGAAGTGAAGACATATCTCAAGGAATTATTGAAGATAAAAAATAATGAGACTACAGAAGACGGCCTTTTCTCATTAACCGAAGTCGAATGTCTGGGCTCATGCGGCACCGCTCCTGTTATTCAGATCAATGACGATTATTACGAGAATTTGACACGGGAACGAGTGGATGAAATTATTAATGATTTGAGGAATAAGTCCAAAAATGGTTGAGTTCGAAAAAATACTCTTTAAAAATATCGATCAGCCCGGACAGGATAATATCGATACCTATATCAAAAACGGCGGTTATACCGCTTTTGAAAAAGCTATTAAGACCATGACTCCCGAAGAGGTCACCGATGTCGTTCTTAAATCAGGATTGCGCGGACGGGGTGGGGCCGGTTTCCCAACAGGCAGAAAATGGACGTTTCTTCCCAAAGGTGTTAACAAGCCGGTTTATCTTTGTGTCAATGCCGACGAATCCGAGCCGGGGACGTTCAAGGATCGCGAGTTGATGGAAAAAGACCCGCATATGGTAGTTGAAGGTACCTTGATATCCGCCTATGCCATCAAATGCAAAATTGCATTCATATATATTAGAGGCGAGTTTGTTTACGCCTCGCGCCAACTTGAAAAAGCTATCGCTGAAGCCCGCGCCAAGGGATTAATAGGAAAGAATATTTTCGGCAAGGGGATTGATATCGAAGTCGTAGTTCATCGCGGAGGCGGAGCCTATATATGCGGAGAGGAAACAGCCCTTTTGACTTCACTTGAAGGCGGTATGGGCTATCCAAGAATTAAGCCGCCATTCCCGGCCGTATCCGGTCTTTATGGCTGTCCCACGATTATCAATAACGTCGAAACGCTTTCTAATATCCCGCATATAGTAAATAAGGGCGCCGAATGGTTTTCAAAGATTGGAACGCCAAAATCCTCAGGCTCGAAAATATTCTGTCTTTCGGGGCATGTCGCTCGTCCTGGCAATTATGAATTGCCTATGGGTGTCCCGCTTCGCGAGCTTCTATATGAGTATGGCGGCGGAGTTAAAAATGACCGCAATCTGAAAGCGGTAATCCCCGGCGGTTCATCAGTGCCGGTCCTGACTGCTGATAAAATTGATGTTCACATGGATTTCGAATCGTTGGCTGAAGCGGGCACCATGTTGGGTTCTGCGGGAGTGATTGTAATAGATGATTCAGTCTGCATGGTCAAAGTTGCCTATAATTTAGCTCGTTTTTATCAGCACGAATCGTGCGGACAATGCACTCCATGCAGACAAGGCACATATTGGGCGTTGGCGATTTTGCATCGCTTAGAGCATGGCACCGGAACAATGGAAGATATAGATACCCTATTGGATATTTGCAGCAACATAGAGGGTAACACGATCTGCCCGCTTGGCGATGCCGCAGTTCCCCCAATCCGTTCTACTATTATGAATTTTAGAGATGAATATGAGTACCATGTTACTCATAAAAAATGCAAGACAAGTATGGGAGCGAGATTCTAATAAAATGCCAGATAACGGCAAAATAACCGTCACAATCGATGGTCGCACTATCGAGGTAAATCCGGGAACATTGATTCTGGAAGCGGCCAAGCAGCTTGGAATCGATATACCGGTTTTCTGCTACGATGAAAGATTGCGGCCGGTCGGAGCCTGCAGGATGTGCCTGGTCGAAGTGGAAAAATCGCCCAAATTAATCGCGTCATGCTCTACACCTGTCGCCCCCAATATGGTCGTGCATACCGATTCCCAAAAGGTAATTAAAGCCCGCAAAGGCGTGCTGGAGTTTCTGCTGATTAATCATCCATTGGATTGTCCCACATGCGATAAGGGTGGTGAATGTCCCTTGCAGGATATGACATACGGTTATGGCCCCGCTACGAGTCGATACAAAGAGAAAAAGATAAGATTTATTGATGACATAAATCAGAAATTCGACGATATCCCTCTTGGCCCCGAGATACTGCTTTGCAGAAATCGATGCATAATGTGCTTTAAGTGTATTAGAATTGTACGGGAGCTGGCAGGGGAGGCCGATCTTGGAGTCTTCCAAAGAGGTGCGTTTGCCAATATTAATGTCCTCGACGAAGTGAAATTTGCCGACGAATTTTCCGGTAATACTGTCGAGTATTGTCCGGTCGGAGCGTTAACCTCTCGATCATTCAGATATAAAATCCGAAACTGGCTATTGAAGAAAAGCCCCTCGGTTTGTAATCTCTGTTCCGATGGCTGTAATATCAGCGCTGAAGGATCGTACGGACAGATTTTCCGTAATATGTCGAGGAAAAATCCGCTGGTCGATGATGGTTGGTTGTGCGATAGGGGACGGTACAGTTTCGATATTTCAAGATCGGAAGACAGAATATTATTGCCTCAGATTCGCCGCAATGGATCACTCAAGACTTGCGGTTGGGATGAAGCGATTGCTGTGATGTCCAAGCATCTGGGAAAGATTATTAATGAAAATAGGGGCTCTGAAGTCGCGGTTGTAGGCTCTCCATTACTCTCAAATGAAGAAGCATATGTCATCAGGCAATTTACGTCCAATGTCATCAAATCACCCAATATAGATTTCCAGACCGAATTTTCGAAACCATTGGAACCGGAAATGCTGGATCTAATCGGCCTCGACGGTACCATTGCTGATACTGAAAATGATTCCATTTATATTTTTGTGGGATGCGATCCTGCAATCGAGCATCCGGTTTTATCATTGAGATTCAAAAAGATGATCGCCCAGAAAAAAGCCAGGGCGATATTTATCGGCTCTCATTCCAAAAAACTTGGTAATTTTCCTGTCACCAATATCAGAATATCATTCGGCACTGAGATTGAAGCGATTAATTATCTGATTTCAAAATTAAGAGGATTATCCGCCGAATCAATCCCCGCAATTAAATCCGGCGAAAAATTATTGGATGATCTTGCCATTGATATAAAGAATACTTCAAAAGTTCATATTATCGCGGGAAATGAATTTCTAAATCATTATAATAGACAATCATTGCTCGCAAAACTCATTGACCTGAATACAGAGACAAAATGTAAATTGTCATTATTGGCTCCTCAGGGGAATTTCCTTGGCGTATCGCATTTGGGGCTATACGGCGGCACCGAAAATTCATTTGAAAAAATTCTTTCTCGAATCGAATCGGGAGAGATTAAAACCTTAATGATTTTCGGTGCAAATCCGTTGGATGAGTATTATGATCGAAAATATGTTCATGACGCGCTGAAAAAATTAGAATTCCTGATTGTCTGTACACCATTAATGAATCCTACAGCCGCGATGGCGGCGTTGGTCTGTCCTCTTCCGACATTGCCATATTATGGAGGGACATTCATCAATATCGAAGGCAGGATTCAGCAATTCCAGCCGATGACTGAACTTGGTTCGGATGATATAAAGCCCGCCTGGGCCATATTAAGCGACATCTCTGAAATGTTGGGATTGGGAGCTGTCTGGCATCACGAATTGCAAATTAGAATGGATATAGCCAAGAATATCAAAGGACTCGAAAGCTTAGCCTCGATACCGACTGAAGGCCTTTTGATCAATTTTAAAAATAATGAGATTAAGACTTCGGCATCGGAGAAATTGCCAATTCCCAAAGCTCCGGCGGATTACCCCTATATTCTGCAATATTCACCATCGGTGCATCATTCAGGTTGGATGACTCAAAAATCCGAAAATCTGATGCGAATTAGTGGCACACAATATATGTGTATTAACCCAGCTGATGCCGCCAGAGAGCAGATTTTAGAGGGCCATATGGCCAGGATCGGAGTTGAAGACACCGCTATAAATCTACCGGCGCATATTACTGATGATGTAAACAAAGGGGAGATATTGGTGATTAATTCTTTCCCTGATAATACAGTCAATCGTTTGATGAAGCGCGGCAAATTAACCACCTTCGTCTCGGTGAGAAAGAACTGATGATTTTAGGTATTATAATAGTCCTCATTAAGGTGGCTGTGATATTCGCGGGCCTTATGACTGCGATTGCATACTCCACATACCTCGAACGGAAAGTGGTGGCTCATATTCAGCATAGAATGGGGCCGAATACGGTCGGGCCGCTCGGCCTGATGCAGCCAATTGCCGATGCTGTCAAGCTGCTTTTCAAAGAAGAGATCCGGCCTGCCTTCGTGGCTCCATATTTTTATACTCTGGCTCCAATATTATCATTTGTGGTTGCCAGTATGGCTATCGCGGTAGTTCCGGTTGGTGATTTTATTCAAATCGGAGATCAGCGAATCGAATTATTGATATCCAATCTGAATGTCGCCATCCTATATATTCTCGCCGTGTCTTCGCTGGGCGTTTATGGAATAGTACTGGCGGGCTGGTCATCCAATTCAAAATACTCATTATTGGGCGGCATAAGGTCATCGGCGCAGATGATGAGTTACGAAGTTTCTCTCGGTTTGGGATTGATCGGTGTGTTGCTTCTAAGCCAGACATTCTCATTGGCTGAGATTGTCCGACAGCAATCAGGGTCGATATTCAATTGGTATATATTCAAGCAGCCAGTAGCTTTTTTCGTATATTTTATTTCGGCTATTGCTGAGACAAATCGTTCGCCATTCGATCTGCCAGAAGCTGAATCGGAATTGGTTGCCGGATATCATACTGAATATTCAGGTATGCGATTCGCTCTATTTTATCTGGGCGAATATGCAAATATGCTGACTGTCAGCGCAATCGCCGCGAGTGTATTTTTCGGCGGCTGGAATGGTCCTTTCCTGCCGCACTGGATATGGTTCGTAATAAAAGTCGCGACATTCATATTTATATATGTCTGGATCAGAGGGACATTGCCGAGATTTAGATATGACCAATTGATGAAATTCGGATGGATGGTCATGTTCCCGATAGGGTTGCTCAATATTATTATCACATCGTTTTTGATAGCGATTGGTTTGGTAGGAGGACAATAGCACTATGTGGCATACATTAAAATCGGTCTTCCTCGCAATCCCCAAAGGGATGTCTATTACATTCCGCTATTTGCTGAGAAAACCGGTTACCGAGCAATATCCGAATAAGACCGGCCGCAGTTCGAAGATCGTTACCGTGGCTTGCATTATTTGACCCGTTACGCCGATGGTTCCGAACGGTGTGTTTGCTGTGGCTTGTGCGCTGCGGCCTGTCCCGTTGATTGCATTTATATGGAGCCCGCGGAAACCGAGAATGGTATTCGATATGCCAAAGTTTATGAAATCAACGAATTGCGTTGTATTTTTTGCGGTATGTGCGAAGAAGCCTGCCCCGAGGAAGCTATCTTCTTGGGCCATGAATTCGAATTTTCTAATTACAATCGCGATAGCTTCTTATATACTAAAGAAATGCTGCTGGCGAATTTCGATAATATCGAAAAAAATCGGGTTGCCAAGAAAATTAAACCATTGACCAGGACTGAAAGACAGGAATTCAAGACCCCGGCCGCGCCAATAGGACATTAAAACACGATTCTTGGATTTTATCATGCGGGAAAGTATGTGCAAAATTAATAAGGGAAATGTAGTCGACCTTAGGATAGATTGATGAGCCAGGTAATATTTTTTGTTCTCGCATTTATCGCAGTAGCTTCCGCGCTTCTTCTCGTAACGCGCAAAAGCCCGTTAACATCGGCTCTATATCTTATAGTAACTATGTGTTCTCTGGCAGGGCTTTTCGCGCTGCTTGGCGCAATATTCCTTGCTGCTTTGCAAGTTATAGTTTACGCGGGCGCAATCATGGTATTGTTCTTATTTGTCATAATGCTTTTAAATCTGCGCACCGATGAATTCAGCGCCGATCTTCATAAAATGCAAAAATATCTCGGTATGGCATTTGCGCTCATAATTCTTCTTCAAACAGTGTTTATAGTAGTTTGGGCTACCAACGATTTTCCCTCTAATGCAAAAATGACGACTGAATTTACTCAAGGGATTGAGACGCCGATTCCAGATTCAACAGCTGATTACAGTTCGGCTGAAACAGTAGCTGAAACATTGTTCACCCAATTTTCCTATCCATTTGAGATTACATCGATACTGCTTCTGGCTGCGATTGTCGGGGCAGTGGTGATTGCCAAACGAAAAGGATTTGGCGAGCCGGGGGAGGAAAAAGACTAATGGTTCCTTTGCAGTATTACATATTTTTATCCGCTATCTTATTCTCCATTGGTGTCTGGGGAGTTTTAAAATCCCGAAATGCGATAGTGATATTCATGGCGATTGAATTGATGCTTAATGCTGTCAACCTTTCGATTATAGCGTTTTCGAGCCATATGAGATCGATATTGTATAATCTGGCGCCATCGATACCGTCGGAAACCTTCTCCAATTTGCTGAGAACAGCTACTTCCTCCGGCCAAGTTTTTGTTTTTCTAATTATGACGGTCGCGGCGGCCGAGGCGGCTGTCGGACTGGCAATAATCATATCAATCCATCGTGTGAAAGATTCTATTAACGTTGATGATGTCAATATTATGAAATGGTGACCTGATGTCTGCTGATAGTATTAAATTAATTGTAAAATTCGTCCCGCTTTTCCCGTTAATCGGATTTTTGATTAATGGCCTTTTTAACAGGCGCATCTCAGAGAAAATCGCGGGACTAATAGGTTCAGCAAGCATCGGTTTATCATTTATATTCTCGGTCTGGGCATTCTTTCTATTGACCGGCTTGCCTGAAAACGCGCGTTCGATTCAAGCGACCTGGTTTGACTGGATAATTTCGGGCACATTCGCGACATCGATATCATTCCTTTATGATCCGCTATCAGCCGTAATGATGCTGGTCGTTACCGGTGTCGGATTCTTGATTCATGTCTATTCGATTGGGTATATGCATAAGGATGGGGGAGTAGGACGCTACTTCGCCTATCTAAATTTATTTACTTTCTCGATGCTGATGCTGGTAATGGCCAATAATCTCCTACTATTATATTTAGGCTGGGAAGGTGTCGGGCTTTGCAGTTATTTATTAATTGGATTCTGGTTTCATAAAAAATCTGCCGCTGACGCCGGCAAGAAAGCATTTATCGTAAATCGTATCGGCGATTTCGGATTTGCTCTGGGTCTAATGCTTTTGTTCTGGACTCTTTCTGCGGCGGGCAAACCTACAATCAACCTTACTGAAATCAGCCAATTGGCCCCAGAAGTCCTGGCCGGTACCGGTGTCGTGACATTAATAACTCTGCTGCTATTCCTTGGTGCAACTGGCAAATCGGCTCAATTGCCACTTTATGTATGGTTGCCGGATGCCATGGAAGGCCCCACGCCGGTCTCGGCGTTGATCCACGCCGCCACCATGGTCACCGCCGGTGTCTATATGGTTTGTCGTTTATCGGCATTGTATACGCTGGCGCCATTCACGATGATGGTAGTTGCTATCGTAGGTGCGGCGACCGCGCTATTCGCGGCGACTATCGGGACTGTCCAAAATGATATCAAACGAGTCCTTGCCTATTCGACAATCAGTCAATTGGGATATATGTTCCTTGCCTGTGGCGTCGGTGCATTTGCCAGCGGCATTTTCCATCTAATGACTCACGCGTTTTTCAAGGCTCTTCTCTTCATGGGAGCTGGTTCGGTTATGCATGCGCTTTCCGGCGAATTGGATATGAGAAAAATGGGTGGATTAAAAAAATACTTGCCCATGACATATTTTACCATGTTCGTAGGCACTCTGGCGATATCAGGCGTTCCGTTTTTCTCCGGATTCTTCTCCAAAGATGAAATCCTCTATCAGGCGTTTGTATCGCCACAGGGAAGTATCATTCTATGGGCAGTTGGACTTGTGGCTGCGATACTGACCGCCTTCTACATGTTTAGATTGCTCTTTATGACATTCTTCGGCAATTCGCGACTTGATCCAGAAGTCGAAAAACATGTGCATGAATCACCCAAGGTAATGACATATCCGCTTGTCGTTCTCGCGATACTCGCATTTATCGGTGGATATATCGGTCTTGGCCCGGCAATGGGTGGTGGCGCCTGGTTCGAGAAATTCTTAAGCCCAGTATTTGGCGGTGAACATCAGGTGGCCACGGAGGCGTTACCCGCGACTCATATGATAGAATATTTACTGGTTTTTGCGTCGATTTTGGCCGCTGGCGTGGGAATCTATATTGCATATCAATTTTATATTAAAAATCCATCTGCTCCGAAGCGGCTCGCGGAACGATTCAGCGGACTATATACCGTTGTCGTAAATAAATATTATGTGGATGAATTCTATAACGCTGTCATTGTCCAGCCGCTGATTACCATCGCGCTATTCTTCTGGAAAATCACCGATGTCCGTATCGTAGACGGATTCGCCAATGGCGCCGCGGCGTTGATTGGAAAAATTTCCGGCAAATTCAGGTATGTACAGAGCGGATTTGTAAGAAATTACGCCCTGATATTCGTAATTGGAGTTGTCGCGCTTTTGAGTTTCGTATTGCTGAAGTAGAGGAAATGAGATACTCGATATTCAAGGATGATAAATGATAAAGGAATATTGTTAACATGACTTGGCCCATTCTTTCATGGATCGTATTTCTTCCGCTTTTGGGCGTGCTTGCGATATTACTGACCGGCAAGACTCGCATCAATGCTATTCGCTGGACGGCGCTGGCTGTATCATTTTTGGATTTTATCCTGACCATAATAGTATTTCAGAATTTTAGTTCAGCTAATGTCGAAATGCAATTTCGCGATGGTCCTATAGTCTGGATTAAATCCCTGGGCATCACATACAGCCTGGGTGTCGATGGTATATCATTGCTGCTCGTAATCCTTACTCCATTTCTTTCGATAATAGCAATCGCCTCTACCTGGAATGCTGTTCGCGATAAGGTAAAGGGATTCATGATATCAATGCTGATGCTCGAAACCGGCATGCTGGGCGTATTTCTCGCCACCGATCTGTTTCTATTCTATCTTTTCTGGGAAACAATGCTAATTCCCATGTATTTCCTGATCGGCATCTGGGGCGGTCCGAGAAAAATATATGCCGCTATCAAATTTGTGCTTTTCACGATGTTCGGTTCTCTACTGATGCTTCTGGCAATTATCAAGCTCTATTTGATGACATCAGCTGATGCCGTAAGCAGAACTACCGATCTTGCGACAATTATGAATATGCCCATACCTAAAGATCTCCAGGTAATTCTATTCCTGGCTTTCGGGCTCGCATTTGCTATTAAGGTGCCGCTTTTCCCATTTCATACCTGGCTCCCGGACGCCCACGTCGAGGCGCCGACAGCGGGTTCTATTATACTTGCGGGAGTCTTGCTGAAAATGGGGACTTATGGTTTTTTGAGATTTTGTCTGCCGCTATTTCCTCAGGCGGCAGTTCAATTCGTACCGTTGATTTCAATTCTGGCTTTAATAGGTATCATATATGGCGCTTTGGTGGCCATGGTTCAAAAGGACGTTAAATCGCTGGTGGCTTATTCGTCCGTGGCGCATCTCGGATTTGTGATGTTGGGAATGTTCGCGTTGAACGAACAGGGGATTACGGGCTCGATCATCCAAATGGTAAATCATGGCATCACAACTGGCGCACTGTTCCTATTGGTTGGCATGATCTACGAAAGACGGCATACAAGGCTGATATCCGATTTCGGTGGTGTGGCTCATGTAATGCCTTTTTATGCATCTGTATTCATGATCGTTACTCTGGCATCTATCGGGTTGCCCGGCACCAATGGTTTTGTCGGAGAATTCCTGATTCTGCTGGGGACATTCAAATCCAACATCACATATGCCGTTATCGGAACAGCCGGAATAGTGCTCGCCGCTGTTTATATGTTATGGATGGTTCAACGGGTATTCTTTGGTGTATGCGAAAAAGACGAAAATAAAAAATTGTTGGATCTCAGTTTGATCGAAAAAATAATCATCGTTCCATTGATAATTGTTGTCTTTTGGATCGGTTTTTATCCCAGAACTTTCATTGATAAAATTGAGCCATCCGTAAAGCATGTTATCGAGTCAATGGAACTGAAGAACAAAACAATCTCCATTGACGATATAAATCCCAACATTAAACTGACTCAAAATAATAATGGTGATAACCAATGACACCCGAATGGCAGATAATCTCTCCTGAAATTGCGATATTGGCGACCGCCGTCATTATCTTGATAATTGATTTATTCGTTAGCAAACATCGCTCATTGGTTATTACGGGCGTAAGCTTTATCGGCGTGATTGTCGCTTTGCTGTTGGCTTTTGCCAATTCACCGATTATGAAGACAGGATTCAATAATTCTGTCGCCAGTGATCCTATCGGCTTTTATTTCAAAATTATTTTCTGTCTTGGAACTCTGCTGACAATTTTCATTTCATCTACTTATGTAAACAGAGAATTGAAAAGCACCGGCGAATATTACTTCCTGGTTTTTATAGCGACATTCGGAATGATGGTAATGGCTACATCGCTCGACCTGATTACGATATTCCTCGGGCTCGAAGTCATGAGCATTCCGCTGTATGTGCTTGCAGGTATTCACCGCGACAGGCCTCGTTCCCGCGAAGCCGCGATGAAGTATTTTCTCCTGGGGGCGTTCTCGTCAGGATTCTTGCTATACGGGATTACCCTCATATTCGGAGCATATGGCACTACAAACCTGATCACGCTTAGCCAAAGGTTCGAATTCGGGTATGCCTATAGCGAGATTCTTTCGCTGGCCGGATTGGTCTTGGTGCTTATAGGAATCGGCTTTAAGGTCGGCATGGCGCCGTTCCATATGTGGATTCCCGATGTTTACGAAGGCGCTCCTGCTCCAGTAACAGCTTTCATGTCTGCCGGTCCCAAGGCCGCTGGATTTGCGGCCTTATTCAGGATTGTAACCCTTTATGCGCCGACAGTGAGTGATAATTTTACAACCATTCTCTGGATTTTGGCCGCCGTTACAATGACATGGGGAAATATTCTTGCCATCTCCCAGCAAAATATCAAACGCATGCTGGCATATTCATCCATAGCCCATGCCGGGTATATTCTGGTGGCTCTTACGGCAGGCGGAGCGAATGGAATTTCGGCTGGTATATTCTATTTGCTTGTCTATACGCTAATGAACATCGGCGCATTCGCTATAATTGTCCTTCTCGCCGGAAAAGGGGAGAAGTTCGATAATATTAAGGATTATGCCGGATTAGGCATCAAATATCCATTCGCCGGATTTGCTATGACTATTTTCATGCTTTCGCTATCCGGCATTCCAGCTACTGCCGGATTCATAGGAAAATATAAGATTTTCATTTCCGCGATCGATTCCGGATTTGTCTGGCTGGCTATAATAGGTATTATCAATAGCCTGATCTCGGTTTGGTATTATTTTGGCGTTATTGTTACAATGTTCATGAAGCCTGAAACTGATGCCAAAATTGAAATGACGATGAGTCCATCATTAATGATAGTAATTCTGGTTTCAGTCATCGGTATCCTGGCTTTGGGACTTTTCCCCAGAGATTGGATAAATCTTTCGGACCTCGCCGGCCAATTTCTTAATTCTGATGTTCTAAATCGCACAATCATGAAATAGCCTTAACCTTCAACGGGTTAACGCATTAAATATATCCCGCCGAGTCCTCTTAGTAAAAATAACGATTTGCATAATAATTTCGCTTGACATTTTTTTCACAATCTATCATTTTATAGAGTGAAAGGGACATTTTGACGAAGGGTGGTGGATTATGAGAACTTCAACAAGATTTTTGAATCAAGAGGTCAGGCAGCACGGCTATCGAATGACTCGTCAGAGGGGCATTGTTCTTGAAGAGCTTTCGAAGACAAAAGAACATCCCAAGGCCGATGAGATCTATCAGATGGTGAGACGAAGACTCCCCAATATATCATTCGGCACCGTGTACCGAAATCTCAGATTATTGCAGGAATTAGGCTTCGTTCGTGAGCTCAATTTCGGCAAGAATTTCTCCCGTTTTGATGCCAACGCATCCAATCATCAGCATTTCACATGCAAGGAGTGCGGTAAGGTTATGGATGTTGATGAGGCGCTGGCCGTTTCCACAATGGAGTCGAGGTTAATGGAAGGCCGATGTCGGTTACTGATTTCAGGCTCGAATTTTACGGATTGTGCCCTGATTGTCAATAACTCCGACAGGTATTTTCATCCCATTTCATCCTCGGCTTGAAGAAATGGCTTGACTTGCCGATTAATCGAAATATATTTCGCAACGATTTAATCTGGTAGGAAAAAGGCTGATACCAGATATTGTTCTTTGAAATAGCTTTTGCGCGTATTTTAAAATACGCAATTGAATTTGGGGCCGTAGTTCAGTTGGGAGAACGCCTGAATGGCATTCAGGAGGTCAGGGGTTCGACCCCCCTCGGCTCCATATATTTTTTGTGGAAAATATTTGATCATTTTTAGATCTCATTGATATATCAGGTCTTTAAAATATTTTATTGACATAACATAGTAGTGTCTATTATCTTTAATTAAATGATTGAAAATAGATTCTTGATTTTTGCTATTATATTATCATTGGTATTGGTTCCACTTATAACTAATGCTCAATCATCAAATACAAGCGCGAACTTTTTAAGAAATAGCCCTGATGCCCGTGGACGAGCCCTGGCTCAGGGTGGAAGTGTCTATTCAAGCGGTGCCATATCGGCGTATTACAATCCGGCAAATTTGGTTAGCAGCGGTATTATTTCTGTTGAAGGCAGTTATTGCAAGATATTACCACAGCTTGCGGATGATTTATCATTTAAAAGCATTTATGTCGCAAGCAACCTCGGCGAATGGGGAACATATGGTATAAGCTATAATTATTTTGACTATGGTGAATTTATTCTTCAAGATGAAAATGGGATTAATTGGCAGTTTTGACATGTATGAATCGGCATTGGCATTTTATGGCGCATATGAATTTACTCATAATTTTCAATTGGAGTGGGATTGAAATATATCCAATCCCATATAATGCCGCTTCAGGCGGGCGATAATGACAACGGGTCGTCAAAGGGAATTGATATTGGAATTCGATCCCTGAATAATTTCCCGGATTTAACTTTGGCAAAAGACCTAAACACCGAATCAGATGATAATAAAGAATCGCAAAATCAAGACGGCTTGGGATTATCATTTGGTGTTTCCGTAATGAATTTGGGTTCGGGTATACCTTATTTCAAAGGGGCAAAAGCGGATCCTCTTCCAACAATACTTCGTATTGCTGCAGGATATACCGCGATTCAAAAGCGAGAATGCGAAATGAGAATTACTCTGGATGCCGTCAAATTTCTGGTCGATGAGAAAGAGACTATCTGGCATTTTGGAATTGAATCTAACTTTTATGGGTTGTTCGCCCTAAGGGCAGGCAATAAATACGATAAGGCCGGTCACACCCGTTATTGGGCTGCCGGCGCCGGACTTGGACCATCCTGGCTTCATGCCGATTTTTCCTATATATTTAAGAGCGACGAAGCAGGGAATAGAAATGGCGGCGAATATGGTATTTCCATCGCCTGCAATATCAGCCCAAATGCCTTTAGATAATTCAGGAGAAATTGATCCGATTGAATCAAATAATCAAAAACTGGTTTTGACCAGACTGTAATTCGTAAAACTGGCTACATCATATAATAAAAAAAATCCCCTCTTATCGGAAAGAAGATTGATCTCATCATTTTATGATTTGGACCGGGAAAGCCTTCTATCCTTGCTTCCAGTAAATCCTTTGAAGCGTTTTGCATTAACCCCATAGCCAATATGCCAGATATTACTTATACGATCGGTGACGCGTATTTAGAAAAGTATTACCCCTTTATTTCCGTAGTGCCTGTCGGCCAAACGCGTCGCCGCGCAACGAGCGATAAATATGCCGAGTGCCCCCGTTCTAATTATATTTTAGGCGCGAAATGACCGGGTCAATTAGCAAAATCACGATTAAACTGAAATCTGAGCATGCCCAATAAATTGCGTCGAGCCATTATTGCTCCTATAAGCAACAATATCTCTACCGTAACTGTGCAAAGCCACCAAAAATAGGAAGGATGTAGATCAAGTATTAATTTCGCGACATAGGATAACAAAATTGCCACGAACGAATTGGCAGAAGTCATAAAGGCGGAATAGACACGCATAAGCCACTCATGAAGGCCCCTATGGTTTTCATAAAGGAAACCATGGTCGAAGGAAGCTGCAATGTATATTTCTTCATCTTTCGAGGTTTTTGCCTGTTTCGTTTCGGAGTTTTGAGCGGATTTTCTGCGCGAAAGTTTTGGATGCAATTGTAACCAAATACGGTCCATATCCGCTTCTGAAAGATCTGTTTCAAAGTTGGAACCGAACAATCTAAATAGACGCCTAAGAAGGACAATGGTAAGGGTGCTTATCAGAAAACCCATTGGTAGAATCGCAAGGGCTATCGCTCCGACAAAAGCTGATTTGTCGTTCGACAAAGGCAAGGCTATCCCGGCACTGCAGTATGCTGAAGCAACAGAAACAAAGAAAAAGAAAGGGGCTACTAACAAACGAATTTGTCGCGTTGGATCCATTTAATCCTCACTTGTTTTGATTTGAAGATTTCAGTTAACTTGAAATGTATTTTATAATAATTTGATTGTTTAAGCAAAGATAAATTATATTTTGATAATAAAATGTCTGCCTCCTTCCAGGGATGTTCTCTTTTTCAAGAAGCCCTTTCGTAGCAGATAAGGCAAAATCGACTTATACTGCATCGATTTGCAGAAGGAGATGAGTAGAAAAAAGACTTGCGGGGAAATATTACAAAGCTTATTCTATAATGAAGGTAAAAATTATGTTCGAAGACATATATAAAAGTATCGCTTCTGTTTTCAATGCCCATGAAAAAGCAGAGATTGAGCCGGTTCTAAATGAATCACAGCGCCAGCTTTATAGATCTTATACTAAGTATTTGAACGATTGGTTATCGAGCAATACACGAAAAGAGCGAAAGGGATTAATGGTTTCAAGCGTTTATTGCGATTATTTTATCAATTCCAGGAGTTAGTTATGGCGACCTGCAATTGTTTGGGATAAAATTTAATCAACTCAATTATAATATCATGAAAATAGGAATACTGATTGCCATTGTGTATTTTTTATGTGTTTTTTTAATCAATGCGCATTGTGAATCGGATCTTAAATAAACGAATTTTTGGAGGATATGAATAAAGATTTCATCAAGGTATTTAATCTAAGGCAAAGGCTTGAAGATTCCAAGAATAACACCAAGCAATTATTTAAAGAAATACAAAAGACGATTGATGGCCGGTTCAAGATTTCTCTTAAAATAAGACGTGTAAAATATTTTTTCGATATTTGGATACCAATTGGCATGGCAATTATTGCGGTCGTTTTAATAATAATTCAGCCAAGATAGTAATAAAATTAGCTTATTGGTTTAGTGAAAGTATATTTACAAGCTTTTTGACGAATAAGCCTGATTGATTATTTTGCCCCAATATATTTTTCAAAAAATCTTTAAAAATCTATTCCGCCATATAAAAAAATCCCCTCTCTGAGAAGGGATTTTTTATTGCTATCGCATAGTTGTCTAATTCATGCCGAGCTTATCATTTTTTGGCGGCTCGATCTTCACCTTAGTCGGCTGGACGGGGGCAGTATTTGTCGATCGTCCGGCCGGCGGGCAAAACTGACAATACACCGGCGGCGGCCCCATTCCCTTGAAGTAATTTACAAAATAAGTGACATCAAGCCCATTCCAGGAGCACGAGCCATTTACATCCCCCTGCGGATATAGCATATTATTCCCATATTCAGAGCATGGGGGACAGCTTTCGCGTGGTGCGTCGCCGCCTTTGAAGAAATTGACCATATACGTCACATCCAGGCCGTTTGCAGACCCCGATCCATTGACATCGCCCGGAACATACGAACAAACTCCCTCGATTGAAAAATTGACATCGATAATTGAGATACTGTCGGTGTTGGGGGCATTGTTCAATATCACTACCTGGCCGTGATATGAACCGGTCGGCAATAATGCCGCATTCATGAATATATTGAAAGGTAATGCGGGGTCATCCGGCGCGATAATTCCGCCTACGAGGCTGGTTGAAAGCCACTTTATCGGAGGTTTAAATCGAATCGCGAGATTGTTCGTAAGGTATGGCTGATTGTAGGCCACTTGCAGGCCGACCGTGCCTGATTCATCTTCTATGCCAACAGTGGCGGCAGGTCGGAATATCCCGGCGCCATACTGGTAGATGATGCTGTTATCGTATCCATTGAGAATTATCTGGAAGTCATGAGGATAATTCGGCGCGGGATAATCGCACCAGCCAACCCATGAGATTATGAATCTATTGGCGATAGGATCATAATATGTATAGCATCTGCCGGAAGTACCGCCGTCCAAATTGTCCCAGTCTACTGCCAATAGTGCGTTAAGCTCGTCAATATTGGGAATTGGATTATTTACTGCCGATGTGGCATATGGGCGACCGAAAGACGCCCATCCGTTGGTACCGATAATGATTCGAGTGTAATCAATGCCATAGAAACTAAATGTTAATCCAAGGTCGATTGGATCGGTAAATCCCTCATTTGAATCGCCATGATTCCAGTTTACCTCTGTTCCCAGGCCGGAAATATCATACCAAAGATAAGATGGCCCATCAGACTCGTGCGAATCTTTCCATGTATAGCCGTAAATATCGGGCCCGCCAAAATTTGAAATCATCGGGGGTTCAGATGTTGAATTTTGAGAATTGGTTTTTTCACTATTTCTGTGAATTATCTCACTCTGCACAATAGTCTCAAATGGGATGATTGTTTGTGGAGGAGATAAATTCAATGCCATACTCGAAGCATTCTGAACAACCTTAACTTTATAATCCAAATCACATCCTATACCGCCGTTGTCGATCGTCGTACCGGCGGTATCAGCGCCGTCGGGTTGGGCGACTCCATTAACCTGGTATGCTCCAAGAATTGGAATTGGTGCTGAAATCGAATCGGCATTAACAAAAGCCCTGATAAAATAATCCCCGTGATGGCCAAATAATCGGTCCCAAACTCCGCCTTGTCTCGCCCATCGATCCGATTGGTGATTTACGGTTATGTCGACCGCAAGCAGCGCGGGCGGCAGAGTGTCATTAATTGACCATCCAACCCAGAAATATTCGCAGTTTAGGACTATCGTTGTATCACAACCAATATTCCAGATCGTCCAACCGGTTTTGGGTACTTGGATTTTCTTGGAGTAAATAGGGATATTATCAGGAATGCTATCCAGGTCGGCATCGAGGAAAATGCTGGCCTTTATCGTATCTCCGGCGCCGCCTGCAGGAAATTCGTCTTCATTTATACATTTGAATGCCATTGATGATAAGGTCGCTCCTTCATAGGAAACCCTAAATCGATTCGCAAATACATCATTCGTGTCATCAAATGCCAAACTCCAAACAATATTTCCGTCGTCAACCCGAAAATCAGTATTTTCAGCCGGAGCGGATTCCATACTCTTTTGGATCGTGTCATTCGATGTAAATTCATCGAGCGGCAATTCGGTGATTATTTTCAATGTATAATCGCTACACTCGTTTCCGATATTCCAAGGGGAGAAACTTACGCTGGCAGAATCCAACGAACCCAAATTGCTAATATGTTGAGTATTTGAATACCCATAGTTATCCACCGCAGTGACATCAAAAGACTCAACTTGAGATCCGCAGTTGGCAATTCTGGCGTTGATATCATAGCTATTCCCTTGCGCAAACAATATCGAGGGAATCGTCATGGAAACTGGGCTTACATCATGATCCGGCAGATAAATAAAACTGACCGCCAAACCGGGTCGAGGGCTCTGACCCAATTCTCCCAGATTGTTATAGGCCAGTCCCACTGTCTCACCGCTTTTTTCAATTCCGATAGTCTGTTGTGACTGGAAACTGCTGCTAATAGTTTTATATTGAGCGGTTATAGTTTTTAGATATGAATTGAAAATCAATTCCAGGTCAATGTAAGAGCCAGCGATATCCTTGTACTCCAGACTATCGTATTGAATAATAAACTTCGGCTCGCCCGGGGCCTTATAGTAGTAGACATGCCCATTTCGCAGATGAAGATCGGCCCATAATGCCGCTATCATCGCCGATGGGCCATCTGCATCTGGAATACCGGATGGTGAATAGTCTGTCGAGATTGAATCCTCAAATGATACCCAGCCATTGATGTTAATGTTAATTCTAGTATATGCAGTCTCAAAAAACCTGAATTCCATTCCCATATCAACCATACCGGAATTGCCATCATCCGGATCGGCAAATGATGCTTCGCTGCCGACAGATCTTAGTTCGTACCACGAAAACGCCGGACCTTCGCCTGTGATATTATCGCGGAACGTCCATCTCTCTACAGGCCCGCCAAATCCTCGATGCGGATGCGTAAATGTCGTTGAAGTCAACGTATCGTTGGTTCTGTGTACGTCCGTGCCAAGCATTGTATGGCAGGTTATAGTATGACTATTGTTTTCGGCCGGACTCCAGGCGTCGAATAGCAGCTCAGTCTGGGTTGCGCTCGGCAAATCAGTGACCGATTGCGTATCTGAATAGACAATCGCGCCTATCGAATCGGCTATCAAAAATGAGACATCGAATGATTCCGTATTTAAGCCGGCGTTCTCGATTTTGGCTGTTACCGGCCAAGGATATCCATTGATGCTATTGGCGCTCGGCTCAACAATCTGAATGACCGCGGCATCATGAGGATATCGATCGACAGTGACTACCTTGAGGCTATCGATATACCATTTAGCGGCGTTGCTCGCTACATACTTGAATGCCAGCCTTGCATTCGAATGACCATTTGCCCAACCTGTGATATCGAACGTATCATAGGCCGCCGTGCCGGAAGAGCCATGGTCGCTGTCGTGGTATCTCGCGACGAGATATGGCCAGGTCACGCCTCCGTCATTAGATCCCAGGATAAATGCTGTATCGGCTGCCAATGGCCAGTCATCGTACCATTGTTTTACATATACATATGCCTGCAATGAGCCGGTTGATAAATCGATTGGTGGCGATTGCAGCCATTCATTTTGCTGTTCGATGGGGGAGAAGAAAACCCGAGCCATATTACCCCATCCGACAGCATTGGATTGATGCCAATCGTTGTTATCCCATTTTTTTACAAGGAAGTGTTGAATGCCCCAATCTGCGGGAGGATTATTTCCATATGGCCCCCACGAGCCTTCAAAATCCTGATTCATCAATTGTGAACCATCGGCAATAAACTTAATATCATCTATACGCCATTGACCCGCGACGACGGCGTCCCGCTTTACATATTGGAATGCTGCCTTTATCGATGATTTGCCTGCGGCAAAATCCGATATATTGAAGAATTCGCTGTCAGGGACGGTCGGACTTCCGTAACTTTGCTCAGTATAGACAAATACCGTGTCTCCCCAACTTGCCCCGTTATCGTCAGAAAGCAATACAAGCGCCGAATCCGCTGACTGAAAGGAATAATCAAAATAGTAATGCCTAAAGGACAATATGCATAATGTGTCAGTGTAAAAATCAACCGCGGGCGAGATGATCCAATCATCATTGTACTTGTCAGATGAATTTCCTTTGACTCTGGCGAAATATCCGCCCCATCCTTGGAAACGATGCCATCTCAATGTATCCCAGACCGCATCCGATGTCGCGCTGTCTATTATGCTCCAGTTCGAAGGAGGATTCGTGCCATTCCATCCCGAAGGACTATCGAAATCCTCGAATAATACCGTGCTTTGTATTATTGGAATATCTGGATTCGATAAATCATTAATAGTGCTGGAATATGCCAGGCCGGATAGAATGATCAAAAGGCACAATGCCTCTAAGACAAAAACCCTAAGCGAATTATTCATTTTTCCACCTTGCCCTGAATTTCGTTTGTTCTCATTATTCGCATAAATTCATATAAATTTTATTTTAAAAACATAATAGTTTTGTTCGCATCGTAAAATCCGGAATATCGAAGTCTATATCCCTGGTGCCCATTCTATTCATTTTTCAAGAAGCGGTTACTAATAAGGCTCAACAACAATTAAATATAGACCAACGAAAAATCCTGTCAAGGTTTTTCGCCAATTTCATCTATTTTGGACAAAAAATTGATATGCCGTTAAGGTTACGAATCTGCAGGCCGCTATCAATTACTGAAAAGAATACTTTCCTTTTCAAAAAGCCGATGGGCCACGAAAATTGCGAAGGCCGCATAGAGTGCCGTGGACAGGAAAATTATCGAGATATAGAGCCAATTGATATTTCCAAGCAACGCCTCTTTAATACTCAGACAGATATTCGCCAGCGGTATAAATGCCAGGCCGATATTCAAATCAATTCCCGGTATGAAAGATACCAATGACGGCAATATCACAACCATCATGAATGGTGTCACATAGGATTGAGCCTCCTTAAAGCTTTTGGCGCTCAGAGATATTGCCATCAGGACAGCTGAGAAGAGGCTGGCAGTTGGTATCATCATCAAGAAAATCACGAAAATCGCTGATGGCGCGATTTTAAGCGCCATTTCGCCGCCGATAGCTCCTCCGGCCGAAATCGAGTACGCCATCGTGGCGGTTAGGCTCGTTATGGCCAATATGGTCGTGACAATTGATGTTGTAAGAATCGTCAGAAATTTCCCCGTGGCCAACTGCCAGCGCGGTATAGGGCTGACTAATATTGTTTCCAAAGTCCCTCGTTCTTTTTCTCCCGCCGTCAAATCCATCGCAGTGTACATGGCTCCCGTCAGGCTCAGCATGAGAATCATGTAAGGCAGAAATATCGAGAGCAAGAACGATCCCATTTTCTCTTTGGACGCCACATTCTGCTGTTTTATCTCGAACGGCTTTACCAGCGATTCCTCCAGACCCTTTTCTGCCAATCTCGCGATAACTATCTTCTGACGGTATTCATTTAGAATATCTTCGATTCTATCCGCGGCGAAACGAGATTTTGTTTCCGATGCGTCATATAAAACCGGCAGGGAATCGATTGCCGATGAGGCCATTTTCTGTTTAAATTCAACAGGGATAATTAATGCGGCCCTGATATCCTTTCTCAAAATAGCAGCTTCAACCGAATCGCTTTCCACAACCTGCACTTTATTTGAAGTCGCAATCATTTCAAATAATTCTGGCGCGGCTTGCTTGTTTACCACAGCTATCTTATGAATTTCCTGTTTGGATTTTTCCATGATTCCGGCGATTAGTGCCGAGAAGCCAAATGTCAGCAATGGGAATATCAATATAGGTACGATAATCATCGAGATAATCGTGCGTCTGTCACGAATCGTATCCAACAGCTCTTTTTGATAAACTAACCTAATATTCCGAAACATCTTCACCTACCAGCTTAACGAATGTGTCGTCCATATCTGTACAGCCTGTCTTGCTCTTTGAGCTCAGCAGGTGAACCGGACGCGATCAATCTGCCTTTATGAATTATTCCAATTTTGTCGCAAAGTTTTTCCGCTTCGTGCATGACGTGAGTAGAAAAAATAATCGTCTTCGAACGGCTCTTTTCCGAATTTATGAATTTAACTACAGTCCTGCTCGCGATAACATCCAACCCAATTGTCGGCTCATCGAGAATCAAGACTTCCGGATCATGTATCATTGTCCGGGCAATCGAGACCTTTTGCTTATTGCCGGTAGAAAGTTTATCGCATCGCATGTCGGCGTATTCCGTAAGATTCAGCATCGCCATAAGCTCTTCGGATCTTCTCTTCGTATCAGCATCGCTCAATCCATTCAGCCTGCCGAAATAACCTATCATCTCGGAAACAGACAAACGGGCATACAAACCTGTCGAGCCCGTGAGAAATCCCAATTTTGCCTTGGCCATTTCAGGCTGCTTTTCAACATCGGCGCCGCATACCTGGGCTGAGCCTGATGTCGGTTTCATTAGAGTGGCCAGGATTCTCAATGTGGTCGTCTTTCCAGCGCCATTCAGGCCCAAAAGTCCAAATATCTCGCCGGGGGAGACCTTGAAGCTTACGTTGTTGACAGCTACGATCTTGCCGTGCTTTTTGTTTTCAAATTCTTTGAAAAGTCCAAATGTTTCAATCATACTTTTATTTTCAGTTGGTCAGAGTAATTTATTGCCTGAATATGAAACCACCCCAACCCGCATGCACCTTTCTTACGTTGTATTACACACTCAAATGGCATTTATTCAAAATAGCCCAACAAATTTTCAAGATAAGCTTGTGCCAACCCTCATTTTCTTGACCATCAATGTAGGTGAATTCCATGCCTGGTAAAAAGTCAAATCATCACAAATCGCCCCGATACCATTTAGCACCTCGTCAGCGCTGGCGCCTACTGTAATATTGCCAACAGGCTTGACTATTTTGCCATTCAATACAAGCACTCCACTGATACCCGCGGAGTACTGTCCCGTTACGCTGTTCAATCCCCAGCCCTGAGTATCTTCGACAATAATTCCTTTTTTGCAGGATGCGATTACATCGTCGACTTTATCTTTTCCGGCCGCAATATAGAAATTACTTGGTGAGATTCCCGGAAATGAATTGTAGTCCCCGCGCATTGCCGAGCCGGTCGACACTGCTCCAGCTTTCGCCGCAGTCTTGTTATCATACAGAAAACCGCGCAATATTCCGTCTTCGATTAGGGCCTGCTTGGTTGAGGCGACTCCTTCGTCATCGGCAGGACGGCTTGCGACACCTTTGATCATCAATGCGTCATCATATACCGAAAAGCCTTTGACCGCAATCTGTGAGCCAATCTTTCCACTTAAAAATGATGAGCCCTTATATGCGTTTTCGCCATTGAGGGCCTGGGCCAGCCCCCAAAATATCGATCCGGCCGCGGAAGGCGTGAAAATTATCTCGTAGTCGCCGCCGTCAATAGGTGTTCCGCCCACAAGGCGAACAGCCTTGCTGGCGGCTTTTTCGACCATTTTTGCTTGATCAGGCAAGTCCTCAAAACTTCTCGCTCCAAATGATCCATCACCGGGATACATTTCGCCATTTTTGACCGCAACCACCGAAACTCCAATACCGTAATAGGTGGCGTCGTAGCTGGTCTTTAGCCCATTGGAATTTGCCAGGCTCTTGGTAGTGATATATTCTTCGAAGGAAGCGCCATTCGATTTTTTGATCAATGGATCATAAGCTATGGCCTGCTTTTCTAATTTCATTAGATATTCTATTTTGGATTCGATTGTGTTGGCAGAATAAGTCGGGTCGAATATTCCAAGATTGCTTGGATAACTTTGAGCCCCGTTGAATTTAATATCCTGCTTTTCGCCGGCAGTTTTTGCCATTTGGGATAGCTGAGGAATAATTCGATCTATGATGTAGCTGGATGTATCGGTGCTGTGCGCGAATGCCATCTTTCCGGACGATATAAATCTAATCGCCATTCCGCCTGGAGTCGCCTTTTGAATCGTATCAACTTTGCCATCTCTTATTGATACTGATAGGCTTTTGTGCGAAACATTATACACTTCAGCCGAATCCGCTCCGGCTCTCATGCAACTTTCGAGTATTCTATCGATAATTTCCATCATTTACCTCCTATGCCGTCCCGCCGACAGTCATTCCTTTGGCAATTCTCACGGTTGGCAACCCGGCCGTTACAGGTACCCATTGTCCTTTGCCGCACGTGCCGGCTCCCAAATCAAGGTCATTGCCGACAGCATCGATATTCATCAGGACATCGATGCCTTTGCCAATCAGGGTTGCTCCTCTAACCGGGGCCGTAATTTTGCCATTTTCGATCAGATGCGCTTCTCTGACTATGAAATTGAATTGTCCCGATACCGTATCCACCGATCCGCCTGATAAGGCATCGATATAAATCCCGGATTTTGTCTGAGCGACAATATCCTTCGGGTCGCTTTGACCGTTATCGAGGAATGTGTTTGTCATTCTCGGAATAGGGAAGAAGCGGTAAGATTCCCGACGTCCATTGCCTGTGGGCTCCATCCCAAGCTTTTTGGCGGATATCAAATCCTGCATAAATCCGGTGACAATACCTTTTTCGATTAAGACGTTTCGCTTGCCGGGTGTGCCCTCATCGTCGAAACTGGTTGTGCCTCTGGCATTCGGCCACGATGAATCATCAATCATCGTCACCAAATCGGACCCAACCTTTTTTCCTAATTTATCCGAATAAATCGATAAACCCTTGTAGACCGCGTCGCCTTCCAAACCATGGCCGACCGCCTCATGAATAAGCACACCGCCCCATCCGCATTTAATTACGACAGGCATCATCCCGGATGGCGCGGGTTTGGCATCCATCATTACTACGGCCTCTTCGGCGGCTTCCTTGGCGGCTTTGACTACATCATTGTGATCGAAAAATTCAAAGCCCTGATGCGCCGAAAGACGGCTTCTACCCATATGACGAACACCGTTCTTCTCGCCGAGTACTTCGATTACGATCCATATCAACGGGACGTCATTTTCGATTCGAAGACCGTTGGAGTTGGCGATTATCCGTTTCTGAGATTGATCATAATATGTCAGTTCCACCTGCTTTACGATATCGCTGTGACTCCGGGCCGCTTCTTCGGCAGTTTTCATCAATTGCATCTTCTGAGTCGCCGGAATACTACTAATCGGAATTTCTACCTTGGTGAATTCCGGAGCTTTCGATGTTATTGGAGCCGCATATATTTTTCAAATTCATATTTGATGCTATAAATGCGGAGGCATCGGCGGCTTCCAATGCTTTTGCAAAATCATAACCATTTACATAGGCATAACCATTTTTATCGTCATCGACAGTTCTTATCCCGACGCCCTGCGATATCCCGATTGTAGCTTCGGAGAAATTTTTCTCGGTAATTCTGAACGATAATGACCCGATTTCCTCGATAAACACTTCAGAAAAATCTCCCCCGCGCTTCAAGGCTCTTTTCAACATCTCGGCTATTTGAGATTCATCGAATCCTGTTTTTATCATCGGGGCACAGCTCAGGCCCTCGATGGCCGCCAACAAGCTTGGCGCCAGAACAGCCCCAGCCGAATACACAACAGATTTAGTCAGGAACTGCCGTCGATCTATTTTCATAATACCTCCATAGGTTTCTCAAGTTGATAAAACCACAGACTGCCAATTTTGTCAATTTCTAAATTTCTAAGCCTTTATTATATCGGATTCTAAGACGATTACGATTTGTAAGCCCAAGATTACATAATTAGCAATGATTTGCATTATCTGTAAAACATACCAATCTATCAATTTAAGTAATTTATGCATCTGCTTGTGTTATGGATAGTTACGGCGCGGCTGTTTTGGGGGAGCTTTGGCATGTAAATTGCTTTATTTGATGACGTTGGCGAGGGAATAAAATGATAAGGAGTAAAATGAGAAGATTATTTATCAGTGCCGGAATAGCATTAGCAATGATGGCTTCAAGCGCAATGGCGATTCCGGATTTACAAATCTTTGTAGCCGGAGCTACCTACGATAATCTTACAGGTTCCTGGATTACCAAATCCGACGGGTTTGATCTATATGTGGTTTCTGCCAAACAAATCCATGACAATGTCCAAATTCTAATGTCATTGGAAGGTAATAGCGCTCCCGATAATCTTAATATCGATTTCAATGGTACAACTATCGATTCGGACGACTGGTCATATGGTGTCGATCCTTTATACCACGGGCAATCTGATATAGATGAAGTTCGTGGCAGTATCACTCACCAGGACGGTCCTCCGGCATATTTCACCGAGATTAACACCGGCAATTACCGATTTGATCATATGGTCGGCGAGACAAGGCCGGATAATTTTGGACATTACTGGAATCCATCGAATGATGACGGATCGGCGTTCGCGTACGGCGATTTCAAGTCATTCCATATTAATACTCGCGGCTCAAATTACCGCATAAAATTCGACGCCTTCGCGCGCGACTCCGAAAATCGGATTTACTGTTCGACACCGGATTCCTATGATGCCATAGCTTGTACCCCAACTCCTGAACCCGGTACGATCGCGCTTTTTGCATCCGGATTAATCGGATTAGGTCTTGGCGGTATTAAGAGAAGATTCAAAAAATAATTGGCTAATTTATCCTTCCCCCCAGGCCGTTCATGTGAGCGGCCTTTTTTATTTTTATTGATGTCTCAGGGAATTAGCTTGTCATCAAGACCAATGATTATTATAATTGCGCCTGAAATAGTATGTAGGAGAGGTGGCCGAGAGGCCGAAGGCAGCTGCCTGCTAAGCAGTTAGTCTCTTAACCGGGACTCCTGGGTTCGAATCCCAGCCTCTCCGGGATATTCCAATCTTGATGAAAATACTATAATGTCTTACCGCTAGCCTCATCCTGGCCCATCATTTATTTATATCTAATATTATTGTATTTCTCCTCAAACTCATCCTAAAATATTAAAGTCTCAATTGCACTAACAAGTCGTTTGGCAATTTTATCTATTATTCAAATGTAGATAAAAAGTGAAACAATTTTGTGAATTTAATGTAATTGATGGAGGAGAGTAATGAAAGATTGTGGCGTTGCCCGATCCGTCGTCAGGAACGGCGCCCCGTCGACACTGAAATAACGAAAGAAGAAAGCGAGGAAATAGAAAGTGATAAAGTTTGGAGAAACAGTAGAAGGTTATAAGATTCCTGTTCTGAATGAACGTGAAATAAGAGCAGCGGCCGGGATATTATTTTTATTTATGTTCATATCCCTGATGATGATATTATTCAAATCAAATTTCCTGATGATAAAGTATGTTATTAACATATTTCTCGCTGATTTCATAATTCGAGTCTTTGTTAATCCGAAATATTCTCCCACGCTTATATTAGGACGTTGGATTGTCCGTAGGCAAACCCCCGAATATGTCGGCGCAGCGCAGAAACGATTTGCATGGATTATAGGCATAACTCTGGCCACGATCATGTTTGTTCTCATGGTGGTTGTAAATTCGTATAGTATTATCACGGGCCTTGTATGCCTGGTCTGCTTGATATTCCTGTTTTTCGAATCGGCGTTTGGTATTTGTTTGGGATGCTTAATGTATGGATGGTTTCACAGAGAAAAGACGCAATATTGCCCCGGTGAAATATGCGATGTCAAATCCAGACATGAAATCCAGAAAATATCGTTAGCGCAAATTGGTGTAATTATCGGATTCACTGCATTTATTTTATTCCTTGTATTTTCATTTAACGACAATTTCAGTATAAAACCAACTGATTTATGGGTCCTGCTAAAGTCTGCAAGCTGAGTGAAATATTAAAGATATACACCGTGGTGGCAGGTCTCCGCACCTGCCACGCTGCCCGAACTATCGTCGGGTACGGAGACCGGACGACACCGGAAAAGTCCGCCAGTTGAGTGAAATATAAAATAAATATGAGGGGAGAAAATTGATTTCGGACAGAAAAGCCGCGACAATAGCAGGATTGCTTTATATTTTTGCGACGGTTGCAGGCATAATAAGTGTTGTTTTTGGGCCTAATCTAGATGCTCCAGATTATCTGGCCAATCTTTCAACGAATGAAAACCAAGTGTTGATAAGAGCGCTGCTTGAGTTTACAATGGCTATCCTAATTGCTGGCATACCAGTTTTTATGTATCCAATCTTAAAAAAGTATAATGAAGCCTTAGCCATTGGGTACGTTATTTCCAGGACTATTGAGGTCGTAATCTTTACTGTTGGTGCAATCAGCCTACTAACACTATTGACATTAAGTCGGGAATTTGTAATAGCAGGAACTCCGGATGCTTCCTATTTTCAAACATTAGGCACTTTATTGCTGGCAGGACGTGAATGGGGGGGAGGTGTGTTTTCAACTATCGTTTTTAGCCTAAGTGCTCTGATATTAAATTATCAATTATATCGATCAAAACTCATTCCTCGACGGTTATCAGGGTGGGGTCTTATTGGAGCCACATTGTATTTAGGATCAGGCTTTTTACCTCTGTTCGGCCATGATTCACGCTCGACGATCTATCTCCTTATGGAAGCTCCATTGGCATTGCAAGAAATGGTTTTTGCGGTATGGCTGATCATTAAAGGATTTAATCAAACTGCAATCGCTTACTGGTCTGCCAAAACAAATAGTAGAGAGTAATACAATGAATTCAAATAGCAAGACCGTTGATATGTCACTAAACAGAGCCGCAAGAGTCGCAGGCTTCATGTTCCTATTTAGTTTGATAGTCCCATTGCTTAATTGGATTTTTGTATCGTCCAAATTTATCGCCGCAGAAAATGCCATGGATACAGCCAAATACATTTTGGCTAATGAATTTCTATATCGTGTCGGCATTATCAATGATCTCATTGCGTCTTTTGTTGGAATAGTATTGGCGTTATCACTTTACATCATTTTAAAATCGGTAAACAAGAATCTTGCGTTGCTTGGGCTTTATTTGAAGTTAACTGAGGCCATCTTAATCGCAGTAATCGCGCTTGGCAATTTTGTCGCTCTGTTGCTTTTAAGCGGCCATGCCTCTTTAACTGCATCTGAATCCGGACAGATACAAGCTTTTGTTGGATTATTTTTCAACGCACGAATTTATTTATCGGCTGTTCCCATGGTATTTCTTGGGCTGAACTTTGTAGTATTTTTATATGTTTTGTTCAAGTCGAAATACGTTCCCTGGATATTACCGGGTTTTGGAATTCTTTCATATGCGCTCATTTTGATTTATGCCTTATTAACAATTCTTTCACCACATTATTCTTCGATAATGATAATTCAAGTAATTTGTTGGGCTCCGAGCTGTCTTTTTGAATTGATAATAGGTATCTGGTTTTTAGCTAAAGGTCTAAATATCCGGCTGGGTAATTAGCTTAGTCCTAAATGCACTGAGTCTGTAATGCATTTGAATCGTAACACAGTTTTCGAGCCTGACGCAGTCGAATCGTGGGGGGCAACTAATACAAATACTTTTGAATACGTAATTTACCTAAATCCGTTTTACCGTCTATTTCGATTATTAATATTGCGTTTAGCCCGACGCTTGTCATAAAATAATTAATCTCGGTGAATGAATGCGCCGATCGATAATCTTATTAATTAAAAGGAGTAAATAAATGGCAGAAATGAGTATTGGAATCTCAAGATAATTGCGGGAGGCACGGAATGAAAAGTAACGGCGTTTGCGGCGGATTTTATGGCTTGGTGTTCATAGGCACGGCGGCCTTCAACATTATTCATGCAACTTCATTTTGGATAGGAGTTCTGGGTTTCCTGAAAGCCACTGTATGGCCGATATTTCTAATCTATAAAGTCATGGAGCTCCTGAATATGTAAAAGGTGATGCTATTGCATCATCTTGAACTTTATATTTGCGCAAATCCGGAGAGGTTCAAATAGGGCTTTGCGGGGAAAGAGGTATTAAAAGACCTTTACTTATGATTATTTATATTCGATAATCTAATTGTATGAAAAAATCTACGGCCAGAGAACGGGAACCGATAAAATATGTCGCCTTTTTGCGCGGCATCAATGTCGGCGGACATAAGTCCATTAAAATGGATCAGCTTCAGAAATCATTCGAAGCGCTTGGATTCCAAAATGTCAAAACAGTATTAGCCAGCGGCAATGTGCTTTTTGAGGCTCAATCCGCCAAACCTCGTCTTTTGACAAAATCAATCGAAAAGGAGTTGGCCAGCGTCTTCGGTTTCGAAATCGGTATTATTCTCAGGACAATTCAGGATATACAAGGCTTGGCAGATAATAATCCATTCAAGAATTTTGCCATCAAGCCTGAGACATTATTATATGTCACGTTTCTTTCCGAGAAGCCGACCGGCATTTTATCGCTTCCATATGAATCCCCGGACAAGACCATCAGGATCTTCGAGAGTTCCTCAAATGAAATATTCAGTTTTCTGCATAAATCGCAGAAATCAGGATCTACCGAACTAATGAAAATACTCGAAAAGGAATTCGGTCGAAATATCACTACCAGAAATTGGAACACGGTAGAAAAAATTTTGGAGAAATAGTGGCAGTTTCATGAAAGCCCTTATAGTCCTGCCCGCGTATAATTCATCAAAACATCTCGCATCGATAATTTCCGAATGCAGGCAGAATTTGGCCGATATCCTTGTAGTCGATGACGGCTCTACCGATGATACCGCGACGATTGCCAGCTTCGAACGGCGCGCTGGTAATCAGTCATAATTCCAATAAGGGTAAAGGGGCCGCCCTCAGGACAGGACTGGAATATGCATTGCAAAAAGAATTTGAATACGTGATCACGATCGATACCGATGGACAGCATAATCCCAAATTCATACCCGATTTTATTGCCGCATTTCAAAATTCCGGAGCCGATCTGATAATCGGTTCCAGGCGAAAAAACAAAATGGATATGCCATGGGATCGCCGCTGTTCCAATTGGATGACATCGGGAATATTATCACTTTTGCTCAGAAGAAAGATCGATGATTCCCAATGCGGATATCGTCTGTTATCCCGAAAGCTATTGGAATCAATAAAAATCGAATCGGAGAGATTTGAAGTCGAAACCGAAATTATTATAAAGGCAGACCAAAATGGATTCGATATAAAATTTATTCCGATTGAGGTAAATTACGGAGTGAAATTCCCCACCAATATTAAACGGATTGAAGACACTTTCCGCTGGTGCCGACGAGTCCTGGAACTGATTTAAAATTTAAACTTGCTTCCAATAGCGATATAATTATAAGATAGAACTATATGAATATTCTCCTCACTAATGACGATGGCTACCTGGCCGATGGCATAAAGGCGCTCGCCAAGAGCCTAAAAAAGCTCGGGAGAGTCATAATTGTCGCCCCGCAATGGGAGCAATCCGGGACAAGTCATTCCCTGACACTTTATAAGCCATTGCGGACAAGAAAAATCGCCAAGGATATTTACGCTGTCTCCGGCACTCCGACCGATGCTGTAATGATTGCCGTTTACTGTATTTTGGGAAAGAAGCCCGACATCCTTGTTTCGGGCATAAACCATGGCCCGAATATGGGAGACGATGTCACCTACTCCGGAACTGTAGCCGCCGCCATGGAAGGGACAATACTCGATATTCCCTCGATAGCGGTTTCGCTGGCTTCCCGCAATGGCAATGGTTCGACTGCAAAAAAGAGATTTGATAAAGCGGCGTTATTCACATCGAGATTAGTGAAATCAGCGATGCTAAATACAATTCCGAAGGGAGTCTTGCTCAATGTTAATATTCCAGAGGGGGATAAAGTAAATTATCGTGAATGCCGCATAACTCGTTTAGGCAAAAGGGAATACCGTGATGTAATTACCGAGAAAATCGATCCGAGAGGGGAACCTTATTTTTGGATTGCGGGACATTATATTATTACGGATAAGGGCCCCGATACCGATTACGGTGCAATACAAAAGAACAAAATCTCGGTTACGCCTTTGAACATAGATTTAACTGATCGCAACTTTTTTGATAACCTAAAAAAATGGAAAATATAATTTAAAAATCATCTTAAAATATGTCCACTATTAGCCAAAAAAAAGAAACATTCATTGGCTAACCTTCGTAATTACAATAAGATGATGGAGGTATCCAAATGTATCGAAAAGTAATTCTAATCGTTTTTATCGCCGTAGTAGCGGCATTCGCTATCAATGGCCTTATCGATAGAAAAACAGTAACCACTTCATCTGAAAAAGCATATCAAGCATATCTAAAAGGACAAGATTTCGCGTCTCGTCTCTATCACAAAGAAGCAGTGCAGGAATACGAGAAGGCCGTAAAGATAGATACGAATTTCGCCATGGCTTGGGCCAGGGTTGCCGTCTATTATAAGGACGCGGACAAAAAAGAACTATATCAAAAAGCCCGAAGCCGGGCTTTATCGCTAATTCCGAACGTCAAGGATAGCGAAAAATTAATGATCAATTTTTTAATATCTCGATCGGATGGCAATTTCAACGATGCCAATAAATATTCAGCGGAGCTGGTAGAAAAATATGGCAATAGCTTTAATGCTCTTGAAATTGCGGCTGGTCAGGCTTTAGAACGACGCGAATATGATAAATGTATCGGTGTAGTGGATAAAATGCTCAAAATTAATCCCGATTACGCGCTGGGATATAACTGGCTGGGTTATTCATACTACTACAAAGGCGAATATGATAAGTCTTTGGAAAATTTAGATAAATATTCCCAATTAGCGCCTGATCAGGCCAACCCGCGCGACTCGTACGGCGAAATACTACTCAATTTAGGCCGTTACGATGAAGCCTTAACGCAATTTCGCAAGGCAGATAGTATCAAGGCGGGGCTTGATTTTGTCATGATGCACCTCGCTCAAACATACTACGCCAAAGGAATGTACCGCGATGCTTTAGGGGCGTATATGAAGGCCAAAGAATATACTATGAATTCTATGACGAGATATGGTATGGATATCAGTATAGCTTTTTGCTATAAGAAACTTGGTCAAATGAATAAAACCATAGATCTGATGAATGAAGTTATTTCTCGCGAGCCACAGTTCGCCGATGCGCATGCAGTATTAGGTTATTGTGCTGCGTTGACGGACAATATTGCAGAAGCGGAAAATCAGCTTCGAATTGCCAAGTCAATCGTGGATACGATGAAAGCTGATAATCCAGAAGCGAAATCCAATAGGCTGACAGTTGTCAATTTTGTGCAGGGGGCAATCGATATGGCGAAGGGCGATTATAAAAGCTCAATCGCGAATTATCAGACTTTCTTGAATTCGTCACAATATCCGGTAAAGCTCAATTATCTTGAGTTTATTTTTGAAGTCTATAGCCGGGCCAAGATGCCCGACAGCATCATAAGCCTGACTGCAGAAGCATTTAAATATAATCCCAATTGCGCCGAATGCTACTTGGCGTTAGCTGACGCTTATTCGATGAAAGGGCAGAAGGTAGATCAGAAAAATGCACTTCAAAAAGCCCTTAATATATTGAAGGATGCTGACGATGGAGTCCCATATATTGAAAAGGCAAAGATGGAATTGGCTTTTTTGACCTCAAACAAATTATAATTTTCTGGCCGTTTTTTATAAAATTTATATTGCTCGAATTAATTATTTACAATATAATCATCAAGTAATGTCATTCGTTGCTTAATGGCAGACGATTATGATAATGTTTCCACCGATGGCCAATTTAAATATTGATAGCTGACGCCAAGAAAATTGAAAACATTCTGCGACCGCCAAAAATGCGTAATAGGAATTTCTATTCCAATAATAATCTAAATATTAATTAAATGAGAAATATTTTACTCAAGCAGACGACACAGCAAGCCGCCATTATTATTATTTTCTTCAATGCTATTTCGCTACTCCTTGGCATATTGAGGGAATCAATAATGGCTCGTTATTTTGGGACTTCTGCTGAATACGATATTTTATTGGTCGCAATATCCATTCCTAATTTGATAAGCGGTATTCTCTTTTTTGCGCTGCCTTCCGCAAGTATACCTTATTTCCAAAAAGTTGGTGGAAATCCTTTCTTCAAGAAAGGTGCATTTGCATCTACATTTATAGGCCTAAACAGCATAATGATAATAGTTCTGACGATAACTATTTTTGTATTTTTGCCGATTTTCCGCCCGATATTGTCGAAGGGTTTGGCTGCCGATAAGGTTGATTTGGTAATAACCTATGGCAGGATATTGTGTCTCTTAATTCCGTTTAGAGCGTACGAAGCTCTCTTGGGGAGTTTATTGAATGCCAAACACCGATTTGTTTCAACTTCCGCCGCTTCCCTTTTTCTTAATCTGGCGGTTATCGCAATTATAATTTCTTTTTTCCCTTCATTGGGCTCCAAATCATATATTATTGCTTGGCTGTCCGGCGCGTTCCTAGCGGCAGTGTCTCTGATCATACCGGCATATTTTGTTAAACAAGATGAAGGAAATACTGATGACGAATTTGATAAATTCGGCTATATGAAAATTCTAGGCACTATTATCGTTATTGATGGACTTGGACTTATAATTGATCCGTTCGACAGGTATTTGGGTAGCATATTTCTCGCGCCCGGATACGTATCAGCCGTTAATTATGCGAATGTTATCGCTGGTGTACCAATCAGGATATTAATGTTTTCGCTGGGAACAGCCATTTTCCCTTCGCTGACCGAAAAAGTCGCTGCGCAGGATACAAATGATATATCTCGAATTTATCATAAAGCGATTGGCGTTTGTGTCTTCGTGACTCTTCCTATGACCACATTTTTCCTATTTTACGCAAATGAGATTGTAAGAATATTATTTGAACACGGTAAATTTATTGATAATTCGAGATTAATGACGGTAAATATTTTAAGCATTTATCTTCTCGGTTCATTTTTTATGGCAGCATTCTATATTCAACTAAAGATGTTCTATGCTATGCGAACATGGAAACCCGTCATTATTGTTAAAATATTTTCCCTAACCGTCAAATGTCTTATAGGAATATTGCTCATTAATTCATATTGGTCGTTTGCGATTGCGGGTGGTACAATTATATCGATGGCCATATCTTTCTTGTTTCTTGAGTTTTATCTTATTCGAAGTTTACATATTCATTATTCCAAGTCGGATCGCCAATTAATATCAAAGGCTACATATTCGGCGCTTGTACTTATTCTCTGCATTGTGATGTTTCATTTTCTTTTCTCATTTCTGAAGAACGAAAATATTATCATTGAAATGGCAGTTAACACCATACTTTGTTTCGGTATTTTAGTTCTATTGGATAAAAAGTATTCAATTAGCGGATTGAAATATTCAATTAATCAAAATAATAAATAAGTATTAATTGAATAATAACCAAAATATTTGGGAAATACTTAAAAGGATGAAAAATGGACGCCGGAAATGCTGGGATAATTATATGATTTTAAATAGACTAAATAGTGCTTATTTTTATAAATTGTGGCAATTTGATGTCTGAAACCGTGTTTAAAATAATCGGGAGGTTTAATAATGTGCTGCAGTGGGCGCACGGGAAAATCTTCGTAAAATTCTCAAAAAAGCGGCAATTGGCCGGTGAAGGGCATTTTGATAAAACCGGCATGCAAGCCAAAAGCGGCGAGCGGCTGCCTATATTTTATGAAGACGAAGAGATCTTATTTCCACTTTATCGAATGCTTCCTCATTCATTGGCTAGGGCGCAGGAATTTACATTATTTAAATTAAATCGCCACCGAATCAAAAGGCCTATGGCGGATTTCGGATGTGGAGATGGGTCTTTTGCCTCGGTACTATTTGAAGACATTGAATTTGGAATAGATAATGATCCGGAGGCTCTCGCAATTGCCAGAAAGGGTAATGCATATAAAAGACTAATATTGTCAAATAGTGAAGGCATCCCTTTAGCCGATAATTCCGTTAAAACCGTCATTTCTAATTCAGTACTGGAGCATGTCGATGAACTCGAATTGTTTTTGCGGGAAATCAATAGAATCTTGAATCCAGACGGGTTACTTATATTTTCAGTTCCGCTTATCCAATACAGAGAGCATTTGGCAAAATATTTTGGGCGGAAAACCAGTGAGAGACTCAACAAGGAAGCTTATCATAGAAATCTTTTTTCATCAGAGGAATGGACTGATATTTTGAAACTGACTGGATTCGAGCTCGTTTCGCAGACTCGTTATCAGCCTGACTGGTTCGTTTTCTGGTATCAAATATTGAGGTTGACCGGGAAGACCGGATTTGGATTGGTGATACCAAGTCTTCCGGACATGGTTAAAAAGCGATACAAAGCTAAAATGATTGAGGCGATAAAAAAATCAATCAAATGCGGGGACAAAGGAGGAAGCGCATTTTTTATCGCAGAAAAGATAAAAAAATAATGACACTTTATATAGATATCATCAAAAGATTTTTATGAATACTAAGCATTATTAAACGATTCCCGTAAAGGCAATGAATTTTAAGAGATAAACAATGAATATTCGTTGGCTAAAAAGAACACGGATACTTATCAGGGCCGCCCTTAAGTATTTTATTCATATTGCCGGCTTATTTTTTATAAAACCATTTATCAAATCAAAGACCGCGGAGTCTTTCAAGCCTGATGCTAAGTACAGAATTCTATATGTCAATCTCGCATATCGCGGAGATTTTATATTGAGCTTGCCTGCGATTAGAGCGATAAAGACACATTTCCCAAATTCACATCTAACGGTTTGGCTGCGAGAGTATAATTCACCACTGGCGAAGCTAGAGGCAACAATAGACGAATCCTTTTCATATGACAATTTTCATGGTCAACCTCTACATGAAATTATTGATCTTTTTTTCCGTAGTAAACATAATGCGTTATTGGAAAGATTAAGTAATTTCGATATCTATATAGATGATTCAGGATATGCATTTACTTCAATCGCTGGATATTTGGCTCATATTAAATTCAGAGTAGGCAGAAATTTTCAGGGATTTGGTTTTTTAAATCATTTTGAACAACCATATGGCACAAATACTCAGTTGATCGAAAGAAGATTAACACTGCTTTCGCCCTTAAATATAAAATTGAAACTAAAAGATATTCAAAAGCCATTTTTTCTAATTGAAGATAAAGCGATATCCCAATGCCAAAGCAAGTATGGGCTTTTAGGGAGCAAATATTATACGGTACAAATGTTCGCTGGCTGGGCGGCCAAAAACTGGGGAATTGACAACTATTTGTATGTCGTGAACGAATTTTCAAAAACCAGCGGATTTACACCAGTTTTTATCGGATCAGAATCTGAACGTGAAATCATTGAAATAGCAATACGAAAAAATAATCTTAATGCCATTAATATTGCGGGCCGTGCCGCCCTTGATGAGGTCGCCGCGATAATTGCGGGTGCTGAAATTCATTTGGGCGCGGATTCTATTGGAGCTCAATTGGCGACAGCATTAAAGACAAGGAGTCTCGCAATCTTCGGGCCCGTGAATCCAAGATTATGCATGTATTTGGGAGATCCGAATTACGGAATATTCAAAAAGACTTCATGTACGCCAAAACCGGATAAATTGTATTGTTGTTTTGATGCGGGACGTAGCTGCAAACGGCTATATTGCATGAAAAACCTCAAAAATGAAGACGTATTAAAGGCACTTACCGATATCTGGTCGGGGGAAAAGCTGCCTTCAGTAATAGAGTTAGATTAAAATTGGCCTATTTATGCCAAATTAATCTAAATGCGATTTGACAAACCCAAAAAGATTACTATATTCCGCCTTGCAGACGTCCCCATCGTCTAGCTGGTCCAGGACACCGCCCTTTCACGGCGATAACAGGGGTTCGAATCCCCTTGGGGACGCTTTGAATTTATTCCCGCAAGTTTATAATGGCCTTGCGGGAATTATTGTTTTATAAACGCATCGCACATTATAAAATATTTCAATGGTAGATTAATTCATTTTAAATAGTTAGTTCTATTGTGATTCAACGTCTCCAAGAAGCGCTCAAATTGCGGTGCTATTGAGTGAGAAGATCGGTCGATAAACAATATCCAATTTGGGTGAAAGACTTGCCGATAGCACGATTTTCCGGGAAATAAGAGTCTTTTACCGACTCGTGACTCCAGTATCTACAATTATATAAAAAAATCTATTGACAATAATTGCGATTTTATTATTTTGATAGTGTCGTCACTGGCAGTGGTGACAAGAAGGAGAAAGGATTTTGATGCATCAAGATGATTCCTTAAACCAGCTATTAACCCTTGGATTGACTACATACGAGTCAAAAGGATATCTGGCTCTGCTCCAAAAGCAATCTTCAACCGCATCCGAACTCGCTCGACTTTCAGGAATACCTCGAACAAGAATATATGATGTCCTGGAACGGTTGACGTTGAATGGAATGTGCGTGGAGTTATTGGGCAAGGAAAAAAAATACCAGGCGGTGGCGCCGGATATCGCGCTTCAAAGATTGGTAGAGCATCAAAAAACGGATATTCTATCAAAGGAAACCTTAGCCAAAGCATTAGCCCAAACATTAACAGATCATTTCAAAAAAGGCTCTACCAATAATGACCCTTTGGATTATATCGAACTTCTTAGGGATCCGCAGCAAGTGGCCAGGAAGGTCATGCAATTGGTAAGCGAGGCCCAATCGGAAATACTTGCTTTTGTAAAGCCGCCATTTTCCAATCCAAAGAGAGAATTGGAAAAACAGAACGAGAAATCCATTCAGGCTTCGGCAAGGCATATCGCTATCAGGGCAATCTATGAAATTCCCAAAGGCGATGAAGAAGCGATCTGGATGCTTGGTCAAATTGAACGATCCGTGGAGTCGGGCGAACAAGCGCGGGTCATCGATAATCTCCCATTGAAATTGGTAATTGTCGATGAACACAAGGTGGTATTCGCGATGGAGGATTATCTCAAAACCAAAAGCCAGCAAACATCGCTATTAATTGAGCATCACGCATTGGCTCAAGGCCTCAAAATCTTGTTCGAAACTTTGTGGGAAAAAGCCTGGGACTATAAAAAAATGGCGGTATATGCCGAATCGAAGCGCTCTTGAAAAAATTCTATTTAATATCGAGTGGTCAACGAGAAAAATGGCTCAGCTTTCTCATTGAAGTTATGTAGTAAAGAAAGGGTAGTATTATGAATAAATATTTAAGGTTGATTCCAATTTTAATATTTGGCTTGAATCTGTCCGCCATCGCTCAGAATGACTATGGGTTCCAGCTGATAGGCAGGGCGCTGCCAGGTGAAGCGTCAGCCTCACAAGTGATCGACAATAACTGCTATCTTGGTGCCGGGAATTGCCTCCAGATTTATAATATTGCCAATCCTTCGCATCCGATACCATTAGGTCAAATTCCGCTTCAAGGACTTGTGGAGGATGTTTCCGTAATAAATAATCTTGCTTATATAGCCAATGGCACAAACGGACTCGTTATCGCCGATATTTCGGTGCCATCGGAAATTCAAATTCGGGGCCAGCTGCAATTGACCGATGAGGCCTTCGGTATTCAGATTCAGGGCGATTATGCATTTGTGGCGGGCCTGAGTGCCGGATTTGTCGCAATCGATATCTCCGATCCGTCCGCGCCATCACAAGTGGGTTCATTCCCGGTGGATTGGGCCGCTCTGAATGTTGATGTGCTAAATAATATCGCATGTGTCGCCAGTGGGTATGGTGGATTATATATTCTCGATATCTCTTCGCCTTCCAACCCCACTCAATTGGGTCTGGTGGATACCCAGGATACTTGGGCGTATGATGTTAAAATCAATGATAATTATGCTTATATGGCATACTCGCTTGCTTCCGGAGGGGGAGGCTTGAAGGTTATTGATATTTCGAATCCCGCGGTCCCGGTAGTCCGATCAAACTTGTATATTGAAACCTCGTTGAGACGGATGGATTACAGTTCGGGGTATGTAGTCGCCGCGGGGGAAGACGGCGGATTGTTCGTAATCGAGGTCGCCAATCCTTACGCCCCGAGAGTTGTCGGCGGTTGGCACTATGGCTATGGGAATAATATCGATTATGCGAATAATCGAATTTATCTATCGGGCGGTAAAGAAGGATTGTACATTTTCAACGCCGCCAATATGAATTTCCCAAGTCTGCTATCAGCCACTCCAACATACAGCTCCAGCCAGGATGTCACCGTATCGGGGCAATACGCATATATAGTTGAACAGCCATCGGGATTGAAGGCAATAAATATATCTAATATTAGAATGCCGCTCGTGACCTACAGCAGACAGTTTTGCTGGGAAAATAATGCATATCAGGGAGTATCGTCCGGCGTCTCGGTAGTGGATAATAAGCTTTATGTCTCGGATTTTGCTGACATGTTGGGCGGACGACATGATTTTCGCGCATATGGGTTGGATAACCCCGAACAGCCCGAATCATTGAGCGTTTATGGCAATCTTAATATCGGGGTCAGGGGACATGCTGTTAGAAATGACATCGCGTATCTTTCGAATAGCAGCGATCTCAAAATTCTCGATGTCAGGAATGGCAGCAATATGCAATTGCTAAATACATTCAACGGCGGCTGGGATTTCGCCTACGGCATGGATCTGGTTGGTAATTACATCTATGTAGGAACAATGGATACCGGGCTCAAGATATTAGATATAACCAATGAAACGCGACCGGAGATAGTGGGCTCATTCGATACCAATGGCCAGACATTCACCGCGAAATACCATGACGGATATATTTATTTACCCGATTACGAGCAGGGGCTCCGAATTGTCAATGTCGCCAATCCTGCCGCGCCATTTGAGGTCGGTCATTTCTCTACCTACCAAAATTGTGTCGATGTCGCCTTTATTGATACCAGAACAGATTCATATGCCATCGCCGCCTTTGATGATCAAATAGTGGCGCTGAATATCGCAGACCCATCGAATCCGGTTGAGGTCGGCTATTTTGAGAGCGGCGATCCGCGCAGACTTTGTACGCGGGGAGATACGATTTTTGTGGCAGATAGAATAGCCGGTTTGTACATATTTCTTTTAGACGTTCAGGTTGGAGTGACGGATGATCAAACCTCACCGAAACCGGAATATTTGAATTCATTACGAAATTATCCAAATCCATTTAATCCGCAGACCACAATTTCATTCGATATGCCTGTCGGAAATTATCTAACCGTAGATATATACGACATACTTGGCCGTCACACGATTCGCCTCCTGGATGGATATACCGAACCGGGCCAGCACAGGATTATATGGGATGGCAAGGATTCACACGGGAATCAAGTATCTCAGGGAGTGTTTTTCTATAAACTCTATACCGGAGGTAAGAGCTATACCGGGAAAATGATACTGTTGAAATAGAAGGAATGGTGTTTGCTCAGGCGAGTATTTAATTTCTGCGCATATCCCGAATAATCTTCTGTATTAACTTCTTAAAAGCAAAAAAGAGAATAATTCAGTCAAATGATTTCTCAAAATAAAATTCAGATTTCCGAAATACCGACAAGGAGGTGCGACGCTATAGATAATCTTTATCCTCGCATATTAGCCAAGAAATGGAAAGTGGAAATCAGGAAGAGTTAATGAGCTTAGGGGAGCCGTCACAAAGACCGAAATTAAGGCTCCCCGTAAGCCACCCTGACACAACAGGCTAACTTCACATTATATTGTATTGAAGGATTGATGCAATGAAAAAGATTCTAATTTTTAGCAATATCTGCATAGCGTTGTTTTTGCTATCGGTAGTTTCTCAAGCAGATACGATTCTATCGACGGATTTTTCCGCGGGTCTGCCGTCAACCTGGACTCTGGTAGACAGCTCCGGTATGAATACCGCGCCTGCCGGACCAGATGGTTTTACCTGGTCAGATCAAAACCCAGCCGGAAGGGCGCTCCCTTATACCAACGGGCTGTTTATGCTCTGCGATTCTGATTGGAATAGCAGTGCCACATATCGTGATATGATCATCACTCCCATCCTGGATTGCAGTAATTACACTGGAGTGACCCTTCAATTCGGAAACAATTTCCGTTCATACGGAGCGTCAAGAGCCGCGGTAGATATCCGAATTGCCGGCGGTGCCTGGCAAAATGTGGTGACATATTCGGTTACGACTAGTGAAAATACGACCATTAATATATCGTCGTATGCCGATGGTCAGAGCTCCGTTGAAATTCGCTTCTTCTACTACGATGCTCTTTACGCGTACTGGTGGGGCGTAGATAACGTCTTAGTCACCGGTACTCCGCCACCGTCTGACGATGATATTTCCGCGGTTGCAATCGCAAATCCGGCCGGAACGATGTTTGTAAATTCCCAATATACGCCTCAGGTAACGGTCCTCAATGCCGGAACGGCTGCCCAGACATTTGATGTAAATTTGGTAGTGACTAATTCCGTTCCAGAGCAGGTTTACAATCAGACTGTAACCGGAGTAACCTTGGATCCGGGTCTTTCGACAACTGTTAGCTTTACTCCAAATTTCGCTCCCGCGACCGTAGACAATTATACTTTCACGGCTACTGTTCAAAATCCTGGGGATCAGAATCCGGGCAACGATGTCGTCTCGGCTGTCCGCAATGCGATCTTACATTATGGCGTTGGTGGCCCGGACGCGTTCGGCAATACCTGGAAAGATAATACTGTGGTTGGAGGACCCACCTTTAGCTACATCGATATTAGAAGCGGTGGTACTGTTATTGGCAATGGCGACGATACCGCATTTGGACCATTCCCTGTCGGTTTTGATTTCCCATTTTATGATGCGGCCTATAACCAATTTTATGTTAATACGAATGGCTTAATTACCATGACCGCCTCTACCAACTCTCGAAATAATTATTGCCCAGTACCGGGTGCGGGAGAGGCCGCTTTTTGGATTACGCCATTCTGGGATGATTTGAATGTAAGATCGACCGATGGCGGAAATATGTATTATCAATTTTTCGATGCCGCGGTCGATTACGTCGTAATACAATGGTATAATTTCAGTATCTATGGAGTTTATGGCGAACCAATGGACGCTGAAGCCATACTTTATGCCGACGGCAAAATTGTATTCCAATACAATCATGTCAATAATCTTGTCAGAGGACATGGACAATTGGCTACGGTTGGTATTCAGAAGGATGTTACTGACGGTTTGGCATATTTGTGCAATGACGTTCCAGTCGGTAATGAGTTGTTTTCGGGCCTCGCTATCGGTTGGTTCCCTCCGGTTATTAATCATGATATCGGAGTGACTACGATAGATTCGCCTGTTGCTCCTCTGGTTAAGACAAATGCTATCATGAATTTTGCCGCGACTTTCACGAATTATGGCATAAATCCGGAAACATTCGATGTCTATTTGGCGGTCAAAAATTCCGCGCTTGAGACTGTCTACGCAGATACGGTAGGGCTGACCATCGCAGTAGGCGGATCAGCTCAGGCCACTTTCACAGGCTGGGCAGCAACGATACCTGACAACTATTCATTTACAGTCACAAACGGGCTTGTTGGAGATCAAAATGCCAACAACGATATGATCGCGCGTTCAATAAAGGCAGTGGATATGATTTCCATGCCTGTGAATCAGGATTTTGAAGCAGAATTTCCGCCCGCGGGATGGACCATTCTCGACCGAAGCGGAACCAGCAGCTGGACCTGGACCAATAGCATGTATCGCAGTGCGACTCACTCCGCCCAGGTATCATATGATTGGCTTCATAATACCGATGATTGGCTAGTACTGGCTCCGATTGACATGTCAGCGGGGACTAATATCAAATGGGCGTACTTTGAAGCTCAAGAACAATGGGCAACGCATGGCTTGAGACATTCGATGTACGTTTCAAATAGTATTTATTTTGATCCAGCTACCGCCACGCCGATTGCAATTCAAACTCCCGCGGATCACTCTATCGCCGGATTCGCTGGTGATCCGGTCGAATTCGATCTGAGCGGCTATGCAGGCAGCGCGAATGTCTGGTTGGCATTTCGTCAAGAGAACGCTCAAGGTCCCAATACCGAGTACTGGTGGATCGATGATGTGAGCGTTCTGAATGGTCTTAATGCCGATGCCGGACTTTATTCCATAGATTCACCGATTCGGGGAATTGTTCCTGGGTGCGATGCGCCTGTTAACGTGACAATCAAAAACTTTGGCCAGCAAATCCAGTCATTCGACGTGAGAGTCACTATCGATGGAGCAGCTTCAGGCAGAGTTTACGATAATGTGGTTCAGGCAGCCAACATCCCGCCCGTTACAGTACAAAGTATTCAATTCCCGAATTTTGTTAACCCAGCGGCAGATAGATATCTTTTAAGCGCAACCACAATGCTGACCGGAGATCAAAATACATCCAATGACGCGATGAGTGACAGCTTCTATGCGTCGACAGTCATATTGCATACCTGGGATGATAACTCCGCTGAAGGCTCATCCACTCCATATCCATTCAGCAATTCAATGATTGCGACCAGGTTTACTCCATCAGATACCAATTTCACGATTTTGGGCGGCAATATTTATGTGAACCAATATTCTCCTGATGGCAATGATTACGCCGAATGGGAATGGGTAAAGATATGTCCCGAAGTCGCCGGCGCTCCCGATATCGATAACGCCTTTGGCACGATCAATAATCTCGGTACATACTTTGTCCCAGTCTTAATACCTGTGGATATACCTGATACGGTGGTAAGTGATTACCACGGCCAAATTTGGATTGTCGCAAAATATTGGGATGGCGCGAACGATTTTCTATCGGTTGCTACCGATATCAACAAGCCAGATGGAAATTCATTTTTCAATCAAAATGATATTCCCGCGATATGGCGCCAGGTCACCGAAAGCGACTATATGATGCGAATCGAGCTAGAGTATCAAGCATGCGGTTCGGTAGGAGCTTGCGACTATATTGACGGCGATGTCAATGGAAGCAATTCCTTCAATGGTCTCGATGTGACCTATAGTGTCAACTATTTCAAGGGTGGTGCGGCTCCGCTTTATTCTTGCGAATGCACACTGGGCAATACCTGGTTTGTATCCGGTGATGTCAACGGAAGCTGTTCCTTTAACGGCTTAGACGTAACCTACATGGTTAATTATTTCAAGGGAGGAGCGGGTCCGATTGCATGTCCTGACTGCCCTCCAGCAAGATTGGGTCCGGCGGTTCAGCCGAAAATCGCGCCTGTCAACCAGTCCAACTAATGCCTAATATCAAATAGTATTCGCTATGGGGAAGAGGGTCATCCGGAAACGGGTGGCCCTTTTTCTTTAAGGCTGGTCAACTATTGAGATCAGTAGATCAGTCAGGACAGTATCATCTGATAATGCGGTGAGAAGGCAATTCCTTCCCTTTAAAACACTATTCTGCACTTTTAATTGATTTTTGTTCAAACTGCATGTATAATGTCGCCCTGAATTGGATTTAGGGAGGTAATACAGTTGCGCGAAATAAATGAACACAAATATCTGGATGCCCTGATAGAAATAGGTCTGAATTTGCGTGAAGCGAGGATATATTTAAGCTTGCTCACCCGCCATGATTTTTCGGTTACTGAGATAGCAAAATCAGCCAAGCTCTCAAGACCGGCCGCATATGAGCTTTTGAATAAGATGGTAATGCTGGGGATATGCAAGGAAAAGCCTGGCAAGGTCAAACGATTCATGGCGATATCTCCTGGTGTAGCATTGCCTAATCTTATCGAGAACGAGGCAGAGGGGCTTAAAACATTATTGGCCAACAGGCAAAACAAAATTGGAGCCCTAATTCCAGTCCTTGAAGACCTCTTCAAACAAAGCAGGGGTCAGGAAGACCCCTTGGATTATTTCGAGGTGTTGCGTGATAGAAAGCAAATAGCGCAAGGATTCCTTGAATTAGAGAGACAGGTCACCGAAGAGATGCAGGCCTTTGTCAAACCGCCTTATTCTCTTTCCTTTGAAGATAACGTGGAGGAATCGAATCTCCTCAAAAGAGGCGTAAAAGTGCGGGGGTTATACGAGTACGACGGAACACATGAGGAAATGGTAAAACTGATTGAGCCAACATATAAGTTGGGGGAGGATGCCAGAGTCATAAGATCACTTCCGACAAAGCTCGCCATATTCGATTGTAAAATTACCCTTCTTGCTCTTAACGATCCTATCGCAGGAAAAGCATCAATCACGACATTGCGCATTTATCATAAAGATTTTTCGATATTATTGAAGGAGGCATTTGAGTCTTATTGGGCGAAAGCTATACCTTTCGCCAAGTTTAAAGATGACCCATCGATTCTATAATACTCCCCAAAATGCGCAACATATTGCCTCTAACATCTGGATGATATCATTATAAGTCACCCACTTATCGTCCTTCCAGAAAAGCTTCGAGCGAGTAAGTCAAACTTTAACTGTCCCATAGACTTTGTATTTTGTGCTTTAAAGCGTATGGCATAACTTATTACAATATTGCGCCTTAAAGAAATAAAGACTGATCTCTTAGTTCCGATAAAATAATATATATGATTGTTGCCTTCTACATGGTAATAAAAATATTTAGCCAATCACTTTTTTTGCTTGACAAGAAATGAATATTGTGTAAATTATTGTTGTTATCGCTCTATTGACAACAGAATTGAACCAGAATTTAGCCCCCGCCTTTTTTGTGGGAAAATAAAGGGAGTCGGAATTAAAATAATAGATAAGGAGATCGAGAAATAATTATTATTACGGTCTATTTTCAATTCTACGAAGAATCTTAAATTAATCAAGAAATCAGGACTTCAGTTTTTGTTGGTAGTTTTTTTCTTTCTTCACAACTAAAAATTAAATGGAGAAGCTTATGAAGAAACTTCTATTGGTGTTATCCGCGATTGTATTTTTGATGTGTTGGAGCATGGCTACTGCAGGGAAGGTTGTTCAAAGCTCTCCCACCACAGCATTATCGCAAAGTCCGACGCAACAAGTCAATATCGCGAATAAAAACAAAAAAATATCTATCAATAATAGCAAATCTAAATTAACTTTTGACGGAGAAAAATCCCGGACCGCGACTGAAAGGTCTGCGCCTGCATCGAATCCTGAAAAGAAGATTGCGCCGTTTGTAAAATCAAATTCCAACGAAATTCCCACTTTTACTATATCCAATACAGCCCCCTTCGACAGAATGAGAGGTGTCGATTCAAGAAAGGTTGATAGGTGTATCCCTGCCCCGCCGCCGGATCCGAATATAATCCTGCAAGGAGGCGACAACATGTATGACGCCACGGTCATTTCTTCAATTCCGTATGTCGATAGCGGCAGTACAGCCGGCTATACTCATGATTTCTCATTAGACTGCGCGGATGCCTATAATTACGCTCCCGACGTTTTCTACTCTTATACTCCTGCATCAGACGGCTGGATAACCGTTGCAACGTTTAGTCACGTATATTTTAATTCTATGCTGGGTATCCTCGATGATAGCGGCACTCAGCTTGCATGCAGCGACAATTACTGGACCATGCAGCCCCAAATAGCCAATTTTCGTGTTACGGCAGGCGCTACTTATTATATAGTCGTCTCCGGTTTCGAAGGCAGTTATGGTCCCTATACACTCTTAGTTAACGGAAGTCCTAATTGCGCATTCACCATTCCCGAGCCAAATACTCCGGAAAACGAACCCGATTGTTATGACGATTTTATTGACGACACTAATGGCGGCTGTAATTCCACTCCCAATGTATTCAGCACTGTCAGTTCGGGCGAAACCATCGCGGGGAAGGCAGGCACTTATCTAATCAACGGCATAGTTGAGGCTCGCGACACCGATTGGTATACTCTTACTCTTGATGCTCCGAAAGTGGTACACATTACTGGTATGGCCGAGTTTCCATTGTTGATCGGGCTACTTGTGCCACCCTGTCCAGGCCTTCCTTACTATTTCGGAACCGCCGGCCCTTGTACAGAGCTTAACATAAATTCTACTACCCTTGACCCCGGTGAATATTGGATCGTTGCCTTACCTTCGGTTTTCTCGGGCGTTACATGTGGCTCAGATTACTACTTTACTGTTACAGTTGAAGATCCTCCGGCAGCGCCGGCAAACGACTTATGCGAAAATGCGACGCCTATTACTGGTCCTTATCCGCAAATTGTCAATGGTACTACCAAAGGCGCCACCGCTGATTGCCCCGATTACCTCGGGTATAATGCGGCTTGGTACGCGATTAATCTTCCGTATGAGGTAAATTTATTATCAATTAATTTCTGTCCTACCGCGGATCAAATCAGAGGTTTTGGTTATGCCTTTTTAAACGACTGTAATAGTTGCGATTCATACAATATATTTTATTGGACATTTCCGCTATGCGATAACTTGCAGATTCAGCCTGAACTTAAGCAGGAGATAGCCGGTCCCACGACCATATACTATCCGCTCGATCTGGCAGAACCAATGGATTATAGTTTTATAATAGATGTTCAGGAAATTATTCCTCCGCCAAACGATAATTGCGTTGACGTCACGCCGGTTCCACTCGAACTGGGAGTGCCTCTGCAATTCACGGGTGACAATACGGGCTCCACAGTTGATTGCCAAATGCATTGGGACAAAGAGTCCTGGGTGGCATTCACAACTACAGAATTCATGAACATTACTGTCGATTTATGCGGCACCAACCCTTACTTCGACAATATTTATATAATTCTTGAAACAAACTGCCCATGTGATCAAAACACCCTATATGCAAACAGTTGGTCACGAGATTTGTGCGATTACAATTGGTCTTCGACATGGCTGACCGTACCACCGGGAACGTATTATTATCCGATCTACCAGTGGTTTGATGCTGAGGGACCATACGTACTTAATATTAATAGTGAAGCCTGCGCTCCGCCACCTGCTAATGACATCTGCGCTGATGCCGAAGCCATCGGTGAAGTCGTAAGTCAACCCTTTTCGACGATTGGCGCTACCTACGACGGTTCCAGCTCCTGCATTTTCTCACCAGACATTTGGTATGTTTACAACGCAACTGCGACAGCTCCAGTGACTGTCAACCTTTGCGGCTCGTCACTTGATACTAAGTTGGCCATTTACGAGGGCTCAAGCTGTCCGGTCGCGCCCGATCCTCCTGCTTCTGTACCACTACAGGGCGGAGAAGATATTGCCAACGCAACTTTCATCTATGACCCACTCCCCGTGTCCTACACCGGAACAACAACAGGCTACATCAATAATCACGTTTCGGGATGCGGATTTGAAGGTAATGATGTAATATATTCTTACTTACCTCTGGAAGATGGCACCATAGATGTTGATATGTGCGGAACCAGCTTAGACACATATATTCCGGCTCTTGTGATTTTAGATGATGCCGCAACAGAAATCGCCTGCGCCGGCGATGGTTGCGGCCTTACCGGTTCGCCAAAACTCACAGGTGTTCCCGTGGAATCCGGTAGAATGTACTATGTAGTGATCACCGGCTGGAACAACAATGAAGGCGGCGATTATATAGTGCACATCTCTAATTCTACATTCACTCTGCTGGAATGCAATGACGACTTCTGCGACTTTCAATCTCAAATTACTTTTGATGCCAATGCCGGTACTCAGTATCTGATCCAGGTAGGCGGCTATTGGCAAGACGTTGGCGAAGGGGTCATTTCAATCAGCAGAGCAGGCGGCTGCGCCTACGTACCTGGTGATGCCAATAACAGCAACTCCTTCAACGGTCTCGATGTCACGTACAGTGTCAACTACTTCAAGGGGGGAGCAGCCCCATCATACTCCTGCGAATGTCCGCCGCCTAATAGCTGGTTCGTCGCGGGTGATGTCAACGGATCATGCTCGTTTAACGGTCTCGATGTTACTTACATGGTTAATTATTTCAAAGGTGGAGCAGCCCCGATACCATGCGCGGATTGTGCTCCCGCCGGACTGGCGCCGGCTTCACCGGCAATTCCACCGATAAATTTGACCGAACCAAAAACCTACTAAAATCTAATTAAGGAAATCAACGATGGGGAAGAGGGCCATTCGGAAACGGATGGCCTTTTTCTTTTTACTCTTGACTTCAATCAACTCGGCGAAATATGCTTATATCATGCGCAGCTCGATGACGACATAATAGCGTTCAACAATTGTACTTAGTGAATGATGGAATTTTGTTCGGGAGGTGATTATGTGTTGGAGAATTCCTTTGGCAGTATTTTTCATGCTGACAATTTTTTCATGCGACAAGCTTAAACCTTCAAACTCGATAAAGAATGATCCGCCTGATGCTCCGTCCAATCCTGTTCCGGCAGATGGCGCGGTAAATCAGGAGATATCAGCCAATATAACCTGGGATTGGAATGATGTAGACGGCGATTCGCTTACGTTCGATGTCTACTTCGATGAAGCACAAGAACCCGCGCTCATCGAATCGGATCGTCGAGAAAGCTGGTATGAACCGGAAAGTCTGGAATATGATCATACTTATTATTGGAAGGTAGTTGCAGATGACGGACATGGAAATCAGACTGCCGGGCCGATATGGCATTTTTCCACTCGAGCCCTGAGATCATTTGATGTTCTCGGCCACTATAATAACTCCGAGCACGGTCCATACTACGAAATTACCGGCAATATCCAATCCAGCTACCTTTATGTGACCAATAGACATTCGTCCGGAACACAGAGACTCGTCGTTAATTCTCAATATCGCCGATATCAATAATGTCAGCGTTGCGGGGTACATTAAAGGAGCATTGTTTGGCAATCAATTTGGGCCTGGTTATATTTTTAGCGTAGGCCGGCTTGATAGCGGCTATAAGCTTAGAGCCTATTCATTGGGTGATCCCACTAACCCTAATGAGGAATTTAGATTTGATGTTACCAATATCCAGGATTTGGCTGTAGTCAATGACTACGTCTATGTATATAAGAACGGTTCCGCAGATGGTCAGTCCAATGGTGTGATTACTGTCCATGACATGACCATAGTTGATACAGTAATCACTCAAAGTGCGTTGAGCTGGGGACGACTAAGGGCATTCGGGAATCTATTATTGATTGCGGAAAATACGGTAATTGAGATTCTCGATATCACCAATCCGGCCGCGCCGCAGGTTTCGGTAATGGCCCCCGTACCTGATCAGTGTTTTGACGCCGCTATTTCCGGAACTACGTTGTATATTGCCCTGCATAATACCGGAATTGCGATCGTGGATATTTCAAGCCTGCCATCGACAGTCCCATTAGGTTCAATACCGACAGTAAATCAATCGACTGACGTACTTTTAGCAAATCAAGGAGTTCTTTATGTCGCCGATAATAATCTCTTGATCGCCTATAATATTTCCGTTCCAGGCAGTCCTTATGAGATGGCCCGATTTGAAGCCCCAGCGAAAATCATATCATTGAACTATATTCAGGTACTCATGATTACCTATTCTGATGGGGCCGGGGTTAGTGGAATTATGGCGCTTGATATGCAACTCTAATAAATCCTTGAAACGGTTGACATTGCTGTTTTGAATAATTGATAATGATTATTAATTTTTCGACTTGACAGTCTGATGATATGACGTATATTCGGGCTTGTTTTTGGTACGGAATTGTGGCGAAGAAAAAAGATGACACCCAAAGGAGTTACAGACAGGTCGCCCTCGCTACCACAATCCCGCTCATAATGTTGGCGGCGCCTGGCGTAGGTTATTTTATAGGACGATATCTCGACAAAGTTGTTCAAAACCACCAATGTCATGACAGTAATTTTTCTTTTACTTGGCGTGGCAGCGGGGGGGTCGAAACCTACAAAATAATCAAAGAGCTTAATCGAGAGGATTGAATGCGAACTTGGATCTTAATTTCGTTGATAGAATAATAAAAGCGACATTGATAGTAGCGGCAATTCTGTTTCCATTTCTGGCGCTATATATTGCCATGAACTTCGCTCTTTCAGTGCTATTTGGCGCGGTCTGGGGATGCCTGAATCTTCTGGCAATTAAGATTATTATCGTAAGCTTATTGCCCGGAGAGAAGAAGAATACGACACTCGGAATAATTATTTTATTCGTAAAATTGCCGGTCTTATATGGTATTGGATATTTATTGGTGACCTGGAAATATCTGTCAATTTACGGATTGCTCTGGGGCTTTTCGGGAATATTGATCGTGGCATTATTGAAAGTGCTCGGTCGAATCTATCTGGGACTTGATAATCGGGTTAAACCGGAGGGCTCCAAGGCTTGATCAGTTTAATCAACTCTGCGCTGCTTCTGGTAAATCAGGTCGAGCATGTCGCATCGGATACATTGGGCCATGCCGCCGAAAAGGCCGCTGAGGAAGGCGCGCCTGAGCTTCCAAATATTATTGAGATACTGCATAAAAATGTTCACGCCGATTGGGTAAATTTTCTATTCCAATACAGGATTGTGGTATTTTCAACTATAGTCTGGCTTATACTTGGGCTTCTGGCATTTCTGGCATTCAGAAAAAGAACTTTGGTGCCGGGTAAGCTGCAGAATGTTCTTGAATGGGTAGTTGAATCATTGGCCGGTCTTGTCACCAGTGTTCTCGGTGAAAAGGGACGAAAATTCATACCCTTCATTGGGACATTGTTCGTTTATATTTTCTGCATGAATTTAATCGGGTTGATTCCCGGTATGTTTTCATCGACAGCCAAGCTAAATACGACGCTGGCACTTGCGATATGCGTATTTTTATATGTTCAATTTACGGGGCTTCGCAGTTTCGGTATTCTCGGTTATCTTCACCATCTGGCCGGCTCGCCGAAATCGACAGTCGAATGGTGTCTTGTGCCGTTGAATATGCCTCTGCATATAATAGGGGAATTGGCCAAGCCGATTTCGCTTTCTCTGCGTCTTTTCGGAAATATCAGCGGCGAGGATATGCTGCTGGCGATATTCGTAACTCTCGGCGTCTCGGTGATGAGTTTCACTCATCTGCCGATCGGCCTTCCGTTGCATCTGCCGTTTATATTTTTGGCGATTTTAACCAGCTTCGTACAGGCGCTGGTATTTACACTTTTGACAACAATTTATTTTTCGTTAATGTCACATCATGATGAAGATCATCATTAAAGGAGGAAATAATGGATCCTAAAACTTCTGTTGGATTTCTACTACCGTTGGCGGTCGGTGTTGCCGCGATAGGGTCGGGGCTTGGATTAGGTAAAGCAGTCGGCGCGGCGATGGAAGCCATGGGACGTCAGCCGGAAGCCGCTGGAAAGATTCAGACCGGTATGATCATCGGCGCCGCGTTTATCGAGGCCTTGACAATTTACGCACTCGTAGCGGTAATCCTTATTAAGTAAAATGGGAGACATTGCCCGTTCTTTAGATCTAAACTGGGGGATTATAGTCACCCAGATTATAGGCTTCATTATCGCCCTCTGGATATTGAAGGCCTTTGCCTGGAAGCCGCTTTTGAAGATGCTTGACGATCGTAAGAATAAGATCGTCGGCGATATTCAGGCCGGCGAAAAAATCAAGCAGGATGCTAACAGGCTGCTTGATGATTATCAGGCAAAAATCAAGAATATCGATGCTGAGGCCAGGGTCAAAATCCAGGAGGCGATCGCTGAGGGAAACCGAATTGCCGCCGAGATTAGGGAGCAAGCCAGGGAAGACTCGCATCAAATGATTTTGAAATCGCGCGAAGAGCTCAATCGCGATATCGCCAAGGCCAGAGTGCAGTTGCGGGATGATATGATCAATATGGCGGTGAAATCCGCGGAAAAAATCATATCGACCAAATTAGATGAAGCCGAACAGAAACGACTTCTCGAAAATTTCCTGAAGGGAGCCGATTAGGCTAAAATGAAAGACACCAGTGTAGCCAAACGGTACGCTCACGCGCTCTTTAATGTCTCGGTATCACGAGGCACTCTTGATATTACCGCGTCCGAGCTATTTCAATTAAAGTCCTTTAGCGATAAGGATAGGACTTTCATTGGATTTTTGGTTGCGCCTCAGGTACTGGCAGAACACAAACAGGCTATTATCAGGACTCTCTTCACTACGAGGCTTTCTCCGCAGCTTTTATCTTTTCTATACTTGCTTATTGAAAAGGGCAGAATCGATATGCTCGGCGAGATTGCCCGTGAATTCGAGACTTATCTCGAACATCATAAAGGAATTATTAAAGCCAAAGTTATTACCGCAATCCAGATTGACGAGGATTATAAAAATCGACTCAGGGAAAAATTGGAAAAGCTTTCTGGCAAGAAAATTGAAATCATCCACAAGATCGATAGAAGCATTCTTGGCGGAATTGTAATCCATCTCAATTATCAGGTCATGGACGCATCGGTTAAATATCAGTTAAACCAGCTAAAGCACGACCTGAAAGCTATAAAGGTTTATTAAAGGGGATTAAATATGGCGTTTCGTCCTGAAGAAGTAAGTTCTATTCTACAAAAAGAGATAGAGAAGTATCAAACGAAACTCGAAATGCAATCTGTGGGGACTATTCTGCAGATTGGCGACGGTATTGCCAGGATATGGGGCCTTGAGGACGCCATGCAGTCTGAGCTATTATCATTCCCCAATGATATTATCGGATTAGTATTGAATCTCGAAGAGGATTCCGTGTCCGCCGCGATTTTCGGCAATGATACTCAAATCAAAGAAGGCGATACCGTTAACCGCACGGGGGCGGTAGCCCGCGTGCCGGTCGGTCAGGCGCTTGTCGGAAGAGTTGTCAACGCTCTCGGGCAGCCCCTCGATGGTAAGGGCCCTATCGTCACGGATCATTATCGTCCAATTGAAGGTCTGGCGCCAAATGTGGTTTCCCGTCAGCCGGTAAAAGAGCCGATGCAGACCGGGCTCAAATCGGTCGATTCGATGATTCCCATCGGCCGCGGACAGCGAGAATTAATTATCGGAGATAGACAGACAGGCAAGACCGCGCTGGCTATCGATGCCATCATCAATCAAAAAGATTCTGATATTTTCTGCATCTATGTTGCGATCGGCCAAAAATCTTCGACGGTCGCTCAAGTTGTAGAGACATTACAAAAGCATGGCGCTATGGAATATACCACTGTGGTGGTTGCCGGAGCCAATGACCCCGCGCCGCTGCAGTATATCGCACCGTATTCCGGATGTGCCATTGGCGAAGAATTTCTATATAATGGAAAGCATGCTCTATGCGTATATGACGATCTTTCCAAACACGCCCAGGCGTACAGGCAATTATCGTTGCTGGTTCGCCGTCCTCCGGGTCGTGAAGCTTACCCTGGCGACGTCTTTTACCTGCATTCCAGGCTCTTGGAAAGAGCTGCAAAATTATCTGATAAATTAGGCGGCGGTTCGCTAACTGCCCTGCCGGTTATCGAGACCCAGGCAGGCGATGTCTCCGCTTATATTCCCACGAATGTTATTTCTATCACCGACGGCCAGATATATCTCGAAGCAGATCTATTTTACTCCGGCGTTCGTCCGGCCATCAATGTCGGTATATCCGTATCGCGTGTCGGCGGCAATGCTCAGACAAAAGCCATGAAGCGCGTGGCGGGCAAGCTTCGTCTTGACCTGGCTCAATACCGCGAACTGGCGGCATTTGCTCAGTTCGGCTCGCAGCTTGATGACGCCACTCAAAGGCAGTTGACCCGCGGAGCCAGAATGGTCGAAATATTGAAACAAGGTCAATATGTTCCCATGCCGCTCGAGAAGCAGGTTTCGATTATCTGGGTCGCCGTAAACGGTTTCCTGGATGATCTTCCTGTTGAAGTCTGCCACAAATTCGAGACTGAATTTTTCGACTATATCCAGAATAAATATCCGGATATTTATCATGATATTAAATCCAAAAAAGATATCGATGATGCTATCGCAGCCAAATTGAAAGACGCAACTGCCAAATTCAAAGATGAATTCAAATCGAGAATGTAGGGTAATCTAAGGATCTACGATGGCATCATTACGCGATATTAAGCGACGAATTAAGTCGGTTGAAAATACCCAGCAGATAACCAAGGCCATGGAGATGGTTGCCGCCGCTCGTCTGCGCAAGGCTCAATTGAGGGTAGAGGCCGCTCGTCCGTATGGTCTTAAAATGCAGCAGATGCTGGAATCGTTAGCGTCAGCGGCCGCCGGTCTGCATCATCCGCTATTTGAGGAACGACAGGTCAAAAAGACACTGCTCCTGGTATTCGCATCCGATCGCGGTCTTTGCGGATCATACAATAGCAATATTATCAGGACAGCTTCGAAATATCTGCATGACGCTCCGCCGGGAACAGTCTCACTCGGGATAATTGGAAAGAAGCCCGCAGAATATTTCAAGCATTACAAGGCCCCGACTGATTTCGCGATCACCGATCTGGGCGGCAATGTTGATCTGGTTCGTACCCGGCAGTTGGCGCTTCAAATTACCGATAAATTTTATAAAGGCGAAGTCGATGAAGTCAGGTTGCTTTATACTAGATTTGTTTCAACTGTCAGCTATAAGATAACGCTTGAACGATTCCTGCCGATCGAAAAGCCAAAATCGGCCGAACAGGGAATGCCGTCGGATTATATTTTTGAGCCAAGCGCCGATGGTATTTTTGCCAATCTCTTGCCCCGTTATTGTGTGACCAAAATATTGCAGGCAATGCTGGAATCATTTGCATCGGAGTACGGCTCCCGTATGATTGCCATGTCCAATGCCACCAAAAGCGCCAAAGAGATGATCGACAATCTCACACTGGTGCGCAACAAGGTCCGCCAGGCATCGATAACCAAAGAGCTATTGGATATCGTCGGAGGCGTCGAAGCCCTGAAATAGGATAATTTATCATCTGAAAATATGGTTTAAGAGAATAATGTAATTTGATAATATACAACACGTTAATAATGGAAATAATTTAATTAAAATAAAGGGTTTGAAATGGCTGAAGAAAATTGGGGTAAGGTAGTTCAGGTAATAGGGCCGACAGTGGATTGCGAATTTCCAGCTGATCGCCTGCCTAATATTCTGAATGCGATAAAAATCAAAGATGAGACCAGGGGCATCAATCTAACCGCCGAGGTCGCCATGCATGTTGGCGACAATGTTGTTCGATGCCTTGGCCTTGCCTCCACCGACGGCGTTGTTCGCGGAATGGGAGCTCTTGATACCGGCGGCCCGATTACGGTACCGGTTGGCAATAATACATTGGGCAGGGTGTTCAACTTGCTTGGTGAACCGATTGATGAGCTTGGCGCGGCCAAATATGAAAAAAGATATCCTATTCATCGGCCCGCCCCGGCACTTATTGACCAGGAAACCAAGACTTCGATTCTCGAAACCGGCATTAAGGTTATCGATTTATTAGAGCCATATCCAAAGGGCGGCAAAGTTGGACTATTCGGCGGCGCCGGTGTCGGCAAAACCGTGGTTATTCTGGAGCTCATCCGCTATATCGCCACTGAACATGGCGGCATTTCGGTATTCTGCGGAGTCGGCGAGAGGACTCGCGAAGGAAACGATCTCTGGCTCGATATGAAGGCATCAGGCGTCATTGCAAAGACCTGCATGGTGTTCGGTCAGATGAATGAACCGCCGGGCGCGCGTTTGAGAGTTGCGCTTTCGGGTCTGAGTATGGCCGAATATTTCCGCGACGAGCAGGGACAGGACGTGCTGCTATTTGTAGATAATATTTTCCGTTTCGTACAGGCTGGCTCCGAGGTTTCAGCGTTACTCGGCAGAATGCCCTCGGCTGTAGGTTATCAGCCGACCTTGGGCACCGAAATGGGCGCCTTGCAGGAGAGAATTACATCGACCAAGACAGGCTCTATTACATCGGTGCAGGCGATCTATGTCCCTGCCGATGATTTAACCGATCCCGCACCTGCGACCACCTTCAGCCACCTCGATGCCACTACCGTGCTTTCCCGTCAGATAGTCGAAATGGGTATATATCCCGCAGTGGACCCGTTGGCATCGACCAGCCGCATTCTCGATCCGCACATTGTCGGTCAGGAGCATTACGATGTCGCCAGAGGAGTGCAGAGGATATTGCAGCGCTATAAAGACCTTCAGGATATTATCGCGATTTTGGGTATCGATGAGCTTTCCGAAGAAGATAAGGTTATTGTCGCCCGCGCCAGAAAAATGCAGAAATTCCTTTCACAGCCGTTCTTCGTCGCGGAGGCGTTTACGGGCCAGGCGGGACAATATGTCAAGCTTGCTGATACTATCAGAGGCTTCAAAGAAATCATGGAAGGCAAGCATGATAGCATTCCGGAGCAGGCGTTCTGGATGGTTGGCAGTATCGAAATGGCTATCGAAAAAGCCGAAAAAATGAAATCAGGAGATTAAGATTGTTCAAGCTCTCAGTCGTCACTCCTGAAAAGACAGTTTTTGAAATGGATGTTAAATCTATAATTGCGCCGGGAAGCGAAGGTTATCTCGGCGTTCTGACTAATCACGCTCCCATTATCACTGCCCTGATACCCGGCAAATTGACTGTTATCGAATCAGATGACAGGCAGGTTGATTATTGCATTTCGGGCGGCTTTCTCGAAGTCTCCGGCAATATCGCCGCTATTCTCGCCGATTCTATTGAAACTGTCGAACAAATTAATCTCGAGCGCGCCAAAAAAGCCGAGCAGCGCGCTCGCGAGAGACTTGCCCGTCGAAGCGATGACGATATCGATGTTGCTCGTGCCGAAGCGGCATTGGCTCGTTCGATAAACAGGCAGCGGATAGCGGAAGACCGCTGATCTCTTTTTTTATACTATGATTAATCTATTCTATTAATTATAATAAATATCAATAAGCCTATTTTAAATTGCTAAATATTCGTTAATATTTTAATTATTTTCTTGACTATCCATTTAAAGATTATAATTTCATTCCTTGATTTGTGAAATTTTGAACTATATCAAAATATTCACAGCTGTTCTTTAATTATTCTTGTAGTTATAAAATCAGCTGAGACGTTAGTACTACGGGAAGGCGTTTCGCAATCATCAAGGAGATGCAGATGTCCAACAAAGTCACTGCCTTCATGGAGCCATTGATAGCCAAGAATCCAGGCGAAAAAGAATTCCATCAGGCGGTTCAGGAAGTAGTCGAGTCTTTGATGCCCATCCTGGATAAGCATCCTGTATACCGTGAGGCCAAGATACTGGAAAGGATCGTTGAGCCTGAACGAATTATCATCTTCCGTGTGCCCTGGGTCGATGACAGCGGAAAAATCCAGGTCAATCGCGGATTTCGTATTGAAATGAATAGCGCGATCGGCCCCTACAAGGGCGGACTTCGTTTCCACCCGACAGTCAATCTCGGCATCCTGAAGTTCCTTGCTTTCGAGCAGGTTTTCAAGAACAGCCTGACAACATTACCGATGGGCGGAGGCAAAGGCGGTTCAGATTTTGATCCCAAGGGAAAATCCGATAACGAAGTAATGCATTTCTGCCAGTCATTTATGACCGAATTATTCCGTCATATCGGCGCTAATACTGATGTCCCGGCGGGCGACATAGGAGTCGGAGGTCGTGAAATCGGATTTCTGTTTGGACAGTATAAAAGACTCCGCAATGAATTCACCGGCGTGCTTACGGGCAAGGGGCTCAAATGGGGTGGAAGTCTGATTCGTCCTGAAGCTACGGGTTACGGCTCAGTTTATTTCGCATCAGAAATGCTTTCTACTAAAGGTGAAACTCTAAAGGGGAAGACTTGCCTGGTTTCCGGCTCCGGCAATGTCTCTCAATATACTGTTGAGAAGATTCTCGATTTGGGCGGCAAGCCGGTTACGCTTTCGGATTCGGCTGGCTATATTTACGACGAAGCAGGTATCGACCGTGAAAAACTGGCCTTCATAATGGATCTAAAAAATATCAGACGCGGCAGAATCAAAGACTATGCGGATAAATATAAAGGGACAGTCTATACTCCAGTCGACAACAAGCTTGCCTATAATCCACTATGGGATCACAAAGCGAATTGCGCCTTCCCCAGCGCCACTCAAAATGAAATCAATGGCAAGGACGCGCAGAACCTGATTAAAAATGGTGTAAATGTTGTCAGCGAGGGCGCAAACATGCCTTCGACTCCTGATGCCATCAGTATATATATCGATAGCAAGATTCTCTATGGCCCCGGCAAGGCGGCCAACGCTGGTGGAGTGGCAACATCCGGCCTCGAAATGTCCCAGAACAGCTTGCGGCTTTCTTGGACAAGGGAAGAGGTTGACCAAAGATTGCATGGTATTATGAAGGCGATCCATGCGCAGTGCGTCGAACATGGCAAAGACGGCAATTATATCAACTACGTGAATGGCGCTAACATTGCTGGATTCATCAAAGTCGCGGATTCGATGCTCGATCAGGGTGTAGTCTAAAACTTAAATCAGGACTTTCGGCAAGTAGTTGAAATCGAAGGTCTGATTTTATTCAGTCGACGGAATAATTAAAAGGCGGGTCAGAAGGCCCGCCTTTAATATTTACTGATTTTATCGTATACTATTTTAAGAGCAGAAATTTCGATATGCTCTGAATAGTTACTTCCGTAGATATCCGCACAAAATAGACACCCGATTTCCACGACCCGGCATCAAGCGATATCTTATGTTTACCTTGATCCAAGACGCCTTGTATAAGCGCTGCGATTTTACGACCCAGGATATCATAGATTTCAAGATTTACATTAGCTTGTGTCGGCAGATCGAATGATATCATAGTTTTATTATTGAACGGATTCGGATAGATCGATATTATCTCGGAATTTCGCGGGACAGGATTGTCGTCAATCCCCGTGGCATCATCCATGAATTGCGCCATTACCGGACGATGATCAGATATGCGACTGAAATAATTACTATATTCGTCATCCAGCCTTAATGTAATCGTATTGCCGTTGCCATACTCACTATTTGCCTGTGTGGTAATCAGAATATTATCGATTAGTAGATTCAGGAATGGATACGATGACCAATACGGATTTCCCGCCATCGGCAGGGTCAAGAAACGATAATCTGTTGTATCCTGCAAAATCGGCAGGAACACATTTTCGCTGTTGGAGTCGCTTAAATCATCGTTGTAATCGCCGACTATAATCCAATCCTGATCGGGCGCGCTGGGGACGTGAGTATCAAGATAAGCTTTCAGCATTATGATAGCCGCCCGCCGACGCAAATAATCATCGTAAGTATCTTCTGCCTTCAGATGAAGCACTATCAGATGAAAATCAAATTGATGATCGCCAAATTGGACACTGCAATAAAGATGAATCGGCGGCCTTGGGAATTGGTATAAACTCCCTACAAATAGCTGCTCGATATAGGTTACATTGGCTCTATCGGTTCTCCAGATAACCGCAGTCTTCTGATAGGTGCCATCGGGATAATTATCGGGCGCATATATTCCATCCCAGCCGGGCAGATGGCCCAAAAAATCTCTGAACGCCGTCGTATCGCTTATCTCTTGAAACGCTACCATATCGATATTGAGGTCGGAAATCAACACGGCCAGGGTGTCTATAGTTCTGAAACCAGTGCGTGGGAAATCTTTGACATTCCAGGTAATCAAGTCGAATGTCCCATCGCTGCCGCGGGGCTGAACAAGTTGAGCTTGGCCGAAACCAAAAGATAATACAATCGTGGCAACTACCATAAATAACAATCGATTACGCATGTCGAAAAAGTTATACCCATTATTGTTCATATGGGAAATATAGTTCAATTAACTTGGTTGTCAATTCATTAAAATATCTGCTAAATTTTGGGGGTGGTTTATTATGGTTTTGATTGGCTTACTTTGATATTGACTTTTCAGCGTTCTGATATAATTTAGGCTTTGGATAGATTTTCTCAAACGGGGCGTAGCGCAGCCTGGTAGCGCACATGGTTCGGGACCATGGTGTCGGAGGTTCAAATCCTCTCGCCCCGATGAACTTTGGACGACATATGGACAAAAAATCTATGCCAAATAGCCCCAGGATACATGTTGATATATTGTTCTTATTTATTGCTCGACAGGTATTTGACATTTATGCTATAAATGAAATGTAAAATAATTGGTGATTGCAAAATTAGGGAGGCACGAAGAAAATGAGCAAAACAGAGGATAATCTCAAAGCCGCGTTCGCGGGCGAATCGCAAGCACGGAATAAATACACCTATTTCGCCGCAGTTGCGAAAAAAGAAGGCCTGCATTATATCGCGAAAATATTCGAAGAAACCGCAGACAATGAACGCCGCCATGCAAAAGACGAATTAGATCTTTTGGGCGGTATCGGCAATACAGCAGCCAACCTAAAAGCCGCCATGGGCGGGGAAGACTATGAAACTACATCGATGTATCCCGAATTCGCCAAGCAAGCCGACGAAGAAGGCAACCGTCCGGCGGCGAATTTATTCCGCCAGATCGCCAAAGTTGAAAAACATCACCGCGACCGCTATAAAAAATTATTGGATTTGTTGGAAAAGGGCATGGTTTTCAAACGAGACAGTCCAATTAAATGGAAATGCAGCGTCTGCGGTTTTATTCACGAGGGAACCGAACCGGTCGCCAAATGTCCCTGCTGCGCCCACCCGCGCGAATATTTCGAACCTGCAAATTTGGATTTATAACCTAATCAATAATTATGATCCGTAGTAGAGACTTGCGATCGCAAGTCTCTACAAAACTATAACCTTAATCCCAGCGTAGAGACGCAAAATCTTGCGTCTCTATATGTGATATTTTCATTTCCAATTGACATCTATCGCTCGCCATATTAAATCATCTCCATGAATAATTTCATCGGCGTAATCGGGGGATCGGATATTGATGAAAAAACTTACCGGATTGCTTACCGCGTTGGAGAATCAATCGCTCGGAACAAGGCGATATTGATTTGCGGCGGACTTGGCGGAGTTATGGAAGCCGCCTGCAAGGGTGCGCATGAAAATGGCGGTACGACAATCGGTGTTCTGCCCGGCAACAATATCAAAGACGCCAATCAATGGGTCGAATTCCCGATCGCCACAGGTCTGGGACACGGCCGAAATTCAATCATTATTAATACCGCTCATTCGTTGATAGCAATTGACGGCAAATACGGGACACTCTCTGAAATCGCCCTTGCCCTGCAATCAGGCAAGCCGGTTTATGGATTAGGTACATGGGATATCGAAGGCGTTATCGAATGTGAAAGCCCTGAGGATGCTGTCGACAAAGCATTGGAGAGTAATTGATTGGCTGGGGAGCTTAAAGGATTACGTTTGATTGTCACCGGCGTCGTCCAGGGGGTGGGATTTCGCTATTTTGTGAAACGGGTTGCCGATGAGCTAAGGCTGGTCGGATATGTACGAAATAATTTTGATGGTTCAGTCGAGACTTATGTCGAAGGGGATGTCAGTATGTTGAACGCATTTTATGATGAAATAAAAATCGGCCCGAGACATGCCCATATTGCTTCTGTACAAGTTGAATGGAATGAATATAAAGGAGACTACAAAGTTTTCAGGATTATGCTATGAAACAAAACGAATTAAAAAACACAATCAGAAATGTGCCTGATTTCCCAATTAAGGGAATTGTCTTCAGGGATATTACGACTCTTGTCAACGACGCGAAGGCGTTCAAATTTGTGATCGACACTCTTTATAAACGTTATAAAGATAAAAAAATCGATGTCATCGTTGGAGTGGAATCGCGCGGCTTTATTTTTGGCGGAGCTCTCGCCAATAAGCTCAAATGCGGTTTTGTTCCGGCACGCAAGCCGGGCAAGCTGCCTGCCAGTACTATCGAAGAATCATACGATCTGGAATATGGCAAGGCCGCGCTTCAGATTCATACCGATGCTATCGCCAAAGGCCAGCGAGTTATTATTATCGATGACCTATTAGCAACTGGTGGGACATTATCCGCTACTGCCAAATTAATCGAACGGTTGGGCGGCAAGATATTTGAAATCGCAGTTGTTATCGATCTAACTTTCCTGCGCGGCCGCGAAAAGCTCAAAGGCTATAAAATATTTTCAATGGTTGATTACGATTCGGAATAGTTGGAATATATATAAAAAAAGTAGAGACTTGCATGGCAAGTCTCTACACGAAAATTCGCATCTATTAAATATTACTTACCCAATTACCTTGGCCAATATATATCCAACTCCCATAAGAAATTGAATCGATAGCACTATCATCACATTGGCGCCTTGAGCCGGGACTAATTCCGGCAATGATTTGAATGTGAATGAGCCCTTGATCGCCTTGATTCCAATCGGCAATGTCAGCAACGACAGCATCGTCCAGGCTGGCATTAATCCGGCGATAGTTCCAATGATTGGCCAGAGATATGTTAATATTACTAATGATGAATAAACAACCGCCGCCTTCTTATGACCTACAGTTATTGGTAACGTCTTGCGATTGTTGGTCTTGTCGGCTTCAGAGTCAGGGAATTCATTCAACAATAAAAGATTGGCGACTAATAATCCCGATGGTATCGAAGCGTACAATGCAGGGAATGAAAACCCGCCGTCCATTATCATGAATGTGCCAAGCACGGGCAATGTGCCTAATCCTAATCCTGCGGCAATTTCTGCCACACCACCGCCGATCTTGGTTAGATGAGTAGTATAAAATACCACAAATAATGCCCCGACAACGAACAACGGTATTAGGTATGTGCCCCTGACTATCACGAAATAAATCCCGATCGGCACTGCTGCGATAAGCGTACCAAATCCCAACCATAGGGCAGCTTTGGGAGAAATTATTCCAGCAGGCATAAGTCCTGAACCGCCGGAGAACGGTGTCCGACTTACCTTCAAATCGATACCGGTTTTGAAATCGCTGTAGTCATTCAGTACATTTACACTGGCATGCAAGAGCACCAGCCCGATAACCGATAGAATAAAATAAAGTGCGTTAAAATTACCGTTGTTCAACGCTATTGACATCCCCAAAAATACCAAGATAGGGGAGAGGATCAAAAATTGCGGTCTTGTTTCCAAAAAGAGATTCTTAACACTCACAGTTGCCTCCATTTCATTTCTTGGATGGCTATTATTTAGAATTCGCCGACAAAAATCAAGCGAAATTTATTTCCTTGGGCGGCAGTCGTCATCGACTGCCCCTATTGAATCCAGTAAGAAGGGGCAGCTGTGGACAGCTGCAGCCCACAAAATTAAAAGGAATAAATTGACAAGATATCATGCCTATAGTAAATGATTTTATGATATCAGCAATATCGAATTTAAAGGTGAAATTAAATGCCCGATGATTTGACACCATCCCAACCCGAAACTCTAGCTCAAGAAACCCCGCCGTATAAGAAACGGCACGTCTGGGTTTCGGTTGTCCTGTCATTTTTTGGTAGCGGCCTGCCGTTGATATATTGTGGAAATCTAAAAGGCGGGATATTGTTGTTGCTAGCGACGTTTGTTTTCGAATACATTTTCCTAATTTCCAATGCATTTATCATGACTTTCACTTGGCTGGTTATATCGGTAATCATTTCCCTCGCAGTATTTGCGGGTATTTTGATATTCAATATTCGATATACTAATAAGGCTAATTATGATAAATCCCCTCGAATCCGCAAAACCTGGCTATGGATTATTTTCGTATTTTTAGGCCTGAATATATTATCGTCATTTAGCAGTGATTTTATCAAAGCGACTATTATCGAATCCTATAGAATCCCATCAGGCGCGATGGAGCGAACATTGCTGAAAGGAGATTATCTTCTGGCAAATAAATTCATTTATGGTAGTAAGCTGACCATCCTTTTGACCGATATAAAATTGCCTGCATGTGATGAGCCCAAGCCTGGAGATATTATTATTTTTAAATATCCCATGGACCAAAAGCAGAATTATATCAAAAGAGTCGTTGCCATTGGGGGGGATAAAATAAAAATATTCAATAAACAATTATTTGTAAATGATCAATACATTCCACCACCACCCGGATCGCAGTTCATGGATTCAACGCATGTGTATCCTCATTTCAATGAGGGCAAATGGGGCATGGGAATCCGCGACAATATGCCTGTGAAAGAAGTCCCGATAGGTTATTTATTCATAATGGGGGACAATCGAGACAATTCCGCCGATTCGCGTTTCTGGGGATTTTTGGATCGTAAATTGGTAATTGGTAAGCCAATGTACATATTCTTCTCCTGGGATAGCGAAAAGCATCGCATCCGCTGGGAGCGTATCGGCCTCCGCCTCGATAATCAGAATTAGAATTCTTCCATAACTCGTCATTCCCGCGAATGCACGAATCCATCTCAGTTTGCCAAAATCACAAATGTCATGTAGGGGCGAACTGCTGTTCGCCAATTTTGCTTCTATGTCATTGCGAGGAGTTCGCCACGGCGAACGACGAAGCAATCTGAGGGCGACGAGCATTTTGTCGCTTTTATGTCGGGTCAGGCGACCCGACACCACTTCTATTCCAGTTTTCCGGAACCGCATGCCTTACGCAGTAGTATTATTATCAAATGGAAATGAATGTCGTTGTCAATTGGAATTAATGACGGTTAATTTAAAGAGAGGAAAATATGGGATACGAATGGAGATTTAATCCCCGTCCATACACGGATGAGGAAGCAAAGAAGCTTTTGAAGGATGTCATTTCGCAGGAGACTGCCGACTGGCATTACAACAAGCATCACAAGGGCTATGTTGTCGCGTTAAATACAATCGAAACCGGGCTGGCCAAGGCCGATATCGCCACCGCCAACGGCAACTACTCCGAATTCGGCGAGCTGAAACGTCGCCGCGGATGGAACCATGCCGGCGCTTTGCTGCATGATGTCTATTGGGAGGTCATGGGGGGAGATGGCAATCCATCGAAGGGATACGAAATCTACAAAGCCATCGAACGGGAATTCGGCAGCTACGAGAAATGGCGCGATGATTTCAAGGCAACCGCTGTCGCGGCCAAGCTTTCGGGCTGGGCCGTGCTGGTTTACGACAAGCTATACAGCGGACGGTTGCTCAATGCCCTTGTCGATGAGCATCAAAATGGCGCTATCTGGGGCGGCATACCGTTGATCTCACTCGATGTCTTCGAGCATGCCTACTACCACAAGGATGGCCCCAATCGCCCCGGCTATATCGATAATTTCATCAAGAATCTGCATTGGGAACGGATCAACGACCGCTATCGCCGCTTCGTCACGCAAGAAAAACCCTCGATGGTGACGGTGTAAATATCAACCTGTCATTCCCGCGAATGCGGGAATCTCATCTTTCTTGCCAACATCACAAATGCATCGGTAGGGGCGTCCGGCGGTTGCCGGACGCCCTTTAACATGATGGGCGTTCAATTGACCGCCCCTACGATAAATTATCCTTTGTAGGGGTTTGATTCATCAAACCCACGCATGAAAACTGCAAATCTTTCGTAGGGGCCGACCTACGCGTCGGCCCGTTGGACGAGGGCGAACACATAGGTTCGCCCCTACAATAAATTCACTCCTTGCTTCCCCTGCTAATCTCATATATTTTCTCCTCATGTCGAAATCGGAAAAAACAATCGTCCTCCTCAGCGGCGGACTGGACTCTGTCACGGCGTTGTATTACGCGCACAAAAACTATTTATCATCTGTGAGAACGGGTGACCTCACCCGATCGACGCCAAATGTCGGGTCAGGCGACCCGACACCACAGCCAATCGCCGCTATCAGCTTCGATTACGGCTCCAAGCACAACCACAAGGAACTGCCATTCGCCGAATATCATTGCAAAAAGCTTGGCGTGACTCATTCGACAGTCAAATTGGATTTCATCGATAAGCTGTTCTCGTCGAGCTTGCTCAAATCGGGCGGCGAGATCCCCGAGGGTCATTACGCCGATGACTCTATGCGGCAGACCGTGGTACCATTCCGCAATGGCATCATGCTATCGATCGCGGCGGGGTACGCCGAGAGTATCGGCGCCAACTCTATCGTAATCGCGGCGCACGCGGGCGATCACTCTATCTACCCCGATTGCCGCGAAGATTATATGCGCGCTATGGATGACGCTATCGCCAAAGGCACATATGCCGGTATTCATATTCTGCGGCCATTTATATCAATGACCAAGGCGCAGATCGTAACCGCCGGTATCGAGCTCGGTATCGATTACACCAAGACCTGGTCATGCTATAAGGGCGGTGAGATTCATTGCGGACGATGCGGCACCTGTGTCGAACGCCGCGAAGCCTTCAACTTCGCCGGAGTAGAGGACAGTACGAAGTACGAAGCATAAATGTATCGTAGGGGCACAATATATTGTGCCCAATGTGTGGGAGAGGTGAGTCGGAAGGAGGGGATTGCTGGCGACGGGAGAAATAAGCTAAATAACTATTGATATCCATTTTAAAATCGCTATATTAAAGCCGTCAGGGTTGAAAAAATAAATTAAGAAATAGGTAGGTCAAAATCATTATTGTTTCGACATTACGAAAATAAGAAAGCGCTAGTCAAGTGAAAAGATGATCATTTGTAATAAGATAAAGATGAAACTTCATCAAGAGGACATAGCTAATTTCAAGGGAGAGCAAAATTGGATGAATTTGTGAGCGATATTCTTGGAAGTTCGTATTTAGATATTTCTCAGAAGAGATTTTGCTCATACCCACGCAATAAAATCAGATTACTAGCTCCCGCTGGAAGTGGGAAATCCAATTGTATTTTGTGGCGCTGCCTGAATATTCAACAATTGAATCCGAAAACTCCATCGAAATACATTGTCTTCACCTTCACAAAAATTGCATGCGAAGAGTTGAACAACAGACTGAATAAAGACAGAGCTTTTGAATCTCTAAAGGGGGTTGTAGAAATTACAACCCTAAATGCTTGGGGATGGAAATATATAAAATTGCATACGCGCGGAATTAATCTGATAGACACTACAAAAGCTCAATACTCTTATATTTATTATTCATTAAGACCAGTTTGGCAATGCTATCCTAAAATAGAATATTTAATAAAGGAAAACGGTTCTGACGTAATTAAGGTTATTTATAATTCGATGGAAATTCTCAAATCGCTTGGTTTTCGGCACGATATTCACAATACTTTTGATATATTTCTAAAACATATGGATTACTTAATGCGAACGAGAATGGGGATTCGGATTAATGAACTAATCAAAAACCTTAAATCAATCAATATTATTGATTTAATTAATAATGATGAAACTTTATATAAGGCTTTTTATGATTCGTTTTGGACTTTTTGGCTACAGGGATGCATATATTTGAACCATAAACGTCAATATACTTGGGAAGATCAGAAATACTGGCCTTTGATCGAACTCGATAAATTATCTTCTGATAGCGAAATTAGGCATCTCCCCAATTATTCCTCCATATTTGTTGATGAATTCCAGGATATTAATATGCTTGACTTAAATTTATTGAAAACAATTGCTAAAATAAGCAATACTGATATTACAATTATAGGAGACGATGACCAGGCAATTTACGAATGGAGAGGTGCTACGCCTGAATTTATTCTAAATCCGGACACATTTTTATCGGATGAGTATTTTACTATTACTTTGGGCGTCAATTATAGATCACCTACGAACATAATAGAATACACTCAAAGATTAATTAAAAACAATTTAAATAGAGTCGCCAAGGAAGTTGTCGCTAATTCTAACAATGAAGCCATTGTTGAGGCATTATACTTTGCAAATATTGGTGAAACATCAGCTTGGGTAATGGATTACATTAATGGATTCTTGAAAAAATCAGACATGACAACAATTGCATTAATTGCTCGAAAACGAAGTCAAATTATACCATATCAAATTAAATTTGCTCTAGAAGGTATTCAGTATTATTGCGACGATGACCTACAGATATTTTTAAGCGATACATTCAATGAATTCAGAAATATTATGCTAATAAAATCGAATTTGGGGAAGCTAAACAGAAATAGTGCTGAGGTTGTTGAGGACTTTTTAAAAATCTGCGATTTTGTAAAAAAATACCGCGTAAAATCAAATGATAAAAATGAAATAGGGAAATATCTAAATTCCAAACGTCCCTCAAATTTTGAAGCAGCTCTAAATATATTTAAATATTATTCTGGAGAATTAAAGGGCAACAATAGAAATGGAAAGATGACATTACTATTTTACGACATAATAAAAGAATTCGTCTCTGCAAATACCGTGACTGCTACAATCGAGTTCATAAATTCGTGCTTTCAAGGTCTTCAAAAGGACTATTCAAAAGCAATTGATGACGTTTTTTATGTTGATCCGCCATTTTTGTATCTAAGCGATTATGCACGAACATATGGTGATGATTATTGTAAATTTTCAAATGATCTTACGCAAGCATGCGAAATGCTGGCCACGGTTTCAAGGGAATATAAAAGTGAGACGCAATTATTTAGGCTGCCATTGCATCTTATGACTCCATTTCGAACCAAGGGAAAAGAATATGACGAAGTAATTATTCTAGATGCAAATGAAGGTATTTGGCCCATAAAATATGCTATTACACCTGATACGCTCGAAGCTGAACGCCGTCTATTTTATGTAGCCACAACGAGAACTCGCAATAAATTAAGTTTTCTTGTGAATTATAAAATGCTGGGAGAAAATACTTCTAAAAGCCGTTTCCTTGATGAAATGGGTATAGCTCTTACTAGCCCTTTTATGAAAGTGCAAAATGTTTAGTCAATTACGATGTTTCTTTTTCTAGCCTTCGATTGTCCCCAGCAGCCCCTTCCGGTTCTCTTTCAAATCACTCTTGCCTCTTTTGGCGGCATATCTTATCATACAGGTGTTTGCGGATGCCCCCGTAGCTCAGATGGATAGAGCAGCGGCCTCCGGAGCCGTGTGCGGCCGTTCAAGTCGGCCCGGGGGTATTTTGATTTTGAGTAGGTCGAAACCTTTATGGTTTCGACAATTTGTATTAGGTGCTCGGATTCTTGGTAGAGATCGCAAAATCTTGCGTCTCTACATGATGTAGGGGCGTTTGACGAAAACGCCCATCAAAGCCGTAGGGGCACAATACATTGTGCCCGCAGCCCTAGATTCCTGCCGGTCAGAGGCCCGGCCCTTGACGGGCTTTCGCAGGAATGACAGGCAATGCAAGTTGTAGGTCGGGTTCCGAATGAGCGCAGCGATTGAGTAACCCGACAACTTTGACAAGATAAGATGGATTCCCGCATTCGCGGGAATGACAACAGGGGATTGGTAATCGTCAGAATGGGATTCTTGACGACGCAATAAATTTCCGTAGGGGCGGGTTTGAAACCCGCCCCTACACGAGATAATGTGAAAAATACAATAACTTTGACGAAATAAAGGTAAAGATGCTCTGGAGCCAAACATTTATTCCAACATTGCGGGATGATCCGGCCGACGCCGTAATCGATTCCCATAAGCTACTGGTCCGCGCTGGATATATCCGTCAACTTACCGCAGGAGTATACAACTATCTGCCGTTGATGCACCGATCCTTGCAACGAATCATGACCATCATCCGTGACGAGATGGACGCGGCAGGCGGTATCGAGGTTACCATGCCGGTACTGCATCCAGCCGAGCTCTGGCAGAAATCGGGACGATGGGACGTTGTCGGCAAAGAGCAGATGCGCATGAAAGACCGCCATCAACGAGACCTGGTACTCGGCGGCACCCACGAGGAGGTCGTCACCTGGATTGTCCGCGGCGAGCTGCGCAGCTATCGTCAATTGCCGAAAAATATCTATCAGATACAGGTCAAATTCCGCGATGAGAAACGGCCCCGTTTCGGGCTGATGCGCGGACGAGAATTCATCATGAAGGACGCTTACACTTTCGATGTAGATACCAAGGGCCTCCAGAGAGCCTATGACAATATGGCCAATACCTATTTCAAGATATTCCGCCGTTGCGGCTTCGATATCAAGATGGTCGAATCGGATGTCGGCGCCATGGGCGGCACCGGCGCGCATGAATTCATGGTGCTGGTCAATACCCAGGGCGGCGAAGAGGTCATCCTTTCATGCGATCATTGCGAATACTCCGCCAATGTTGAGAAGGCCACATCGATTGTAATGACCGATGAGCCGAGCCACGAGGAGCCGAAGGAAAAGGGAATGGTATTCACGCCCGGCATGAAGACTGTCGAGGAAGTGACATCATTCCTAAAGGTCGGGCCGGAGAAGCTCGTGAAGACATTGCTCTATCAGGCTGACGGCGAAACCGTAGCCGCCTTGATCCGCGGCGATCGCGATATCAATGAAATCAAATTGAAAAATCATCTCCGCTGCCTCGAATTGGAAATGGCGCCGCCGGAAGTCGTGACTCGAGTTACAGGGGCGACGGTTGGATTCGCCGGACCGATCGGCTTGAAGGGGATTAGAATAATCGCCGACACCGAAGTTAGAGTTATGCGTAATTTCGTTGTCGGAGCCAATAAAGACGATACGCATATCATCAATGTCAATCTGCAGGACTTTGATGTCGAAGGTTACGCCGAAATCCGCAAGGCCGAGGCTGGTGAAATCTGCCCGCGCTGCAATCAGGGCCGCTTACAAGCATATTCCGGTATCGAGGTCGGCAATATATTCCAACTCGGCACCAAATATTCGGAAGCGTTGGGAGCAAATTTCATCGATGCCGACGGTAATGAGCGGCCATTTGTCATGGGTTCGTACGGTATCGGAGTCACCAGAACCGCTCAGGCGGCTATCGAGGCTTTCCACGATGCCAAGGGGATTATCTGGCCGAAAAATATCGCGCCGTATGATTTCCTTATAGTCTTGTTGGGTATCGATGATCCCCGTCAAAAAGAGGTCGCCTTCGGTATCTACGATGAGCTCCAGAAAAAAGGCTACAGTGTCCTCCTTGATGACCGTGATGAACGACCCGGTGTCAAATTCAATGACGCCGACCTTATCGGTATTCCGATTAGGATCGCTGTAGGCGAAAAGGGCCTAAAAGAGGGCAAAATCGAAATTGTCCGCAGAAAAGACCTCAAAATGGAAAAAGTCGCGGTCGAGAATGCGGTCGAACAGATAATAAAGACCTGGAACGAGCTTTAAAAAATACTTGCATTTAAATTGCTAATCTGCTATAATTTAGGCTTCTAGAGTGGGTCAGACCCACTCTTTTGGTATGCAGTGATTAATTTATTCTCTACTACCAGGCAGATATGAAGATAAACGTGGATGAATTAAGGAGTAAATTGGAACCAATGGCCGAGGCTTTAGGGTTCGAATTAGTAGAGTTAACGGCGCCCGTGGTTGGGGGCAGGCTGATATTAAGGGCATTTATTCATTCCCCCAATGGTGTTAGGTTGGATGATTGCGCCAGAGTCAGCCGCGAATTTTCCGATCTCCTCGATACTGACGATCTTGTAAAGACGCGCTATACTTTGGAGGTTTCATCGCTGGGACTCGATAAGCCGTTGATGAATTTAAAGGATTTTCAACGAAGAGTGGGCGAGAAGGTTAAAATTAAGTACACATTGGAAGATAAGGAAATGACCGTGCAGGGGATTCTGAAAAATGCTGATGAATCTTCTATCGGTCTCGATACAGGTGATGAAATAATAATGATTCCTGTGGCCGCAAATCCTAAGGGCAAAATTATTATCTGAATGGATTCGGCACGGAGGGTTTTAAGATGAATTATGATATTATAGAAGCATTTGGACAAATCGCTCAGGAGAAAAATCTTGAGCTTGAGTATGTTATGGAGACTGTCAAGACAGCTCTCAAATCGGCAGTCAAGAAAAAATACAACGTCGAGTCGGATGATAATATCCGGGTCGAGATAAATCGAGCTGAAGGCGAAATCCAGGTTTTCCTTACTAAGAAAGTCGTCGAAAACGTTGTAAATCCTATTCTCGAAATGTCTGTCGAAGAAGCGTCGGAATTCTATGAAGACGTGGAACTCGGGCAGGAGCTTGATGTGCCATTGCCATTCGAGGAATTTGGCCGCAACGCTATCTCCACAGCCAAGCAGATATTGATTCAGCGTGTCCGCGAGGCCGAACGCGAGAAAATATTCCAGGAATACAAAGACCGTGTCGGCGAACTGGTCACGGGCAATGTACAGCAGGTTGATAAAGGCAATATCATTGTCAATCTGGGCCGAGCCGAAGCGGTGATCACATCGCGCGAACAGATCAAAAAAGAAAAATTCCGCCAGGGCGACAGGATTCGTGCGGTCATTGTCGCGGTCGAGGATACCAATCGCGGCCCGCAGATATCGCTATCCCGTGCATCCAATGATTTCCTGCGCAAGCTATTCGAAATGGAAGTCCCTGAATTAGCCGAAAAAATTATCGATATCAAGGCAATGGCCCGTGAAGCCGGTGAAAGATCAAAAGTCGCCGTCTACTCCAATGACGACAGAATTGACGCGGTCGGTGCTTGTGTCGGTGTCAAGGGTGTCAGAGTCCAGAATATTGTCAGGGAGCTTAACAACGAACGTATCGATATCGTACCCTGGTCATCGGAGCCGATGATATTCGTAACTAAGGCACTCGCTCCCGCTAAGATTGTCAATGTCGATGTTTATCCCATAGATCGTAAAATGCTGGTCGCCGTGGCCGATGATAAATTGTCATTGGCTATTGGTAAGGCCGGACAAAATGCGCGTTTGGCTGCCAAGTTGACAGGATGGAAAATCAATATCATGTCAGCTACCGAATATGACGCGTTGAAGAAATCCGAAGAAGAGAAGCTTGTCGATATCGAAACAGTCGAAGCTATCGCGCCGAAAATGATTCAAAAACTCATTCAGGCCGGATTCGAAACCGCGCAGGATATTTTGGCCGCCGATATTGAACGGCTCACTAAGATCGAGGGCGTCGGCGATAAAACAGCGGAAAAGATTGTCGAAGCTGCGAAGCAAGCGGTCGAAAAGGCTGAAGAAGAATTAGCCAGGCAGGAATCTGCTGTAAGTGTTAAACCTGAAATGGAATTTTCTCCCGACGATGAAAGCCAGCCAAGACCTGAGGATTATTAGTTATCGGATTTATCGTGGAGAAACATATTAATGGACTCTATTAATTGGAAAAAGAATTTCTTGAATATTGGCGGGTAAGTTATGGCAACTAAAAGATTATATGATCTGGCAAAGGAGTATAACGTATCATCGAAGGCTATGGTCGACATAGTTAAAGAGCTGGGATTTGATATTAAATCTCACTCGTCGACCGCGTCGGATGAAGTTGTAATCGCTGTCCAGAAGAGATTCGCCTCCGAAAAAGAAGAGGTGAAAAAAGAGATAGAAGAAAAGAAGAGAAAGGCCGAAGCTCGACATCTCGCCGACGAAGAAGCTGTTCGCAAGAGACAGGAAACCGAGCGAAAAATGCTTGCGGAATTGCGTCAGACTAAGAAAAAAGAAATAAAGCAGGTTGAGAAAAAGGCCGTAATCGTCAAAAAGAAAAAAGATCGTCGCAAAAAGAAGCGCGAACGGATTGTTGATATAAAAGCTGTCCAGGCAAGTTTCAAAAAAACAATGTCGAGTCTCGAAATCGGCAAAAAGAAAAAGTATAGACACCGTGATGATAAGGGCGAGCTCCTGCCCGGAGAAGTCTTGGCCGAGAATGTCATCAAAGTCACCGAATTCATGACTGTATCGGAATTAGCTGGACTAATGGATGTCAAGCCGGCGGCGCTGGTCGCGAAGTGCATGGAAATGGGAATGATGGCTACGATCAATCAACGTCTGGACCTCGATACTATTGGCACCCTTGCCCTGGAATTCGGATTCAATATCGAAGAATCTAAGCTGATTGGTGAAGAGGAAGCGGCAGATTATGACGCTTCAGAAAATTTGCAGCATAGAGCCCCGGTCGTCACAATCATGGGGCATGTCGATCATGGCAAGACTTCGCTTCTCGATTATATCAGAAAATCCAATATCATCGCCGGCGAATCCGGAGGAATAACCCAGCACATCGGCGCCTATGAAGTAATTCTCCCCGGAGGCGCGATAACGTTCCTTGATACTCCCGGTCACCAGGCGTTTTCATCGATGAGAGCCAGAGGCGCGCATGTTACCGATGTCGTAGTACTGGTTGTCGCCGCGGACGATGCGGTAATGCCGCAGACTATTGAAGCTATAGATCATGCTCGTGCCGCTGGAGTTCCGATCCTTGTCGCAATTAATAAGATCGATCTGCCAGCCGCGAATATCGATAAAATAAAAGAACAGCTTGGAAAGCATAATTTAATTACGGAAGAATGGGGCGGAAAAACTGTCATGGTCGAAATCTCTGCCAAGACCGGCAAGGGAATAGACAAATTACTCGAAATGATTCTGCTTCAGACCGAAATGCTTGAATTAAAAGCCAACCCCGATAGATTAGCGCGCGGCGTAATTATCGAAGCCAAGCTCGATAGGGGCAAAGGGCCTGTGTGCACCGTTCTTATTCAGAAGGGCACTTTGAGGATTGGAGATCCGTTCGTTACCGGCAATAATTATGGCCGTGTTCGCGCCATGCACGATGAAAGAGGAAATATTATTTATGAGGCACCTCCGTCGACACCCGTTCAAATTCTCGGCTCAAATGGCGTGCCTCAAGCCGGAGACCCATTTACGGTAGTGGAAGGCGAAAGCGAAGCTCGCACAATCGCGCAGAAACGTTTCCGGCTAAAACGAGAAAAAGATTTCCATATGCTCAAGCGTCTTACCCTGACCGAGGTTTATGATCGAATCAAAGAAGGCGAAATCAAAGACCTCAATTTGATTATCAAGGGAGATGTGGACGGATCAGCGGAAGCGTTGGCCGATACTCTGGCGCGTATCCAGCATAAAGAGGTGAAGATCAATGTTATTCATAGGGGTGTCGGCGCGATTTCAGAATCGGATGTTCTATTAGCCGCCGCCTCTCAGGCAATTATCATCGGCTTCCATGTCAGACCTGAAACCAGGGCCGCCGAATTGGCCGCGCATGAAAAAGTCGATATCAGATTGTATAAGATTATTTATGAAGTCGAAGCCGACATTAAGGCCGCGTTAGAGGGGCTGCTTGCTCCGGAAATAGTGAAAGTGGCTCTTGGCGAAATCGAAGTTCGACAAATATTCAAGGTCTCCAGATCCGGCGCTATTGCGGGCAGTATGGTCAAGAGCGGTATTGCTAAACGCGGCGCCAGAGTCGAAGTATTTCGAAATGGTGTTAAGTTAGGTGATGGCGTCATATCTTCATTAAAGAGATTCAAAGATGATGTCAAAGAAGTCGCCGCGGGTTACGAATGTGGAATAGTTGTCGATCCCGATTTAGGATTGGAAACTGGAGATATTATCAAGGCATTTACTGAAGTCGAGGAGGCTCGCCGGCTGGAACCGGGTATGATTTAGATGGTTGTCGGAGTTTTAACTATCGAGCTTTCTATTCCTCAGGCTGATTCCCTTAAAGATAAAAGAAGGGTTTTAAAGAGCATAAAGGATAAGGTACGTAATGCCTTCAATGTCTCTGTGTCCGAAATAGGCGAACAGGATATCTGGCGCACTGCTCTGCTCGGTGTTGCGGTTATTTCGGAAGATGCCGGTTATGCAAATGGTGTTCTTTCACGGGTACAGGATCTGGTGCGCGATCGCACCGAAGCTATAATGACCAATTGCCAACTCGAATGGCGGTAAAAAATGGAATTTTCGCGTGTTGACAGACTTCAGAGCCAGCTAATCAAAGTGATTTCAGTAATTGTCGCCGATGAATTGAAAGATTCTCCTCCCGCCATGATTACATTTTTGAGGGCGGAGGTCAGCAAGGATTTGAAATACGCAAAAGTATATTATTCTGTTTTTGGCGAACAACCCAAAATCGATGAATGCCTTACTTTTCTGAAACGACATAATGGGGCGATCAGAAGGCTTGTTGGCCAACAAATGAGAATGCGCTATCTTCCCGAAATTACATTTCATTTCGACTCATCTATGGAGAATGTTTTCAAGATATCGGATATTTTAGACAAATTAAAAAAAGATGAAAAACCTGAGTGAAATCGAAAAAATACTCGATGTTATAAATGAAAACGATCGTTTTCTGATAACTTCGCATATGGATCCCGATGGCGATTCAATCGGATCCCAGCTTGGGCTTTTCTATGCCCTCAAGGACCTTGGCAAAAAATCGTATATAGTCGATCAGGGTCAATTGCCAGCGAAGTATGATTTTCTCGACCCCGAAAACCTGATAAAAGGTGAGGCAAATTCGATTCCATTTTCTCCGCAGGTGACAGTTTTTGTCGAATGTCCCGAGATCAAGAGAATCGGATTTGTCAGCGATCTGCTTCCGCCAGAATCTATCAAGATCAATATCGATCATCACCATGATAACGATAATTATGGCGATTTGAATTGGGTGGATACTGAATGCTGCGCCGCCGGTGAAATGATTTACTATATCCTAAGAGAGGGAAAATTTAATATAACCCCCGTAATCGCGATGGAGCTTTATGCCGCAATTGTTTCCGATACCGGGCAATTCAAATTTTCATCCACTTCGGCTAACGGCATGAAGGCCGCCTCCGAGCTCATCCAATTGGGAGCCAATCCCAAAATGATTTCCGATAAGATATTTTCCCGTTTCGCTCCCGAGACAATAAAGCTCCTGGGCAATACTCTAGGCAATATGGCGATTGTAGCCAATGGTAAAATAGCCGTCACTCAGATTTCCAGAAATGATTTGAAAGCATCCAATGCCAAATTGGAAAATAGCGAAGGATTCGTGGATTATTTACTTTCGGTCGCACAAATCGAACTTGGAATATTATTTAAAGAGATTGATGATAAAACTGTCAAAGTTTCACTGCGATCACAGAATGGCGTCGACGCGTCCAAATTGGCCAGAGAATTTAATGGCGGAGGACATATCAATGCTGCCGGTTTCACAGTGAACGGTGCTCTAAAAGAAGTAAAAGATAAGGTTGTCAAAAGGGCGACAGAGTATATACATGCCAAATAAAGATGGAATAATGCTCATAGATAAACCGGCGGGCATGACCTCGCATGATGTCGTCGATTATCTGCGCCGTTATCTGCAAACTAAGAGGATTGGTCATATTGGTATTCTCGATCCCAATGCGACCGGTCTTTTGGTGATGCTGATTGGACAAGGAACATTGTTTTCAGCCATGCTCATGGGCCTTGGTAAACGATATGTAGCCCGAATGGAATTCGGTGTTGCAACTGACACTTATGATTCCGATGGCAAGATTACGAGAACAGGCGATCCAGGCACAATGACAAAAAGCGATTTTGAAAAATTGCTCATGGGATTCAAAGGCGAAATCGAACAATTAGTACCTGTTTACTCAGCCGCCAAGCGGGATGGCAAGACCATGCACAAAATGGCTCGTAAAGGCAAAGCTGTCACGCCTGGCCATAAAGTTGTTCGCATAGATGATATAAATATTATCGATTTTGGCTGGCCTGAGGTAGCATTGGATATCAAATGCGCGTCGGGTACTTATGTTAGAAGTATCGCTCACCAGCTCGGGGAAATTATCGGATGCGGCGGTCATCTCAAAAAATTAAGACGAATGGAAGTAGGACAATTCAAGATAGCATCCGCGGTCACCCTTGAAGAAGTATCGAAATCGGATAATCCGACAAAATATATTATGCCTCTTATGGACGCTTTGCCGATGTTTCCGGCGATTTCAATCAAGCCAGAGTATTTCGGCGCAGTCCTAAATGGTCGTCCGCTAATGAAAAAATATATTACCGAAAATAATTATTCCGGCAAGGGGGGAGAGCTCTCTTTGCTTTTGGGACCGGAAGAAAAAGTATTGGCCCTTGCAAGATTGAATATGCTTTGGGCTTCTGTAAAAAGCCTCGGACCGTCCGAGATAATGGGAACATACGTCAGGGTTATAGATGAAGGTCATCTCAGGGATAGATAAATTAGAATCAGCCGGTTTACTCGAAAGCGCCGCTACTCTGGGCACATTCGATGGTGTTCATAACGGACATCGGCAAATAATCGCGAACCTGCTTGAGGTCAGCCGCAAAGGCAATTTGCATCCGGTTCTGGTCACATTCGATCCTCATCCTCAAATGGTTCTTGGCACTCGCGGCCCGATAGAAATATTAACTACACTCGACGAAAAATTGGACCTCCTAAAAGATACAGGTATTGAGACAGTAGTCGTCCTTGAATTCAATCGCCAACTCGCTTCATTCCCTCCACAGCAATTCGTCAAAGATATTTTGATGGATAAGCTTGGCATGAAAGCATTAATTATAGGTTTTGATCACGCCTTTGGAAAGAATCGCGAGGGGAATAAAGAACTCCTGGCATCAATGGCCAAAAAAGAAGGCTTCCATTTCGTAGTAGTTCCTGAATTCAAAATCGATGGCCAAATAATAAAATCGACTGCAATCAGGTACGAATTGAAAAACGGCGATTACGCTCTCGCAAAAAGAGCCTTGGGTTATAATTATCTGATTTCGGGCAAAATCATTCATGGCCATGGAATTGGTAAAACTCTCGGTTATCCAACAATAAACCTCGCTGTGCAGGCGGGCAAATTGCTTCCCAAGCAAGGAGTTTATTCAGCCAAAGCCGCTATCGACGGCAAGAAATATGATGGCATGACATATATCGGTGAACGATTGACATTCGATGATACCTCGCTTGTAGTGGAAATAAATCTGTTTGATTTCAAAAATGAACCTCAGTTCGATCACGCCACGATCGAATTGATTGATTACATCAGGCCGCCGGAAAAATTCGAAACCGCGGCAAAATTGGTCGAGAAAATTAAAAACGATGAAGTAGAGATTAAAAAAAGATTCAAATATTAAGGAGGAATTAAGTGACTATCACTAAGGAAGCAAGAAAGAAAACAATTGATACGTATCGTCTGCACGAATCCGATACCGGCTCGGTCGAAGTCCAGGTGGCCCTCTTGACCGCCCGCATCAATGAACTCACAGGTCATCTGCAGACGCATGTAAAAGACCATCATTCCCGTATGGGACTATTGAAGATGGTCGGCCAAAGGCGCAGATTGCTCGAATACTTGAAAAAATCGGATCTGACAGCATACAGATCGCTCATAGAAAATCTCAATTTGAGAAAGTAAATATTTCCGTTATCGGAGGATAAGTTTTGGATAAAGTAGAACTGCGTTTTGATGATGGCAGAATTCTCAGCATAGAAACCGGGCATGTTGCCAAGCAAGCCGGAGGTGCCGTCATGGTGCGACTGGGCGATACGGTTGTATTTGCCGCCGCCACCGGCTCGGATAAAGGTCTCGATCAGGATTTCTTCCCTCTAACAGTCGATTACAGAGAGAAATCCTACGCGGCCGGAAAAATCCCTGGCGGCTTTTTCAAACGAGAAGGCCGTCCCAGTGAAAAAGAAATACTGTCGGCTCGTCTGTGCGACAGACCATTAAGGCCGCTCTTTCCCGATGGCTACACCAATGAAGTACAGATCATGATTAATGTACTATCATCGGATCAGGAAAACGACGGCGATATATTGGGAATTATCGCGGCGTCAGCGGCGCTTCGTATTTCCAATATCCCATTCCATACGACTATCGGCGCGGTCAGAGTCGGACGCATCGATGGTCAATACAGAATAAATCCGTTGTTCTCGGAGCTCGAAAAATCTGATATGAATATCAGCATTGCCGGAACGAAGGATTTTATCAATATGGTCGAAGGCGGGGCTCGCGAGATATCAGAAAAAGATATGGTCGATGCCCTATCATTCGGCCATGAGTTCATCAAGAAGGTCGTAGCGATAATTGAAGAACTCACCGCCAAAGTCGGCAAACCCAAACCCGAAGTTGTCCCGCCGGTTATTAATCCCGAGATAGTCTCTGAGGTTACTAACCTGACAGCTGGGAAGATAAAAGCCGCCAACAGAATCCGCGATAAGAAGGGGAGAAGCGACGCTATCGAGAAGATCAGGACAGAGACGCTTGAAGCATTAGCCGAAAAATTCCCCGAATCCGAAAAGCAGATTAAAGCCGTTATCGAAGAAATCGAACGAACCGATCTGCGTGCCATGATCCTTGATGAGCATGTTCGCGCCGATGGCAGAGGATTCGAAGACATCCGCGATATCTCTATCGAAATTGGCGTGCTACCGAGAACACATGGCTCAGCGCTATTTACTCGAGGCCAAACTCAGGCGCTGGTAGTTGCCACTCTCGGAACCAAAATCGATGAACAACGTATCGACGATCTTCTTGGCGAATCATTCAAGAGCTATATGCTTCATTATAATTTCCCGTCGTATTCGGTCGGCGAAGTTCGTCCGATCAGAGGCCCGGGACGTAGAGAAATCGGACATGGCGCTTTGGCTGAACGAGCCTTGGAGCCGGTCATTCCCGTTGAAGAGAAATTCCCATATACGATTAGAATTGTATCGGATATTCTCGAATCAAATGGCTCGTCGTCAATGGCGACTGTATGCGGCGGCTCTCTATCATTGATGGACGCTGGAGTACCGATCAAGGCTCCCGTTGCGGGTATAGCTATGGGGCTTGTTAAGGAAGGCGACAAGACCGCTATCTTAACTGATATTCTTGGAGTTGAAGATCATCTTGGTGATATGGATTTCAAAGTCACCGGCACGGATAATGGCGTTACCGCGTTCCAAATGGATATCAAAATCGGCGGCGTGACTGTTGAGCTCATGGAAAGGGCCCTCGATCAAGCCAAGAGAGCTCGCCTTGTCGTTCTTGGTAAAATGAATCAGGCGATCTCAACACCTCGTCCTGAGCTTTCTCCTTACGCGCCTCGTATCATCACCATTAAGGTTCCTATCGATAAGATTGGAGAGATCATCGGCCCCGGAGGCAAAATGATTCGCAGTATTATCGAGCAAACCGGCGCCAAGATCGATATCGAAGACGATGGTACAGTTATCATCGCCTCGGTCGATCAATCCGCCGGAGAAGCCGCACGTGACAAGATTTTGGGTATGTGCGAAGTGCCTGAAATCGGCAGAACCTACACGGGCAAGGTAAAGAGAATCGCCGCATTTGGCGCGTTTATCGAAATCCTGCCCGGCACCGATGGTCTCGTGCATATTTCCGAATTGGAATATCACAGGGTCAACAGGGTCGAGGATGTCATTAATCTCGGCGATACCGTCATGGTTAAGGTTATCGATATCGATAATGAAGGTAAAATCCGTTTATCGCGAAAAGCCTTATTGCCCAAACCGGAAGGTTATAGCGAAAATTCCGGCGGTGGAGGTGGTGGTAGTAGTGATAGGCCTTCGAGGCCGCCATATCGCCCCAGGAGAGATAATGACCGCTGAGACCGCTCTCTATAAGAAGACCGTTCTGCCTCATGGTCTGAGGATTATCACTGAGGCCATACCTCATGTTCGTTCGGTATCGATGGGAGTTTGGATCAATGTCGGCTCCAGAGATGAAAACGATTCATCGTCTGGCGTTTCCCATTTTATCGAGCATATGGTCTTCAAGGGTACCAAAAATCGAAATGCATCTGAAATCGCCTCCTACCTCGAATCCGTAGGAGGCGTTCTCAATGCCTTCACCAGCCGCGAGCAGACCTGTTTCTACGCGAAATTCCTCGATGAGCAATTGTCCAAAGCGACCGAAATTCTTTTCGATCTGATCAACAATGCTTTATTCGATCCGAACGAGATAGAAAAGGAAAAAAAGGTCGTGTTGGAGGAATTGAAGGATATAGAGGATTCGCCCAGCGATATCATCCATGATCTTTTCGCGAGCGCGCTTTTTGGCAAACATCCTCTGGGCCGCTCCATCATGGGCAATCGCACTACAATCAACAATATCAAGAAAAGACACATACTTGGCTATGTAGGAAAATTCTATCGTCCCGATAGGATCATTGTTTCCGCTTCCGGGAATCTTGTGCATGAAAAGTTGGTTGAAGAAGTACTAAAACATTACGATCCTTCACAGATTGATCAATCTTCTAATGGCCGCAGAAAGCCGGTATTCAAACCAGTGCAGAAGGTTCATTACAAGAAAATTAAACAGACACATGTGTGTTTGGGCGTTCAGGCTAGAGATTTCAACCATAATTCCAGAAGCGCCATGTCGCTTTTAAATTCAATTATGGGTGGCGGCATGTCATCCAGACTATTTCAGGAAATCAGGGAAAATCTCGGACTGGCCTATAGCATATTTTCATATCTCGATTATTTCGAAGACACGGGAGTTTTCGGAATTTATCTGGGTACAGATAAGAAAAATGTTAAAAAAGCGCTTCTCGCCGTACGGAAAAAGATCAATGAGGCTATGGAAAATAAGCTTCCTCAAGATGAGCTCGAACGGGCCAAAGAACAGCTAAAGGGCAACCTCATGCTCGGTTTGGAAAATACATCCAATAGAATGAATCGCCTTGCCAAGCATGAATTGCTAGCTGGTAGATATATAAGTCTCGATGAAACAGTCTCATCGATAGACGCCGTGACATCAGAGGGCATTGCCGAGGTCGCCAACGATATGTTTTCCAAAAAAGATTTTACAATAGTCACGCTCGGCCCCGTCGAAAACAACATTTATAAAGCCTTAGATTAACCGCTTTTATTAGTTAAGCCGAAAAACCATATTGCATAATATTATTTCTGGTATTATTCTAAACAAAGTTGGAAAATATAATGAGCGATTTCTAATGGAGAAGGCGAATTGGAAAGATTCATTCTAAAACTGCTGGTAACATCTGTGGCCATTTTCATAGTTGTAAAAATACTTCCCTGGATAAAAATCGATAGCCCGGTGACGCTTATCGTAACCGCGTTATTGCTTGGTATTTTAAATACATTTCTGAGGCCGATTTTGATATTTCTTACATTGCCGATAAGTATTCTAAGTTTAGGATTATTCATACTCGTAATAAATGGTATCATCCTTTACCTGGTGTCATTGATAGTCCCGGGATTCGAGACTTTGAATATCTGGGTGGCAATTCTGGCCGCCTTATTGATATCAATTATTTCCTCGGCTATTAATTTGATGATTAGAGACAATAGACATTAAAAGGCAGCAATTGAAATGGCAGTTAACGATCAAAAGACAAATGCCCCTACTTCATATCCATTCAAGGAAATAGAGCTCAAATGGCGAAAATTCTGGGAAGAAAATAAGCTTCATAAGACAGATTTTTCTAAGGCCGATAAAAAGCTTTATTCGCTTGTCATGTTTTCGTATCCGTCGGGAGACAAACTCCACGTCGGACATTGGTATAATTTCGCTCCCGCCGATACCTGGACGCGAAAGAAAAAGATGGAAGGCTACAATACCTTCGAGCCAATGGGGTACGATGCATTCGGACTGCCGGCTGAAAATTATGCCATAAAAACCGGCATTCACCCGGCTAAATCGACAAAAGATAATATTGAATATATTCGCAAACAGCTCAAGGAAATCGGCGCCATGTATGATTGGGATCATGAGCTTTCGACCTGCGATCCCGAATACTACAAATGGACTCAATGGCTCTTCCTGCGGTTTTTTGAAAAAGGAATGGCGGTCCGCAAAGAAGCGCCTGTAAATTGGTGTCCATCCTGCAAAACCGTATTAGCTAACGAGCAGGTCGTCAATGGCCGTTGCGAGCGATGCGATACGCCGATTACAAGAAAAAACCTCAAGCAATGGTTTCTGCGGATAACCGAATACGCCGATCGCTTGCTCGATGGGCTCGACAAGCTCGATTGGCCGGCTAAGACAGTTACCATGCAACGAAACTGGATCGGCCGATCCGAAGGCACAGAGATTATTTTCAAGGTCGAGAAGTCGAATGAGAAAATCCCTGTATTCACAACCCGAGCCGATACTCTATTTGGAGTAACCTATATAGTTCTTGCTCCTGAGCATCCGATGGTCGAGAAGCTGACAACCGCTGAAAGCAAAACCGCTGTTAATAATTATATCGAGCAAAGCCGCAGACTTTCGGAAATCGATCGGCTTTCAACTGTCAAAGAAAAGACCGGTGTCTTTCTGGGCAGCTATGCTACCAATCCTATTAACGGCCAGAAAATACCGATCTGGATCGCCGACTATGTACTTTACTCGTATGGCACTGGGGCCGTAATGGCTGTTCCCGGCCATGATGAACGAGATTGGGAATTCGCCACCAAATTCAGGCAGGAGATAAAACAAGTAATCGCTTCATCGGATGGGTCGATAGTCGACATCTCCGGAGGAGCTTATGTCGAATACGGCAAAATGATTAATTCCGGCGATTTTAGTGGTCTGGATTCTGAAATCGGAATCAAGAAAGTGACCCATCAGCTTAAATCGGTCGGCGCTGGAGACTTTCGAATCACTTACAAGCTCCGGGATTGGTTGATTTCCCGTCAACGATATTGGGGCGCACCGATTCCTATAATTATTTGTCCCAAATGCGGCGATGTTGCTGTCCCTGATTCCGATTTGCCTATACTTCTGCCCGAAGTCAAAGATTTCAGGCCAACAGGCGAGGGTAAATCGCCCCTGGCAAGCTCAGAAAAATTTGTCCGTACCAAATGTCCAAAGTGCGGGGGAGAAGCTGAGCGAGAGACTGAGACCATGGATACCTTTGTTGATTCCTCCTGGTATTTCCTGCGCTATGTCGATCCTCATTACAGTAAAGGCCCCTGGAATCCCGAATTGATCAAAAAATGGCTGCCGGTCGATATGTATATTGGCGGCGCAGAACATACGGTAATGCACCTAATGTATGCCCGTTTCTTCTGCATGTATCTGCATGATATAGGCTTATTGCCTTTTGCTGAACCATTTCTAAAGCTTCGCCATCAGGGTACAATCACCAATAAGGGCGATAAAATGTCGAAATCACGCGGCAATGTTGTTAGCCCTGATCAATTTACCAATCTCTTCGGTTCGGATACCTTCAGGATGTACTTGATGTTTATGGGCTCATATAGTCTCGGCGGCGATTGGGATGATTCCGGCATCAACGGTGTCGCGCGCTTCCTCAATCGAGTCTATCGCATCGTGATGACTTACAAAGATGAAATCAAGTCCCGAGGATCTTTGACCTATGAATCCATTAAGGACAAAGACCCCGACTTAAACCATCGCCTGAACCTGACCATCAAACGGGTTACTGTCGATATCGATAATCTCGATTTCAATACTGCGATCGCATCCTGCATGGAACTTGTTAACGATCTATATAAGATAACAGACAATCAAAATGAAACCAAGCCCGATCTGTTTTACTATTCGATAAAGCAATTGATTTTGATTCTTGCGCCATTGGCTCCGCATTTATCCGAAGAGCTCTGGCATCAGATCGGCGGCAAACAGACTGTATTCACGCAATCATGGCCGAAATATAATGAAGCCGCTTTAGAGCAGGCCACGATTACCATGGTAATTCAGGTCAATAGCCGCTTGAGAGGCAGCTTTAACGTCCCGGTCGATATCAATGAGGGTCAGCTATTTAAGCTGGCTAATTCAGATGCTAAAATTGCCCAGTATCTTGATGGCAAAGAGATAGTCAAAAAGATATTTATTCCTGGAAAGCTTTTGAATATCGTCGTAAAGTAGGGCGGAGTCGCCAAAACATAGAGTTAGTGACTTCTCCCGCAAGTTTACATAATATATCTTATAGGACATTAGTGAAAGAAGCGGATTGCGCTTTCAGTCGTCAAAACCACTAGACTACCCAGGGTATCTCGTGTCCCCCCGGTCCGGGTAGCTCGATCTCCAATGTCTCCGATGGCGGCCAGCTTTCGAGAAGCTGATTGCCTTCCTTTATATTCAAACGCATCTGAAGCGAATTGTTTTTGCTAATCGGTAATACCTTTCAGCGGGCATGACAGCTCAAGTAAATCTTTAAGGGCAAAGTCAAATCCTGTATGCAAATCATCATTGCCAACGATTTCCCCGCTTGAGCCCTGAATCGTCATTAACACTTTTCGTGTATCGAAAAATTCAATCTCAAAGGTGAAATTGGCAAATCGTTCGCGGCTTACGGTAATTCCCCGGTCGATCTTCAAATATAAATTATCCGTATCAAAACCAAACCAAATCCCCGCGATCAATCGTTCAGCCTTGTGCATGGTCGATCCGGCCTTCAGACAATCGAAAAAGCCCGCCTGCTGCCATTCATAGTAATGCGTTAACTTGCCATCGATTATGGGAGTGATATAATCAATAGGTTTAGATACGTGCGCTGCCAGGAAGCTGGTTCGAATCGGCTGATATAGTGCCAGAGGCGGCTCCAAGCCTATAAAATGATAAATATTAGCCAGATGCGAGCGAAAAAGCCTGTCGAAATCATCATTATTCGGCCCAACATGATCCTCGCCGAACCACCAACACCAATCTGAGCCTTCGGAGATCATGAGTTCTTTCCAGGCCAGTTTGAGCTTGTCCTTATCGTAGTCCGGATGGCTATTTTCGAAATCTACGAGGTCTCGACGTGCATCAAAGAGCAAATCCCAGGCGCGATTATCCTCGTCATGTCCAATCCACACGGAGAAATTGTGGTTAATCCAACTGCCGGGAAACAGCTTTTTCAATACCGGAAGCTTGTCGGTGGATTTCAGATAATCACCGAATGTTACCGTCTCGAGCCAGGGAGCATCGGCGATTCGTTTATATAATGCATCGAGAAAATCGTGTCCGTCATTCTTATAGTATTCCCAGGCATTTTCACCATCGAGCATTACTGACACGATCGGGTTTTCTGCCTTTCTGGATATCAAATTCTTATGTATTGCCTCGAGTTTCATCATAAAATCAGCCGCCGCTTTGTCGCCATCCCAATTTGAATAGACAAAACCGATATTATCCGAAAGCGCATGATCTCTGAAAAATATTGATATCGAAGCTTCGTCTTTTTGAGCCTTATACGCTTTGTACAGATCGCCGCTGGAAATAAGGCTGTTTTTGTCATCGGAACGGCTCGGAACTCCCAGGCTCTCGCTCAGAATTTCCTCATCCGTGGCTATCCAATTGATGCCGTATTTGTGCAGAATCGGAATTATTTCCTCCGATACTGAGCCTTCCGATGGCCACATGCCTTTCGGCTCGCGTCCAAATAGATTACGGTACATCTCAACCGCGTCAGCTACATGGCGTTCGGCGTCTTCTGGATGCCTGAAGCGCTGCTTAGGCATCGGCGCAGTCGGCATTGCGGTAATGGCGGAATCAGTATCGCACAATAATGGCAATATCGGGTGGAAAAACGGGGTAACCGAAACCTCAATCTGACCATCATCCATTTTTCGCTTCAATGTTGGAATTATTCTGGAGATTATCCCCCGCTGTTCATCCAAAATCTCGCGCTTCTCCCCTTCCGTGTACTTCTCCCCTTTGGCTTCGAGTTCCTTAAGCCGTCCGGAAGCCTTGTACATGGGATCAATCCAGGCAAGATTGGCTAGAGTCTGCAAGTCACGCCATTCGAATTCTGTCCATTTGGCTAATGCGCTTTCGCGCTGTTTATAAAGGAAATTATATCGTTTATTTGGAGCAATCAGATGATCATAATTCGCCTGGAAAAATAGTCTCAAAATATCGCTTTTATCATCGTCGGAAAGCTGATCGGCCTGCTTCAGGGTCAGAGTCAAATTCTGCTCGATAGCCTTGCCGTCAGCATAGTCAATTATTTGCTCCAGCAATGATGGTACCATGTTGAATGTCTGCTTAATCTGAGGGTGTTGATCCAATATCTCAACCATATCCAGATAGTCCTTAACGCCGTGCAAACGCACCCATGGCAAAAAGTACTCGCCGGTCAGCAAGTCCTTATAATATGGTTGATGTTGATGCCAGAGAAAGCCGAGTTTTAGAACCGGGCCGCTATATCTTTGACTGCCCGCCTGAGCCATTGGGAATTAATAGCTTATTTCAGCCTTGAGGCGGCGAGCGTTATTCACTTCCGGCGAATTTGAAAATTTCTTTTCAATTTCATCATATACTTCGATGGCAGATTTCTTATCTCCCGCCTTGGCAAAATTAATCCCAGCCTTCAGGAGATGCTGAGGAGCCCAAATATTGTCATCCGGATAGAGACTCACCGCTTGTTTATAATATTTGCCGGCGTTGGCAAAATCACCTTTTGCCTCGTAGCAGGCCGCCATTCCTGTAGCCGCGATCGATGCCATCATATTATCAGATGAGTAATCATTCGAAATTTTCTTGAATCCCTCGAGCGCTTTGTCATAATCGCCCGTATTAAAATTGGAATTAGCCAATGTCAATGCCGAGAGCCTGGCAAATGAAGTCCCGCCGTAGTTGCTGACAAGCAGATTCATGTCGGATAATGCAGCGTCCTCTTGTCCCATGGCCGCTTCCATCTGACTGCGAATAAAGATATTCTGAGCCTCGTCGTTTTTGTTTGTGCTGCTGTATCTAAGTAAAACGATGGCGATTAGCGCCACGACAAATATAAGCCCGCCAATTATAAATGGTTTGGGATTCTTTTGAACATACTCAGTTGTCATGAAGGCAGTTGAAACCAATCTATCTTGTTTCATTTGTTGCTTGGTAATTCTTTTTGACGGATTCATTCTGTTCGCTCCTTATCTCTATTTAGACTGCGAATCTATAATAATATCGTCACAAGGGCAAGAAATATTTACGTGTCTGTGTCGATTGTACCTGTTTATTTGCGTGTTTTTCCGCAATTGCACTGCGGTCAAAGCAAGCTTTGACACGCAAAATAACATTATGGCTCGTGGTGTCGGATCGCCTGATCACACGCATAAATGCATCGGTCGGGTGAGGCCACCCGACCTCACAGCAATTTACCGGGCGGCAGTCATCCTTGACTGCCCCAAAGTAATGCGCCCCGAAGGGGCAGCTGTGGACAGCTGCCCCAGTAGGAAAATAAAAAAGGCGGACAACCTGTGCCCGCCTCTATCATCAGTGGTGTCGGGTCGCCTGACCCGACACCGAAACTTCATTGTACCTTACTTTATCCTAAAAATACATACCGGCCGAAATCAAGAAGCGGCTGTACTTTTTGCTCAATCTTAAATGCCAGTGGCGACCTATAAATGATATTAGTATTGTATGAGTTTGAGCCGAATTGATAAGCAAGATCAATCCAGGCCTTTTCGAATTTGACACCCGTTCCGAAAGTGATTATAAAAGGCGAGACTTGATTGCCTTCTACCCTTGTGCCGGCGCTATCCAAGGAATTTAGCGCCTTAGCGACTAACGGCAATGTCATACCACCCGCCCGGAGGGCGATTTTTGCGAAATCGGCATTGTAAGTGTATTCGGCGCCAAACCGCAACTGGGTCAGGTCTTGCCATTTGTTATTAAATGTAGTGTCGGAATATATCCTCGATTCCCATGATTCAGTAGTTTCTACCTTCGACATGGGCTTTATATCGGCGTCAAAATCAACAAGCAAATTTTCTATAGGCTTGACCGAGATTCCAAAGGAATAGCTTAACGGATACTTGATTGTGGAAGTGATTCGTTCGATCGCTTGATAAAGTCGGAGGAGGTTCCGGAGGAACCATTGTCAATGAAGAAAATATAGTATTTTGTTTCAATTTGTACGGCGTATGGATCACGGCGCTGGCGCGTACAATATTGAATTCCCCAATTACGCCGATATCAAAATTCAATCCGGAAAAATGCGAATTGTCGTGCTGCCATACATCGAATGTATCAGGAACAGAGTTTCCGGGCATGAATACCAGGGCACCTTTCGCGATAAATTCATTATTTTCAAAATATCGCATATAATAATTGGCGGTGATTCCTACCCCGATACCTTCAGCCAATTTATTGGAGATCGCCGCGCTTATAGCATCCATTCCGCCGGTCTGAATAAATTTGTCCGGAGCGTCGTAATACAATGGGCGCATATATGTAAATCTCATATCGAGGATATTTCTAAAACCTCCACCGATTGCCCATTCTCTATCCATAAAGGTAACAGGCGCTACAAAGCCGAAATTATTAACAGGTGTATGCTTGCGATTAACTGTAAATTGATTAAAGTGAATTGTATCAGCATAAACGAAACCATGAAAAATTACTAAATTTATCGGATATCGATGAAAGCTGAAGGCCAAATAGAGTTTTGGTCGTGAATATCATGCCGGCGGGATTCCATGAATAGGTCATTTCGCCCTCGGAAATTCCAAGATAGGCGTTCCCCATACCGGCGGCTCTGGCTCCGCCGCCTACGGTATTATATTCAAGATAATTACTGAATGAGTTCTGTTGAGCGCTCAATGAGACCGTGAGAAAGATGAAAATCGAAAGCGATAGTAAAACACCAAAAAACCTTTTCATTATCCCTCCAAATTGCGTAATTGATTTTTCGCCATGCTTATTATTCCTGCGAGACCAAACATGCGATGATCTCGTTGACACCATTTTTCGCTCTCTTCATGCGAGCGGCTACAATACTACAAAGCGGGTGAAATTTAATTCCCTTCAATCTTATATGCAAGCAGTTTTTTTAAACGGGTCTAATGTAAAATACCCCCGGCCCGAATTGAACGGGCGACCTGCGGTTTAGGAAACCGTCGCTCTATCCAGCTGAGCTACGGGGGCAATCGTTTTCTTGTAGTAGATAAAAATTATTAGGTGATGTGTCAAGTGAATGTTGGCATATGAGTGGATTGCATGAATACAATCAGATGTTTCATACTTCTATTATCTCGCCCCAGGGAGATTCATCCAAATGAAGAAGACCGAAACTACAAGGCGCTCCACGGCCATCGGTCAAGCTGCCGGGATTGAAAAAAAGAGTCCCGTTGTCTTTTGAATGATGCGGGTGATGAGTATGGCCAAAAAGAGCTATGTCAACTTTGCCGTTAAACTCTGTTTGAACATTATGAATAGTCTCGTCCGGCCCGCCGCGTCCGTGCATGAGGCCGATATTGAAACCATCAATTTCGATAATCTTATTGCGCTTCAGTAATCGGCGCAGATCCGGGCTATCCATATTGCCGCAGACTCCGTCGAATTGACACAGTGACCGCAAATGCTCAACCGCTTCGAGGGTGATGAAATCCCCCAAATGTAAAATCATATCCTCCCGGCTGATTTTTTTCGTAAAAAAATCCGGGAGGATTTGACCTTTTCTTAGATGGGTATCCGAGATCACCCATATTTTACGGGATGATTCTCGACTACCATTTATCATCTTATTTTCTTTTTATGACGATCTTTGCGTAGGCGTTTTTTACGCTTATGCGTTTTTATTTTATGTCGTTTACGTTTTTTACCGCTTGGCATTTCTTCCTACAATTTGTTTGACGCTGCATTCATTACAAGAATTTTAAATTCATTTGATGGCTTAAATACCGGTATTTTTCTATCCGGGACAGGCACTACGTCGCCAGTGCGAGGATTGCGAGCCTTTCTCGCCTTTCTCGGCTTGATCTTGAACGTGCCAAATCCCCTGATTTCAATATTGGCGCCACTCTCTAAAGTAGCCTTAATCGCATCCAAAAAAGAATCGACGGTGGCGGCCACGTCTGTCCTGGTAAGTCCGGTCTTTTCCGCCACCTGTTCAACCAGATCGGCTTTTGTCATTTATCCACCTCCTGCAATCTTGATTTTATTATTTGCCCTAATGTTTACATCCACCGCAATTATGACTGGAACATCCGCCGCATGACGATCCGGATGATGTCACCATCGCGCGGCCTTTTGACTGAAATCCAAAAACCGAAAATTTCTTTTCGACATTGCTTGTTCCGCATGACGGACAAAATTGATCCTGACTACTGTTCCTTATCAATAACTCGAAATCTTTTCCGCAGCTATTACAGCAATATTCAAATATAGGCATAATGACCCTATGGGATAAACCTATATTCCAATGATGGCACGTTATTACTGCCAGTTAGCATTCCCGGATCGATGCCGAATTTCTGCATCATCGCTTCCCACCATGTCATGCGAGTACGTCTCTCCTTGATCACGGTCGGATTATCTCCCAGATTGCACATCTCACCGGCTAATGATATAGCGTCCTGAAGAGTGCCAAGCTTGTCGACAAGCCCCAATTCCAATGCCTGACGTCCGGTATAGATCGAACCATCGGCGAGACTCTTGACTTCTTCGATATCCAGGCCCCTGCTGTCGGCGACGACATTGACGAATTGATCGTAAGTATCATCGATTACGGACTGAAGCATTTTACGTTCATCGGAAGTCACTTCGCGGTCATAATTTCCGACATCCTTCATCTTGCCGGATTTGAACACCTCTAAACGGACACCTACCTTATTCAATAGGCTATCGATCACGTGAAATGAGAATATCACACCGATAGAGCCGGTTATAGTTCCGGGATTGGCTACAATACTATCCGACGCGCATGAAATATAGTAGCCGCCAGACGCCGCTACCGATCCCATGGAGACAACTATGTGTTTGCCGCTTTCTTTATATCTGCGAAGCTGATCGTAGATCTCCTGTGATGCGGCCACTCCGCCGCCCGGGCTATCGACTCGAAGCACTATCGCTTTGATAGTGTTATCCTTTTCATATTTCGTCACTTGCCTGACGACGTCATCCGAACCATCGATAACTCCATTGACTTCGATAAGCGCGATTTTACCGCCAAGCCCCTTTAAGGAAAAGCCGCTGTCTTGAGTCGCAAAATCCATCGACTTGGACATGCCCCAAAATAGGACCGCAAAACCAATGAAAAATACAAAAACAGAACCTAATATAATAACAATGATGATCTTATCCCTATTCTTTGCCATAACTACCGAGCCGAATTTATTTTAAGAAGACCGTGATGTCAATTCATTTTTCCAGTTACTTCAAATAAATCTTTAACTTATCGCCAGGATAGAGCTTCGTCCGATCGCTAATATTGTTCCACCGTATGATTTCATTAACCGCAACCGAGTAGATTTTGGCCAGTTTCCAGAGCGTTTCACCACGACGAATTGTGTGCATTTTATAGTCTAAGCTGTTTGAATCATTGGAATTATCGGCAACAACGCGACTATTACTTGAAGTGGTTGATGGAACTTTCATATTCATACCGGGATATATCGTTGCCGATGACAATCCATTGATATCTTTCAAAATTTCTATCGTAGTATTTTGCCTCATGGCGATTTTTGCCAGGCTATCCCCTCGCCTGACCCTGTAATTTACAAAGCCCTTTATCGATTTGGAGTCGTTGGAATCATCGGAGGCCGATGGTATCTTAAGCCACCGCCCGGCATAAATAGTGTTGCCGGAAAGATTGTTGATATCCCTCAATGATGACATGCTGACATTATATGCTGTCGCGATATCATAAAGGGTATCGCCATTTTTTACGAGATATCTTCCGGATGAGTCGGTTTCGATCGGTTTAGATTTTTCCGCCTGAGCGACAACTGTCTTCCTCGACGTGGCTCCACCGGGTGGAATCGGAATAATAAGCTGTTGCCCGACAGACAGACGATGACGGCGATTAATATTATTGGCCTGAACAATCGCCGCGATGGATACACCGTACTTTCTGGCAATAGTCGATACAGTCTCGCCTCTTCTGACCTGATGCTGGGCCCAGGTTGTCTTTTCGGATTCGATTGTATTGTAAACTTGAGCAAATTTATCGGTATATCCCGGTGGAACTCTCAAGTAATATTCGGGCAGATTTGGGGGAGTTACACCTCTGAGCAGCTCTGGGTTCAATATCTCCAAATCGGAAACAGGAATACCAGTAGCATTGGAAATATTATTAAATGACAAACATTTATCGATTTTAATTTTTTCGAATTCAAGCGGCTTTGGATAATTGGGATGGAAACCATACTTCTCAGGCTCTTTCGCGATAATAATTGCAGCCATAAATAGAGGAACGTAGCTTCTGGTTTGACTGGGCAATTTCAATTTCCAGAAATCGCTGCTTTTCTTCCGTCTCATTTCCTTTGATATTCGTCCGGATCCCGCATTATAGGCGGCAAGCGACAGGTTCCATGAAGAGAAAGTATCGTATAGGTCCTTTAAATGACGGGCGGCAGCATCTGTCGATTTTTCGAAATCGCGTCTTTCATCGTACCACCAATTATGCTCCAGACCGTAGAGCCGTCCGGTTGATGATATAAATTGCCAGAAACCGGATGCCCTCGCGTAGGAATAAGCATTGGCCTTAAAACCCGATTCAATCAATGGCAAGTAGACGAGGTCATGAGGCAATCCCTTATCCTTGAATATTTTTTCCATCAGGGGAAGGTACTTGGCGGCGTTCTCCAGATAAGTCTCGAATTTATCACGCGCAACTGTCTGCAAGATAAGCCAGTGAATTTTCGACCTTTTCATTGTATTCAATTGGAATATCATATATGACAGTATCGGCTTCCGCGAATGTATGATATTCCTGCGATTCTTTTAATTTCTTAAAATTCTTGAGGTCATCGAAAAGCTCTCTGAACGCAATCGTAGATGATTCCGAGGATAGTTCTCCGGAACTCATTAATGTCAGTCTGTAATCCTGCTCAATTTCATTCAAGAGGGTTTCGAGACGAGTGGCTTGCTCCGGGCTTTCGTCAGGATCTATATCCATTTCGGAAATTACCGAAAGTGCTTGTTCATATGTAGCTTGAGCGGAATCCAATTTAGAAATTTGAAAATAACGAACACCTTTGGCGTAATAGTATTCAGCCTTATCAATCGCCTCGTCTATAAGGGCATTGTCAATTGTAGAATCGGCGGATGCAGAGGAATCGGTGGTAGCGGCAAGGCTTTGAACAGTATCCACCACCGGAGCAGCTTCCTGTGTTCTCATTAGCCGACCGGGATCGGGATGGGAACATCCAGTGAAGATTACCAAAATAAGCAATAATAAGCCCAAAGATGTCTTTCTAATTAGCATAACCCTATCTCTTTTAATAAGATTCCCCTAAACTGTCAAGCCTTTTTAAGATATTCGTCCAAAGACTTGAAAACTTTATCATAAATTTTGATGTCATTTGGATTTAGCCATTCAACACAGGCCCTATTATTAAACCAGGTAAGCTGTCTTTTGGCATAATTTCGGCTATGCTGTTTAATTAATATTACTGCATCATCCAATGATATCTGGCCCTCAATAGCCAAAATTATCTCATAATATCCGACCACTTTCTTCAGTCTTAGAATCCCCCCCAGGCCATCGGCAAGAAGTGACTTGACTTCGCTGACCAATCCGACGTCAATCATTTTATCGACCCTGTCGTCGATCCGTTTATATAGCTCTTCTCTCGAATATTCTAATCCCAACCATCTATATTCCCCCAACGGCTCCCTATAATTTCCATGTTTTTTCATCCAGGTCAGGGTTTTGCCGGTAGAATTATATACTTCCAATGCCCTTATAATTCTGATTCTATCGCCAGGCGATATTTTGACGGCGGCCTCTTGATCTATCGAGGCCAGTTCATCATGCAAGACCATCAGCCCCTTTTCTTCGGCCTTTTGTTCGAGCAACTGACGATAGTCCTCATTTTTCGCGGGACCCTCGAACAAACCTTTTGTAAGCGATTCCAGATAGAGGCCGGAGCCCCCGACTATAATTGGCAATTTCCCGCGATTCGAAAACGTCATCGATTATGGGATTCGCAAGCTCAGCGTAACGCTTGGCAGTGAAATCCTCAGTAATATCGACAATATCGATCAGGTGGTGTTTTACCCTCTTACGGTCGTCCAAAGTAGGCTTGGCAGTTCCGATATCGAGCCTTCTATATATCTGACGGGAATCGGCGTTGATTATTTCGCCGTTGTATCTTTCGGCAAGCTCCATTGCGAAGATCGATTTGCCGGATCCAGTCGGACCACAGACTATAATAGCTTCCATACCCTTATTTCCGCCTAAAGATTTTTTCGAGGTCTTCACGATTCAATGATATTATAGTCGGACGTCCATGAGGACAGCGATAAGGCTCATCGCATCTCAGCAATTGATCTATCAGACCCGTCATTTGAATATTGGACAGCTTCTGTCCGGCCTTGACCGCGGCTTTGCAAGCAACAGCGGCCGCAATGGCATTTTTCATTTCTCGCCCCTCTTTAACATATGCCGAATACAAGCCCAATACTTCCAATAACGCCGCCTGAGGTGAAATTTTATCCATTTCGGGAGGAGTTCCGGAAATTATTATTTCATCCACCCCGAACGCTCTTGTTTCGAACCCCGCCAATGTTAAATACTCTGAAATCCTTTCGAATGTCTCATGGTCTTCTGGATTAAGTTTTACTCTCTCTTCGAAGAGAAGTTTCTGCGCCGAGGACCCATTTTGGCTAAATGCCTTAATATATTTTTCGAATAGGATTCTCTCATGGGCCGTATGCTGGTCGATAATGACAGTACCCGATTTCATATTGGCAATTATAAATGTGTCATAGAGCTGAAATACGCCATCCAGGGGTATGTTTTTGGATTCCGGCAAAGGAGATTCCTGCCGAGTGGCGCGGCTTTGATTTGGCGGATAATTTGGTTGGATGGGCGGTTCCTGAAAATTAACTGATCGATTAAAATCCGCAGCAAACTCCTGATGCAGGCTGACAGGCGATTCTTCTTTTTTGGGATCAAATTGAGTGCCGATACTGGCAGGTAACGCCAGCGTTTTATCAAATGCCTTCTTCAAAGTAGAAAAAATGTAACCTTCATCGGCGAAACGCACCTCGGTCTTAGCCGGATGAACATTGATATCGATGAAATTCGCATCGATATCGAGATAGACCGCCGCGAATGGATGCCTGCCGGGCGGCATTGATCGTCCGTAAGATACAGATAATGCCCCGAAGAATGTTTTATCGATCACCGGCCTTTTATTGACGAAAAAGAAGATTTCGCTCCTGGTCGAACGATTAGTCTCGGGTTTGGAAAGATAGCCGCCAACCTTCAATGGCCCTGATGATGCACTATCGATTTCCACGAGATTGGTGGCGATACCCTGCCCCCAAACTGCCCTGAGCCTATCTATGTAATTCTCATGAGAGGCTATCGAGTTAATTGACTGGCCATCAAAACTTACCTTAAAAGATATTTCCGGATGGGCAATAATATATCGTCGAATAATATCAGCAATCTTCCTTCGCTCGGATGAATCAGATTTTAGAAATTTTCGGCGCGCGGGGACATTATAGAAAAGATTCCTGACAGAAATAGAGCATCCTTGTCTCGGAGGCGCGGGCCCGAGAAAGACCTGTTTACCCCCCTCGAATTTTATCGAAGTGCCTGTCTTTTCGCCGGCATACGCGGTAGATAATTCCATGATTGATACGGAGCTTATGGATGGCATCGCCTCTCCCCTGAAACCCATCGTGAAGGTCCTCAAGAGGTCGTCCCAGCTTTTAATCTTTGATGTCGCATGGCGGTAAAATGCCAATTCCACCTGATCCTTGGGTATGCCTTCGCCATCATCGACTATAAGAATTTCTTCTTTGCCTCCGCCGACAATACTGATTTCGATATTTTTCGCCGACGCATCGATCGAATTTTCAATAAGCTCTTTTACTACCGAGGCGGGATTTTCAATTACCTCGCCCGCGGCGATTCGGTCGATCAAACCCTCCGGCAATACTTTTATGAATTTCATTAAATTAGAATTCTTTTCCCGCTGGAAATTGGAAGTTCTTGGGGTAAGCCTGCCCTAATCGTTTATCGATTTCGTATTCGCCCTTATATTTTCCTTTTATGATTTTATCGATTACCCGGAAGAAACGATCAATCTCATCGATCGTATTATAAATTCCGAATGAGACTCTGACCATTCCGGGAATGACCGATCTATCGCCATTATTGATTTGTGCCCTGAAAATCGCCGATTGCTCATCAGAGATTTTCATCAGCCTTTGAATATAAGGATGAGCGCAGAAACAACCGTTTCTGACAGCAATGGCGCCTTCGTAGCTAAGGATAGCGGCCACAATTCCGTGATAACAGCCATCCATATTAAATGAAATTACTCCCAGTCGATCCTGATTATCGAGCCATTTCGAGGGACCGTAAAGTTTGATTTTTTTGTATTTGGAAAATCTTTCCAAAGCGTATTTGGTCAATTCAATTTCATGCTCTTTTATTTTATCAAATCCCGCTTTATTGTAGAAATCAATTGCGGATGATAGCGCCAGCGCGCCGATAACATTGGGACTTCCGGCCTCTTCTTTATCAGGCAGATGCGCCCATTGGACATCGTCGAGAGTAACATAGCTGACTGTCCCGCCGCCTACAGAATCTGGATCGCCTTTAAGGAATCTCTCTTTTGGACCAATCAGAACCGCGGCTCCGAATGGCGCGTACATTTTGTGTCCGGCATAGACAAGATAATCGATTGATTCTGACTCTCCCGGTCGCCCCATATCGATCCTTCTATGAGGTGCAAGCTGGGCGGCATCGACAAGTATCTCCGCGCCTGCATCATGAGCCATCGATGCCAATTCTTTTATGGGAGTGACCAATCCGGTCACATTCGACGCGCCGGAAATAGCCACCAATTTTACCCTGCCGCCGAATTCCTTTAATTTATTTCTGTAATCATCGAGGTCGAGAAAACCATCATCATCGATTTCGACATGAACAGTTTGTGCCACGGCTCTCCATGGGAGATCATTAGAGTGATGCTCCATAAGGCTTGTGAGTACGATATCGCCTTTTGCGAATTGCATACGGCGGGCTATTTTATTGAGACCCTCAGTAGTATTTTTTACGAATATTGAAGTGAAATATTTTTTATCTGCGGATACGAAATCCAGGGCGTCGTCATGAGCCTTATCATAGATTTCCGTAGAGACTACGGATTTATATCCGGTGCCCCTGTGAACTGAGGAATAATAATCTTTGAATTTTTCCAGTGATTTCCAGACAGAAATCAAGGGCGGGGTCGAGGCGGCATTATCGAAATTAATATATTTCTTGCTCCGTCCACCCATAACGGGAACAGAGATATTTACGCCCGCAACTGCATTTCGAAATTCATTCTCTCGCACGGTGGGATATATAATTGATTAGTATGATATTAATCAAGGATTTTTGGGCAGGGCGTAACGATCTATTTTCCTGTACAACGTGGATAGATCGATTCCCAGTATTTTCGCTGTCTGGCTTTTATTCCATCCGGTTTGGGCCAGAGTATAGTAGATATAGGCCTTTTCCATTGTTTCGAGATCAGGGCCAATTCCAGCGATAGTCTTATTTCCATCGGCCGAAATTTTCTGACTCATTTCGTCGGGAAGATCTACTATTTCGATTACGTCCTTTTTCGAGAGCATAACCGCTCGTTCCAGAATATTTTCCAGTTGTCTGACATTACCCGGCCAGGAATATGATTTTAATATTTCCAAGGCATCTTTGCTCAATGATTTTTCTGGTAGGTCGAGCTTGGCGCAATGACGGCGAATAAAATGGGCGGAAAGAATATCGAGGTCTTCAGGACGTTGCCGTAATGGCGGAATATTTATCGAAAAGACATTCAGACGATAAAACAGGTCCGCTCTGAATGCTCCTCTATCGACCATCTCCTGAAGATTGGCATTGGTGGCGGCTATCAGGCGGACATCGGCAGTAATCGGCTTTGTCGCGCCAACTGGAGTAATCTCCTTTTCTTCCAACGCTCTCAAGAGCTTGGCTTGAATCGCCGGGCTAGTTTCGCCGATTTCATCGAGCAGAAATGTGCCGTCGATGGCGGCCGCAAGCAGGCCGGTCTTGTCTTTGATCGCTCCCGGTGAATGAACCCTTCATATGGCCGAACAATTCCGATTCCAGAAGGCTTTCCGGCAATGCCGCGCAATTTATTGATAAAAATGGCCCCGATGACCTGCGGCTTTCCGCGTGGATTGCGCGTGCCAGAACTTCCTTGCCGGTGCCTGATTCACCCGATATCAATACCGTAATATCCGATGATGCAGCCTTGGCGGCCAAAAGCTTCAATTCTTCTATCTGCGGCGATGTACCCAAAAATGAATTAAATCCGGTGTAAGATTTTCTTTTAAAATTCTGTACTGTGTTTTGATTTTTTTTTGCTCGACAGCTTTTTTTACCGCGATTTTAATTTCTTCGACTTTAAAAGGTTTGGTGATATAGTCGAATGCCCCTTTTTTAAGGGCCTCAACCGCGGTATCGATTGATCCGAATGCGGTCATGACTATAATATCAAGATCGGGGTCGATTTTTTGAGCGGCGGACAGAAGCTCGAGACCCGACAATTCCGGCATCATTAGGTCAGTTATTATGAGGTCGTACTTCTGTGAGGGATCGATCTGACAGCCTTTGAGATCGTTGAGGGCGCTCTTGGCGGAGCTTTCGGATGTGACCTTATACCCTTCCTTGCCCAACATGATCTGCATGAATTCGCCCATACTGGGTTCATCATCCACGATCATTATTCGAGGGCCTTTATGTAGTTCCTGGCTAGACATGGTATCCTATTATTCAAATCGGTAAGTAATAGAACAAGCTTTAGGAATGGATTTGTCCCTAGTTGTCAGGAATCCTTGAATGTTTCTCAAAACTTCATTTCAACCGTCTTTGCGAGGTCGCCGTAGGCGACCGAAGCAATCTGCGGGTAGCATCCACTAGGTTGCTTCGACCGCCTGCAGCGTATTCGCAAAGACATTGTTGACTGGGCGGCAGTCGTCATCGACTGCCCCAAATAAATTCCGAAGGGGCAGCTGTTGACAGCTGCCGCCCAATAGATTAAGCTTTAGAAGCGATTAATATAGGATTTGCAGGATTATTGGAAAAACATCAGCAATGAGGCTTGCCGTTGCCATTATTGCCATTGAATGTCTTGATCGGATATTTGCTCGAAAAACAGGCGGTGCAGAAATTATCCTTCGGGAGGGCCTGCAATTTTAACATGCCATCGAGCGAAAGATATCCCAAAGAATCGGCGCCCAGGAATTTTCTGATGGCCTCGATTGATTTATGCGAAGCTATCAACTCTTTTTTGGTGGGCATATCAATACCGTAGAAACAAGGGCTTATGATTGGCGGCGATGACAATCTCACATGAACTTCTTTTGCGCCCGCCTCGCGAAGCATGCTGACCAATTTATTTGATGTTGTTCCACGCACCAGAGAATCATCTACCAAAACTACTTTTTTGCCCTTCACGACACCACGGATGACATTGAATTTTATTCTGACATCTAAATCGCGAATATTCTGCGCGGGCTGTATAAATGTCCTGCCAACGTAATGGTTGCGGATGAAGCCCATGTCGTATTTAATCCCTGATTCCTCGGCATACCCCAAAGCCGCGGTATTGCTGCTATCCGGCACAGAAATAACAATATCAGCATCGACCGGATGCTCTTTCGCGAGTTGACGACCGAGTCTTCTGCGAACTTTATCAACATTAATTCCATAGATCAATGAATCAGGCCTGGAGAAATAAATGAATTCAAATATGCAGAATGCGTGCTTCGATTTTTTTAGAAGATCGTAGCTTTTGAGTCCGCTCTTATCGATCACTATAATTTCGCCGGGTTTAACATCGCGAACATATTTGGCGCCTATAATATCAAATGCGCAAGTCTCCGATGCCACAACCCATGCCGTTCCAAGTTTCCCCAATGCCAATGGTCTTACTCCGGCAGGGTCTCTTGCTACCAGGAGTTGACGCGGGGTTAAAAGCACCAGACTATATGCGCCAACTAATTTGTTCAAAGCCTCAGCCAATGCCAAATGTGTACGTGTCTTTTTGGAACGAGCCAAAAGATGCAGAATCACCTCGGTATCGGAAGATGATCTTAAAATCGATCCGGCTTTCTCCAGTTGTTTTTTTATAGCACGATAATTGGTTAGATTGCCATTATGGGCAACCGCTAGATAGCCTCGGCTGTAATTGATAACCAGTGGTTGTATATTGGCTTCGGACGATTCGCCCGTAGTTGAATATCTATTGTGGCCGACAGCAGAATGGCCGCTTAAGGATTTTATTGTGTCTTTCGATGAGAAAACTTCATTTACAAGCCCCATACCGAGATGCGAATGAAAACCGCCATTATTGGCCGTAATAATCCCACATGACTCTTGGCCCCTATGCTGCAGTGCATATAGACCCAAATAAGTCAACTCGGCGGCGTTCTGAGCTCCAAAAACGCCGAAGACACCGCATTTATCTTTAATCATTGCCAAAATCCAAGTTAAAAACTACATCACGATCAGCCGATAACCATAATACGGGCCGGTCTTAATCATCTTAACTTGCGAATCATATTGACGGTTTCGGCCGCTGTCAAGTATAATATCCCGAAAGGTATATTAATGGTGAAATTGCCTGATTTTAAAATAATAGAGACTCTTACAATACTAAATTCAGTCGGTAAAGCCCAGTTGAATGACCTTGGCAACGCCTGCGCCGATGCTATCTTTGCAGTATCTAACCCATTGGCAGTTCAAGTGTTAATAAAGATTCCAGGGCTTGATATCGAAACAACAACACGAGGCAACCAGATAGACGTTTCAGTGTTATCAGAATTTATTAAATCGCATTTCTATGACAGTTTTGATAAAGAAAGTAAAATCCCCTATTTCGCTGAGATGTCTCTGGATGACGGCAGGACAATAACATTCTCAAGAATCAAATATATCGGAATCCCGGTTGCCATTATTTCGGTGCTTTCAGACTACACGGAAAATAACATATTCCCTTCCTCAGAATGTCTGCGATATTGCTCATCTCAATTGAATAGCAGAATCGGATTCATGCTCTCCCAGGAAAATCCGTTTTCATCGGAGATAACCGCTCGACGGCTTTTTAAGGAGTTGGATTCGGAGCATGTCAGGGCTGTCACAATCAACGCTATCGCAAATGACTATTCTAAATGGATTTCAGTCTTCAGAAAAGATGGCAAGATACTTAGTAATCGATTGGAATCATCGAATGTCCTTCCGAAAGACATAAAATCTGCTGAAAATATCGATGACAAAACTATTGAAGTTTTGTGGCCCGGTATGGGACTCATCGGAGGAATTTGGGTTATCGATAATCGCGGTCGGGCGATTGCAGTCGGGCTCGATGATAAACGTTTGCAAGGCGACAAATTTCGTTCGAGAGTCAAAGAAAATATAGAAAGTATATCTGCTTTCGATGCTGAACAACTCGCCAGATCGCTCGATCGATTAAGAACCGATTTCAAAAAATTGGTTCAGGCCGAACGGGCCGCGGCAATTACCGAAACAGCAATATCGCTTAATCATGAAATAAATAATCCGCTCACCGCGATTTTAGGCAATATTCAACTGATGCTCATGAACAAGGCGAAACTCCCCGAAGAAGTTGTTAACAAACTTACGACTATTGAATCATCAGCTCTGAAAATCCGCGAAACCACCAGCAAACTGATGTCGATTATCGAGCCGGTCACGACCCCATACGCGTCCGGCCTTGAAATGATCGATATCGAAAAAAGCAAAAAGAAGAAGCCTGAGTAATCCCTTTATACTTGCAAATTATTATCGTTAAATATTTTTCATCTCAAAATTCCATGTTAATCATTTCACTTGATGTTATGAAAATTATTAACTAAATTCCCCCCCATTATGAAGGAGGCGGTTTGGGAATTCTGACATTCATGGCAAGAAGATTTATCGCCGGCGAGACCAAAGAGCAAGCGTTCGAGGCTGTAAGAAAACTAAATGGCCTTGGAATGAAGGCAAGTCTCGATATCTTGGGCGAGAATGTTTCATCTAAGGAAATGGCGCGCAACTTAGCGGATTTATATATCGATATATTAAATTCTATAGCAGATCAAAAGATCACGGCCAATGTATCGGTAAAATTGACGCAGATGGGGCTCGATGTTTCCGATGATTTCTGCTTTGAAAACGTGAGCCGTATAATAGAAACTGCCAAAAGCCATAATAATTTCGTCCGAATCGATATGGAAGGCTCGAATTATACAGATCGCACGCTGAATTTGGTTCACCGCTGGGCCGAAAAGTACGATAATATCGGGACTGTAATTCAAGCGTCGCTTTATCGTTCGGCACGAGATGTTGATGAGCTGATGCGAAGAAAAATCAAGGTTCGTTTGTGTAAGGGAGCTTATAAAGAACCCGCGGCCGTGGCATTTCAGAAGAAAGATGACGTTAATTCCAATTATATTTTATTAATGAAAAAGCTTTTAGACAGCGGTCTATTCCACTCAATCGCGACGCACGATGACGCCATGATTACCGCTACATGCGAGTACGCAAAAGAAAAGGGAATAGAAAAAGGAAAATACGAATTCCAAATGCTGTACGGTATAAATCGCTCAGGTCAGCTGCAGCTTATCAAAGATGGGTATAAGATGCTGATCTATGTGCCATTCGGTACACATTGGTTCCCATATTATTATAGAAGAATGCGGGAACGAAAAGAAAACCTGCTCTTTGTAGTTAAGCATATATTCAATTAATAAAATCCGTATTTAGATTATAATTTAGAAGAGATCGGCCAATAACGAGGCGATCGATTCTAATATTTGCTGGTCTTGCGCGCCGAACGCGTCAGGCTTATGCGAATCTATATCGATCTCGCCATAAATCTTCTTGCCTTTTCTGATCGGAACGACAATTTCGGATTTCGTTTTCAAGGAACAAGCCAGATATCTCGGATCCTTGTTTACATCCGGTACAATGATTGTTTTTTCTTCCCTCACGGCCGCGCCGCAGATGCCACTATCAGTCTTGATCCTCGTATGTGGCGAGGGTTCACCACGGTATGGGCCGAGAATCAAAGAATCATCGTTTTCAAGCAAATATATTCCTACCCAGTTATAATATGGGAAGTTGGCCTTTAATAATCCTACTATTCCCTCTAACGCCGAATGTCTATTTGATGCAGTTTTAATAAAGTCATCTGCCAAACGAAGAATCTGGTCAGCCGATATCTCAGGCGTGTAATTGTCTGTCATAGCTCCACTTTTCTATAATCTTTCTCGCGATCTTCAAATTTTCCATCGGAGTGCCATGTATAAGAGTGCATCCAGGGCCGATTATCAATCTGCCAAATTCAGCCTCGCCAAGCGATTTTTCTATTTGCGATTCGATCTCGAATTTTGTGCCCAGGTATAAGGTTCGATTTTGATCCATGCCTGCGATAAATATTTTGTCGGTTATTTGAGCCGCCTGATTGATTGACAAATTCCCATTCTCAAATGGATTCCAACTTATCGCCGGAACCGGATAATCTACAACTAATGGCAACATATTGTTTTTGCCGCATACATGCAAAATATTAAATTTTCCAGATGCGACGGCGCGCAGAATCTTAAGGTCATAATTTCTTCCGAACTCCAGATATTCTTCTTCGGTCAATAAATCGCGGCTGGCCCATTCGGTTGTGGCAAAGAATATCCCGGAAATACCGATATTGAACAACTCGTGAACAAAACAGAAAAATGTCTCGGTGATCGCCTCCAGCGCCGAATGTAATTTCTCGGAATCTTCGTGCATAAGCTCTAAGAAGCGCATATCCGAACCTACCAGGTCCGCCGCTATCGAGAGCGGGGAAAATACTGTTTGTACACAATGAATATCATCCCCGGCTCCGGCCAGAATATCCTTGCATGCCGCCAACGTCTCCCCTAATACTCGGCTGTGACAATCCAATACCCTGATTTTTTCCCAATCATTTTTACTTTTTACCGGGAAGCTGATTTTCTTATGCTTCGAGAGTGGATCATTAGAAAATTCGAGCCTGACACCCCAATCTTCGACATGATATGACGACCTGGGATTAATCTTTATGAAATCCCAATCGAATTCCCTCTGAAATTCTATCATAGCAGTCCACAAGACCTTCGCGGACACTTTCCCTGTCATAAAAATGACGCCAGGCGGAAATGGCAGGTCGATCGACCTCCATACCATCAAGTATCCGATGGATTCTCTCTTTATGTGTCATTGCGGATTTCATTATCTGGCACCAACTTTAGCTGAAATATTCACCTGAATTTATAAAGTCTTTGGAGCTAGGTAAAGTTTCATTTTTCTGCCAAAAAAACGCTGGATATTCGATAGAAATTGGCAGCACAATGATGGTGTTTTGAAATTCGGAATACTTCCTATTATGATTTGATTTCCTTAATAATCTCAATGCAGGTTTCGAAACGTCCAAATGACGGCATGAGATATATACCGGATACGAGATTGCGAGCTTGTTCGATATATTCCTGTGCTACTTCCCGCCCTACCAATGCCGATTTCTCGCCTGCCTTTTCCATAGCCTGTCTTATTGGGACTGGTATGTCGATTCCGGGCACTTCAAAATGGAGATATTGCGCATGCTTAAAATTTACCAGCGGCAAAATACCAAGCATAACCGGAATATCAGGCTTCAGAGCGTCCATGAATCTTTTCAAAATGTCAATTTCATAAAGCGGCTGAGTCATTATATACTGACCGCCAGCATCGATTTTGGCTTGCAGACGTTTGATCTCATTATCAAAATCGGAACTTGCCGGGTTGGCCGCTACGCCGATAGAAAATGATGTCGGCTTGCCTATAGAATTGCCGGCAGCGTCGACTCCGGAGTTCAATCTCGATATTATTTTCACCAAACCGATCGAATCAACGTCATAAACCGCCGTGGCCTGAGGATAGTCGCCAACCGATGGCGGGTCGCCGGTTAGTGCCAGGATATTTCTTATCCCAATCGCGTGCGCTCCGATTAAATCGGCCTGCAAGCCCATCAGATTGCGGTCGCGCGCGGTAAAATGAAGCACAATATCGATATCAACCGAGGACGATATAAGATATGCCAATGCCTGACAGCTCATTCTAACACGCGCCATAGGTGAATCGGCGATATTTACGGCGTCAGCACCGGCGGCTTTTAGATCCGAGGCAGCTTGAATCATCTTCGATGGATTACTGCCCTTTGGAGGATCAATTTCCACCGAAATTACGAAATCATTTTTGAGTTTCTCATAAAATTTGGTCTGCACGCCGCCGGCAATATCCAGCTCTTTGTGTTTCCTATGGTGCTTGACTACTGATGATGATGAGCTTTGATCGACCGAGGCGCCCTTAACAGCGCTTACTATCGCCGCGATATGCTCCGGTCTTGTACCGCAGCATCCGCCTATCAATCTAGCTCCAGCCTTGACAAATGATGTAGCACACTGCGCAAAATAATCCGCCGATGTGAGATAGATAAATCGGCCTTCGAAATATTTCGGCATACCAGCGTTGGGCTGAGCGGAAATATAACGTACGCCTTCTTTCGCCAATTGCTCGACGACTTCAAGCATCTTCTGGGGACCTACCGAACAGTTGGCGCCGATAACATCGATATCGAGATGACTAAGTCTATCCGCGATTTCCGCGGGAGTGTTTCCATAAAATGTCGTGCCTTCTGTCGTATATGACATTTGAGCCACGATCGGTAGATCGGAAATCGATTTTATGGCCTCGACAGCAATTGTCATCTCATCGATGCTGGAAATTGTCTCTATTATGAAAAGATCAATTCCGCCTTCCAGAAGAGCTCCGCCCTGTTCGATAAAAGCGTTACGAGCTTCGCCAATCTTGATCTTCCCAAGAGGCTCCAACGGCTTCCCCAATGGGCCGATTGAACCGGCGATGAGAATATCCATGCCCGATACTTCGCGGGCTTCTCTGGCGATCTTGACAGCCTTAATATTGATATCACGAACAAGATTTTCATAGCCATGTGATGCCAGCCTAAATCTGTTGGCGCCGAATGAATTGGTCTCGATCATCTCCGCGCCGGCATCGATATATTCCCTATGAACTTCGGCAATTATTTCTGGCTTTGAAATACAAAGCTCGTCGAGGCAATGCTCATATGAGATTCCCTTTTGATTGAGATAGGTGCCCATGGCGCCATCGCAAATCAATATACCCTTGTCCAGTCTGCTCTTGAGGTTTAATATCATTGCGCCAACTTATTATAATAGATAATTTCGGTCAATATAATTCTCCCGGCACTCAGACTCTTCAAATGCGGTAATAGGCATTCGATAGAATTTGTAAATTAAATTCTATAGGATTAGTTAATTTTTGAGGTCCTGAATAACAGCCATCAGGCTTCCCTCGTCGGTAGTTGAATGAGGGAATGAGAATTCTTTAATTGGCACGCGCCAATCGATTGGGGACTTTATATTGTTGCAGAGGAAATATTTGACCATCTTTTTTAATCTCTTGGCCAGAGAGTTGGCGCCTTCTTTTGGGGTCTCAATTAAAAGGATAGCTATCTTACCCCTGATTGAACTGCTGATTATGTCTGTCTCACGGATTGATTTCCTCACTAATCCGCAAAGCGAAAGATAAAATTCGCCCAAATCTCTATAATTTTCAATTTCGCCGCGATTATTTAGGTGGGACAGATCCAATATCAAAAGCGATACAAATGACGGATATCGTTTAACGCGCTTGATCTCTTCTAAGGCTCTGAATTTGAATAGCTCAAGATCATTATAGCTCTTGCCTATTTTGGTAATTCGTTCATTTGCTAACATATTTTGTTTCTCCGACGACTTCCGCTCACCCGGAAAGGGGTAGAGATATTACTATAACCTATCGACATTAAAGCAAATTAGATGCCGTAAATTGTGGAAAGATTTGAAGTTGGCGCAATCTTTTGAATCAGGGACTTAGCTCTTTACGATACTCGGGTTTAGCGGTTTTAATTGCGAAAACTAATGAATCTTATTCTTAGGATTAAATCAGGCGGATATTTCGCATTTTGCAAAACATTTCATATATAATGCAGGAAATCAATCTATGATCTTGTAGTCCTTGATTTTATAAAGCAAAGAACGATAGCTGATTTCCAGGAGTTTGGCGGCTTTGCGGCGATTCCAGTTGGTTTTATGGAGCACCTTGGTAATCATTAGTTTCTCTATTTCACTGACTGCGGCTTCGACCTTTTTCTTCAATGAGTATTCATCATCGTCCATATCGACAAGAGGTGACTTCTTGCCGGAACCGGGTATCGGGCCTTTTAGCATTTCATAAATTATATTTTCATCTGACCTGACGACGATTTGCTTGATAAGATTCTCAAGCTGTCTGACATTGCCGGGCCAATCAAATCCCTGGAGTTGTTTCATCGTTTCTTGTTTTAATTCCTTGCGGGGCTTTCCATAAAGTATTGAATGCTTTTCCATGAAATGATCTACGAGCAGAGGAATATCGCTTCGTCTATTCCGTAATGACGGCAAATTCACGGTAATTTCATTTAGCCGATAAAATAAATCGTCTCTCATGGCTTTCTGAGCTATTGCCTCTTCGAGATTTTTATTGGTGGCACAGACAATTCTGACATCGACATGGATATTATTGATTCCGCCTACCCTTACAAATTCCTGCTGTTCCAAAACCTGAAGCAGTTTCGATTGAAGCTCCATCGGCATATCGCCGATTTCGTCGAGGAACATGGTACCCTTGTTTCCGACCTCGAATCTCCCCGGTTTTGTCTTATGGGCGCCGGTAAACGCGCCTTTCTCATATCCAAATAGTTCCGCTTCAAGAAGATCGCGAGGAATCGCAGCGCAGTTTACTTTTACAAATGGTTCTTTTTTCCTTGCAGATCTTGTATGAATCAACCTGGCTACGATTTCCTTACCGGTTCCCGATTCACCTCTGATTAGAACGGTCAATTCCGAATTGGCGACTTCTTCAATAATATTTTTGACTTCGACCATGGAAGATGAATCGCCAATTAATACTTCTCTTTGGCTTTCCTTAAGTTTTTCCTGGAGGTCCGAAAGCTCTTCCTTCAGTTTCCGTTTCTCCATTACCGAACGGATATGAATTTCGACTTCTTTGACATCGAAAGGCTTATTGATAAATTCTGCCGCGCCCTTGCGGACAGAATCTACTATATTCTTGGTATCTCCATGACCGGACAGCATTATTATATCTAAAGTTTCGTCGATGCTTTTTAGTTTTTCGAGCACCTCGATGCCGTTCATGCCGGGCATCTGAATATCCAGAAGAATAAGCTCGGGCCGTTTGGATGCGGGAGTGGACGAAATTTTATTAATACCCTCTTTGCCATCTCTGGCAGATTCGATTATATAGCCGTTCCCGAGTCCCTCTGAAAGAATCCAGGAGACTTTGGGGTCATCATCGATAATGAGAATGTTTATGCTTTTTTCAGTCATAATTTTTTCATAATGGTAATTCAATGATAAAAACCGTTCCTTTGCCGACTTCACTCTGCACGCCAATTTTACCTTCATGCACCGAAATAATTCTTTCCACGATTGATAATCCTAAACCTGTTCCCGTGCTTTTAGTTGTGTAATATCTCGCAAATATTCTGCTAAGATCTTCTTCCGGTATTCCGCAGCCGGTATCGCTGATCTCTATTTTCAGCTTATTACCATCGGAACCTAATGCTCTGAATGCCTTAAGCCTCAGGGTTCCATTGCTATCCATGCTATCGACAGCGTTAAGAATAATATTAATGAAAACCTGCAACATTTCTCTATCATTGAGCATGATTTCCGGGAGCGCCTCTTCGAATTCCCTGATCACATTTATATCTTTATGTTTCAAATCTGAACTAAGCAATTCCAGTGTTCGTTCTATGAGCCTGGTAACGTCGGTCTTTTTGGTCTGGTACATATTGGGATTGGCGAATTCGACCATCTCCTTCACCAATTCCGCCATTCTGCCGACCTCCTTTTCGGCCTCGCCAAAAAATTCGACAGCCTTTTTGCCGGGGAATTTATCTTTATAAATCTGAAACATACCCTTTAGATTGGTCAGTGGCTTTTTCAAATCATGGCCGATTTCCGCCAGCAGTTTGCCCATGGTCAATAACCTGGTGGAATTTAAGACGGCTTTTTGTCTTTGATAAATCGCGGCTATCTGACTCAATGCCAATTGTGCCATTTCACGCATCGAGGAATTAAATTTGGCGTCATCGCGGAATATAAGCACGGCGACATTTGTCAATGATCTCCTTAAATAGATTGGAATGGGAATTACCTGGAATTTTCCCCTATCCAGATATTCTAATGAATCGAATTGATTGGCAATTTTACATTCAATACTGGCCCCCATATTCCTGTTTTCGATGGCGGCCTCTTCTTCCGGCAACGATATCACCCTTATAAAATCGGGCACTGTCGGTAAACTGAAAATCGATGAATAGAAATCGAGATTGAGCGAGACGCTGCGTTCATGATAATCATACCAGAAAAGACATTCTATTCCCAAAAGTCTTTGAAGCCCATCGAAAGTCACATCGCCAATAGTTGAAAGATCATCCATCATGGAGACCTTCTCGGCCAGATTATGCAAAATTTCGAGATGCTGAATTGTCTCAGTCTTATTGGCGATAAGATTGGCCCTATCGATGGCAACCGCGGCAGGGATCGCCAATGACGCCAGCATCATTATATCGTCCTGAGTGAATGGCTTGCCATTTTGCTTATTATTAAGATTGATAACGCCGTAAAGCTCATCTTTGTATATCAGCGGAACGGAGATCAGCGATTTTGATTCATATTTTTGTCTATTAATACGGGCAAATCGCGGATCCTGCTCTATATCTTCTATTATCAATGGCCGCCCGCTTTGAGCAACATAACCCGAAATTGACGAGCCTAATTTTTGTCGGGCATTTTGGACTACGACATCATCGAGGCCGCATGAGGCGGCAACAAAGAGCTCTTCTTTTTCAGGATCGAGTATCATTACGGAGCCAAGCTTGGCACCGATAACATCGATTGCTAATGATAATATAGACGTTAATGCTTCTTTGAGATCAGTAGTAGTGGCCAAAAGATTGCCAGCCGATGACAGGGCATCGATCTGAGCCAATTTCAGTTCCAATGACTCATTAGCGACTTTCAGTTCATTCAAAAGTTTTAGACGCTCAATCTCGACCTTGCGCTTCATTATGCTTTGCGAAACCACAAGTTTCAGTTCGTCGAGTTCGAGCGGCTTGGTTAGATATCCGAATGCACCCTGCTCTATCGCGTGCTTGGCACTTTCCAGCGAGGCATAACCTGTAATTAAGATCACTCCCATCAGGGGATCTTTTTCGTGGGCCTTTTTCAGGACGGCGATGCCGTCATATTGAGGCATTTTGATATCGGTGATTATCAGATCGAAGTCGGATTTTTCTATCAGCTCGATTGCTTTGGCGGCATCATATTCGCCAGTGACATCGTATCCTTCCAGCGATAGCAATGTCTTTAGGCTATCGACCATCCTGGCTTCGTTATCTATAACCAGTATTTTATTATCGCTCATTTTCAACTCTAATCGGCAATTTAATTGTAAATATCGCGCCACCGTCAGGGTTATTGCCGGCGGTTATAAATCCATGATGCGATCTTATTATACCATAGCATACGGCAAGACCCAATCCGGTACCTGAATCTTTTTTGGTCGTATAAAATGGCTCGAATATATTCGGTAAATCATTTTCGGAAATACCGCTACCGCTATCAGCGAATGCAATTTCCGCAAATCCGTCGTTCGCGCGAAGCGAGATGATTAACTTTCCTCCCTTGGGCATGGCATCACGGGCATTAAGAAGCAGATTTAGAAAAACCTGACGTAATCGTTCGGAAGAGCCGGTAATCGACATCGGATTTCGTTCATATTCTTTATTTATTTCTATTCCCGAATTATTCAATTTCCCTGAAACAAGCTCAATAGTAGCGTCAAGAGTCTCCAGAATATCTAATGAAACCGGGCTCTCCAGGACCGGCCTGTAAAAATCAAGCAGCTGCCTTACAATTCTCGCTATCCTGTCCACTTCCTCTTGAACTATAACTAAATTATTGGATATCTGCTCATTTCCATCAACATAATTAGCGAGTATGGCAAGGTAATTTTTAATAATCCCCAACGGATTATTGACCTCGTGAGCAATTGATGCCGAGAGTCTTCCCAACGCCGCCAACCGTTCCGATTCAATCAGCCTTTTCTGAGCCATCTGCAACTCGATCAAGGCTCTTTTTTCGCTTTCATAAAGGTCAGCATTGATAATCGCGACGCTTAATTGATTAACCAAAATAGACACAAACTCAAGATCGTTTTCATGATATGATACTCCGGATAGCCTCTTTGGCAGAATCAAAATGCCCAATAAGTTGCCCTTCACTATCAACGGTACTATTAATTCTGCCTCTGCCTTTTGCAATTTTGATAAATCTTCGGAATCATTGGGAAGGTTCTTATGAATCTCCTCAAAAAACATTGGCTTGGCTTTTCGCTGAATATACCTTACAAGGGGCCCCACCCTGGAAAATTCTATCGAAGAATCATGATCCAGCGACATCCCTTTTACATGACAATGGCTTAATTTATTGGCGTGGGTCGGGTCTTGCACTACGATTACGGCCCCTGATACACCCATCTGGCCGATACAGGTATAAAGTATAGCATCCAAGAGCGAATCTACACTCAGCATCGAATTGAGATGGCGGGATATCTCAAAGATCGTATAAAGATCGAATATCTTGCGACGCAGTTCCTTATTATCGTCGGTCAACGATCCAATATGAAAAGTACTCGGAAACAGATCCGAGTCTCGCCTGCCAACAGATAATTCCGTATTATCTTTTTTCGGAAATTCTTCCATCTTTATTCTAATCGGCAATTTAGCGCCAGAGATTCATTGAGGCGCTTCTACTGCTATTGAATTGTGCGATCTCCAGTTGAAATGTGGACTCCGGGACGGCTGCAATTTTCATTTGAATGCCACGCCAATAATTCAATATTCACTCAAACTTCTCCACTGCAATCTTTTTCACTAAAAAATAAGATAAGTCGGGGTCATTTATTGTCAATCTATTTTTAGATTGAAAATCGCGGATCAATTTGCTATTCAATGGTCTGAGGAATCCGGCAATATTTCGCCGGATCGGTATTAAGCCAAGAATAAGGAACAAAGCCGCGTAAAATATACGGGTGATTGATACGGACAACATAGTTCAAAAATTGACAGATGCTTTAGCCGGAATGGCGGAAATCACCGCTATTTATACTTCGAAGCGTGAAATTCTGTTTAAGGCAAATCCTTTGATTGACCTGACAGCGTTTAAGCCTACGCTGCAATCGCACCTGGCCCTTTGCGGATATAAACCCGAGATTTTGGCAATTCAGCCATTGCTGGTGGTTCGGTTGAGGTCACTCGAAATAGAACGATCAAAAAATATCCCATGGCTGAATATGATTCTATTTCTGATCACGGTTATCACCACAATTTTGACAGGGGCTAGCTATAATGGAATCGAGATGAGTACCATACCAAGCTTAATTATTGATAATCCCCTGCAAGTATTTTACAGGGGACTTCCCTTTTCAATTTCGCTCCTCAGCATCTTGCTATGTCACGAATTCGGACATTATACGGCATCGAGGATTCATGGAGTTAATGTCTCACTTCCATATTTTATTCCGGCGTTCTGGTTTTCGCCTATTGGGACATTCGGGGCATTTATAAAATCAAAATCAGCTTTCATCAACAAGCGGCAATTACTCGATATCGGGGCTGCGGGGCCGCTTTCCGGCTTAGTTATCGCCATAATCGTATATTCGATAGGGATAGCAAGTTCGTCGATATTACCTGCTCCAAAGGATATTTCCGGAGTTATGACGATGGGAGATTCGCTGCTTAATGCGTCGATTACTTATATTATCAAAGGTCCTGTTCCAGAAGGTCAGGCTATATTCTTTAACTCTGTGGCATTCGCGGGTTGGGTTGGAATACTGGTGACCATGCTGAATCTTTTGCCGATAGGTCAGCTCGATGGGGGACATATTATCTACGCGCTTTTTGGCAAAAAACAAAAATTCCTCGCCAATGCTGTTTTTATAATACTCATAGCCTTGTCATTTGTATGGATGGGCTGGGCTTTCTGGCTGATTATCGCCATATTTATGAAGCCCGCCCACCCGCCAACTGTGATGGATGAATTACCATTGGGGCCAGGAAGAAAATTTGTAGGCTATCTAAGTATCGCAGTGTTTATTATTTGCTTCATCCCAGTGCCATTTGCCTTAGCATAGTAAGATTTTAGATTTTTATATAGAGTTAAGGCGAGGATAAGCATCCTCGCCTTAAAAATATCAATTTTTTACTAATTACTATTTTAGAAGAGTCATTTTTCTGGTTTGCGAAAAGTCATCGGCCTGGATTTTATAGAGATAGATTCCACTCGCAAAATCGTTGGCATTCCAAATCAAGGAATGATTTCCCGCTTCAAGGTCACCCATTTGATTTGAATACACGAGCCTTCCGGCGATATCATAGATTGTGAAAACAACCTCAGATTTCATGGGCAAATCGAATGATATTTCGGTAGATGGGTTAAATGGATTGGGATAATTTTGTCGCAGAGAAAATGATTTCGGAACCAAGTTGTTATTGGGTTCATCTACGCCCGTAACATCAAAGGAATAAACCGAGAAATCATCGACTCCCCCCTCGCACATCGAGCCAAGACCTCTGTCCTCGGCAATAAAGCGAATTTTCATCTGGGAGGTCGGAGTGATAAATTGATTCACGAGAAATCTTTTCTTCCTCCAATAATTCTCAGTTCTCGGAACCATTTCGAGCGATATCCAGGATTGACCATTATCATTGGAGATATCTACATAAAATGTGTCATCGAAATTGGTTTGGTCTGTAAACCATCGCCAATACTCGATAACAGGGCTTTCGTATGAAGAAAAATCAAGAACCGGTGTTGTCAATGTTGTTTGGCCACTGTCCACATCAGCGTAACCATTCGACTGGCCCTGTACATGCTGGCCGGTGATATAGCAATTAACTCCCGGGTCAAGAGTATGGTCATCCTCGGGCTGGTATGGGAAATTGGGGTCGGTGTCTGAAAATGTTCCGATCGGGTCGACCCTTACCCAAATACCGCGCCTAGCATTATCTTCCGCGCCGCCGACAGTCCACCCCGACGCGATCTCGAAGTTATCATAGAGTCGGGTTGTTAATGATCCAACTACAAAAAAGTGCGGCTGCAACGGGGCCGATGAGGGTTCGAGATAATTCCTTCCGTGAATATCGGTAACCGAAATATAATACTCAATCAATGTCCCATACGGCTGCGCGGGAATCAGTCCCGAATACTCCGCCGGCAATCCAGTCGGCTGCATCAATATGGTATTATAAGACGAATTTCTCTCCAGACGATAGCAGACAAAAATCGAATCGGCATTTGGTGGGGTCACCGTGCTTTCTATTATGGCCACTACGGGGTAAGGATTATTGACATCATTAGTATCAATCAATGGTTCATGTGTAATCGTAATTTTATCCCCGGGGCCAATTCCATGCTGATCGAAGGCTTCATAAATCTCGTTGGAATGCGGCGTACCATTGAAAAGATTGTCATCGTCATCGTCATAAACCAGTATATCTACCATATAATCTTCGAAATTTGTCGAGTAGCCGTAACGTGCGAAATGAAATAATGAATCGCCATAGGCTTCTCTCGGAGCCAAAAGCATTCTTAAATCCCAGAGCGCGCCCGAAATAATCATGCCATCATTATGAGATTCACCATTCCAATCTTCAGGATAGCGATAATCGTTATCAACCGTTCTAAGGTAGGTATTTTCTCCCTGGAATCCCCTGCCTATCAATGGCTGATTAGTTATTGCCGCGGCGGTATAGTCAGACCATCCTTCGTGCTGCGCACCGGATGGCGCATACGGAGCGTATAGATATTCAGTGATACCGTGACCGTACTCGTGATAGATCACATCGGCGATTTCGCCGGTATTTTCGCATCCACCGCCTCTCATGAAGAAATTAATCGAGGAGCCATCCCAGTAGGCATTGCACGTTTGATTCAAGTTGACATTGCAGGTTAATCCTATATCGAGCTGAGTATAATCCGGGTCCAATATTTTGAAGAAATCGTGGACGACATTAGTATGGAAGAAGGAATTGCGTTCATCCATCCGAGAATCGAGCGGACTCCATAGAATATGAGCTGTGTCTCCCGGGGTAATATTTCCTGAATAAGAGGCCCCCGGCCCTTGAGCATTATGGACCACTACATAGCGACCTTCTAAATTCACAGTAAAAGGATTGGTATTCTGATCATTAGCATCAGCGGTAAAGAAACCATTGGTATCAGTATATACCATGGCAACGCCGGTTATTCGGACCAATTCATTTTTAAATGGATTAGTTTCAGGCGTATCGAATGGGGTCGCTGGATAAATTTCGCCATTAACAAAGCCGTCAAATGTGTAATAATAAATCATATCTTTGCGATATAGCACCTGGCCGTTGGCGGCATCGACAATGGTCAGCCATTTCGAAGGCTCATCGGTTGAAATTTCAACCTTATAGGCTAATTTGTATTGGATCTCAGCTTCCCCAGGAATCGGGAATACAATCAATTCGGGAGTTGAGGACTTAAAGTTATTTCCGGAGGAAACACCAATTCCAGCGAATTGAATTGCCTGTTCTGCGGAAATTGCCGGCGAGGTCGAGATATTGATATCTGGGTAGTAATCAGAAGTAAATTCAACAATATTCCCTCTATCGGAAATATTAACCATAATCTTACTATTGTATACATTGAGGCCGTTAAACTTTTGCCCGAAAGCTACAATCCAGTGGCCCCAGCGGTGCCTGGAAGAAACAAGTTCAAGATTTTCGGGTGCGACTCTTAAAAATGATCTTTCGGTACTCAGGAAAGCACGAGCAAGATCTCTTGCCGAGGATTCATTTTGCGGAATACCTACATGAATTGATCCGCCATAACCCTTGTGCATTATGCCGGTGAGTCGATTTTGATTGCCCAGCCAGGCTCCATTTCGAGTGACAAATCCCTTCCATTCCGGATTCAGGAAATCCATAGGAGTGGTCATTGCAATTTGAATTCTTTCATCGTCGTAATAAGGAATCGATACCGCACGAGTATCAATACCATTATTTGGGGCGAATGCCGCCGCTGTTGCGAAAACCGCAAAAACAAATGACAGTACTAACCATCCGCAATTTTTCAAATTTCCTCCCGGTGTTTTTTGTCCATTTATTTGTTAACAATTACAATTCTAAAGTAATTCCACTATTCACAATAATATAGCACATAATTTAATATTTGGACTTGTTTTTTTTAGGACATTAATTTAAAATATCGAGATGAAAATACATGCATCGATACATTCAAGTTTTCCCCGAGTGGGAGATGACTCCCGGGAGCAGAGGCTTCGGCGTTCATATGCCGATTTGGAAAAAGCCAAAATTTCGGTAGAGGATTTCAAAAAAGTACAGGACGACCTTGTTGATGAGATAATCCTCATCCAAAAAAACGCAGGAATCGATTATATCACTGACGGCTTGATTCGCTGGTACGATCCGGCGTCGCATCTCGCCAGACATCTGAAGGGCTTTGATATCAACGGTTTACTGCGCTTTTTCGACACTAATACTTATTATAGGCAGCCGGTTGCCAGAGGCAATTTCGCGGTTGTGGATGATTCTTTCGCTGGAGAAATCAAATATTCGTGTTCTCGTTCCGAAAAGCCTGTAAAGGCAGTCATCCTCGGACCATATTCAATGGCCAAGATGTCTCTGAATTCCACTAACCTCAAATTTGATGAATTCTGCCTCCAGCTTTCGGAAATTATTGCCAAATTAACTAATGAGTTTTTCGATGGCGGGCGCTGATATTATTCAAATAGAAGAACCGGCTTTTATCAGGGAGCCTCAGCATATCGATTTATTAAAGAAATCCATATCCGCAATTTACAACAACAAGAACAAGGCCAAGTTATTGTTGTCCTTTTACTTCGGCGATTGCGGTAAAGCATTGGATGGACTGGCAAGTATTCCCGCCGATATTTTCGGATTTGATTTTACCTATTCGCCGGGGTTAATCGACAAAATTTCATCCAATGGATTCCCTAAGCCGATATCATTCGGAATCATTGACGGTCGCAATACGAAAATGGAATCCGCGGACGCAATAGCGAAGATATTGGAAAAACCATTGAAGAAACTCGGCAAGGACGGCTGTCATGTGACATCATCCTGCGGGCTCGAATACTTGCCGCGTAATTATGCTATCAAGAAGCTTGAATTGACTGCCAAAGTCGCTAATCTATTGAATGGATAAATAAAATATGAGTCGCAAGGTTTTAAGATCATTAGGAATAAATCTTCCAATGCTGCCGACAACCTCGGTTGGCAGTTTCCCCAAGCCATCTTATCTTACTAAAGGCAGATCGGATCGCAAAAAAGGGGAAATAACTGATGGCGAACTAACCAAGCTGGAAGATCGCGCTACAAAAGAATGGATGGATTTTCAGGAGCAGGTCGGGATCGATATTCTGGTAGATGGCGAGATGTACCGCGGAGATATGGTCGCCTATTTCGCTGAAAATATCCCAGGTTTCGATCGCGGCGGATTGGTTAGGTCTTACGGCAATCGCTACTACTATAAGCCGATAATAAAAAGCAAGCTTCAATATCCGGGCCCAATCACCGTAGAATGGTGGAAACGGGCGCAATCAATGACCGAAAAGCCAATTAAGGGGATGCTCACGGGCGCTTACACAATCATGGATTGGTCATTTAATGAATTCTATCCTGATCGAGCAGCAGCAGCATACGCGTTGGCCGATTTGATTCGGGATGAAGTGGCTGAGTTAATCAAGGCCGGATGCCGTATTATCCAGATTGACGAGCCCGCCGTCAGTGTCAGACCCGAGGAACTCGAAATCGCCAAGAAGGCGTTGGATATTGTCACAAAGAATCAAAATGCCTATTTTATCACGCATATCTGCTATGGTGCATTCGAGAAGATCTACCCTGCCCTATTGGATTTGCCTGTACATAATTTCGATTTGGAAATGTCCAATTCCGGAATGGACATGCTCGAATATTTCCGCAAGTTTCCATTTACCAAGGATATCACATTCGGCGTGGTCGATGTCCATTCGCATGTGATCGAGGATGTCGAGACGATCAGACAGCGTATCGAAAAAGCGCTCGAATATCTGCCGAAGGATCAGGTCTGGATCGACCCCGACTGCGGCCTGAAAACCCGTACAGTCGACGAAGCCAAACAGAAGCTGATTAATATCCAAAAAGCTGTTGACGAGGTCAGAGCGAAGATGTAGGCTGATGAAGACGCAACACGTTGCGTCCTTCAGAAGCCATCCCCACTCCCCTATTATTGGCTTCTTTTTGGGCGGCAGTCGTCCCGACTGCCCCAAAAGATGCGCAAAGACATGATTATTAGAAGTGGATTTTCTTGTAGAGACATGCCATGGCATGTCTCTACGTATTTATATAGATAGATTTTCTAAATGATTCCTATCGCGGGGCCAATTGTTTGGGTTGAACCTGATGTATTCGCGGATTTTCTGAAGAGATTCGTCGTTGCGGATTACGTGGTCGTAAAAACGCGGCTGCCATCGGAAATTAATATTGTTTAATCGCACACATTTTGTAACCCCTGATTTGAATCCACGGATTATTGACGCCAGATTTCTTGATTGCGGGCCAAATTTGTTTTTATATGGTAGAGACGCAAGATTTTGCGTCTCTACAGGAAATACATGACCGTCACTCTTACTAATCTGCAATATCCATGCATGTGATTTGGCATGACGATAAATTCATCCAATACAACAAACGGGAAATGATTTGGAATTTCCTGCCAACACCGTTGGGCAATTTCGCCTAATAACGATAACCTGACGCTTTCGTTTAGTATATTTCCGAAATATTCCTCTTGGTTATGGGTGCATACAGTGACAAAATAAAAACCGCCCTGGCCGTAATCATAATCAGGCAATCGCGTAGAATCGATTCGGTATCTATTCTGAAATTTGTCATCGTCAGACATATATTGGGATAATATATTCATTTCTGGTAGAGACGCAAGATTTTGCGTCTCTACGGCTGCCCGAAACTCCCCCCTCCCCCATTATAGGCTTGACAATCGGTATGTTATAAATATAATATGGCGTTTCATTGCCGGAGTGGTGAAACTGGCAGACGCGCTGGACTCAAAATCCAGTGGGGCTTAAACCCCGTGTCGGTTCGATTCCGACCTCCGGCATTTTTTTATTTCAGAAAATATGTAAATAAGTATTTGGTTTCTACCGACAAAATATCTATAATATGGTGTCTTTTGTAACGGCTTCTTTGTAAAGCGAGACTGAATTGCAATTCGGTGCACCGGTGTTATTTCGAAGATTGGCTATACCAGATGTGTCATTACGCGATACGGCGTTTAATAATTCAAAACCGCCAAAAACCCATGCCAACCGCATGGCTATCATCGACCTCCAGGCCCGATATTCACAGTTTTCCCGTATAAAAAATTGGAATCCGTGAGCGCCATATTTTGTTAATCATATTTAATGGGGGCGCTTTCCCCAAGGTTGGAAATTATTGTTTAATTTTTTAATAGGAGGCCTAATGCGAGTTGCTTTCCGAGTCGTGCTAATGATTTTAACATTATTCCTGGTAGCCCAGCCCGCGACAAATAGGGTTGTTTTTGATCAGGCTAATCTTGAAGTCGCGCCAATGATTATGAAAAATTCTTCACAATCCCAGACCAGCATCGGTTTTAGAATGGCTGGAATTGAAGAAGAACCATCTGTTGCGGCTGGAGTGACTTATCAAAATATAACTGCAATTACACCCGAACCTATGAAATTCGGATCAACTGGCGAGGAAGGTCTCCCCGAGTTGCCGGTTTTCGCCCATTTAATTGGTATTCCGGATCAATCAGGCGTAAGAGTGGAAATTATATCGTCATCCTATCAGATTATCGATAATGTCGATGTCATGCCCTCTCAGCCTTCGCCGATTGAAGGTTCTTCCGAAGTACCCCCATTTACCAAAGACGAGGCCTTTTATCAAAAAAATGAGTTCTATCCATCAAATGTGGTGGAGCTCGGTGAGCCGGTAATATGCCGCGATCTTAGAATGATTCAAACTATTGTAAATCCGGTTCAATATAACCCGGTGACAAGACAATTGAAGGTTTATACCAATGTAGACTATAATCTTGTTTACGAAGGTACTGACTCAAGAAATGCCAAAGTACGCCATAATAACAATATATCAGAAACGTTCATGCCATTATATCGATCGTTGGTGCCAAATGCTGACGAGATGCTGGCGACCTATCAGCCTATCCGAGGCGGTTATCTTATCTTAGTGCCCGACGCGTTTTACGATACAGTCCAGGCATTGGCCCGTTGGAAACACTTGAAGGGCTATTCGGTTGTGGTCACAAAGGCAAGACAGATTAATTCTTCCGGTATCCCGTCTACTACACAAATACTCAATTATATCAGGACTGCCTATCAAACATGGGCAGTGCCTCCGGAATTTGTCTGTATAGTCGGGGACGAATCCGGATTGCCAACTTATTTTCAGGATTCGCCGTACTCGAGCTATCCATCAGACCATGACTATTCATGTGTTGATGGTACGGACTATTTGTCGGATGTGATGGTTACGAGAATGTCGGTTTCGAATTTATCCAATTTTCGAGTAGCAATGTGGAAAGCTATCATATACGATAGTAACCCGTTCATGGGAGATCCCAATATGTATTCCCGGGGCCTTTCCGTCGGTGGAAATACAGCCGGAGGAGTCACTCAGCGACTTACTACGTTGTGGGTTCGGGAGCAACAATTGCGTCATGGCTTTACACAGGTTGATACCGCCTTTTGCTGGACTTCCAGCTACAGCTGTGCTTACAACGCTCAAATACATAACTCGATTATAAACGGTACCGGTATAACGAATGTGAGGGGCGCGGGAAGCAGCGATGGCTGGTGGGCTCCGCCATATGACATAGCTCACGTGGATCAACTTCCCGGAAACAACAAATTAGGGATTATGGCTGTTCTGACATGCGGAACCGGCGATTTTGGATATCCTGATTGTATGGCTGAGCATTGGATCCGCGTAGGGACTCTGCCCAATAATTTAAAGGGAGGGCCCGGCTATTACGGCGTATCCGATCACAATACGCATTGCAAATGGAACAACCCCATTATGATCGGTTTTAATTGGGCGTATCTGACGGAGGGTATCTACAATTTCGCGAGCGCGGCATTTAGAGGCAAGATCGAAGATTATAATACTTACCCCAGATTCCGCGGACCGGGCAATTGGGTCGAGCATTATTTTCATACCTACAATACTATGGGAGAACCTGAGATGGAAATCAGGACCGCTGCTCCCATGACCTTTACCGCGACATATACTGACACGATCCCAACAGGCTCTTCGATGCTGACAATCAATGTACTTGGCGACGATCATTTGCCGCTTGAAGGCGCTTATGTCTGCCTTCAAAAGGATACCGCGGCGCCGGATAGCGAAGTCTTTGTAGGCGGCCGAACCGATAACCACGGCGATATCACGCTGAATTTCATGACTACGGTCGCGGGCACGATGAATGCCACTGTTACCTACCACAATTATATTCCCCATAAGGGCGTAGTTGTAGTAGAATCGCGGGCTGTTGCAGTCAATGTCAACAATATTGTGATAGATGATGATAATAGCGGCAATTCTTCCGGCAACAACGATGGCAAAGTAAATCCATCGGAAACCGTCGAATTTGCGGTTGAATTAAGGAATTTTGGCACCACCGATAACGCGACGAATGTCAGCGCTACATTAACCTCGCCAAATCCCGACATTACGATAACGACTCCAACACAATCTTACGGCGAAATCGCCCCGGGCGGAATTGCCAATTCCAATAAATTCGCGGTTCATTTCGCGAACAACCTGCCTCATGGCGAACGTTTTATCTTACCATTAAATATAACTTCCGATCAGGGTTCATGGACCGGGGCTTTGCCGGTTGATATCAAATCCATGCGCTTTATTGTACAAGCAACGGCGTACCCCAATAATTCCAATGGCAGACTTGATCCCGGCGACTCTTCGCAAATCGTGTTTACATTGTTGAATAATGGTGAACTTGACGCAACATCAATGACCTGCGTAATGACGTGTCCCGATACCGGGGTAACTATTTTGAATAGCGCCGCCAGCTTCGGAGATATTCCGATCGGAGGCACAGGCTCCAATTCAGGCACCCCACTAATCGTCCGCATATCCCCTATGATGTATCAGGGTCACAATTTGAATTTCAATTTGCTTTTGACCTCAAGCAATGGAAGCATCACCAATAAGGTAATTTCTATAGCAGTCGGCAATGTTGCCACCTCCGATCCCATGGGTCCGGACAATTACGGATACTACATCTACGACAATACGGATGTCAATTACCCGGCACACCCGACATATAGTTGGACAGAAATCAGCCCGTACGTGAGCGGACCCGGCACCAGAGTTGTATTCCGCGGAAGCAATACCGATGACAATTCCGAAGTTGTGCCGCTTCCATTCAATCTGAAATATTATGGGCAAAATTTCAGCTACGCCCTTGTCAGCATTAATGGCTTCATGGCCTTTGATACTTCGCGGGTGGATATGGGAGGCAATCACTGGACAGCATTTGACAATAGTCAAATTCCTGAGCCAGCCGCGCCGGATGGAATCATAGCGCCATTCTGGGACGATCTGGAATATGCCGGGAATAACGGCGTGTTCCAATATAATGATACTACAAATCACAGATATATCATTGAGTGGAAAAACTGCACTCACGCAAGAGAGCCCAGTCATCATCCCGAAACATTCCAGATGATCATATTGATACAGCGATTACTACCCAACTCCTACGGGAGATTGTGAAATCATGTTACCAATATCAAACCGTTTACAATGACGACAACGACAGCTACAACGATCTTCAGCCGGGCCTTTTCAGCACTGTTGGCATGCAGAATCTCTCGAATAGCGACGGCCTCGAATATACATTCGATAATTTTTACGGTCCGGGCGCCGCTACTCTGGTGGCCGGCCGCGCTATCAAGATCACAACCGCATTCGGATTCCAGGGTCAACCGAGTCTGGCATACGACCCCACATATTTCGCGAAGAGCGCAGCAATAGGGCAGATTATCACAGATACGCTCACGATCTCAAATAACGGAGCAGGGTCATTGGAATTTTCGTTAAACCCATTCACTGATAATCGAGTGGTCTCTGAAAATCCTGCTCAGGGCCAAAATGAATCTCAGACCGTTAATCAAAAACCAATTGGTCAAACACCTACAGCCGGAGCAAAATCAGGCGATGGAAATCAGCCGATTTATCCGCCTATGCCGCTAAATCAGGGCGGCCCGGATGCCTTTGGCAATAGATGGATCGATTCTGATGAAATCGGAGGTCCGACATTTAACTGGATTGATATCAGCGGCGCGGGTACGCCAGTGACGCTGACTGATGATAGTTTTGCCGGACCGATTGAATTGGGGATGAATTTCCCATTCTACGGGACTAATTATTCGCAAGTATTTATTGGTTCCAATGGTTTCATTTCCTTTGGTGCAGGCTCGAATTCATATACAAATGTTGAAATACCCAATGCCACCGAGCCAAATAATATGATTGCGGCGTGTTGGGACGATATGAATCCGGAAGCGGGCGGCACAATCTATTATTACCACGATACGACTAACGGCCGATTCATTATTAGCTATGTAGGTCTACCGTTCTATTCCGGAGGCGCCGACGCCACATTCGAAATAATCCTTAATTCCAACGGCCAGATTGCCATCGAATACGGCGCCCTTAATCCCGGCTCCAGAGGGCTGAATCAGCTTACGGTCGGAATTGAAAACGCCGATGGCACCGATGGTCTCCAGGTGGCTTACAACGCCGAATATTTGCACAGCAATATGGCAATTTTATTCATGCCGCAGGCTACATGGCTGCAAACAAATATCCACGGCGGGACTGTGCCCTCCGGCGAGAGCGCATTAGCGATAGTGACATTCGATGCGACCGGACTTGCCGAGGGATTGTATACTGGCCATCTCGATCTCGATTCGAATGATCCAGCTAACCCCGCTATTGATGTTCGCGTATCCCTGGCAGTGCGAACGGGTGGTCCCGGATGCAACTATGTCATGGGTGATATTAACGGCAACGGTACCTTCGATGGCCTTGATGTGGTTTATGCGGTAAATTACTATAAGGGAGGCAGTGAGCCGCCTATAACTTGCGATTGCCCGCCACACGGAACACTATTTGTAGGTGGAGATGTCAACGGCAGTTGTTCATTCAATGGACTGGACATAACCTACATTGTAAATTACTTCAAGGGTGGCCCGTCATTTGAACCATGCGCCAGTTGCCCTCCGGGAAGAGCATCGATTAATAATCGTGGGATAGCACCCTCTGGTCAATAAAATCAGATAGCCAAGTAATTGATGATATACCCTCCCTTCAATTTTGAAGGGGGGGTATTTTATTGTATGAGAGAATAATTCAAGTCTTTGAGTTCGGAGTTTTTAATCGGCGAAATAAAAAACCATATATAATTTTTCAGTTTTCCATGCTCATTATAGACCGGCAAAATGACAATCATTTTGCTCACGGCATTCTGCTGACCGGAATTTAATATCAATTCCTCTACCAGGTGGTTTTCACCTTGAAGCCTGGCCCATATCAATTCACGAATCCCGGTTCTTAATATTGACAAATCGACGGTAAGTATATTTTTGCCAGAAATATTTTCATTATCAATATTGAATGTGGCGGAAAATGATTTATTATAGAATCCAACTATACCCGCCGTATCCGTGATAACGACCGGTTCGCCCAGATTTTCAAATAATGTTTGAATAAAACCCGATCTTTCGAGAATTCTCTTATATTCGCTAATGTCTCTAACAATCCACTGAATAAAACAAGAATTATCCGCAGTAATTATTGACGCGCCGATTGAACAAGGGGTCATAATTCCATCTTTCGATATATAATCGATTTCGGGCATCGATTCGCTGCCGGATCTTTTGACATTTTGCCAGAGCTTTTTCGCTACATGCATGGCAGCCGGCGGATTCAAGTCCCAGATATAAAATGACGCGAATTCCGATTTGGAATATTTGAAGAATTTTTCGGCAACCTCATTAACATCGGATATGCGGCCAGTGATTGAATCAACCAATAGGATGGGCACTCCCGCCATGTTCAGCGATGTTTTATATATTCGTTCGCTTTCTTTAAGTTTCATAAAGAGGCGACTGCCTTCAAGAGCCGCGGACGCCTGAGACGCGAATATTGTCAGCGCCTTGATATCTTCTTCTTTAAATTTAATCTTGCGCACTTTATAAAGAGTCAATGCGCCAAGTACTTTATTTTTGGTAAGTAACGGGACTGAAAGAAGCGATTCCTCCTCTTCGTCAGGCGTGCCGGGTACGAGCATTGCTATACCGTCAACGTCATCATAATTTTGTATCATGGCTTTGCCGTCCCTGATAACCGCCCCTGTCAGCCCCTGCCCGACCGCCATTTCGAAATTCATGATTTCGGTATTAAAGCCTTCAGCGGTCGCGTAAATAGGCTTAATCTTCTGAGTGGAATCGTTAAGAGAAAATATGATACAACTATCCGCGCCGGTCAAATTTTCGGCGGCTTTTGAGATTGCTTCAAGCACATCTTTCATTTCCAGCGAGGCCGAAAGGATTTTGCTGGTTTCGTATAAGCTTGCTACCGTTCTGGTTTCGATTGTAAGTTGTCTGTTCATTAACTCTCTGCCTCTCTCTTCATGGAGTATGCATAGCAGATTATGAACGTCCTGTCCTTTTCTCTTGATATCGGTGAGCCAGAGCTGGACCGGAATTTTTTCACCGTCATTAGCAATCAGATGGCAGCGCAATTTATTGGCGCTCTCGGCTGAAAGCACCTTAAAACGCCAATTACTTGGGATTTCAAAAAACCGGATCGCATCGCTTCCCTTCAGATGCTCATTGTCATATCCCGATAATGACAGAAAATCGGAATTGGCATATACGATTTTCCCTGATAAGTCCAGTATTACGTATGGATTAGTAATGGATTCAATCAAATCGTTAGCGTCGATTCCCAGGTTTCTTAGCATTTGAGACTTTGACGGGTAAAGCTTTATGAAAATTGTCGATACTCCAAGTGCGACGCCTACCCCCGAAGCCACAAGATCTGGCAACTGGGCGAAGTATACTGCCCAGATAATAGCAGATATGCCGAGTAGCAGCCTTCTGGAGTCCGAAAAGACGATCATCGCAAAAATCAGATAAGTAATTGCGAATGGCGTTACGCGGTCGTGTATTAATGGAAATAATTTTGAATCCGTGAATACTATTAGGCAAAGCGCTACCAGGACAAAAGCTGAAACGCTCCAGGTGATAAATGATTTCTTATTGATTTTGTCCTGCATCTCTTTTCTTTCGAGCGCAAGTGCACCCGGAAGAAATAGAAGAATCAATGCTGCCCATTCGCCGTCTACATTGGCCAAAATACCTGTAGAATACGCAATTGAAATTAATCCGTGAAATATAAGGAAAAATGAAATTATTATGTAAACGAGCGAATCGCTTATATTGATTCTGCTTCTAAAGCCCCGTTGCACCAGTATAAATAGCAGTGCGCAACCGAGAAGGATTATTATCAAATGGTGAGCTAGCATCGTTTTTCCTATATAATTTATTTATCGAGCATTCTGATTATAATCTTAATCTTAATAAGAGATTGTCCAGATATTCACTTAATAAATACGCCGGAATATTTCATTGTGAAATTGTAAAGACTCCTTTGGCCATTTTTGTAATTATTACTACTTAAAAGCCAACGAGTTAATTATGGATAAATGAACAGGGATAAGTTAAATGGAATCAGGATTTCGAGAATGATCTATCGTATCTTTTGAGCCAGAATGAGAATTTTGAGCCTATTCCGAGCTTGCTTTCGACTTCGATTTTTTGTTCGTGGGCATCGATAACATGCTTTACTATCGCAAGTCCCAGCCCTAAATGCTCCCCGGAATTTTGATCGGTAGGCTCCAGCCTGTAAAAACGTTCGAAAATACGCGGTATCTGATCCTCGGCTATACCGGAACCGCTGTCTTCTATTATGATTTTTACCCGTGTATCTTCATCGATACAGGATATTTTTATATAGCCTTTTTGAGTATTATCAAGGGCATTTTCAACGAGATTCTCCATCGCCATCCTAATCAATTTTTCATCACCGCGCGCAAATATTTTCTCGTTGCCGTTCGGAAGGTCGACCTCCAGATTCAGCCCCTTGGTTTTGGCTAATTCCTTAAAAGGTCCGATCATGCCATAGATCATTGTGCCTATCCTGAATCCTCGAAATTCGATCATAGCTTCGCCATATTCGATTTTTGAAATATCGATCAGGGTCGAAATGATTTTATCCAATTTATTTGCCTGATTAAGTGCGCTGGTCAATTCGCCGCCGTCGATCGACTTTCCCGATGATAGTTTATTCCCCATGTTTTGGATGATATTTTTCAAATCCGCGATCGGATCCTTCAACCGCGCGGAAACATTGGCGAAAAATTCGCGGCGTATATTTTCAAGCTGGGCGACACGGATTCGCAACTGCTTGAGATTATCGACCATATCGTTGAGAGCATCGGCGAGCTCGCCTACTTCATCGGGGCTTTTTATATTGGTTTTTTCTGGCAGTTCCTCGGTTCGTATGCGCCTCGTGAATACGGTTAATTCTTCGATGGTATGAGAAATCATGGCGGAAACCCAGAACGCTACCGCCACCAATGCGACCAAACCTAAAAAGCTTCCCCAAATTATAACCTCGGTCATTCGGCCAAGCAGCAATGAAACCTGGGTCAATGATTTAACCATTAAAAGTTTTTTGCCATCGGCAAAATCGACCTGGACCTTCAAGTAACGGTTGAAGCCGATCTCGATAAATTTCCGTTTGATATTCGGTTCGGGTGTCACCTGTGACGAATTTAAAATCGGGATTGATAATATCTGGGCAGTGTCAGCCAATGATATATCCTGGTGTGTCGAAATAATTTCGCCGGATTTTGAAATCAGATAGACCGTACATTCGGAAGCCCGCGATACACCTGCTGCCAGACTATCATAATTAATTGCGGCGTCTCTTGTATTCATTGATGAAGCCAGTAATCCGGCTGTCTCCATCTGCTTGATATACATTCCGGTAAAAAAAAGGCGTACCTGGCTAAGCGCATAGATTATCACGGGCACGGCAACCACGATAAAGAGCACTGAAAAACTTAGGGCTATACGCACCTTTATCCGACTAAGAAATTCGGAAATAAAATTAGACAATCCGCGCTTCATTGTGTCCATATGTATGATTACTGAGAATCAAAATCAAGTTAAATCGCTTAATGATTGCGTTGGCGAATCATATCGAATATATTTCCCGCCATGACGGAATCGTTCTGGCAGAAAAGAAATGGACGTAAAGTATTTAAGGCCCAAAAATCGGAGAAGAAGTCTCGTTATGACATCGCAATAATCGGCGGCGGCATTGTTGGGACTGCGGTCGCTCATTTTCTCAAAAAATTGGGATGCTCGAATACAGTAATATTGGAGAAAAATTATATCGGCTATGGGGCATCAGGTAGAAACGCGGGCTTTTTGCTTGCCGGACTGGCCGAACCGTACTCAAGGCTGGTTGTAGGTATGGGTCGGGAAACTGCCAGGTCGATCACGCAATCAACTCTCGATAACCATGATCTTATGGCTGAGGCTATCACAGAAAAAAAGATATCATGCGATTATATCAGGCAGGGTTCATATCATCTGGCGGTGACCGTGGTCGAGCAAGACGAATTGATTGAATCGGCTAAGCTTCTCAATCGCGATGGATTCAGAGCCGAGTATATCGAGCGCGGTAAGATACCATTCACTGAAGATAAGACTGCGTATTTGGGGGGATTTTTCAATCCTGCCGATGGCGCGCTGGATCCGTACGCATTCGTGACTGGGCTGGCAGATAACGCCAATATTATCGAAGGTTTTGAAGTTAAAGAGATCACGAAATTGGATGGCCATGTTAGGCTACTCGGCAGGGACGGTCTTATCGACGCCGAAATGGTTGTCTTAGCCACCAATGCCTATTCGCCGTTGGTGGATAAATATTTCGACAATCTGATTTTCCCGGTCCGGGGGCAGATGATGGCCACCAATCCTATCGCGATTAATAAGCTGGGCGATTCGACTTACTATTCCAATTTCGGCTATGATTATTTCAGGCAGGCGAATGACAGCACGGTTGTCATGGGCGGGCTGCGCGATAAATTCGTCAATGAGGAAGTCGGCTATGACGATACGACAACGCCGGGCTTGCAACGAGGCCTGGATGATTATATCCAAAAATATTTGGGGATTGAGAAATTCGATGTAGTTCATCGCTGGAGCGGTGTCATGGGGAATACGCCGGATGGCCTGCCGTTGGTGGGGCCTCTCCCCCACAATAATTCGGTATTGGCGGCGGTCGGCTACAATGGCCACGGCTTCGGTCTGGGCATGGTTGTCGCCCGCGACCTGGTCAATGCCATTATGAAAAACGAGACATCCGATTTATTAAATAGATTTTCGATCAAGAGATTTTCGAAGTAGTATTTCTGTCGGGTCAGGCGACCCGACAGCACTCCTAATCAAGAAATAATCAAGGTAGAGACGCAAAATCTTGCGTCTCTACGGTTATTTATTATTCAGAGGAATAACTTCCACGGTATCGCCGGATGCAGTAATTTTACAATAGTTACCATCATTCCAATATTTATAGCCCTCGTCATTGCTGGCAAGAAATACAAATCCTATTAAATCATCATCAGTGGCCTTTTTGTATTTCGCAATCTCAAATGCATAATAGGCATGTTCCCAGACGTAAATGTCTGTTATTTTCGAAAATTCGAAATTAGTATTAATGTAATGAGTTGGTTCCGATTCTAATTCTGTTGTAAAGTATGATATCCAATATTCACATGATAGCTTTTCGCTCTGATTAGTCTGACGCCAAATTTGAATCTTATCATCCTTAATTCTAGCAGAAAGTCTAGTTATCCGAGCGTATTGATCAAAGGGATATATTGGCAAATATGCTGGAACAAATGTATCAATATTAACAATAGGATTATTGAATGAATCTCCCCAATATGAGTCATCTTCCCCTGAATAATTCATCCCCGGTTCAATTTCGCAAATGTATCTACCCTGCATCCCGAGATCTAAATCGCCGAAAAATTCGATTAGCGATGGATCCATTGTAGGCTTGTACATTTTCGGGCAGGATAGAAAGATAATTAGCCATTGTGGAATCAGTAACATTATCAATATTTGGCAGATTCGGGTTTTTAAATCCATATTATTATTTTTTTATATGCTTACCACTTCCAATATGTTCCTTGCAATCGGCTTTAGATGTAATTACTTCAAATCCGCCAGGAGCGCGCGGGCGACTTCGGCATTAGCGGAATTGACCAGGAATTTTGCTTGATGTGCAGATCTCGGATAATCGTTTATCATATATTCTATGCCAGCCTCTTCGAGGATTGTCTTAGCAAATGCAATTTGGGAACCATCGGTTGCCGTATATATGGCGACTAATTCGAGCTCGGATTCCGGCTTTTGCATTACTGGCGGAAGCGTATACACCAGATCGACGCCGCAATCGGGGCATTTGTAAATCCCCCTATTATATTCGTATCGGCAATTTGGACAGAACAAGATGCTACCTTCCTAAGTTCATTGCTATTGGTGCTGGGTGGCCTCAACCGACATAAATTCAGTTGCCTTTATCCGTCGGGTTGGGGAATCCGACAGCACTGAAACTGCCCCAGTTCAAATCCCGCCTTTCTTATTATAAATCCCTCTTACGACGAGCACGACGATTGTCGAAGTAAGCAAAATCACCAAAATCAAATAAATATTATAAGAACGCAATGCCTCGACTAAGGTTGAATGGTCAATAAGAATTTTCACAATTATTTGCATTACGATATTAATTATACCGACCAAGATGATTGAAAATACAAATCCGGTAATATTTTTTCGATTATTCATCTTCTTTATTCCTTATCCTAGGATTGTTCCTTATTCTCGTGACGTCGGGTGCCCTCACCCCGACACAAATTCAGTTGTTTTTATCTGTCGGGTCGGGGGACGCGATAGCGCTGGTAATTCTGGCCCTTTCCGAAATCTTATATTTCAGCAATTCAATAAATCGGTCTTGAAATTGGGGGGTTACGGCAAATGACTCACTGCCAGTCTTGATTAGAACTGCATCTTTTAAGCCGCCAGCAGTATATAATCGTACATATCCCAACTTGCCACAATTTATTAGCCCACCGGGCCATTTCAGGCCTACTATACCGCCAGCGAGGCAGGGACGAACAAGATTTTCTTGCGTAATTTGTGTGATATCAGCAAAATCGATTTTGGATTTCAATATTCCGGATTTTAAAGTAATCGAGTCTACACTGAAATCATATCGAATTGCCAATATTCCATAATAGTAACCGGCTACCAAAAGTGGAAATGGAATTGGCACCAAGAAAACTATTGGAAACCAGGGATTGATCGCCATAGCCTTAATCATCATAAAATAAAACAGCCAAATCCAAAGAAAGACGCTTGCGATTATCAAGACCTTGCCTTTCAGGCCGATTTTGGGCTTGAATGTTTCGACCGCGGGATTTAGCATATTATATTTTATTATATTTTTATATAAAACGTCAATAGAGCATTCCTGCGAGTCACATCTTGATGTGACCATATCTTGCTTAGGCTACGGTCAGGGCAAGCCCTGACGCGCATTAAAATCAAGTGAAAATTATATTAGCCCCGGCGGAGACTTCGTAGAATTTGCCGACCGAGATTATTTCATCGACTTCATTACAGAAATCATTTTGGGTCAAATGGAACATATCGACACTGGCCTTGCAGGCGTAAATATTGCATCCAGCATCGTGAATCATAGTTATAAATTCGCGCACCGGCGGAATATCGAGTTTTTCCATTTCTTTTTTCATCATCGAGGTCGCGAAGGCGGACATGCCGGGAATCGCGCCCAAAACTGTCGACATATGCATTGCAGGATTACCGACCGTGGCGACCTTGAGACTGTCCATCCGTTTATCGATGATAGCATCGAGGCCGAAGAATGTGAAAAACAGGTTGGCATCAATACCTTCCATGCGGGCCCCGTTGGCCAGGATTAGCCCGGGATAGACTCCCTCGAGCGATCCCCTCGAAACTATTATGGAAACTTTTATAATCGGTTCATATTCGGACATCGGGAAATCCTCCTATACATTCCTGCGAGTCACATCTTGATGTGGCCGCATCTTACTTTACATGCGGTCAGGGCAAGCCCTGACGCGCAAAAGTTCTGTCGGGTGCGGAGACCCGACAGCACCGCCAATTCTAAATACAGCCCTTTGGTTTTGGAATACCAGCGATCTTAGCGGCCTTCTTGGCGGGTCCTTTGGGAAATAAGGCGTATAGCTCTTTGGTTTCGACACCGCTTGCTTTAGTAAGATGCCTTATAGAGGGGGCGTCACCTTTTTCGAGATACTCTTTGCGCATGAATTTGATAACCACCCAATGACGATTTGTGAGACTTTCTATTCCCTCTTCTCTGGCCAATTCTTTGGCCAAGTCTTCATTCCAGTCATTGATATTTTTGAGATGGTTATCTTCATCGAATTCAATTGATTTTCCTACAAGCTCGCGTATTGCCATTCAGAGACTCCTTTTATTCATACTTACAATATCATAATTAATTCATAATGTCTGTCGGGTCAGGCGACCCGACATTAATGAACTTGTCATTGCGAGTCCGCCGTAGGCGGACGAAGCAATCTGAGGGATGCTGTGCACGGATTGCTTCGTCGTTCGCCGGGGCGAACTCCTCGCAATGACACGTGGCACAAAACTTTCTAATAATTGCATCCTCCCAATATAAAACCAAATTATTGCTTCTTTCCTGCCAGGCTCATTTTGGATGGCACGAATATTGGCCGACCTTTCAGAAGCAGATTCCAGTACATCCAACGGAACATCATTTTGCCATAATGATTCATTCGAGTTTCCTTCAAAAGTGAAAATGGGCCGACTCCGGGCAATGGAAACTTACCCGGCAATGGTTCTATGTCATAATTGAAATCGATTAATATACCCTTGCCGAATCCAGACTCAATAAAGCAATTAGCGTGTCCATCGAATTTGGCCTTCATTTCGCGGCCGTCAATAGCGCTCAATAGATTTTCAATCAGAATATCGGCCTGGAAATGAGCGACTGAGCCTGCTTTTGAGCTAGGCAGATCGGTGGCGTCGCCAATTACAAAGATATTCTCGAATTGCTTTGATCTTAACGTCTCCCGGTCAGTCGGAATAAAACTCAATTCATCCCCCATGCCGCTTCGGCCAATGCAGTCATCGCCCATGTTAGTTGGGATCGTGATCAAGACATCGTACGGATATTTCATTATCATCCCAGGAAATTAACTTTCGGTTTTGGCTATCTACACGGCCAATATTGAATTCGGGTATGAGACCGATGTTCTTTTTCGCCAGCAGATTTCCCAGGGCCTTGGAGGCGATGGGTCTTGTAAATGCTCCCGGCAATGGAGTTGCGAAAACTAAGTCGACTTTATTTCTAATCCCTCGCTCAGTAAAATACGAGTCTGCCAGAAATAAAAATTCCAGCGGGGCAACTGGGCATTTAATAGGCATTTCAGTGATATTAACTACAATTTTGCCGCCCTTGAAGGTTTTGAAGAATTCGGCTAATCTATTCGCGCCGTCGAACGTGTAATATTCGAATTTGTTTATTTGCCAGCTCTCATCGAGCATTCCGTCGGTCTCCTCAGGATGTACTCCCGCTCCTGTAGCAATGATAAGAAAATCGTAATCAAGAGAGATATCGTGTTCCAGAATTACTTTATTCTGATCTGGAATTATGCGGCCTATTTTCGATTGAATTAAGTCTACTCCAGATGGAAAATATTTCCGGCGCGGCTTGACAACGTCATTCGAAGAATATATTTCAAATGGGACAAATAGAAAACCTGGTTGGTAATAATGAGTATTATCTTGATCAATTATAGTGATTTGCCATTGGGATTTTTCGAGTATAGGAAAGATTTTATTAAGGATAATTGTTCCGCCAGTACCGCCACCAAGAATCAAAAGCCGTTTCACCAGATCCAAACCCCACCATTAGATGCCGCACACAATCAAATGTTAATGATATAAAAATTGAAAGTCAATTTAAAATGAAATTGCAGGCGTTATCTGGCTCTTTATGCGACGTAATATGGCAATACATTATCGGCCGGATCAGGCGATCCGATAGCGCTAGATCGAAGCATTAGGGGCAGTCGCCCGAATGAGGCTCTGATTCCGATCCTTTGAAGTAATTGACTAAATAGGTAATATCAAGAGCGTTGACTGCACAATCGCCGTTGACATCACCGAGCAGCAATGGGTCCGGAGCGGGACCATTGCTTTTCAAGTAATTCACGAGATAAACTATATCAAGACCACTAAAGTCACCGCTGCCATTAGCATCTCCGACTAGATCGGTTAACTGAATATTCTGTATATATGGCGTCGGAGTCGTTATGCGAACCGTATAAGTGGGTGATGGAAGATAATGTGGATTAAGGGCTCGCAAATGAAAAGTTCCGTTATTCACGATTCTTATGTAACGGCCAGTCAGGGGATCGGATGTGCGCGGATCCAGTTGTGATGAATACAATTCCGAAATCCTTAATTCAGCCTGCAATGGATTTCCGGTCGAACCTGTCACAATTCCACAAATTTGACCTTGCTGGGAACGTTTTATAAGACGATAGGCACCCTTTATATTTTTTGAAATTGCCGCATTCTTTTCAATGAGGGTATGGGGAATGGCCGGCCCGGTAATAGGAAGAGTTTCAATAAGAAAACTGATTACTCCAAATCGCCCATATTGCCAGGTCAGGCCTTCACCTCGCTCGCAAGTAATGCCAACAGCTCTATAATTACCAATACAGGTAGACAGTTCAGTCCCTAATCCATAAAATATTGTTCCGTCAGGGACATTATAACCACCGAGAGTCCCAGGAAAATACACCCATTCTCCCCTACTATGATAAGATATAGAAAGAGCGGGCCTGATTCTCGCAACCAACGATGTCACAGCTTGGATTTCGGATTCGGAATTTGGTGCATCTCCCCTATACTCGTAATGCATCGGAATGTCGGAGCCGATACGATCCCAGTACCAATCGTAATTGCGATTCAGGTCTATTCCCTCTGTAAAACATTCATCACTATTATTGCATCGGTATTCGTACAGGGAATCATCATTGTCGATATTTCTTCCATTCTTTCGATAAAAGAGCGATATACCAGCGTGGACTGCGTAGTTGCCATCGGGATTGACAAGGGGGACAATATAAATTTGGGCATTATTGATCCATTGCGTAACAGAATCGACTCTCCCATATCCAGAAAGCAATGAATCGATTAACGCCATACATATTTCCATCCCCATAATCTCGCCGCCATGATGGGTTCCATCGAAAAGGACAACAGGTTCGCCATCATCGAAAGATACGGAGTCGGAAATCTTCATAGCATAAATAGTCCTGTGCTCCTCTTGTGATACGCCGATAGAATCGAGTCGAGCGATCTCAGGATATTCGGCAGCCCATGAATTAAGAGAGTCCACCATTTCAATCTGCGTATAGTAGAATGAATCTAATTCAGCGATCGATAAAGCTTGTTCGGGTATATAATCATATTTTTCATATTTTAGATTAAGGCTATCAAGCAGGCCTAAAGCCGATTGATCGACAATGTAATCGCCGATAGACCCCTCCTGTTCATTGAATATGGTAAGTCTTTGATTTAGATATTCAGACTGTTCGGAATTCTGAATGAATACGCGCACAATATATCGGTTTCCGCCCGAAAACGCGCCGATCGTTAATAATAAAATCAACATGAGGACAAGGCTTTTCTTCAGAATTCCTCCCGATAATTATAAAAATTATACAAAATAATATGAAAATGTCAACTATAATCTAAATGTATTTCGGAATGTTATATATCGAATAATTATGGACAATTGCCCGGAACCGGGCCAGGACCATTGCTTTTATAATAATTAACCAAATAAGTGACATCGAGGCTATTAACATTGCAATCGCCGTTAACATCACCGATCTGAAGAGGGATTGGCGCCGGCCCGCGTGATTTGAGATAGTTGACCAGATAGATCACATCGAGACCATTAACACCGCCGCTGGAATTGACATCACCCCAAATCAGGTCGCCAACACGGATATTAAGCACTGTCGGAATGCCCTCAGCAACAATAACACCTTCGTACGATAAATGGCCATAGTTGGGAGTAATCACATCAATTGAATATACTCCGGGATTCACCAATCGTCGGTATCGTCCTGTAATTGGATCCGATGTTCGAGGGTTAACCAGGCCTGAGTACATACCTCTGATTCTAATCTCAGATTCGACCGGCAAACCAGTTGCCCCATCGGTCACAGTACCTTTAATCTGGCTTCCATTAGCTCGTTGAAGAAGATAGAATACGCCGTTGAGATTATTTTCAATGACAGCATTCTTCCGCTCGCGGTCAGGTATAAAATCGGGATATGCAACTGTCTCAGGCGAAAAATCGAGGACTCCATAACGTCCATACTGGTAGTTAATAGATTGTCCCGAGCGGCCATCTGATGGCGTGGGATCGTAATAGCTGTAACCATCTTCCTTCATAATTCTATTTGCAAAATTGCCGACTATATCCTGAATAACTGAATTATCCGGTGCGGATGAACCATCGACCCATTGCCAGGGATAATAAACCACTTCGCCATAGCTGTGATATGTTAATGATGTCACCGGCCTGATTCTGGCTATTAGGCCAGTGATTGCTTGATTCTCTGATTCCGATCCGGCAGCCTCGCCATGATAGTAATAATTCATCGGGATATTTGAACCGCCATAATTCCAGTACCAATCGTAATTGCGATTAAGATCCACTCCCTCAGTCGAGCAGGTCCACCAATTATTACATTGGTATTCATAGAGATCTCCATCGCCATCGAGATCCCTGCCATTTTTCCGATAGTAATACGATATTCCCGCATGAACCGCGGAATTACCATCGGGATTTATCAATGGCACTATCCAGATCTGAGTGTTGTCTACAATTTGATTGATGGAATCGACTCTGCCATATCCCGAAATTAATGAATCGGCAAGAGCCATACAGATTTCCATTCCCATAACTTCACATGCATGGTGAGCGCCATCGAATAAAACAACAGGCTCGTCATCATCGACCGATACTGAATCTGAAATCTTCATGGCATACATTACTCTATGCTCTTGTTGAGAAACTCCAATAGATTCAACCATCGCGATCTGCGGATTATGTTCTGCCCAGGAAAAAAGCGAATCTATCATAGCCTGCTGGGTATAGTAAGCCGAATCGAGTTCAGTTATGACCGGAAATGTAGGCTCTTTTTCGGATTGCAGTTCATATTTCAGACCGAGGGATTTGATGAACATTATATCATCGGAATTGACTCTATAATAACCCAAAAGCCCTTCCTGCTCGTTAAGCGGCGTCAGACGAGAATTAACTTGAGTCATTTGTTCGATATTTTCAAACAAAATTCTGACAATCGCAATGTTCTCACCGGAATAAGAAATGGATGTCAGAATACTGAAGAAAATAAATATATAGACAATTTTTCTCACTGACTTCTCCTTACTAAATCATCGACATATAGGAATAAAGATATAATGCATGAGAGTAAAGTCAATAAGATATGTAAAATACTCGCGAATATAGACTATCTAAAGCTGCGATTAAGCCAGAGAATATCCACCATCTACTACGATTACTTGGCCGGTCACCCATTTGGCTTTTTCGGTACAGAGGAATACGGCGACATCGGCTACCTCTTCCGGCTGGCCAACTCTCTTGAACGGAGTTCTTCTAACAACCTCGGCCAGCATCTCATCGTAACTTGGAAAGCCTTTCAGTGCCTCAGTATCTATGAATCCACCGGAGACAGTATTGACATTAATATGCCTTGGCGCCAATTCATATGCCATATACCGGGTCAATGTTTCTATAGCCGCCTTGGAGACTCCTATGGCTGCATAGCCGGTAATGTATCGTACAGATCCCAATGATGATAATGCTACAATTTTGGAGCCATCGGGCATAATATCATGTGCCATTTGTACCAATTTCAAAAACGCCCAGGCATTGGTGTCCATTGAAAGGTGCCATGCCTTTTCATCGAGCTCCATCGCCGATGTGAAAAGCCCCAATGCCGCATTTGATACGAGTATATCCAGTTTGCCGTATTTTTCCTTAACCTCTTCGAAGACCTTGGGCATCTTCTCGTGGTTGCCAATATTGCATCGAATAGCGAGATGATCGCCGCCTAACTCGTTAAGCTCCTGCATTGTCTGGTCCGCCGCATTGCGACTACGAAGATAGTTTACTGCAACATTAGCCCCACCAGCCGCCAATTTCAATGCGATCGATTTTCCAATACCCTTAGTGCCGCCTGTAATAAGCGCGACCTTTCCCTCGAATTCTCTATTGGTGTTGTTATTTTTTGGCATATTTTACTCTCCTTAATCGATGTCAATAATCATTTATCAGCCGCGCAAGTTAGCGGTTATGATGGCTCCTGTCAATAATTCATTGCGCCCCGTTGCGTCCGACCGAAGGTCGGATGGCAAATTCAGGTCATTGTCTATTCTATAAATGATATTGGATGCATTTTGCATATTCTATAATCCGATGCTTGTCTAAATATGAAGTGAGTTTGCCATGTCCGGCATTCGCCGGACACGCAACGGGGCGCGGCGAACCTTTTGACAATCAAAATGCCGGAGGCGGGATTTGAACCCGCACGAGCGTACACTCACTGCGCCCTGAACGCAGCGCGTCTGCCAGTTCCACCACTCCGGCGATGGTTGATTCGAGCCAAAATATTTTTGGCCGACAACGTTAAAATATGTCGGCCATATAGAATTGGCAAGACGAATATTAGCTAATTACGCTGCTTATTCTCAACCAAAGTGAGATATTTGAATATATTCGCCGCAATACACATTTTAGAAGAGATTTTTCTCGCTCGTGATGATATTCTTGAAAGTTTTGTAGTATTGATGTAGGATTTTATGAAATTCGTCATTCGATGTCAGATTTATTGCGTAATTTTGCAGTTCGGTAATATAGCCATATTCCTGCGATTTTTGCGTAATGTAGAATGGATTTTTCAGAAGTCTCAATATCACGAGCAATTTTCGCCTGATGGTTTCATTGCTGGTCGCAAATGCCCTCAACGGCAAGTAAATTGGCATTAATGGCGAATCCAATGCGATCCCGAAATTGGCGTACTTTACAGAGACACTTCGTTTATCCAATGATTTTAGCAGGCCGATATAGATTTTCCATCCGTTGAGATAGCTATTTTTAATTTTGAACGCATAAGGCGCATACTTAATTCCATAATGAGGAGCGAGGGGCCAAAAATGTTGTCTGAGCCGATCTTGATTTTCCAGGGAAAATTTAAAAGATCGTTCCCAGATAAAGAAATGATCAACCTTATGGATATAATCTTTTTCCGGATATGCTGAAAAGTAATTGCAAAGATAATCCATTATCTCCTTTGAGCTCTTTCCGAAAATACCGGCGACCTCATTGATGGAATAAACGCTAAGGCTATTTTTCAAGATAATTTGCTCTACCAATCTCGGAAGAGATTCAATCTTGCCGCCGCCATATCTTGGGGCGGTGATATAATTGCCTTCGTCCCCCGTATAATAAACTATATTGCGTCCAAATTCCCGTTCGGTAATTTCCATCGAACTCAGGACTGATCCCATTGTCCCCATGATGCCATTGCCGTCTTTCAAATTAACGACCTTTTCGAAATCCGAGATATTCTCTTCTTTAAGATCAAAGTTTCTATGATTGAATTTAAAAATCTCGACCAGTTTATTGACAACTGGCCTGTCCCTTCCGAGCAGATGGAAATGATCGAGAAAACTTAAAGATTCAAACTCGATCTTGTTTTGCAGCAATCCCATAAGGTTGGCTCTGGAATCAAGCCCGCCCGAAAGTGACAGTACTTGTTTTCGGTCTTTGAAACGTTTTGCCCTATTGGCAACGCTTTCCATGAATAGGTCGTGAAGATCCATAACGTATTTTTCAATCGGCCTATCTTCCCATCGATCATCAAAATTATATTTAAATAGTTCAGTCTTTATGAACTTTTTATCTTTCAGATTGATTTGGATCAAAGTGTACGGCATCATGCGATAAATATCATTAAAGAATGTCTTATTGCCAAGTGACACCGCAAAAAGGAAATATTCGATCATCGAATAATCATTTACCTGGACTGATGGAAGAAGCCCCGTAAGGAATTTCATTGTCCTGGCGATAATAATTCCATCTTCATTGGCGTGATAATAAGTTGGCAGACGCCCTATGGCATCATTGAAAATTGCGATAAAGGAATTACGCTTATCAATATAATATACTACGAATTCGCCATCAGTATTTGAGATAATATCTTTAAGAATACTGGTATTTACGTTGCCATTCGTGATCGCTTTGGCTATTTCGTTTTTGAATTGCTCGATTGTTTTATTATAGATAGCGCCATCAATAAGAATTACTACATCCCCCAACAGTATTTTTTCCCTTGGATAACCGCTGTATCCGGAAAAGTACGATCTTATTTCAGGACTTTCGAATAATAATTCGTGACTAAATGCTGGGTAATAATTCATCTTATCCAGAATATTCGATGCCTTATCTATTTTTAAATCTGATATCGGGTTGAAATCAATTATGGTATTGATTCCGGGCATATAATCCTCTCCTTACAAAGAACCAGATTGTGGTCAATTTACAAGATTGAAGAATTCGAATTCCTCAATAAAATATTCTGCTATTGATATTCAAAAAGTTCATTACTGTCAACTGCTTTCTATATTTGGTGTTGGATGAAATCATTACAATACTAATAAGAAAAAATAGCAGAAAAATGTTCCATTAATTGTCCTTATCTTTCTTTTCATTTCCGCCAAGATTGAAATGGGCTATACCATCAGCAGTTTTATAAAACCAATCAAGTGTCTGACGGCCACTTGAGAACCATTTAAGCGCGCCAAACCCCATAAATTGAATCATATCAGGCAACTCCCTATCCTGAGGCTCATGAAATGTAAGCATCAGAAATGATGACAACAGCCTTAAAATAGCGGATAAGGCGAATAAAAGGTGATAATTAACAATTGTCTGAGAGCCCCAGGGCCAATGAATATTAGACCAGGTCTCCGCCAGAGAACCTGCTAAGATGCTTCCAATAAAGAAGGCTAATCCGGTAAATACCGAAAACATGGCCAGATATATTGTTCGTTTTTCCTTCGGGCTATTCGCGATTGGAATATTGAATGCGCCCAGATTAAATCCTGTCCACAGTGCTCCGGAATAGAGTGCCTCGAAAGCCAAAATCCAGTTATGTCCGGCCCGGGGAATGAACCAGATTAGTGGTATGATCGAGATCCCGAATGCAGTAAATGACAGCACGGGCTTGCATCCAAAACGATCTACAAGCACACCCCACGCCTTATTTAGCAGGATTGCCATAAGCGCGCCACCGCTACTGTACAATGACACCTGCGTAAAGCTCATCTTAAGATTGGTGAGCATATGGGGTGTAAAAAATGGCGCCGAAATCCCGATCGAGAAGAACCAGGCCACGAATATCCAGAGTAAACGTTTGAACTTTGCATCTCTGATCGGTTCAAGGACATAATCCCAGGTGAGCTTATGACCCTCAGGTTTAACAAAATTATCCGGCAGTCGTTTCATAACTTCGAGAGCGGAGAATGCAAATATACATGCCACGCCGAACAAAATCGCGAATCCGGTGCCCTCGAGATTTATCCCTTTGAAATAATCTATGAGTCCGCCGCCTATCATAACCACTGAGACAGTGACTATCGATACGGCCCTGCTTCGAACTCCAAAATACCTGCCCCTAATTTTTTCAGGGACGAGATCTGCCAGCCATGGAAACCATCCTGCGGTTCCGATCATCGTGGAAATGCTCGAAAATGCGACAACCAATAGAAGTACAATCAGCCGCCAATTGCCGTGGAGAAATGGAAGCGGAATTACGAGCCACCATAAATGCCGCGAGATCGCGAGACTCCAGATTGTGATTAATCGTCGTTTCCCGCTTAAGTCTATAAAATAGGCCGAAACCAGTTGCGCGACCTGGGTCAGAAATGGTATGGCTACCAAAAGCCCAATTTCGAAATCATTAGCGCCAAGATACAGCCCGAATCCGGTCAGGAACGCGCCCCCAGTCAGAATGATATATATGGTGGCCAGGGAGGCTTCCCACGTGATTCCCACTAAAGTATTGTGGGTACTATCAGGAGATTTAGGGCTGTTGTCGATTTGTTCGGGCATTATTAGTCTATACTATTTATCGGAATCACCGCTATTATTTAGTCAAATATCCTATTCAAATTTGCAAAGCATCTTGCCCTTAAATCCATAACAAGATTCAAGGCGCTAATAATATGCTATAATTCAATTTTTGCAAATGGATTTAAGGCGTTTGACGATCGCAAATAAATGGAAATAATCGAATTAGATGTCAATTGCTTGAATATGCCTGTTTTAGGTGATTCCAGAACACCCTAAATACTTATTGTTCAGGATTCGGAGGGCAACTCGATGCTTTCGTCAGATTTCCATGCCGCTTTTTTAAGACATTCAGGACACAGTAGCGCTCCTTTGAAATCATTAATCTCGGTAAATTTATTTGTCCCGCCGCACATTTCACACTTTGCAAGGCCGACCTTCACTAATTTAGTTAAAATTGCCGTCATTTCTTCATTATTCATTTTGCCCTCTCAATTTCAATTCTTGTCAATAATGTCCTCAGTATAATTATCGGCTTGTTACCTCGATTCAAAAGGCTAATACCTATAAATGGAGATGTCTGTCGGTCTTGTCAAATATGGATTTCACTTGACAATTAAATAGTAATGTGTATCATTATACTGGGGATAATGGTATAATATCTGTTCAAGGTGGTAATTATGACCTGGCAGAAATTGCTTTTAACCCTTTCAATATTGATATTGATTATATTCTTTCTTGCAGGTGAATCATTTGCCGCCAATAGATTTATTTTAGGCCTATCCTTCCCTATCAGTGGCTCGATAGAATTTCAAAAACCATTGCCATATATCAGCCTTCAGGTTGAAAAATCCCATCCTAACGCTGTCAATAAGTTTAGGGCGAATGAGGATCATCATCTGTATTGGGGAGCAATATTATTGACTGCCGGATTAATTTCGAACAGCCGATCAATGAAGGTAATTGGCGGACTAGTCGTTTTCGATGATGTTATCCAACATGCTGTCCGCATTCAATCGCCATTGCACCTTATTGACTCTGAGCTTTACAAATATAAAATTATTAGAGATTTGAATTTTTAGAATCCTGCCTATTTAGATTATCTGGAAATTAATATTTTTCGCTAATTGACTTAAATTATCAATTTGCTATATTTAGCTCATGGGAAAGACCGCAAGGTTATTGTATATTCTTTCTCTCTTGAGAAGCAATCGACGAATCCGAGCATCGGAATTGGCCAGAAAATGCCAGGTTTCCGAGCGAACAATCTATCGCGATGTAATATCCATTTCAGAGGCCAATATCCCTATCTACTTTGATGGGGGTTACAGGCTTTTGCATAATGGATTCCTCCCCCCCACCAATCTATCCGCTACCGAAGTGGATTTCCTGAAAGCATTACTTAAATCGCCATTATTCGGTAAGGGGAAACCATTCAGGGAAGCCGCGGAAAGAATCGCCGATAAAATCGATTCATCAGAGAATCCTAAGTCAGTTGATTCAATCATTCATATCGGCGCCATTACTACGGATAAGCCTGGCAACAGCAAAATCTTTTCGGTCATTGAAAACAGCGTACGAGATGGCCATACTATTACCATGAAATATCTATCATTAAAGAATGAAACTACCGAGAGAAAGATCGCACCATATGCGATAGTATTCAGGGGCCATTCCTGGTATTTGATTGGATTTTGCTATTTGAAAAATGAGATCAGAACATTTCGGCTTGGCAGGATCATATCGCTGACGATCCAAAAGGAGAAATTCAAAAAGCCGCCCGATTTTTCGTTAGAGCGATACTTTAGCTCAAGCTGGGAAGTGTTTGGCGGTAAATTGGTAAAATTCAAGGTGCATTTTAATAATGAGGCCGCGGTTGTGGTGAAAAGCTCGTTCCACCATCAGGGCGAAATAATCAATGAACAGGATGACGGTTCGGTGATCTACGAGGTTATTGTCGCGGGAATACAAGAGTTTCTGCGCTGGGTTATGCAGTTTGGATCAAACGCCGAAATTTTGGAACCGGTCTTTGCCCGTAAAGAAATCAGAACAATACTGCATGAGACATTGAAAAAATATAATTGATATTATCCGCCAGAAATTAGCCTGACTATATCGTTAAAAGTGACCAATACCATGAGCAATAGAAGCGCTCCCATTCCTATTTGCTGCCAGAAAATCCGTTTCTTAAATGATATCGGTTTTCTCCTGATTGCCTCGATACTTAAAAACATGAGATGACCACCGTCAAGGACAGGTATCGGAAGAACATTGAGAACCGCCAGATTAACCGAAAGAAAAGCCGCCAGGTTAATTACGTATGGTATGCCTCGTTTCATAGCCTTGCCCGCCTGATCAGCTATCATGATAGGGCCGCCAAGTTTGTCGACAGATTCCTTGCGAGTGATCAATTTCCATAGGAAGTCAAAGGTCGTAACTGTGACAAAAACCGTGGCGTTTAAACCATCCTTAAGCCCGGCGGAAAGAGTGGACGGACGGAAGTCATAAATTGGATTAACACCTATTAATCCGATAGTTTTGCTAACACCCAGCGAATCTTTAGTCTCGATTTTTTGAGGTCTGATAGTTACCAGATTATCAATATTATCACGGCGATATTTGACAACCAGATCCTGCTCCGGCCGTGCCTGTATATAGCTTGCCATTTGAGTGAAATCCTTAAAGAAGACACCATCGACCGCGAGAATCTTGTCACCTTCCTTAAGTCCGGCCTTCATCGCCGGAGCATCCTGCCCCACATCGCCGATCTCGGTTGAATTTGGACGAAGCTGTGGATTGCCCCAGGCCCAGATCATAATTACAAACAAAAGATAGGCAGTGATGAAATTCATAATAGGACCGGCCGCTATTACAATCGCTTTCTTCCAGGTCGGCGCAGAGAGAAACTCTCTGGGACCGCCAGCGGGAGCGTTGGTATCATCAGGAAAATCAGGAATATCGCCCTTCATTTTTACATAGCCGCCCAAAGGTATCATGCCGATACAATATTCGGTTTCGCCGATTTTCTTGGAAATTAGATTAGGCGGGAATCCCAATGAGAATCGCTCCACCTCAATGCCAGATCTCTTGGCGGCAATGAAATGGCCCAACTCGTGCACAAATACGAGTAGTCCTAAAATCGCTACAAACGGCAATATCCATTCAAACATTATTCACCTGCTCCAATATTAATAACTGTCCGCCAAAATCAAAGTTCCCATCGATGTATTATTCATATCTTGTTATTATATACGTTCTTTGTTGATAAATTGTTGTGCATTCGTCCTGCCTATCATATCGGCTGATATAATTGCTTCGATAGAATCAGACTCGACAATTTCGGTACTCTGGCAGACATGGTCCACCAGTGAAAATATCTCATCAAAGCGAATACGCTCATCCAGAAACGCCTGCGCGGCAATTTCATTGGCGGCATTGTAAATTGCAGGAGCTGTCCCACCTCTCTTTAACGCCTGACGGGCAATATTCAGGCTTTTGAACTTGTGCTCATCCGGCGGCTCGAATTCGAGAAACTGGAACGCCGAAAAATCAAGATTCGCGACCGAGATCGGTTTGCGATTAGGATAGAAAAGCGCAAATTCAATCGGCAAACGCATATCAGGTTTGGACATTTGAGAGATAATTGAACCGTCGATATATTCCACCATCGAATGAATTATCGATTGAGGATGAATGACGACATCTATATTTTTTTCCGGAATTCCAAATAGATAATGCGCCTCGATTATCTCAAGTCCCTTATTCATCAAAGTGGCCGAGTCTATTGTAATTTTCTTGCCCATATTCCAGGTTGGATGTTTAAGAGCCTGTTCGACAGTAATCGAGCTGAATTTTTCTTTTGGTAATTTTCTAAATGGCCCGCCCGACGATGTTAAAATCAAACGCCTGACATCATCTTTATTCCCCGATTTCAGGCATTGGAATATCGCCGAGTGTTCGGAATCGACTGGAATTAGTTCTGCCGCGCCTAAGGAAACTGCATCATTTACAATCTGACCGCCGGCCACCATTGACTCCTTATTGGCCAATGCTATCCTCTTACCCGCCCTGGCAGCCGCAATCGTCGAGCGAAGCCCGGCGAATCCAACTACAGAATTGAGCACGATTTCTACATCTGCAATTGAAGATAATGCTTCCAAACCGCTCTCGCCGGAAAGCAATTCTACATTCAGGCTTTTTGCTGCAGGAATAAATTTAGCGGCGGTTTTATCATCGGAAACGCAGACTACGCTGGGATGATATTTTTTGACCTGCTCAGTTAACGCTGTAATATCCGAATTGACCGAGAGGCCAAAAATTTTAAGCTCCTCCGGAAATCGTTCAGCCACCCAGAGGGCGTTTTTACCGATTGAGCCGGAGGAGCCAAGTATTACAAGATTTTTCAATCTATCTGCTTATTTCTTCTCTTCGGCTTTTACCGGAGCCGCTTCTGGGACTTTGTCTACGCGGCGAAGTTTAGTCATAATCACTTTTTCGACCGGCTTTTCACTGGCAACCTTCACAGCGGCGATTTTATCAACTACATCCATACCGCCAACTACTTTCGCGAAAGATGAGAATTTTTGCTTATCGAGGAAGGAATTGTCCTTCAGGTTAATATAGAATTGGCAATTGGATGCTCCTGCCCCCGAACGAGCCATTGCGACTGTGCCGCGGGCTTGTGGGTATGGAGAAACTTCATCGGCAAGACGATCCTCGCCCATACTGCCCATGCCTGAGCCTGTCGGGTCGCCGCCCTGAATCACAAAACCGGCGACAACACGATGGAATGTCAGGCTGTCATATTTGCCTGCATCAACTTTGGAAAGAAAATTCTGCGCATGAATGGGAGTCTCTTTGGCAAAGACTTCGAGATAAATATTACCGTAATTTGTCTTCATTTCGACAATAGGATTTTTTGCTGCGGGCGCGGCCGGTTTTTCCACCTTTTTCTCCTGTGCGTACGCCGTACCGGCAATTAGCATTGCCGAAATGACTACCGCTGTTAGTTTTCTTAACACTCTTGTCCTCCTTAGTTTAAATACACTTAATTAGTTTGTTGTTTGCGCTCATTCCTTAGCGATTATTCTACAACCCATCAGGCAAAATGTTTCATCATTTTGCCCAAGCTCAGGGGGCTGATTTACAAAATAATGAACTGTTTGTAAAGTGAATTATTAAATATCAATGCGCGAAGACGCCTTGCACATTTGCCATGCCGCCTCCGCCCAATCGATTTAAGCTGGCTATCCCCCGATAACGACGGTCCAGGGCCGGACACTCCATTCGGTGATCACGCCGTTTTTTACGTAAACATCATTACGCGCAAAATCCGCGGCAACTTCAGGGTTTTCACCTTTGAATATTAAAATTGCGCTATCCACCGGATCAGCTAATGCTCCTGCCATAATCAAGGTTCCGGCATCATGGGCGGCATTTGCGTATTTTATATGCTCCGGCCGGAAAGGAGCGCGTTTTTCAAGATAGTTATCCGCGGTTTTGTAGAATAGGATATAGTACATTTATTTTCCTCCTTGATCAGTCTGATAATGCGCTTTTCAACGCAGCATGATATTTTTGCGGAAGCGCGGTAGGTTTACCTACAGTAACCTCGGAGCAGAGTAGTTCGATCTCAGCAGTAACCGCCAAAGCTCCAGAATGATTGTAAATTTCATACCCCATAATAAAGCTGGCGTTAGCAAGCTTTGCGATACCCACATGTACGTCAATAATTTCATCGAAATAGAGCGGCTTTCGGTAACGAACATTGACTTTGCGAACAATAAATTCGTACCCCTCTTCACGCATTATTTTATAAGAAATGCCCAGATGCCGATAAAATTCAATTCTGGCAATTTCAAGATATTTGACTATCTGAGGGTGATGAACTACGCCCTGGAGATCGATCTCGTCAAACCGCACTCTCCATGAGCATTTGAAATCGAACGGCATCAGGAATAACTTATTTTTTCGATAGATTCTATAAGATGCGAGAGTTGCTCGAGACGAAATGGTTTTCGGAGAGTGGCGTCGATACCCTTGCGTCGGGCGGCATCTATATCAAGCTCTCGTCCCCAGCCGGATATTAAAATGAAATGGACATCCCTATTAATCGCTTTGAGAGTAGCGGCCAGATCAAATCCAGCATTCTTATCGAGATCATAATCAGCTATCACGATATTGTAGGGATTTCCCGATTCAATTCCGCTTTTAAAAATTCTAATCGCGGCATCCGAATCACCAACGACTGTGGAGTTGTATCCCAGGCTGGTGAGCATGCTGGTCAAAAGCTCTCTGATGACTGCCTGACCATCCACGCCCAAAATTCTTATATTGGCAGGGTTTTCGATTTGATTTTTTGGGCCGGCGATTTTTTTCGGTATTACCAGTCTCCAGCAATTCACAGGCATATTGGAATCATTGAATCTATGGTTGAATTCGAGCTTTCCGCCGATCTCTTTCAGCCAATCAGGCTCCTCAGTACCATTCATCAATGGAGATAATTTATCACCAATTAATTCGAGATATATTGCTCCGTTTCGTTCACCGGCTGTAAGTCTGAGCAATCCTTTTGAACCTGACTTGAATAAGGCTGACGATAGAAAGCCCAGCAACGATTCCTGGATCTTCTCATCGGAATTTCCGGATGGAGCAATATCATTTGCGCCATCAAATAATATTCGTGGCCATTCACCTCGTTTGGCAGAGAGCTGTTTCAGTACTTGACTGACTATGACATTGAAGCTATCGCTATTTCTCTTTTCCAACCGTGGCAACTCGGAGGGATTATCAAGCATTAATGGCTCCTGAACAGATGAGGCGCGCAACGCCTTAAGCCAGCCTAATAAGTCATTCAGTTCAGGGCTTCGGCTTGTATCCGCGTATTCTACTATCAGCCGATCCAGTTCATTGGTGACTTGAGCCAAAACATCAGCTTTTTTTACTAAGTCATTGTCGATCGGGCGCTTATCAGGTTCAACCTGAACGATTTTTTCTATGACTGGCATTTCCTTAAATCGTCGATGAAGGCCGAATATTATCTTGCAGACATCGTTGAAAAGATCGAGTTCAAACGAGGATTTTCTGCCGCTTTCAAGTCGAATAAATATGCGGGCATTTTCATCGGGCAATGTCCCATAAAGATAGCTTCTGCCAACAATAAATTCCTTGAAAGGTGGGCGTTCTTCCCTGGCAATAATCCCATTGGCGCTGTCGTCATCAAGCTTATATTCTGAAATTTGAGTCAAAACTTGATTGTCATAATCGGGCTCCGATGACAACGCATCAATCCAGTCATTGCCGATCTTCTGGCAAATATCAAAGCGATCCCCGCCAAAAAGCCGAGTTAGTGTCCAGGCGACATTCCGGGCCGTATTAGCACCATTTCGCGGCCTCGCTATCGACGACAATAATTCATCACCTAAAGCGCCAAGGAGATTTTTCATATTATCAAATGATGATTGCATGCCTCTAATGTGGCGGCCCAGTACCAACGCGCTGCCAAGCTGTTCGCCGAATTGCTCCAATAAATCAGGCTGGAGCATATCCTCTGATGGGTGTCCCTTCCCGAATAACGAAATTACTCCCCAATTTTCCCCCTCGGAAATAATGGGAATCAGTACCATGAAATTGAATCCCTCATGCTTGCCGCCAAAATATTCATAATCGGGACTTGTCCTCATATTTCTGATTATCAGGAGCCGTTTGTTTCTGGCAGTGCGACCGATGGCAGTAGAACCTGATTCAATATTTTCCATTCTTCTGGCCAAGCGGGCAGACAAACCTTTATAAGAACCGAGTACCAAATTTTCCTTGGCTCTATGAAAGACATGGATAGTACCGGCGGAAAGATTCATGATTGCCACGATCTTATCTAATGAGAAATTCAAAAGCTCCATCAGGCTGGCGTTGGATGCCGCCAATTGGATAATCTCGCCAATCGTTCTTTGCTGTTTTTCGTGCGCGAGCTGGGCGTTGACAGCTGACTTTGCCCTATGGTTCGAGATGAGCATGGCGGCCAGCATGGAAATATATCCCAGCGATGAAAAGACGACAAAGCTGTTGAACGACGAAATAAAAAGCCTTTCCGGTGGGGTCAGAAGATATAAAAGACATGATAATACAAATGACAAACCAGAAAAAAACCAAAAGATATAATGTAGAAAGCCACGCGCCGAATGACTGGAAATTATGAATAAAATTATGCTCAAAATCAGACCGCTGAGAGGCAACACCAAAAAATCCATAGATATTATTATGCGCTTGAAATCGCGGAATTGTCAATTGATTTTATCGCATAATTATTTATTTATAGAAAGCGATTTGGATCTTGCCTCAAATTAGATTAGATTATAGGATATATCGATAGATGAACATATATCGACAGGAACAAATGATGAAAGAAAAAGCAAATACAGGTAGAATCACTCCGCATTTGGATCAGAAGATTCGACGAAATCTTAGCGACAAGCATATACTTTTTCGCATTGCGGAAATTTTCGGTGTCATGAGCGATCCCGCTCGTTTGGCAATTCTAGTATGCCTTGAACAAAGCGAGCTTTGCGTAAGCGATATCATGAGCTTAACCGGCCTGCCCCAATCATCGGTTTCGCATCATCTAAGGAATCTGCGCCAATTGGAGATTGTAAAATATCGGAAAGACGGCAAGATGATTTTCTATAGACTTTCGGATAGCTATATTCCGGCGCTGATTGCAATCGCGCGAGATCACCTTCGCGATATCCAATAGTTGGCCTGGAAATCATATCAACTTCTAATCATATATCGAATATCTTCGATTAAACAATATTATTTCTTTTTTGAGAACGGATCGATTGATATATTCCTTATTTGGCACATTTATTTTGCCTTAAATTCAATCAAGACATCCGTATCGTAAGATTATAAGCAATAAACAATTACGCCGACCTCTTAAATCTAAACAGTACCATAATCGAACAAAGACAAGAAATACAATAAGTTAAATTAAGTATCGAATTATGACATTTCTATCATATTTAAGCGGAAAAGGGGCGATAATCAAAGAAATCTATTTTTGAGTTAAGGCGCGAATATGTGCCTTTACATCATCGATATCGTCGCCATATGGATTATCTTTGATATAAGTATTCAGCCACGAGATCGCCGATGTTGAATCATGTTTGACATTTTCATAGATATCAGCCAATTTCAATGACGACAGTAAACCATCAGGAGTTTGTACAAATTGATCGTGAAGCATCTTTAAAGATTCGATAGCACGTTTATCGTCATTTTGCTCGAGATAGCATTTGACCAGATAGCCGATAGCTCTCGCCGACATGAGTACATTTGAGATTTCAGGATTGATATATTTTTTAATATAAGCCTCGGCATCTTTGAACGCCTTATTGGCAAGTGTGGTCTCCCCCCTCATTTTGTAATGATTGGCCACAAAAAGGGCGGACTCGTAAGCCTTATCCGACCCGGGGAATGTCGCCATTATTTGATCGAATTGGCCGCGAGCAAGCTCCCATTTGCCTTCTTTATCAAGACAAAGTGCAATTAAATAATAGATTTCGGCTACGTTTTGCTGTGAAGCTTGAGGGAGTCCTTCGAGTTCTTTGGCCTTTTCTCGTGCCTCAGCAAATCTATTTTGCAGAAAGAGGTTTAATGACAATCCCATATATGCCGGTCCCAGGACCTTACTTCCGGGATTTTTTGCAATAATCTCCTTATATGTCGATTCCGCGCTGGCATAGTCTTTGAGGTTTTTCGAGTAGATATCGGCAATCATAATCATAAGCGAGGGACTGATATTCCCCAGGCTATCCTTTTTGCTAGCTTTCATCGCGCTGATAGCGTCGGCAAATCTGTTTTGTTTGAGGTAGCTGGCGATAATCTTACCTGATGCCGCCTGATCAATCGCCGAACTGGGATATTTTTGAATAAGGTTATTATAATAATCACGGGCAGAATTCATCTTCTGATTAAATTTATCGAGATCGCCGGTAACATACCACATTTCAGCTTCTCTTAAAGGCGCATCGAGAGCGTCCAGATTGGGCTTTTCCGGCTTCAAAACCGCTATGTAACCATTGGAAAGCGAATCATAAATCGCCGCGGCTTCGACATATTTTTTGGATTTTTCCTTGGAAACGGCGAGATAGTAGGTAATAGCATTTTTCTGCAGAGCGTTTGTAGCAGGATTGTCAGCGACAGTCTTAAAATAATTGAAAGCCTCTTCGTAATTATGACGTTCCATATAAAGATTAGCGATTCGAGTCTGGGCTTTGGAGGCGAGATCCCAAGTCTCCCTTAAAGCAGAGCTGGCATTCGTGACTTCGGAATTGTCGCGGGGCGGCGCGACCATTCTCGCGACAGCTAAATAAGCATCCAGGACTTCCTGAAAATCGTTATCCGAAAGAGTCTTGCTTTTAATCGAGAATTGTTCCTGAAGACGGTCGGCGCTGTTCAATGCTTTTTCGATTTCGAATCTTGTTTCAATATCCTTTTTCTTGCTGCATGAGAATAAGGTAATTACTAAAAGCGGTATGGTTAATTTGGAAATCAATATTAATATATTTTTTAACCCAGCCATGTTTCCTCCATTACAATCCTTTATTGGTGGCATCCGGATGCCATAATTAATAGATTATACTACAAAATTGGACTAAAATAGAAACATAAAAATATCAGACAAATAAAATAAATCAGCAAGCGAAACTCTCATAAAAAAAGCCGGCTTGAAATGGCCGGCTTTCCAATACTTTATTAGCGATTATTTTTTGAATTTTCTCTTTAAGCCGAGCAAACCTGCAAGCCCCATTCCAAAAAGACCGATTGTCGCGGGCTCTGGGACTGACGCCGGCGGAACATCAAGACGAAGGATATCATTATTGCAACTCATGCCGAGTGTAATTGACATACCGTTGGAAAGACTATTCCATCCGCCAAGATCATCGAAGGAAATTCTACCTTCCATGACATACGTGCTGTAACCATTTTCCATTAAGCTGTGGCCATTTACAAGATATTCAGAATAGCCAAATTGGAAATCGTTGCTGTGGTTAGAGGCAACGCTATTGTAATGCAGAACCGGATTTCCTCTGCTTCCGAAACCTCTGCTGCCATCGCGATACTGCATCGTAGGATTAACATAGAAATTGCCAGATGTATTATAATTATGACCTGAATATTGACCGTCGAAAGTGCCTACAACATAATTATTGCCTTGCACTCCAAACCGAATGTCGCCAGCGCGGAAAAGATAGCCGGGATACCAGGGAACATCATTGAAGCCGGTATTTGGCATTGACGTGACAATCGAATATACTAATTCGTGGTTGGTCTGGTCGAAATCGGCGTACATGGCTTCAATATCAAATACCTCCGACATATCATATCCTTGTCCAGGATCAGGCGCGTTGCCATTAGTTGGCCAATCTTGACTAATGCTATATCCTCTCGTCGGATTCCATGGCATATTGAAAAGATGAGAATTATTATCCACTGAAAGATGAACACCAAAATAGTCATCAAGTAGGTATTGGGCTTGAGCCGCAGAACCCATAGTTAGCAGACCAATAATTGCGATGATGATAGTCATGGCCTTTTTCATTAATCTATCCTTTCCCTAATCAACTTTCCCAAATCAAGCCCTTTCTGCAAGGGCAGTATCTGCCATATATCAGCAATTCTAATGCCAAATTTAGTCAACCAATTCGAGCGACGATATCTAATTGTATAGCAACGAGATACATGATTGTTATTGCCTATGCTGAATTACCGATTATTCAAAGTTACTTACGCAAATATACCAATAGATGCATTCAAATGCATATGGGGGTAACAGGTAATTCAAGGCCAAGGCCTGATGCGGATTAAGCTCGATTGTTATTTGACTGGACTAAATATATCTACTATAATTTGAGAGAGCATGCATAGATTGAAGAATTGACCGATAATCAACATCGGGAGCAGTCGATGAGATTGAATTTTGACACTACAATAGATCATATCAAGCGTCATCTACTATTTTATATAATTTTGGCCGTATTTCTAGCGTTCAATATTCCGGTTTTTAAGCTGCTAATTGAAGATTGGATTCGCGACGGCAACTATTCGCATGGATTTTTCATAATTCCTATATCCATATTTCTTATATATAGATCCGGCAATCTTCTGGTCTTCCCTGCTCCACGCAGCATGACAGGAATGGTTTTATTTGTCTTTGGGTGCGCAGGAATGATATTGGGAGCGGCGGCAAATGAGTTTTTCAGTTCGCGTGCTTCAATGATATTAAGTTTGACAGGAGTAACGCTATTTTATCTGGGATGGGCGAATTTCAAAAAGGTTTGGTTTGCATTTTTCTTTTTGCTTTTTATGATCCCCCTCCCGGCGGTAATTTATTATTCGGCAACATTGCCTTTGCAGCTTTTCGCGACCAAAGCAACCGTGGCGATTCTCCACATTTTCGATCTCCCCTCAGTTCGGCATGGCAATATCATTTTTTTGCCGAATTTCAAATTAGAAGTGGCGGAGGCGTGCAGCGGCTTACGCAGCCTTGTCACATTGATGGCATTAGGAGCGCTGTACGGATATCTGACATTGCAGGGAACGATTCGTCCGCTGACGCTTTTTATCATGACAGTGCCGGTTGCTATAGCGGTCAATATATTCAGGCTCGTAATTACGGCGTTCGGGGCGTATGCAATCAGCCCCAAAGTGGCTGAGAGTTTTCTACATGAGCTTTCAGGGTTATTGGTATTTATAATAGCGTTGGTCGCGATTATAATAATTGGGAGCATCCTCGGATGGAAAAAAAGTCGTTCATAATAATAATCATATTACTGGCAATTACTTTTTCAATGACGATGACCATTAAATATTATCGTCCAAGTGTTCCAGAACAATCCGGTTTAGCGCAAATACCATTTGAGAAAGGCGGCTGGCTCGGGACCTATTTGCCTTTGGACTCAGCTTCAATTGCCATGCTCAATCCTGATCGAATGTTTTCAGGCATCTATTCCGATTCGACGGGAAATAAGGTTCAGTTATTTGTAGATTATTATTCACCTCAAAACACGTGGGGCGGAATTCACTCGCCCCGCAACTGCCTTCCTGGCTCCGGATGGGTAATCTTGAGCACTGAAAAGAGACCAATGGAGCTTAATGGCAAGAGGTTTACGGCAAACAGGCTGACCCTTCAATCTGGAAGCTCACGACAAGTAATGGATTTTTGGTATGTTTGCAGGCATGGTGAGACGGCCAATGACTATATTTTCAAATATTACAATATGCTTAGCGCTCTGACCTTAAAGCCAACCGATACAGCCTTTATAAGATTTGTGACAGCCGATGATGCCAAAAGTATCGCGGCGATGGAACAATTCGAAACAGAAATAGTAAGCGATATCTATCTGTATCTGCCGTTCAGATAAGGACTTACAATCTCCCAATATCACCAGTAATATTGTTCAATAAAAAGCTTGACTGGTCATATTAACTTATTATAAAGCATTAATATGGTCGCCAATAAAGAAAAACCCTCGGATGGCTTTAAAGTAATCGCTTCTAATCGTCGGGCCAGACATGATTACGAGATTATCGAGACCTACGAAGCGGGCCTATCGCTTGTGGGAAGCGAGGTTAAGTCGCTTAGGGACGGCAAGGCAAGCTTTAAGGATTCGTATGCGACTCCCAAGGGCAGCGAGATTTATCTTTTGAATTTTCATATCGCTCCATATGATAAGACCGGGTTCATCGGCCATGAACCCGAAAGGCCCCGCAAGCTGCTTTTGCATGATCGTGAGATCAAACGATTGATTATCACGGTAGAAACCAAAGGTTTGACATTGATCCCGCTTCGCGTATATTTCAAAGGGAAATATGCCAAAGTCGAGATTGCGGTCTGCAGAGGGAAAAGGGCGTACGATAAACGGGCAGCCATCGCCGAGCGCGAGATCAATCGAGACATGCAAAGGCACATGAAACATTATTGATGAACATTCCAATAAATTGACTGTATAATAAAAAAATGAAATCTCTATTATTCCCTACGCTGCTGTTTTCTATTTTGATCGGATTAATCCCGCTTTCAGTCTACGCTGATAATCAGCAAGGCTCAATGGAATCGGTCGTAATCGACGGCGAATCATACGTAAAATCGTATTCATTGGCAAAATTCCTATCAGGAACCGAGAATATCGATTTCCCGAATAAAAGCGGCAAGATCGAATGCGCCGGATTTAAAATTGAGTACAATCTCTTTTCGACTTATATAAAGTCGGGCGAAAATATTTACAATATTTACAAGCCGGTGCTTTATCAGGATGGATCATTTATCTTTCCGGTTAGATATTTGGTGCCGGTTTTAAATATGCTGTCGAGCAACAACTACTATTGGGATGGCAAAAATCTGCAAGAGTCCGCGCCGATCTGGAATGTGACCGGCATGAGTGTTTCGCGGAAATTGAATGGGCTCCTGGTTGAAATATATATGAAGGAGCCATTGAAATATAATGTGGTGGAAAACGAGGGAAATTGGCTGGTTATCACGATATCCGACGCTAATATCGATACTATGGCGTTTATGCTAGCCAATACAGAAAGAATATTTAATGAAATAAAAGTTTATCAATTCGAAAATTCGGGGCAGATATCAATTAGATTGAAGTCGGGCGGATTTACGGTAAACACCAAACTGAAGGACAACCCCACTCGAATTCAAATATTGATTCATGCTCCGGGAAGCCCCGACACAGCTCTTGTTCCTGAAAGCGAAAACACGCAGGAAACTCCATCCGACGCAATAAATATCGTAGTAATCGACCCCGGCCATGGAGGAGACGATAACGGCGCTATAGGGAAATCCGGATTGAAAGAAAAGGATGTTGTTTTAAAAATAGCCAATTACCTTAATTCACTTTTGAAGGATGACAGCCGTTTCAAGCCGATAATGACTCGTCAGGATGATGTTTTCGTGCCTTTATCCGACAGGACGGCGTTAGCTAATTCAGTTGGTGCGGATATTTTTATCTCTATACACGCCAACGCATCGCGTAACAAGAAGGCTGAGGGAGCGATGGCGTTCTTTCTGGCCGATGCCAAAAACGATGAAGCCAGGGCAGCCGCGACATTGGAAAATAATTCTATTAAATTTGAGAATGTCGAAAATCAAAAGCAATATTCAACTGATTTAGATTTTACTTTGAGAGATATGGTTCAGACAGAATTTCAGAGAGAATCGGCGGATTTGTCCGATATTATACAGAGGAAACTAACAGATATTACCGGGATAAACAGCCGGGGCGTGAATCAGGCCGGATTTTTTGTTTTGGATAGGGCTTATATGACATCGGTGCTGGTCGAGACAGCATTCATATCAAACGCGCAGGACGAAAAGCGGCTCAAGGACGAAAAATTCCTCAAGCAGACCGCGCGGGCGATATATGAATCGATTATTGAATTCAAGGGAAAATATGAAAAACAATAATGGCCATCAGAATAAAGCCATAGGGGTTTTCGATTCGGGGATTGGCGGACTTACGGTCGCAGGCGAGATTTTTAAGATATTGCCGTATGAGGACGTAATTTATTTTGGCGATACGGGCCGTTCGCCGTACGGGCCCCGCTCCCCTGAAATAGTTCGCAAATTTTCGAGGCAAGACGTTAATTTCCTAATTGAAAAAAGCGTGAAATTTATCGTTGTTGCCTGCAATACCGCCAGCGCGGCAGCATTGGATTATATAAAGAAAATCTACAATATCCCAATGATAGGAGTGATCGAGCCGGGGGCGAAGGCCGCCATCAATACAGCCAAAAACGGTAGGATCGGCGTAATTGGAACACAAGGCACGATTTCATCCCAAAGCTATATAAAAGCGTTAAGGGCTTTCGATGGCAATTTGAAGATATATTCCAAGGCCTGTCCCCTGTTTGTGGCGTTGGCAGAAGATGGCTATCAGGATAAACCTGCCACAAAGCTTATTGCAGAAGATTATCTGGCGGAGTTCAGGAGCAAAAAGATCGATTCGTTAATCCTGGGCTGTACCCATTACCCGCTACTCAAAAAAGCGATCGCTTCGGTAATCGGGGATAATGTACGTCTGATAGATTCGGCTGAAGTCACGGCGCAGGCAACCAAGGATGCGTTAACTAAGCTTAATCTTCTGAATACCAGGCAGACACCGGGCAAGCGAAAATTCTATGTCTCCGATTCGCCCGAGAAATTCAAGAAACTCGGACAGCTTTTCCTGGGAAAACGGATCGGCAAGGTTGAACTGGTAGATATCACGATCTATTGAGATTCTATTATTTCTTATCTTGGAAAATGTCAAAACTTTTATTAGCTACAAACAATCTCCATAAGATCAAAGAGATTAAGGATATTCTCAAGGGGAGTTCAATTGAGATTCTTTCGGCCAAGGATTTTGAAGATTTTCCTGAGATTGATGAAAACGGCGAAACACTGGAGGAAAATGCCTCGATAAAAGCGAAGAGCAATATGGGAGACAATATCGTCTTCCATGTCTGGCTGACGACACCGGACTTGAGGTCGAGTATCTTGATGGCGCGCCAGGGGTCTATTCGGCTCGTTTCGCGGGGCCGAATTGCAGCTACGACGACAATAATCGCAGGTTAATGTCGCTAATGGAGGGTGTGCCTGCTGAGAAGCGCAGCGCTCAATTCAGGTGCGTGATGGCATTGGCGGATACGAATGGCAGGATTTGGACAGCTGATGGGAAACTTGAGGGTTGGATTGGATTTGAGAAACGCGGCGATAACGGGTTTGGATATGATCCTATCTTCATGGTTACCGGAATGGACAAATCGTTGGCGGAATTGTCATTGGATGAGAAAAACAGGATTTCCCATCGAAGCCGGGCGTTGGAGAAGATAAGGCCGATAATACTCGAGGTCTTAACGAAGTAAATTAGTGGCAGGTCACGCCCGCCTGCGGCGGACTACGATCGGCATCCAGTGGCCGGTATATTTGCGAGTCAAGATGGAATCTGCAATACCAAGAAAAAAAAACATGCTCTGGATTCCGGCTCGGGGGCCGGAATGACAAGTTTTCTTAATAGAATTTCTATTGCGTGGCAGTCGTCACCGACTTCCCCGAAAGAAATCCAAGGGGCAGCTGCGGACAGCTGCCGCCCAGAATTATGAGACCTAAGATACATTTGATTCTTGACCGGCGAAAATTTTAGGATATATTAGGATTTTGGACGAACGGGGTGTGGCGCAGCCCGGTAGCGCACTTGGTTTGGGACCAAGGTGTCGGAGGTTCAAATCCTCTCACCCCGATTTTGTTTAAAAATAACGTGAAGTCGAGAATCGATTCTGACCGGCCAATATGTCGGGTCAGGCGACCCGACACCACGTCAAGATATTATCTGCCCGCGTAGCTCATCTGGATAGAGCATCTGCCTTCTAAGCAGGTGGTAGCAGGTTCGAGCCCTGCCGCGGGTATTCTTGAATGCTATTGTATTTGCAGATAGATTTTACAATTAAAGATAATTATTACGCCCCCGTAGCTCATTTGGATAGAGCATCTGCCTTCGAAGCAGTGGGTAGCAGGTTCGACTCCTGTCGGGGGTAAAGATATTTTGGAGGTCAGGAAAGGATTCCTGACCTCGCTTTAGATATGAATTCCATTTTACAGAAATTAATCGGCGGCGATTTTCGTTCGATCGGAAAATCGAATGAAGTGGTCGCTATAGTTTTATCTAATCCTCTGCTATTTCCCGAACTGTTTGCCGGGTTATTCGTAGATGACCCATTGGTGCGGATGAGGGCCGCGGACTCGATCGAGAAGATAACGTTAAATAAGCCTGAACTACTCCAAAAATATAAACGACAAATATTCGATAAAGCATCATTAATCGAACAGCAGGAAGTGCAATGGCATATCGCGCAGATTATTCCGCGGCTGAAACTTTCCAAGTCCGATATGGCGAAAGCGCTGAAAATACTCGATTCATATTTGAAGACTACGAAAAGCAATATTGTATGCGTCATGTCCTTGCAGGCATTAGCGGAATTGGCGATGCAAGGTACTCTAAATATAGATGAGATTATAAAAAGAATTAAAATATATGCGAAGCAAGTCAATACGCCATCGGTTACCGCGAGATCGAGAAAGCTTATTAAAATGCTGGAATCACCGAGCCGCAAAACGGCGTAATATTTAAGGGAAATAATATGATTAAATTCCTGCTATGGCTGATATTGTTCGTGATTTGCTGGCCATTGGCTCTGCTGGCATTGATATTGTATCCATTCATTTGGATTCTAATGCTGCCGTTTCGCTTGATCGGGATAACGGTCACCGGTGTATTTGAGCTGATAAAGGCGATAATCATGCTGCCATCGAGAGTGCTGGCGGGACGAAAGAATCTGTAGAAATTGCCGTCAGGAAAGGATTCCTGACGCGCATCAATAAATAAGGCGGAACCATCCGCCTGCGGCGGATTCCGCCCTACTCTCAATCGCAAAAAATCTACCGGCCTTCTTTGACCTCGATGATCTCATCGGCGACAAGCCCGTGAGCCTGGCGATGAACCATCTCGCCTGCTTCACTATTTGGCGCTTCGAATAAGCAGAATACTGTCCCATCACCTTCGTTATACCAATATTTCAGGTAGTTCACCCCGTACTGCTTCTGGGTTTGAACATCTTTGCGGTGCGCGTCAGCAACCGCTTCGGCTGTTAAGCCATTTACGTTTTTGTGAATATCCATGTACAGTGGCATTTCGCCTCCTTTTGGTTAATGCCCTAAAAATGTAAATATGTGAACGAAGGCGCATTTTATAAAGTTCCTGATAATAAAATAGGATATGCGGGCGGTGGGCAATTGAAAATCAAAAGTGCGCTTTTTCAAACGCCCCTACAAATAACAGAGGTCAGGAAGGGATTCCTAACCTCGCATCTATGTGAGGGTTTGATTAATCAAACCCTTACAAATTTCTGTTTATTGTCGGGTGCGGAGACCCGACGACACATGCCAATTTCTGTTTATTGTTGGTTCGCGGGACTCGACGACACTCTCCAAATTAATTTATCCTAAAAATGGATATTTGTAATCGGTGGGCGGGACGAAATTCTCTTTGATCGTCCGCGGCGATGTCCAACGAATCATATTGAGCAGACTGCCGGCCTTGTCGTTGGTACCGGATGCTCTGGCGCCGCCAAATGGCTGTTGGCCGACTACCGCGCCGGTCGGTTTGTCGTTGATATAGAAATTACCGGCGGCGTGGCGAAGCTTTGTCATTACCTCTATTACGGCCTGTCTATCTCTGGCGAAGACTGCGCCGGTAAGAGCATATGTCGATGTATTATTGCAGAGCTCGATTGTCTCGCTGAATTTGGCATCATCGTATACATAGACAGCCATGACCGGGCCAAATATTTCCTCTTCCAGCAATTTGAAATGAGGATTAGATGTTAATACCAAAGTAGGCTCGATAAAATATCCCTTGGAATCATCGCATTTGCCGCCGAAAACGATCTCGGCCTCGTTGGAGTTTTTGGCAAAATCGATAAAGGATTTGATCGTATCAAATGCGTCTTTGTCTATGACGGCGTTGATGAAGTTGGTGAAATCATCGGGAGCTCCCATTTTCATTTCTTTGGAATTGGCAACAAGGATATCCTTGATCTTTGGCCAGAGCGATTTGGGGATATACGATCTTGAGGCCGCGGAGCATTTCTGCCCCTGATATTCGAACGCGCCGCGAGTTATCGCCGTAGCAACCTGCGCGACATCGGCGGAATTATGCACAAATATAAAATCCTTGCCGCCGGTCTCCCCTACTATACGAGGATATGATTTATATTTTTCGATATTCTGGCCAATCGTGCGCCAAATCATTTGGAAGACACTGGTGCTGCCCGTAAAATGGACGCCTGCAAGCTCGGGATGTTTTAAGATAAGCTCGCCGACATCACTGCCGCGCGCGGTGATCATATTGATCACGCCGTCGGGAAGGCCAGCTTCTTTAAATATTCTCATGATTAATTGAGCTGTATAAATGACGCTGGAGGCAGGTTTCCAGACAACAGTATTGCCCATGATTGCCGGAGCCGCGGGCAAATTTCCGCCGATTGATACAAAATTGAATGGAGTTACCGCAAAGACAAATCCTTCGAGCGGACGGTAATCCATGCGATTCCAGGTTTGAGGTGAATTTACTGGCTGCATATTGAAAATCTGCTCGGCGAAATAGACATTATAGCGGAAGAAATCGGCCAGCTCGACTACAGCGTCGATTTCAGCCTGGAAAACATTTTTATCGTGAGAAAGCATCGTAGCGGCATTCATCTCAGCGCGATACGGCCCCGCGAGTAGGTCTGCGGCCTTTAGGAAGATCGAGGCTCTATCGGCCCACGGCATGGCTTCCCAGGCTGGTTTCGCCTTGAGCGCGGCTGCCACGGCGGATTCTACTTCGTTTTTTCCACCTTTATAATAGTACCCAAGAATCTGCTTGTGATCATGCGGCATTGTCATAGCGACCTTATCCGCAGTCTTGATTTCCTTACCGCCGATTATCATAGGGGCATCTATCTGCATGCCCTTGAGCTTATTTAATGCATCGATTAGCTTGGCCCGTTCCGGTGAGCCGGGAGCATACGCCAGAATCGTTTCATTAACAGGTATCGGAACTTTGAAATTGCCCATTTTATCCTCCAAAAATCAAAGAAAGCATCTTAAAACAACTCCAATAAATTTCATCAACGTTATAATATTTGTTAATGTTCCATAGTCAAGGGATTAATGGGGAATTCAGGCAAGTCACTTTAGATGTCATTGCGAGGAGTCCGGCAGCCGCCGGACAAAGAAGCAATCTGAAGGCTGCTACCCACAGATTGCTTCGTCCGCCTGTGGCGGACTCGCAATGACATTTTCTGCAATATGAAATATCGAGAAAATTCTTGAATTATGAAATTAGAATTCCGGAAATTAGTTTTCGCCGAGGTAGGCCTTGCGCACTTGTTCATTCTGGGCGATTTCGGAGGCAGGCCCATGAATAACTATATTCCCGGTTTCAAGCACATATCCATGATGGGCAATTTTCAAGGCGAAGTGAGCGTTCTGTTCAACCAGCAAAATTGTCATACCGAGTTGGATATTGATTTCCTGAATTGCCTTGAATATGGCCTTCACCAAAATTGGGCCGATGCCCAGAGACGGCTCATCGAGTAAAAGCATTTTGGGCCGCGCCATCAGCGCTCGGCCAATTGCAAGCATTTGCTGTTCGCCGCCTGAGAGAGTGCCGCCGGGCTGTTTTATTCTTTCTTGGAGTCTTGGGAAAAGAGTAAACACGAAATTCAAATCATCGGCTATAGCGAGTTTATCTTTTCGCAAATAGGCGCCCATTTCGAGATTTTCTTTGACAGTCAGGTTGGCGAATATCATTCTGCCTTCGGGGGCGTGCGAGATACCGGCCGCGACAATCTTATGGGCCTTCATTCCGGATATATCGACACCATCGAAAAAGATTTCGCCGCTTACGGGCTTAATCAGACCGGAGATTGTCCGAAGCGTGGTGCTCTTGCCCGCACCATTGGCGCCTAAAAGAGTGACAATCTTACCATCCTCCACCAGGACTGAAATGCCTTTGATGGCCGAGATCGCCCCGTAATTAACATGCAGGTTTTGAATTTTTAGCATCGCTAAGTTACCTGCTCTCCGAGGTAGGCCTCGATGACCTTAGGATTTTTTTGGATTTCATCCGGCGGCCCTTCGGCAATTTTCACTCCGTAGTCCAAGACAATTACTCGTTCGCAGATACCCATGACGACTTTCATGTCGTGTTCGATCATCAGGATCGCGATATTGAATTTTTCGCGTATCGATTTAATCAGATTCATGAGCTCGACTTTTTCGCTGGGATTTAGCCCTGCCGCGGGCTCATCGAGGAGAAGCAATTTGGGATTTGTTGCCAAGCCTCGGACGATTTCAAGACGCCGTTGCGAGCCGTAAGGAAGCGAAGTCGATTGCTCATTGCCGAAAGTATTGAGATCGAAGATTTCGAGAATGCTTAGTATATTGTCCCTGATTTTATCCTCTTCCTTGTGGCAACTTTCCATTCCCAGGGCAGCTTGCATGAATCCGTATTTGATTAATTTGGTTTGCGAAACCTGCGCGCTTTCGAAAACCGATAACGATGGGCATAGCCTGATATTCTGGAACGTGCGTGTTACTCCGCGCCGGGCGATAAGATACGGCTTGAGTCCGATCAGAGATTTATCTTCGAAAGAAATATTACCCGAAGTTGGCTTATAGAAACCTGTTACCATATTGAATACGGTCGTCTTCCCGGCGCCATTAGGACCGATAAGACCGATGAGATCATTAGAACCGACATCGAAGGAAAGGTTCGAGACGGCGGTCAGCCCGCCAAATTGCATTGTGCAGTCTTGAAATGATAACAACGCCATCTATCTTATTTCCCCGATAATTTTGAAGGCAATAATTTAATTTTAAAAAACGGAGCACGCCCGAAAAGCCCCTGCGGACGAGTGATCATAATAATAATCAGGAGCAATGAATAGATTACCATGCGATATTCGGCGATCGATCTTAGCGCCTCAGGAAGTATGGTAAGTATGACTGCAGAAATGATCACTCCAAAAATGCTACCCATGCCTCCTATGATTACCATGACAACTATTTCGAATGATTTCAGAAAGCCGAATTGCGACGGGTTTATATAGGTCACAAAATGGGCGTAAAGCCCGCCGGCAATCCCCGCGAAAAATGCGCCCGTAACAAAGGCGATTACTTTATAGCGGGTGCTGTTAATCCCCATGGCCTCGGCACCGATTTCATCATCGGATATGGCCAGAAAGCCTTTCCCGTAGGTGGAGTTGATCAGGTTATAAATTAAGAATATCAATATAGCGACACTGCCGAATACCCAGAAAAAATTGCTCATCTTGGGAATACCGGTGAAACCGCGAGCGGCTCCGAGAAAATCAAGATTCTGGACTATAACCCGGATAATCTCGCCCAGCCCAAGTGTTGTGATAGCCAGGTAATCACCCTTCAGGCGGAGGCTGGGAATTCCGACCAATAGACCAAAGATAGATGCCATCAAACCGCCTGCAAGCAGCACGAGCGCAAAGAGCATAGTGCTAAAGATGTCGCCAGGGCGAAGATTGAGAGAGGATGATATTACCGAGGCGGTGTAAGCCCCAACCGCCATGAACCCGGCATGACCCAGCGAAAATTGGCCCGCGAAACCGTTGATTAGATTCAAGCTTGAGGCGAGAATGATATTGATCCCGATATAAATAATAATCTGGAAATAGTACGGGTTGATGTTGCGTTCAAATAGCGAACCAATGATGCTGACAGCAACCGCGATAATCAAATACAATGTCGGCTTGCGAATTTTCACAATTAGACTTTCTCCGATTCGCTTTTGCCCAGCAATCCCGCGGGCTTGAATAACAATATCAATATCAGGATGGCGAATGCTATTGCGTCTCTAAAAGTCGGAGAGATATACCCTGCCACAAACGTTTCGGTTACTCCAATAATCAATCCGCCAAGCGCGGCACCCATGATATTGCCAATTCCGCCCAATACAGCTGAGACAAAGGCTTTTAAGCCAGGGAATATTCCCATTAATGGATTGATACTGGGATAGACCGAAGCATATAAAATCGCCGCCGCCGCCGCCAGACTGGAACCCAAAATAAATGTAAACGAAATCACTGTATCGATATCAATTCCCATAAGGCTGGCTGTTTTGTGATTGAATGACACCGCACGCATGGCCGTGCCTATTTTCGTATTGAAAACAATTATGCGCAATAGAAGCATCAATATTAAAGCCGTGGCGATTACGACAATCGAATTAGTACCGATTATAAGGTCTTTGGTATTAATCACAGAACCCGATGGAATCAACTGCGGAAACGGCTTGGGATCGGGACCGAAGACGAGCTGGCCGCCATATTCGAGAAAGAATGAAACTCCTATGGCGGTTATCAAGACGGTTAATTTGGGACGTGAACGTAAAGGTCTATAGGCCAATTTCTCGATAAATACACCTAGCAATGAACAGATTAACATGGCGATCACGAGGACAACTATCCCTGAGATAAGTCCGGGACCTCCAAAAAACGATATCACTCTCGGCCCGATATAAAAGCCGACAAAGGCGCCGACCATGAAAACGTCGCCGTGGGCGAAATTAATAAAGCGCAAAACGCCGTATATCATCGTATAGCCGATGGCGATCAAGGCATAGATACTGCCCAGCGAAAGGCCGTTGATGATCTGCTGGAGAAATTCGCTCATTTAATACTGATATTGTTCGGGCTAAGGCTGAATAGTTTCTTTGTAGCGAGCCTGACCATTTTCAACGGCGATAATTACTACCGATTTTCTCGCGTTACGATCTTTATCGATTGTGATTGAGCCAGTAATGCCCTTATAATCCCTGGTGGCCGCAATAGCATCCCGTATAGCCGCCCCATTGGTCGAGCCTGCCCTGCCGATTGCATCGAACATGATATTGGCTGCATCGTAGCCGAGGGCGACCATGACATCGGGGATTTCAGTGCCATATAGCGAGTGATATTTCGCGACAAATTGCCTTACAACAGTATTGGTATCATCGGCAGAATAGCCTGTCGCATAGTAGGAATTATTTAACGCGGGCCCACCGATTTCGATTAGCTTGGCAGAATCCCAACCATCGCCGCCCATAAAGGGCATATTCATATTCAATTCGCGCGCCTGCTTGACTATCAAAGCAACTTCGGTATAATAACCGGGTACGACGATGGCTTCGGGGGCTGCGCCCTTTAGGTTTGTTAACTGCGCTTTAAAATCGCTATCTCCCTCGCTATATGCTTGCTCGGCAACAATAACACCGCCTAATTTCTCATAAGCTTCTTTAAAATACTGGGCCAAACCCACGCTGTAATCGTTCTTGATATCTTTCAGTATGGCAGCTTTGGTCAATTTGAGCGAATTGAAAACGAATTTCGCCATGACCTCGCCCTGGAAGGGATCGATGTAGCAGACTCTAAAAATGTAATCGCCTTTTTGGGTGACAGCCGGGTTTGTTGACGCGGGGCTGATCATCGGGATGCCATTGGCCTGACAAATGGGAGCGGCGGCCAGACTTCGCGATGATGCCACTTCGCCAATGATGGCTTTGACATTGTCGCGGTTTATTAATTTAGTTACAGCGGATGCGGCTTCCTCTGGCTTTGACTGGGTATCTTCTGTCAATAGCTTGATTTTCTTGCCAAGCACTCCGCCTTTGGCATTAATTTCATCAACGGCCATCATCAAACCGCGATGGGTCGATTGGCCGAATGTTGCAGTAGTGCCGGTCATCGATGAATATTCGCCAATCAGGATTTCATTTTGCGAGCCGCCCCCGCCGCATGATATGATTAATGCACAGGCGCCAACGGCCAGAATTGATGTCAAATACCGTTTCATTTTTTACCTTTCTTCTTATCCATTTTGGACATGAAGATATGAGTAAGAGATACTATTTGTCAAGGAATGGGAAGGGGCATACGAGAGAAAATATACGGATATGGTTATTTTGACGGGGCGTTTACTGCTTCGTCGGGTGCGGAGACCCGACGACACGGGTAAATTGCGGAAATTCGGACTTGCTAAGTTGCGGGCCGACACATGGGTCGGCCCCTACGGATAAATTCGTTTTCCAGAGGCGGGTTTGGTGAATCAAACCCCTACGGTTGCAATTATGAAATACTATCGGCTTTTACGGTTTCATCGATCGGGATTGCGATCATCGATGCTTTTTTGCTGGACATATAGGAATATAGAGCGGGGATAATATACAATGTCAATCCCAGGGAGAAAAGCAAACCGCCGATAATCACTATACCCATGGAGACGCGGCTTTTGGCGGCGGCGCCGAGAGCAAGAGCTATCGGCAAGACCCCGAAAACAGTCGCAAGGCTAGTCATTAATATAGGGCGGAATCTTTGGGCGGCGGCATCGATGACCGCTTCCTTAATGGCCAGGCCCTGCGCTTTTCGCTGGTTGGCAAACTCCACTATCAGAATTCCATTTTTGGTCACTATGCCTATTAACGCGATAATTCCAATCTGGCTAAATATATTAAATGTTTGTCGGAATATCCAAAGCGATAGGATCGCCCCGGCGAGCGCAAGCGGTACAGTGAACATGATAATCAACGGGTCTCTAAATGATTCGAATTGGGCGGATAGAATTAGATATACTAAAATCAAGGCAAGCACAAAGGCGAATAGCAGTGTATTGGAGCTTTCGGCGTATTCTTTGGCGGTGCCGGCGAGGCTGGTTGAGAACGACTCATCGAGAACCTCTTTGGAAATCTTATCCATTTCATCGATTCCCTGGCCCAATGTGTAGCCCTTTGACGGAGACGCGCTTACTGTTGCAGCGATGTAGCGGTTGAAATGGTAAAGCTGAGGAGGGCTGCTGCGATAGGAGATTTTAACGATATTGTCAAGCTGGATTAGTTCATTGCGGCTATTGCGGATATAAATTGAATTCAGGTCCAAAGGCTCGTCGCGATTGGCCCTATTGGCCTGGGCGATAACTGAATACTGCTTGCCATTCTGAATGAAATATCCATACCGTTGGCCGCTGAAAAAGAGCTGTAATGTTTCCGCGATATCTCTGACAGTTATGCCCAGTGCCCTGGCTCGGTCGCGGTCAATTTCGATTGTCAATTCGGGTTTGTTGAATTTCAAATCGAGATCGACAACCTGGAATATGGGATCTGATTGGGCCTTGTCCATGAATTGAGGCAGAACTTCACGGAGCTTATCGAAAGTCGGTGCCTGAATGACATATTGAATTGGCAGGCCTCGTCCTCTCCCCCCGCCACCAATCGTCTGTTCTTGAGTGACATACGATCTCGCGAATGTATAATCTTTAAGCTCGTTGGTGAGAGCGTCGGCAATATCCTGCTGACTTCGTTTGCGTTTATCAGGCGGCACAAGCGAGATTCTAACAAATCCGCTATTGACTCCGCCCATGGATGTCACCGAAAGGATAACATCTTTTTCCGGAATGGTATCGGCGACCGCGAGGATTTTGCCGACATAATCATACATGGCTTCGTACGATGTACCTTCGGGGGCCGTGGAACTAATCATCAAACGGCTCTTGTCTTCCATGGGTGCCAATTCCGATGGAATAAGGGATCCGAGTCCAAAAATAATCGCCACGGAAGCCGCCATGATTAGCGGCGCCAGCCATTTTCTATCTATGAATACTCTTAGCGAACGATGATACCCTGCCGCCAGACGATTAAACCAATCTTCACTCAATTTGAATAATTTGTTTTCATGAGTGGATTTATGAAGAATGCGGGCGCTCATCATTGGTGTCAGAGTCAATGAGACAAACGCGGATATCAAAACCGATCCGGCGACCACGATACCAAATTCCCTGAACAGCCTACCGGTTAATCCTTGTAAGAACATAATAGGCAAAAAGACCGACGCCAGGGTAATAGTCGTTGAAATAATAGCGAATAAAATCTCTTTCGAACCTTTGAATCCGGCCTCGATAGGATCCATCCCCTTTTCGATACGCTTATAGATGTTTTCAAGTACAACAATGGCGTCATCGACCACAATTCCTGTGGATAGGACGATTGCCAGCAGCGTAAGGATATTGATCGAAAATCCGGCAATATACATAATGAAAAATGAGCCAATTAACGAAATAGGGATGGCGAGCATTGGAATAATGGTTGTCCGCCAATGGCGCAGGAAGACAAAAATAACCAACAGCACAAGGAGAAAAGCGATGATTATTGTTTCGACTACCTCGGTGATGGCTCTACGGATATTAGCAGTAGTATCCTGGGCTATGGTCAATTTAACATCTTCGGGGACGTCTTTCATCATCTGAGCGGTTCGGCGCATTACCTCATCGGCAATCGCGATATGGTTTGAGCCCGGCTGCGGAACAACGTTGATTGACACCATCGGTTTGCCACCATTGCCGCGAAGGATCGATCTTTCATTCTCAGGCGCAAGAATCGCCTCGCCTACATCCCTGAATCTTATAGATGTGCCGCCAATTTCCCGGATGATTAAATTATTAAATTCCGCCGGTGTTGATATTCTGCCGAATGTGCGAATGGATAACTCTGTCCCGTAGCCTTCAATACGACCGCTTGGCAATTCGACATTTTCCCGGTTGAGGGCGTTTCTGATATCAAGAGGGGTCAACCCATGCGCCGCAAGACGTGAAGGATCGATCATTAGTTTCATGGCGTATCTTTTTTCGCCCCAGATATCGACCGCGCTGACTCCGGGAACAGTCTGCAGACCGTTCCTTGAAAATATCATTGGCGATAGCGGAGAGATCAAGCAAAGATCGTCTATCGCTTTGAATAGTCATTGATAAAATCGGGTTGGCATCGGCATCCGATTTGGAAATTGTCGGCGGATCGGCATCAGAGGGTATATCATGCGAAGCTCGCGATACTCGATCGCGCACGTCATTGGCCGCGTTCTCCATATCGACACCAAGCTCGAATTCGACTCTAATGGAGCTTCGGCCGTCGCTGCTGGTGGAAGTAAGCGAACGAATTCCAGCTATTCCGTTGATCGATTCTTCCAGCGGTTCGGTAATCTGCGATTCAATAATGTCGGCGTTGGCGCCAGTGTAGCTGGTGCTGACACTTACAATTGGCGGGTCTACGCTGGGATATTCTCTTACGCCCAAAAACAAAAAACCAATCGTACCGAAAAGCACGATTAGTATCGATAAAACTATCGATAAGACTGGACGACTGATACTGATTGATGAAATATTCATTAAATTACTTTATTATTCGTTCTTCAAATTTGTAATCTTGACATTTTTGCCATCGGCAAGCTGCAGCAATCCGCTAACAATCAGAGTATCATCGGGATTCAATCCCTGCGATATCTGGATTTCTCTTTCGGTCCTGATACCTGTTTTGACTGGGACAGATTTGGCCGCGCCATTCTGACAAATATAGATGATTTCATTATTGATTTGAGGGATTATCGCCTCGGTTGGAATAACCACGGCGTTGGGGATTTCTTCCAAAGTTATTTCTATTTTTGCAAATGAGCCGGGAATGAGGTTCGATTTCGGATTGGGGATTTTGGCCCTGGCTTTTATAGTTCGTGTATCGGGGTCGATTTTCGATTCGACTGCAAATACGATTCCGTTGTGGCCTTCCTCTGAATCTCCCACATATACTAATATTTCAGTCCCATTTTTCATCTGTGCCGCATGTCTTTCCGGCACCGAAAATTCGACTTTCAGGGGGTCGATCTCCTGCATAGTGGCAACAAGAATATTTGGTGTAACATAGCCGCCTTCGCTAATATAGCGTAAACCAACTATTCCATCGAATGGCGCTATAATTTCAGTTTTGGCAAGCTGTGATTCGATTACTTCCCGCTCGGCCTGTATCATTTGCAATGTATTGAGATACTTATTGTATTCTTCAAGACTTACCGCTTTGATATCGAGCAGACTCTTTTCACGGGTTTCATTGTCGGCGGCCTGCTTTTCCTCCAATTTTTTCCGTTTAAGCTGGGCCTGCAATTCCTGGTTATTGATACTGAGAAGCAAATCTCCCTTGTGAACTCGTTTCCCCTCTTCAAAATTGACACCCGTAACCCGGCCGGATATTTCAGAGCGCAACTCCACCTCTTCGTTGGCGAGAAGAGTGCCAGTTGTATTTATCTTATTCTGAAGCAGGCGGGGATGAATCACCAACGCCTCAACCGAGACAACCCCTTTCCCGCCCGCAGTACCGCGGCCCACGGTCTTGCTGTTGCCGCTTCCACAGCCATTGGCGAAATAACCTGACAATATTAATGCTATAATTATTTTGAAGGAGATATTTGAATATCGATTTTGCATATAAGACGCCATTCTATTGAATTGAAACAATTTTTTCCAAGCTGCTAACCTTCTGTTTTTCATAAGTAAATTCCAATATATACTATCTTAGTCTTAACCGCAATAAATGTTTCATTCCTTTGACATCAATACGGGATCATGGATTCAAAAACATTGACATTATCCGTGGGTATTTAATAGTATTCAGACGCTAGGGATAGAAGTTTATTGAGCAGCTTGTGTCCAGAAAATAGATTGTATATTGTAGTGCTGAAATGAAGGTCAGCGATAAGGGAGGTCAGTATGTACTTGAAATCAAATTTATTGAAATTAAGATTCGCATTGATTGCGCTTCTGCTGGTTTTAATTCTGAATCCGGCAATAATCCAGTCACAGACGACCGCACCGCCGGTGGCCAAAATAATTCCAAAAGCCGATACGCTTTTTGGAGACATACGAATAGATAATTATTACTGGATTAAGGAAAAGTCCAATCCTGAGGTAATCGATCTGATTAAAGCGGAAAATTCCTATACAGAATATAAAACTTCGCATTTGAAAGACTTGCAAGACAATCTTTACCGGGAAATGATTGGCCGTTTGAAGGAGACCGATACCAGCGCCGCCTATAGGATCGATGATTATTACTACTATACTCGCACCTTAAAAGGCAAGCAATATCCAATCTATTGCCGCAAAAACAAGAGCATGTCGGAAAAAGAAGAAGTCATGCTCGACCTCAATGAATTAGCTATCGGTCAAAAATATCTCGATCTCGGAAATCTCAAGGTCAGCCCCAATCAGCGTTTTTTGGCATATTCGATCGACACATCAGGCTCGGAGTCGTATTCGATTCGTATCAAGGATTTACAAACAAATCTGCAGCTGCCCGACCTAATTATTCCAACCGGATCGGAAATCGAATGGACCAACGACAATAATACAATTTACTACGAGACCCTTGATAATACGCAAAGACCATACAGGCTTTATCGTCATAGAATGGGAGATAATCCCGCGAGCGACAATCTTGTTTATCAGGAAGATGACGAGGCATACTATCTCAATCTTTCGAAAACCCGAAGCAAAAAGTATCTGACAATTAATACAGAAAGTAATACGACAAATGAAATCTTGGTTCTCGATGCCGACAATCCGGCGGCTCAATTCGAAGTTGTCGCCAAAAGACAGCACGAAATCAAATATTATATAGAGCATCAGGAAGATAAGTTCTACATTCTGACCAACGAGAACGCGAAGAATTTTAAGATTATGACGGCTTCGGTCAATGATTTGGATAAATCAAAATGGAACGAATATATACCTCATAACGATTCGGTCAAAATCGAGGGTATCGATGCCTTCAAGCAATATATCGTTGTCTCCGAACGATCGGGCGGAATGCAAAAAATCCGAACGATTGTTATCGGAACTAACAAGCCTAACTATGTGCAATTCCCAGACCCGGCTTACTCGATTTATCCGGCCGAGAATCCGAACTATGACACACCTGTTCTAAGAATTCGCTATAGCTCGTTGACTACGCCGTCTTCGACATTCGATTACGACATGAAAACGCAAAAATTAGTGCTCATCAAGCAAAATGAAGTCAAAGGGTATATTCCTGCCGAATACAAGATGGAACGAGTATTGGCGACAGCATCGGACAATGTCAAGGTGCCAATTCTGCTGGTATATAAGAAGGCTTTATTTAAGGGAGATGGCACCAACCCATTGCTTCTTGACGGCTACGGCGCCTACGGGATCTCCAGTGACGCTTATTTCGGATCAGCGAGGCTGTCGCTGATTGACAGGGGCTACGTCTATGCGATTGCGCAGATACGAGGCGGCGGCGAAATGGGCCGTTGGTGGTATGATGACGGCAAATTGCTCAACAAGAAGAATACATTCACCGATTTTATCGCCTGCTCTGAATATCTGATAAATAACAAATATACCTCGAAAGAAAAACTCGAAATTGCAGGCGGCAGCGCCGGAGGGCTCTTGATTGGGGCTGTTGTCAATATGCGTCCCGATCTTTTCAAGGGTGTAATTGCCAATGTACCGTTCGTAGATATCCTAAATACTATGCTCGATCCGACGATACCATTGACTGTGACCGAATACGAAGAATGGGGCAACCCGCACGACAGCCTCTATTATTTCTATATGAAAAGCTATTCGCCATACGATAATGTAGTGAAAAAAGACTATCCTACAATGCTTGTGACCGGCGGCCTTAACGATCCTCGGGTTTGCTATTGGGAGCCGACCAAATGGGTTTCCAAGCTGCGTGCGTTAAAGACCGATAACAACACACTGCTTCTAAAAATCAATATGGGCGAGGGACACTTCGGTGTATCGGGAAGATACGCTGAATTAAAGGATGTGGCATTTCAGTATTCGTTTCTGTTGGACGCCTTGGGCATAAATAAGTAAGGGGCAGTCTATGCGGATTAAGAGATTGGCAAAAGGCAAAGTAAGAGCGATTAGATTGCCTAAAAAATGGCAAGGACGAAATGATACCCTTGTATCCGCGGAGATGCTTGATCTGGCGGTCGAGACGATCAAGAAACGAGCAAAATTAGATCGAACCTGGGATATCCCCTATCTTGCCGGGTATAGCAGGGATGGCAAGACTATCTTTATCGATCGCCACCTGCCGAAATCGTTCATGGCGAATGGGAAGCGAATTTATGTAGATCAATTTTTGATTCTGCACGAAGCGGTCGAGAAATCGCTCCTTAACAAATTAGGTTTAATTTATCAAATGGCTCATCAGATAGCATTGAGGGCAGAGGAAGCCGCGGTAAGGGCGGCGGGGGTCTCGTGGCGTGAGTATGATAGGTTCATGCAGGATTTCATCAAGGAAGCGGGCGACGAGAGATTAACGCGGATTCCGCTCGATCTTGATATCAAGCCTTACAGAGATGAGCGTGATACCGAAGTTCTCAAGGCGATGCAGAGAGCGAGGAAGCGAGAGAGAGACTATAGATCGCGGCGAAATGCTCTACCAATTTGAATCCAATATCTGCGGCCAATTTGGATCATTTTCTATGCGGCTTTTGATTTCTTTATAATAATCGTCTTTGCTCTCAACCCCTACTGGCCAGTAGAGATTAAAGAGACTATCAGCTCTATTCGGTTCCCCAGCAAAATAGTAACCAAAGACCATATATATATTGAAATAAGTAGGCACCTTGATAGAATCGTGCACCGAAATCTGAAGACTCATTGGGCTGTCTATGTCATTTATTGGCGGCATTTGATTTATCCCCAATGTATCTAATAAGTATTTGGAGAATTTCATATGGCCAGGAACGGTAATTTTTGTAAATACCATCCCAACTTCCAAAGCTAAGATTGTTTCTGCTAGAATGATTCATGATAATAATTATCAAGGGAAGGGATGTATTTCAGCATCTACAATTAAGATATGAAAACAAAAAAAATCCTCATAGTGGATGACGTATTCCAGCTGAGACATCGCTACACGAATTTCTTACGGAACATGGGTATATAATTGTAGATACTGACAATGGCGCATCCGCATGGAAGGAGCAAAAGGCGTCGTCCCAAGTAATTATTTCGAGAATTGAGTCATTTTCAATATCGACCAACTCGAAAGCAAATGTAGGCTTAATTTCAAGAAGCAGTTTAGCACTATCGCTCAAACGGAATATAAATATCCGGATCTTCACGAGGACAACTTGCGCCTTCGGTGGCGTAAGATACGTATCAAATCCTCCTTGAGCCCGTCCTTATTGATTTATTATCCGCAGATAGCAATTGTCTTTCACATATGGCAAAACAATCGCAAATAAATAATTAGAATACACCGCTGTTTGAAGCCGACCACAAATTTGGATCGATTCTTTTTGGCCCATGAATATCGCAATACATTGATCAGTGCTTCTATGATTCCGTTGAAAAAAGTCTCCATAATGCTAGTCGTAATAGATTTATAGCCATCAAGATAAAGCGATCAGTCGACCGTAGAATTTGAAGAAGCTCCGGATAAGGATTATCGAGGGCGTATGCTGAATTATTTTTGGTGAATCAGATACGGTCGAAGCGATAAATATTTAGCAAACCTTGGATTTGAAGGTTGAGAGACGCCGTGATAAGCGTGCTATCAGCCGATACATCTGCCAAAACAAATAAAGATAATCCGGCAACCCAATAGAATCTTTCAATTGAAATATTTATACAAGGAGGATTCTGACTAGATTTGACTTCGGGTATTTTATAGCATCCCACGCTGATGGTAATGCTTTATCGTCTCCGCAATACCCATTTCATAAGATGTTGGTTTGAAGCTGAAATGATTTTCGAATTTTGATGAGTCGAATTGATAATCGTATTCGTATTGATAGAGCATTTCGTACATCTCGCGAATATTACTGTTGAAATACCCGACCATTTTAATCATAAATTTGCTCAGAACTGTCGATTTTGCCTTAACGTCCAATTTTGATGCCACTATTTTAACGAACTCCTCCCCTGTTATCGCGGGGCCTGCCGTCGGCAAGTGCCAGACCTGGTTCATGGCGCTATCGTCGGTAGCCAGCAGATGCAATGCGCTGCCGCAATCGCCAGTGTATGTGTAGGAATGCTTTGTCTTCAAATTTACAAGCCACTGGGCTCTCTTGCCATGCGCCAGTTTATCCATTATCAGAATATAAGGTACCCCGGTCTTTTCGGTATAAGGGCCATAGAAATCGGCAGATCTGGCAATCGCGGCGGTGATATTTTTCGCTTTGATTTCCGATAGCAGTGATTCGGCGATTTTAGCCCTGATCTCCCCTTTTTTGCTGGTTGGATTTATTGGAGTATTTTCGGTCATCGGGCCATCGACCTTGCCGTACATATAAACATTATCGAAAAATATAAGCCGGGCGTGTCTGGCTTTGCAGGCATCGATTGTATTTTTCATGATTTTAGGCCATTGTTCCTGCCAGATCGATGTAACGTACGAAAGCCCAGCGAGTAAATATACTGTCGATGATTCCTCAACCGCTTGAAAGACGTCATCATATTTGGTCAAATCCGCCTTCGCTGCCTGCGCCCGGAATTGCGTTTCGCCATGACGTGACACTAATTTCAAGTCCGCCTTTTTTGGTATAAGCTCTTCGGCGAGAATATTTCCAATCGCGCCACCTGCGCCAAGTATAATATGCTTCATATTCCCCTGCCCTTCCTCTAAATCAAATTCAACTTATCTCATCATTTCATACATCGGGTCCCAGGGCGGCAGGACTATGGGCGGCTGCTCGTAGATTTTCAGAATATCTTTGGGCACATATTCCTTTTTGGCAATCAGCCCGTATACATGGTTGTCGAACCAGGAATCGTATAATGTCCAGTATCCGCCCGAACCTCTCTCCGTACCCCAGCTATTTTCAACCAGCCATTTGACCGGCTTATTATCTTTAACATCCACTCCCACGAATACCATGGCATGATTGGGAGCGCTTTCACGGAAAAGGGCGCGGTTGGCCTTGGTCATATCGAGGTCTGTATCATAAATCGAACCGTAATCGTAAATATTCATGGCCATGATGCCATGCTCGCCTTCCTGATCTTTTCCTACATCGCAGGCGAACCATAAAGGATCATCTTTCAGAACCGAATTCATGGCGATCTGCTTTAGTACCTCGATATCTGCCGTAACATAGTCGACGTCATTGCCATCGAAAATATTTCTCGAAAGGCTCATCTGGTAATGCTTGCCCATTTCTTTCGATTGATCGTTGAAGATATCTACGTAATCGTTTAGATCGACTGCCACATAATCCTTAAAGAAACTGACGGGTGTATAAGTCTTCGTGTCGGCCAGAGACGAATCTGTTTTCTCATAGCGCCATTGGAATTCTGATCGGTGGCTCGCCAAGATTATAGACAAGCATCTTGTAGATTTCGTCGAGCATGATTTTTTTATTAGAGCGGATTTCGTCGACTGAATTCCCCTGCTTGGCCAGGTCGCGAATTTTCACGGCATCGATTCGTAATTTGCGGGCCAACATATTATTCATCCTGCCGGTTTGTCCTGAGCTATTGGTCTCGGGCATTACTTCCTTGGGGACTACGCCATATTTGTTTATTAGAGCCACGACATATTCCCACCAGCCGCCGTCGCCGATCGGCTCGCGAAGCAGGATTTCCATTTCACGGTCGAGCGGGTCGCGGTCGCGGAAATCGATCATATGCTCGAGAAAGCAATTGGCCTTTTCCATTTTATCCCAGAATGCCAGATAGTTCTGTGAAAATTCGAAACTGCCGAGCTTATATTTTGCAATTACCACCGGTCGCATGATATTCAATCCAGCGAAAAGCCAGCATCGGCCGCTGGATTTTTGATTGGTTATGCCTTTGGTTTTGATTTTATGGCTGAAAAGCTGGTTATTTTTATTCAAGAGATCATGGTTTAAGGCCAGCTTGTCGATGTCATTGTTGGTGATGGCATTATAGATCGCGCGCGATTGGGTGTCCATCTTGAATGACCCGCGAATCTGCGCGATAAGGTCGGGGGTTAAGGATCCATTATCGGCATATACAATATCTCCGACAACGAAGAATATCGATAGCACGAAAATTATTGATCTAAGATATGCCCTTGGAATCATTTATCCTCCAGTCAAAAATTAATTTCGATATTAATAATCGCAAATATGATATTAATGAGAAAATTGTTATTGATGATTCTTTTGTCATTTTTATTGCATTTTCAGAGAGAGTAAGAATCTCGCCGCATCACAAGAAAAATACAGCGGAGGGCGAGGGACTCGAACCCCCATGTCCTTGCGGACGGCAGATTTCAAGTCTGCTGGCTTACCAATTAGCACTAGCCCTCCGGACTGACCGACATAAAATATGTCGGACAATTTGCGCGGTCAAGGAGTTTGATTGACAAAAAGGACGGGAGTTCGTAGGAAAAGGTTCCTGACGACGCACGCGTGTATTTAATAGGGGAAATGACCTACAATATGACGATGCGGGAGACGTTAGTCGTCGGGTGCGGAGACCCGACGACACGCGGAACCTGTTTCTGCTATTAGGGGCAGTCGGGACGACTGCCGTCCGGCAAAAAGCGATTTTCGCAAAAAAAATACCGGCGGCCAGGTCAAGCCGCCGATATAAGCTATACCAATTTCGGATAAGCAGGGGCTAAATCCGCTGGTTTTTTTTAGCTCACTATTTCATTAATACCATCTTTTTGGTAATGGTATTTTCATCGGTCTTCAGACGATAAAAATAGACGCCTGTCCCGACCGACTTGCCCATCTGGTCTTTGCCGTCAAATACTACCTGATGAGGCCCTGCCTCCATCTCGGTATTGACCAGAGTGGTTACCTTACTGCCTAAAATATTATATACAGACAACTCAACGTTCATTTTCGCAGGCAGATTAAACGAAATTGTGGTCTGAGGGTTGAACGGGTTCGGATAATTTTGATTGAGTTGCAAAGTCAACGGCAATACGCCACGGTCATCAATACCAGTTATTTGTACCCGCGCGACCTGCCTATTGGATGATCCCGACCACTGCTGCTGAGCATCCATGGCACGCGCCTGATAATAGTAATCACCAGGAACACGACCGGTAATCTGATACTGCATGTCAGTTATATTGGAGCTTAAAATCGTGCTATTGGTGAAATTTTCAACGGGATAGAAGTCATCGACATAGAACCCATCGAGTACTGTTCCGGCATCAGTGATATATCTCATGCCCAGAAGTACAGACTGGCCAGCGTAGGACGCCAATGGGAATTTAGCCAAAACCCAGGCGTTCGAGAGTCCGGTAATACCGTTGCCCTGATTAAGGCCGTGAGGATTGGTATTCGTGGTTATATTACCCGCCAGATTAGTGAATGTTACTCCACCATCCGTGGATAGTTGTACATAAGCATAATCATAACCATCTTCGATTCGGTACCATGCCCAGAATTGCAATGTGTCATTGGCGCCGACGGTAATCGGGTTTTTGAGAACACAATAGCCGTTATAATTGAAGCCCGTGCCGCCATATAATCCGTAAGTCCCCGAATGATGATGCGTGGTTCTGCGAACAAAACCATGCAGATTCCAATCGTTGGTGTTATCGTCAAAATCATCGGTTAGTCTCTGGAATCCGGTCAATTCGGTTAATTCATAGGCGACGGCCGGATTCAATGTATCGCTATGAGTCCAGGAGACTGTGAATGAATCGGCATAAATATCACCAATCGGATTCAAATGCGGCGCGACTGGAGCATCGATGCCATATGGATTCTCGGCGATTTTCGCGAGATACATTAGAGCGCTGAGAGCGTGTCCCCAAAGTATCGGAATTCTTGATTGCGGCGCCCAAAAGCCATCGGTGTTATCGCCCATCTCCATTACGAAACCAAGCATCTTAGGCTTCTCAGTCTGTTCGCCATACTGCCAATCAGTAGATTCGCCGTTTGTATTATAGAGAAGCTCCCAGGGAGTCCCCTGAGCATATCCGCTAAAAGCAGTGCAGGAATCGCCAATAATCGTAAATAACGGCTGATCTGGGGCATGGATATTCGCATATCCCCAGGGATAAAGGAAATAACCGCCGTACGTGTGGAAATTCATGATTACTTTAATATTGGGATGCGAGTTTATGAATTGTCTCATCGATTCGGTTTCGGACTCGGAAAATGCGGAAGCGCCGCGATAGGTCTCGTCGGATTGATATGGCGATGAACCATTATTGTCATATCCCCACTCGTAACCCCAATTGCGGTTAAGATCGATTCCGTAGCCTCCGCGGCGATTTTTACGCCACATTCCGCCGCCACCGGGATTGGTCTGGCGATTATATTCATAACCATCAGGATTGACTATCGGCAAAATGTAGAATTCACGATTATTGACAAGGTGAGTCACGATTGAATCGCTACCATAGTTTTGGCAAAGATAATTGATGAATCGAAGGCAATTTTCACCGCCCATGGGCTCTCTCGCGTGAATAAGACCGTTCACAAACATTCCCGGCTCATTCTCATTGCTATCGGGATTATCCGAAATCTTCATCATCCAAAGCGCCCTGCCCTGAATAGTGGGCCCAATGGAATCCCTGGCAGTCGTAATATTGGGATAAGCGGCATGAAGCGAATCCATATAGGCTAACGCTTCGGCATAGGTCTTATAACCGCCCATAGTCGCGCCAAGCGGGTTTCTCGATTGATAGAACGCGACCAAGTCGGCGTGGATAACCTTCGGATTGAGGCCGGCGGCAGACAGGCGGGCTAAATCGGTGTCATCGGCGATAATATCCGCTATGCCATCTTTGGAAACTGATGGCACGTCAAAATCGCCGGTACGAAGAAATTCTGCGGCGCCCTTAATGCTCAAATCGACCTGAACAAGCATTGGCCGCTCATGAGTAGCCGCAATCAGTGTTGTCGCCGCTATCATCATTATTGCACATGTAAACCAGAATAACTTTTTCATTAAAAATCTCCTTTTAAACACTAAAACAGATAACTTTGGCCATTCGTTCCGAAATATCTCATTAATCTATAATAAATCCAATTGATCATTCTGTCAAATCACCTTTTATAGAAATTGGGGTTGGCAATAATGTCAACCCCAATTCCACCCTTATCATAGCTGAGAACTTTACTATTTAAGCAGCAAGGCCATCTTGAGCCAGATTCTCATTAATTGGAATCCAATTTAGAGTAAATGGTATTTTTCTTTTGTACCCGACTGCCATGTTTAAATACGGTTCCAGACCTTTGGGCGCTTTGAGTCCCTTATTTACCTGGCTAATAATCTTATAGTCGTTACCAAAAACTTCAATTCGTTTATTCTTAAAGAGATGGGGATTGAGTTCTACGAATTCAAGGAGAGCCAAGAGGCTGGCATATTCACATTCGTCCTGAGTGCCATTAAACTGGGCCCTGAAAGTGATACCGATGTCGGGAATGGCAAAGGTCACAAGACTATTATATCCCGCTAAACCGTTGTCATCTCTTTTTCGCCCGTGATAGAAGCATTTCATTTTAAGGCCTCCTTTTGTTGTCTCCGTCCACAAGCATTTTCAGCAAATGCCGTGCCTGCTTTACATTGGCCTTACAAGCCCCTCCTTTTCGACCAATATTGACGTCCTAATCCATTGTCTATCTTATTCTTACAAATCTAAATTTCCCAATAGCCCATAGCCTTCCTTACTAATAAATATTGAGACAATAATTGTGCATTGCAGAGGGGTGCTTCACTCGAAATGCAGCAAATGGTAAATATAGTGCATAAGTACTTTTAGATTCAAATTGTTGGTTCACAGGTTTCAAACTACTACCCATTTACTATAATATACAAAAATTATCAGTAATAATTCCTATCTATTTTAAAAATATATAGATAATCCCCTCCTCAATTTTATCTATAAGCGGTCTCATAAGGAATAATGAGTGATTCCAAAAAACATAGCCCCCGCTCGAATTTGAGCGGGGGCTATTGGCGTAGGTGTTAAGAAACGATGCTACTTCAGCATCATCATTTTCTTAGTAAAGGTTTTTCCGCCTGCATTGAGTTTGTAGAAGTACATACCCGAAGCGACACCTGAACCAGTTTCATCGGTGCCATTCCAAATAATCGATTGATATCCGGCATTCATTGGGCCATTGGCGAGAGTTTTCACTTTCTGACCAAGGACGTTGAATATTTCCAGAGTAACAGCCGAATTAGTCGGTAAAGCAAACCGAATTTCTGTGGACGGGTTGAACGGGTTAGGATAGTTCTGTGAGAGAGCGAATTCAGTTGGCAACATGGTAGGCTTATCATCGATGCCAGTAGGACCGACACGGAATATCACCGGTACTGTGATCTGAGCAACCTGGTGGTTGGCATCAGTTCCTGTTACCAGCAATGAGCCGTTGTAGGTACCTATCTCGAGGAATGACGCGTCGAATGAAATGGTGCTATTAGTATTCTGGCCGTAATTAACAGTTCCCGATGCGGGATCAGCCGCTAGCCAGCCAGCAGTAAATCTAACCGCCAACTCGCTATGAACGTAGGTCTGATCGTAGGCAACCTGCAATCCAATAGAACCATCACCATTCTGGATACCAATCGTGTTGCTATCATCCGGATAGCCGATATCCATATAGTTGAATGTGATCGCGCCGCTCGATGAAAGAACAATCTGGAATGAATAAGGTCCACCGCTGCTGTAATGAGGCACATTAATGTAGGAGATAACCAACTGAGAACCATCGGTGTAGTAGTATGATTCACCGCCGGCAGAGAAATTAAGATCATCCCAGAACGGGGCGAGCATATTTTCCGGCGCTGATGGATCCGGTAAAGGACCATTAAAGTATACTGTACCATTGTTAGTGAATGATATCCAACCGTTGGAGCAGGCATAGAATTGACTGAACGTGCTTCCATAGTACGGGAATTCGAAACCGATATCCATCGGTCCCATACTCTGATCGTCTCCGCTTAGACCTATTGGTGTGCCTTCATTCTGGATATCAATCCAGTTATAAGTCGGTCCACCTGGTTCGTCTGAATCAATCCATAGATACCCGAATGAATCCGGGCCGCCGCGTCCAAGGGTCATCGGAGGATGTGTAGGCTGGCTTTGATCCTGCGATTTATCATAGGTTGTATTGTTGGAATGCGGTACTGCCTGGAACGACCATGTCGGACTCCAATCGCGCGCATTACGCACCCTGTTGGTATTGGCTACAATCGAGTAATTGATAGCCAGGCCGCCGGGGTTGGAGATATTCAAAGGTCTGGTAACTATCTGGCCAACGCCTCCACCAACATCAAACGATGTGGGATTAAGTATCATTCTGCCGCCGAGTCTCGGAGTGCCGGATACTTCATTTGATCCAGGCGATTCTTCTACTGGCGGATTGTTGTAAACCGCTGTCACTTTATAGTAATAGGTTGTACCATTTACTACCGCGGAATCATTGTAAGCATTGCCCAGAACATAAGAGGAATTGATTTTATTCGCCGGGGTAATGACTACGTTAGGAGTAGTCTGACGATAGACGTTGTATCCCAGCAATTCCTCTGTATCCAGCGGACGAGGATTATCGCCGCCGGAATTGGACATAGTGAGCATCGGAGCAGTTTTGCTGCTCAGAGGCACTACCACTGATGTGGCTTTTTCATTGATCGGCAATGTAGTCTTCCTTGCCAACTCCGGAGTCGGAGCCTTCTCGGAAAGGGTGAGGCTTCTGCCGTTATCAACGATTGTGACCCTGATCATCTGGTCGCCAGAATAAGTATCCTGCTGTCCCCAGATGCCGCCGACAAATGCCCATTTGTTCTCAGGGAAATCGGTAAATGCATCGAGGCCGATACCTTCTTCACCGCCACCGGCTATATTCTGGAAACCAACCCAGAAATTAGGTCCGTTGACAATCAAGCCGCCCTCGATCGGGGCCATAATGGTCTGACCAATTTCACCGGTAACTTCAGCATAGTATACCATGTCGCCGGGCTGACCAGAACCGTCGTCATCGAATACTGAAACTCCGATCGGATCCGCTGTTCCATCCGGCCATGGCCAATAGGCATCGCCTTCAGTAAGAGTATGAATCCAGAGAGTATCGATTTCAATAGGTGAATTGGCTGAGAAGCTATTAGCTATGATAGCATCATAAGCATAATAGTAGTATGCATTGACCAATACACCGTCGTCATAGACGATAGTTCTTGTCGGACGCATACCTGGAGCGGCCCAATGTAATGGAACACAACCTTCCTGATCGTTTGTGGCTCTCAGGTTGGTCGGAGGCAGATTTCCAACTGATACGAAAACCTGGTTGGAGTATGCCGATTCCATCGCAGGATTGCCGTTATCGACAGCCGTAACGACTATTCCATAAGTGCCATCCTGGCCGACTGGAATATTAATAGTAGCGGCTGGTGAAGTGCTTGTACCAGCGAGAACGTAGGAACCGCCCGGAACAAGCTTCTTCCAAATGTTGTAGTGATTGAAATCGCCCATCTGATTCGTGAACGTCCAGGTCAGATTAACATTACGACCATTAACGACTGCGGCTAAATCTGCAGGCGGTTCAGGCGAATGGTTGGCCGGTGTAGCATTGGCTTCGTTGGAGGCCGGTGATGCTACAGAGTCTGACCATGTCGCTGTCATGGCATAATAATAAGTCGTACCATTGACGATTCCTGCGTGGTCAGTATAACGAGTATCCGCGCCAGGAATACCGGAAGTAATCAAGTGAGCGTTATCCAGCGGTACAGGCGAAGAAAGCGCACGGTATAGATTGTAGTGAGCGGGAGCAAATCCTTCCGGACCTGTTCCTATCCTGATGGCCATTTCGCTATGGAGATAGTCGGCGTCAGCAACAACCTGCAATCCGATTGATCCATCACCATTCTGGATACCTACTGTGCAGCTATTTGTCGGCACGCCCAAATTTTCGTACTGAAGGATAATTGTGCCTGTCGCACGGAGTATCCACTGGAATGTATAAGGTCCGCCACCGCCGAAATGGTTAATTCCAATATATGAAATCACCAATTCCGAACCGTCGCTATAGTAATAGAATGATCCACCGTCTCCTGCATTTAAGTCATCCCAGAATGCGGCTATCATATTTTCAGGAGCGGACGGATTGGGAAGCGGCCCATTAACGTAGTCTGTGCCATTGCTTGTGAAAGAAAGGAAGCCATTCGAGCACACATTAAATTGGCTGAACATATTGCCATAGAATGGGAAATCAAAGCCGATATCCATCGGGCCGACGCTTTGATCGTCAGCATTTAACGGTATTGGCGTACCATTATCAGTAATGTCTACCCAAGCATAGGCGGGTCCACCTGGTTCATCTGAATCAATCCAGGTATAACCAAACGCATCCGGACCACCCTGATCAGCAATCACTGGAGGATTGATCGGACCATTAATACCCTTCTTGGATAAATCAAGTGGTGCTTGATGGCGTACTGGGCGAGACGGTGTAGAGCCACTCGAAGCTCCACGCCACGAGCCAGGGAGCATCCAACGCAACGGTACTGCGAATTCCTCACCGCTGACTGCGATAAGGCCGCTCGGCGGCAGATGACCAACGAGGCCATAGGCTGTGTTTGATGGCTCAGAAGAAAGCGGAGGAGTTCCATCATCGACAGCGATAACTCTGTAACCGTAGGTTCCGTCCTGACCCTGGCCGATAACATCGACATAGGCCATAACGGTGGTCGTAGCAATCTGACCCCAAGCCCCATACGGCATGAGTTTGCGCTCTACCGAGAAATGAGCGAAATCGCGGTTAGCGTTGTTGAAATTCCATGTGAGGTTTACGTTACGTCCGACAACGTTAGCGACCAGGTTGGTCGGCGCTTCGGGCGAGGCATTAATAGGAGTGGCTGTGGCTTGATTGGAAGGACCAATTTCCACGTTCTGGCCGCCGCCTATATCGTAAACTGCTGATCCCTGATAATAATATAATGTACCATTGGTAAGACCGTTGGGAAGATCATCGCCCCAATCATCATAGGCTGTAGCAGTTATGATCGAACCATTGATCTTTGGTAGATGACGATCATAAGGGCCGGTCGCGACATCACGATACAAGTTGTAGCCCAAAAGGACTGCAACGTCGGTGATTATCGGAGGATCCGAGCTCAACATGATCTTAGGATAGTGAGCGGTTCTATCAATGATCTTAGAGGCGCTGGAATTACCCGATGCCACTACGGCATGAGTATTCGCTCTATTATTATTTACACCTAAATTGGCCGGTACGGTCCTTTTCGGACCTGAATCAAATGATAACCAGCCGTTGCTGCGGGCTCCACCAAATACTTTGGCGCGAATCATATGATCGCCATCGTAGTTGGATTCAAGACCCCAGACGCCGCCCATACGGGACCATTTGTTGCCGGGATAATCGGTGGTCGCATCAAGGCCTATGCCTTCTTCGCCACCTCCAGCGATGTTGTTCATGGCCACCCAGAATCTATCCGTGGCTTCAACTTCAGGTACGTCAACCTTAACCCACTGTCCCAATTCGCCGGTAACTTCGGTATAGAACGCGGCATCAGCCTGCGGATTACCGGAACCGTCGTCAAGATAAACCGAGACGCCGATAGGATCGGGACTTGCATCAGGCCATGGCCAATAAGGATCGCCCTCTGTCAGGACATGAATCATGACGGAGTCAATGGTAGCGGCACCATTGATTTCAAACATTTCAGCCATTAAGGCGTCATAAGCATAGTAGTAATACGCATTGACCAATGCTCCGTCGTCGTACGCGATTTCGCGCGATTCGGTCATGCCAGGGGCTAACCAGGTTAGAGGAACATGATGATCAAGACCACCGGTTGCGTGAAGGTAAGTCTGAGGACCTTCGGTACCGGCTAATTGGATAATGAAAGTATCATCACGATCATCAAATACGAAATCGTATGAACCATCAACTGTAGGTGTGAAGGTAATATTCGCGCCACCAACTCCGCCGATGCCATACCAGCCAACGTTGGAATGCATGACCGTGAATTTAAATGTGTACATGGTGTTTGCAATTAGCGGAGTTGCAGCACCCCACTTGGTCGGCCTGTTGTTCACGCCACGGGCCAAATCAAGATTCAGACCATGATCGCCAACTGCGGAGATAATCCAGTTATTGTAGGACCCGGAGGGGTTGACCGACAATGTAGGAACCGTAGGCGGATTAAGGTTTAGAATCTGGAATCCTGCGCCGTCATCCAAACGAGGCGCTTCGCCATTGTAGTTTTCAGAATAGATAGCCCATTGATAGGTATGAGTAAGATCGCGAGCAAGAAGCACGTTTCCGGTGAAAATACCGTCGTTGGCTGCTTGATCGGGAGATACGCCGTCATCTTTGATGGCAAGGAGATCGCCAGACCAACCGGCATCGTAGAAGCCATCGTTATTCCAACTACCTTTGAGGTAGAAGGTACGATAGGAAGCATCCACGGGATTGCCAAATTGAGCTTTTAAAGTGACAGTGACTTTGCCTTCAAGGGCATAGTTCGCGAAAGTTGTTTCATTTTCAGCGACCATTTTCTGGTCAAAAACTGGGAGGTGTGTCGGCGGGAATTCAACTCTGATATTCCAGAGTGTATCGGCCGGCATGTATAATGAATAGGATCCATTTGCTCTGGAAGATGCGCTCCAGGGTCTGCCAACTACACTAACCATGGCACCCTGTAACGGGAGACCGGAAGCCTGGTCTGTAACTGTTCCAGCCAGGACGCCCCAACCATGCAACAGCGATAATGCTCTCTGCACTGCCGCGTATGCATTGACAATACCCATACCATATGAGTTGTCATTGCCTTGCGGGCCTAAATCTGTGGCAGTATCGAGAAGAATTTCGCGAACCTGAGCAGATGTTAGGTTCGGGTTTGCCTGACGCATTAAAGCGACGACACCGGCGACGTGCGGAGTGGCCATTGAGGTACCGCTCCATCCGCCCTGGTATTGACCGCCAGGAACAGAACTGCGAACGTTAACGCCAGGAGCCGAAACTTCGGGCTTAATCGCTGCGTCACCATTCGGTGTGCAATAGGTCGGGCCGCGCGAAGAGAAGTCCGCGATCGGCAGACTCTGGTTATTGCCATCAACTGCGGCAATAGCAAAGCTGGTTATGTCTGTTGTGGCTCTGTCTGCCGGACGTCTGAGTGAAGTCGGGCCAGGGCCTTCATTACCTGCGGCGAAAACAACGACAATACCGGCGGCTTCGGCGCCGTCAAGAACTGCCCAGAATGTTTCATCGCAATCGGGATAACCGTGACCGGTTGTAACACCCCATGAGTTGGAGTTGACATCGGGAACGTCCCAAACTGTGGCTGGATTGCCATCAGGATCAACGATCCACTGGAATGACAATAAAGCATTTGTTACGGTCGGACCAATGCCGCCTCTATCAATTACGCCGGCTGACATCCACTGTGCGCCAAAAGCAACACCGATGGTATCGCCAGTATTGACACCGAGACCGCAAATCGTGCCCATTGTATGGGTACCATGCTGACCGGAATCAAAGGGGAAATCTGTGAAAGTCACCGGATCAAACCAAGCCCAATCCGCATGACCGTCGTATCTGCTATCGTAACCTCTCCAGCGAGCATTTAACGCCGGGTGGTTGCCATCGACACCAGTATCGAGATGGCTGACAAGCCTTCCTTCACCGGTGAAACCCATAGCCCAAGCTTGGGGAGCATTGATGGCGCGGAGGCCATTTTCCACACCTGCAATCGACGGCTCATCTTGGCCGTGGCTGACAGGTTCAGTATTGGAAATTTCATAGTCAGGGCTGACTTGAAGAACGTCATTGCGCTGAACCAGAATATCCAATACTTCAGGGGTGGCTGTCACCAAAACAATATTGGCAACCCAAAGGCCTTGGAATTTTTCAACCTTGCCTTGATTGGCCAGATCGGCCAACTGAGCCATGATGTCGCCCTGAGTTTCCGTTGCCTTGGCCTGAAGAGCCCTGACTACGACCTCATGCCACTCACGACGATCAGCCTGCCTTGCAGTAAGCTCGGCCTGCAATGCATTAAGATCTACTTGGTCCGCCATTGTAATAATAGCGCCGACCATCGGCTGAGACGAATGATCAGCCAAGTACGGCTGGAACGCAGCACTATACTGACCGGCAAACGCGTAGGAGCCGATAGACATTAAAACCAAACAGAACAACACAATTTTGAATGGTTTTTTCATAAAAAAAATCTCCATTTGAAGTTTAGAAAACGAAAACCCCTTATGAAATGTTTTGACCTTTGACCTCCTTTTTATCACTTAAAATGGTTTATTATTAGTGAAGACACTATTATACCTAATGATGTTTTTCTTGCGGAGCTTAAACTTAGTCATTTTGCTAACTTACGTTGACTAAAAAAATAAACATTTACCATTGCCAATATATTTTATATTCAATCTTTGTCAAGAGATATTATCATTTTTTGAAACGCCCAAGTTGTAAGCTTGGCTTAACTTTTTGACTATAAATAATTTGCATTTGAAAGAAATGTGAATAATGGAAGAAAAAGTATTTAATTTCATGCATGTTATTGGATTAAAACCCTTCATTTGCATCAATATAATGGTTTTTAAACCCGCTCAAAGGGGTCTATTAGCTTTTTGTATTCCGCGGCGGCAAATCGATCGGTCATCCCGGCGATATAATCGGCCACAACGGTGTGCGGAGGCTCAAATACCAGTCTGGCTTTGACATGCTCCGGCAGAACATCGATATTCTTAATATATGATTCGTAAAGCGCATAAATTATTCGTTGGGCTTTCTCGCTCATTCGCACCATCCTGAAATGGCGATACATATTATGGTATAGAAACCGTTTGAGTTCCGAATTTGAATTATTCATTTCTGACGAGAATCCGATAAGGTCTATCCGCTTTTTCCTAAATTCTTCAGAGCTGAGCGGCTTCACTTTTCCAATAGATTCGTTTGAATTATTTATTAAATCGGTGACCATGATATTTATCAAATTGCGCACCATAACATGCCGCCTCATAGCCTCATCGTACCCAGAAGCATCGACAAATTGGTTATAGTTATCCCGCCAGATTTTGACTTCTTTCAGCTGATTTTCATTGAGCACTCCGGAAGATAAACCGTCATCGACATCATGACAATTATACGCGATTTCGTCGGCCAAATTAACCACCTGACATTCAAGCGGCCGTCCCTCATCTTTGGAAAGCGCCGACGGGACTTGCGGATTATCATAGTGCGAATGATGTTTGAGAATCCCTTCCCGCAATTCGAACGTCAGATTCAGGCCGGGGAAATCGGGGTAGCGCCTTTCGAGAAGATCGACTACCCGGATGCATTGAAGATTATGCTCGAATCCGCCCTTGTCTTTTAACAATTCATTCAGCGCCTCCTCCCCCGAATGACCGAAAGGAGTATGCCCCAGATCATGGGCGAGCGCTATCGCCTCGGTAAGGTCTTCATTGAGCCTCAAAGCGCGGGCTACTGATCGTGCGATAATGCTAACCTCAATAGTATGCGTCATCCTGGTGCGATAATGATCGCCTTCGTGATTTACAAAAACCTGGGTTTTATATTCTAATCTTCTGAATGCGGTACAATGAACTATTCGATCCCGATCACGCTGGAATTCTGTTCGGAAAGGATGCCGGGGTTCGGGATATTGCCGTCCGCACGATTCGCCGGATTTAATAGCATAAGGCGCCAGTATTTCTTTTTCCAGATTTTCGAAATATTCTCTAAAAGTACTCATATTCATTCGCTATTTGAACTATTGCCGGAAATCAGATTGCCCTTGAGGCAATTCATGGACCTAAATGTCATTACCAATTTAAGCCATCTAATGGACAAGTCAAGCCCCCAATATTGTTAATCAATCCAGCCTACCCTCAATTATTAGATAAAACGCCCCTAATTTGCCTTTGTATGAGCTATTCCATCTATAAGTAATCTTTGAGGAAAAACCGGCTGTCAAAAATGTCTTCTCCTCAATATAGTAATCCAATTTTCCATTGAAACTTGACCTGATTCGCCCGGAAAATACGATATCGCGATCTAGCGGAGTCGATAGATAAAGGAAATATTTGGAGTTCTGATTTTCTAATTCCTTATCATTCCACTGAAATTTAATATCGAAGATTGCGTTTACTGGACCAATATAAGACAGGCTTGATCTTATCAGATTTTTGGGACCATCATGATAATCTTTTCGAGAAATTCCGCTACCTATTCTAAATGAATGATTCAGATCATATCGCAAAATTGCCGTATTCTCAGACTTCAGAAGGCGCTTATTCCCCGGTTTCCAGATTTCAGATGACACTTTGATATCCAGCCCATTTATGGCAAGTCTTCGAGATAAATACGCGCCTGTCTCACCGCTCTGCGGCTGCCTGAATGAGACGCCCGAATAATCATCCTCATATGAAATATAGTCAGGATTCGCGTAGCTTGACGACTGTAAATTGACAAATGATTTGCCATAATGCCAGCATTTGCCTGACAAATCATTTTTATAGTATTGGATTATGGCACCTCCTCCGGATTCGCCGTAGCCTGCCTCCGCCCCAAGTCCCAAGGATGCATTGCTCATGAATATTGAGCCGGAATTTAGGTATCTCTTCCCGGCCTCGGATTTAAGTTCGGTTCTGGCAGCGGCCAAGCCCAAATTAAAATTGCCGGAATTGGCATGTATTGCGGATCCCAGGAAAGCCTTATCAAGACTATCGTACGATTTTAATGAATACAGGAAATCGAAATTGGCGCCTTTTACATAGAGCCCATTGTAATAGCTATTGACCGGGAAAATAAGATCATCATGCTTTTGATGCCCAGACCCATATCTTATTGGACGAAAATCGTATCGGCCTATCGCCAAACCCATACCGATTCGGGGCCAATAATTGCCGGCGGTCAATTCAAATTCGGGAAGACTTATCTTGAACGATCTATGATCGGTAGTCCAGGTATTATTTTCATATGACGATTTATAATCCAGTGAAATAATATTATATGAGGGAGCAATATGAATATAACCGATGTTTTGATTATCTAAATATTTATTGCCGATTTGCCAATTAAGTTTACCTGGTCGAATTTCATTTGAATACAATTTTGAGGTAGATAATATCTCGTTGTTGAGACTCCAGAAAGGGCCATTATATGATGACTGCGAATTAGTCAGCGCGAGCGTATTGACTGCAAGATCGGCGGTATCCGCCGAAATCATTCCAAGCGAAATATCTTTTAATATAAGATATGAATTATAGTCATAGGAACCGTCACTATATAGATACTCCCAATCAGACTCGGTCAGGACATCATCAAGCCATTGGGCATTGGAGCTGACGAATAATATTAAGATTAATGTAGATATTGATGCAAGCTTACCGCAAGAAATCACTTTAGTCCGTATTTTTCAATTTTCCTGTATAATGTCCTCTCGCCGATCCCGAGAAGACGGGCCGCCTTTTTTCTATTGCCATCTGAGTCTATTAACGCCTTCGAGATCAATTCTTTTTCGGCGCTTTCGATATTCACCGAATCGAATCGTTCACTTTCATTATTCTGATAATTGGAATTCGCGAATCTTATATTTTCGAGTTCTCTTTCAATCAAATTTCTCAGCGATGAGACTTCATTGGTAAGGGCCAAAATCGCCTGCATCATTACCTGATGCTCGGCCGCCTGAGGGGTTCTGCCAGTGACCATGGGGAGTAGATGCGAGCGCGGTGTTCTCTCCCTGATATATTTTTCGAAATCAGCGGCTTTAATTCGTCCCGCCTGGCTGGTGACAGAAAATGAATCTATGACATTTCTGAGTTCGCGAACATTGCCCGGCCATTCGTAACGATGAAAAAGCCTGAGCGCGCCCGGCTCGATCGTAAGCTCGTTGATTCCCAATTCAGCGCTACGCCTCTTCAGAAAATAAAATGTCAGCGGCGCGATATCGGGTTTTCGCTGTTGGAGCGAAGGCAGGTCGATTGACACGACGCTTAATCGATAGTAAAGGTCTTCTCTGAATCTGCCGGTCGCGATGTCATCGGAAAGTATTCTATTTGTGGCGGCAATAAGCCTGAAATTCGCTGCGATGGAGGTGTTGCCGCCGACTCGCGTGAAATTCCGATTTTCAAGAACTCTCAAAAGCTTTGCCTGGATTTCCGGAGGGATTTCGCCGATTTCATCGAGAAATATTGTGCCACCCGATGCTTGCTCAAAGACTCCCAGCCGGCGGCCGTGAGCACCCGTAAATGATCCTTTTTCATGCCCAAAAAGCTCGGATTCAATAATTCCGGGAGCTAACGCGGCAACATTTACCGGAATGAACGGACCCGTAGGACGCGAAGACTTATTATGAATAGCGCGGGCGATTAATTCTTTGCCAGCTCCTGATGGTCCGGTCAGTAGAACGCTTATTTCCGATGGAGCTACTTGCGTGACGGTCTTGGCCGCCGCCGCCAGTTCTTTTGAACGGCCTATCAAGTCACATGATTTGATTATATCTCTATCCTTTTGGGTTTCCTCAAACGATTTAACTATTTCGGAAGCCTCGATCGGCCAGTATAATTCCTTATCGCATATTATTTCTTCCGATATTCCAGTGCCGGGTATCAAGAGCAAAATCATTATTCCAGGTCGTTCAAAATAAATCTTTTCCAAAAGCTTAGTGGCCCTCATGCCTGTATGGAAATCGAAAAGAATGCCATCCGGCTCTTTCGCATTTAGGGCCGATGCCAAATTGGTTTCGTCATTGAATAACTCGGCTCCACCCTGACCGACAGCCTCCTTAATATTCTCAGAGAATGTCAGATCATTTGAAAAGACATAGATCATCTTTTCTTCTTCCTCACCTTTTTAGGCAAAACCGGCGGGCTTACAAGTACAAAATCCGCTCTGCGGTTTTCCGAATCCACTTTCGCGACAATGACCTTGACACTATCGCCGAGTCTGTAGATTTTGCCGGTCCTCTTTCCCTTGGCCTTGTGCTTGCCCTCTTCGATCTCATAGTAATCATCTTCTATCGATCTAAAAGGGACCATGCCCTCAACCAACGATCCCATTAATTTAACAAACAAACCGGCCTTCACCACTCCTGAGATAATACCATCGAATATCCCGCCGACTCGTTCTGACAGAAATTCAATCTGTTTTATTTTCACGGATTCTCGTTCGGCTTCATCGGCGGCGATTTCAGTGGCTGAGCAATGCTTGCCGATGTTTTTCAATGTCGACCTTATGATATTTGCAGTATCCGGTTTTAATCCGCCATTAATACAAAGACGCAAGACCCGGTGAGTCAGAAGGTCGGGGTATCGTCGGATAGGTGATGTAAAATGAGTGTAGCTCGTGAACGCCAGCCCGAAATGGCCGATATTTTCGGGCTGGTAGACGGCCTTGGCCAGCGACCTTAAAAGCATCTCTTCGATGAATGGCTCTTCCGGTTTGCCTTGTACCTCATCAAAAACTCTCTGCAGCTTCTTGGGTGTGATTTCGCCTTTGAAGCTGAAATTGTAACCGATTTCATTGATGATCTCGGCGAAAATCTTGATTTTATCGGTATCCGGCTTTGCGTGAACCCTGAAAAGAAGCGGAGCTCCTAAAGATTCCAGGTAGCTTGCGGTATATTTATTTGCCAGAAGCATGAATTCTTCCACAATCTGATGCGAAGGCATTCGGGCGCGTGCCATAATATCGATAACTTTGCCTTCGGAATCAAGAAGCACTTTGGCCTCGGGCAAGTCGAAATCGAGACTGCCTTTTTCAAGCCGTTGCTTTCGTAACTCAATAGAAATTTTCAGCATGTTCTTTAAGGTTGCCCCGGCATCGGCGAATTTCTTCGACTTTTTGCCATCGAGAAATTCCTGAACTTCATCATAATTTAACGAGGCCGAGCTGCAAATGACGCTTTCGTGAAATTTCCAATTGTATATTTTGGCGGTCGCGTCGATTTCGGCCATGAATGACAATGTCAGCCTGTCCTTTCCCTCGTGCAGACTGCAGATATCACCAGAGAGTTTCTCAGGAAGCATGGGGATGACACGATCGACGAGATAAATCGAATTTCCGCGCATCAACGCCTCACGATCGAGAGCGGTCCCGTGATTTACATAGTAGGAGACATCGGCGATATGCACTCCGAGACTGAAACGGCCGTTCGGCAATGTCTCAAGGCTGATAGCATCATCGTGATCTTTGGCGTCGGCAGGGTCAATTGTAAAAAGCATGACATCCCGCAGATCGAGTCTTTTATCGATTTCGGATTTGGGGATTAATCGTTTTATCTTATCCAATTCCGGCTTGATTGATTGATCGAAATCGCGCGGCAACCCATAGGTGATCACAAGTGAATCGATATCTATTCCGGGAGCGCCAGCTTCGCCCAACACCTCTTCGACGTGACCCCTCACCGGAAGAAATGGCGCTTCCCAGGGATAGAGCCTGATAGTGACAACAAGATCCTGTTTTTTCGCGAGACGTTTAGGATCATCGATTTCAATTCGCTCCCCGAATCGCGGATCATCTGGGATAATATGCAGGCCGTAGCGATCCTTCATCAATTTGCCAACAACGCGTCCTTTTTCGCGATTGAGGACTTGAACTACTTTCCCTTCACGGCTCTTCCCTTGACGGGAATCTTTTATAATTACTTTGACATCCTCGCCATGGAGAGCGCCGCAAAGGTCTTTCTGCGCTATGAATATTTCCTCATTATTAGTTTGCGAAATTACGAATCCGTAGCCGGAACGGCCCATCAGCAGCTTACCCATTACGAATTGTTTTTCGGTAGGCAACACTAGCCTGCCTCCCCTCAGTCTTGCCAGGCGACCATCGGCGACCGCGCTTTTAACAAGCCGCCTGAATATGGGATAATCTTCAGCGGCTACTCCATAATGATTGGATAATTCTCTGATTTTCAATGGCCGCTGAGCTTTGGAAATCATGTCGATAATATTCTCGATATTGTAGTTTTTCATAATTGAAATTATATAATTTTCTGCCGAAACAATCAACTATTTACTGCCATAATGACAGGAATTTAATGATTGGATTCAAAATCTCGAGCCCAAGGTCATTGCGAGAAGTTCGCCTAGGGCGAACTTCGAAGCAATCTGTGGGTTGCGGCATCGCAAAGACCTTTATAAATTAAAATTTATCACTCCTGGCAATTGCCAGCCTCTGATTTGTCCATTCTTTACTTACGATTTATTACGAAAAGCAAAGACCCCGGCGATTGCCAGGGCCCTTAATCTACTCACAATTTGTTAGGCTAATTTATTTTTTACCCAGATTTCTGTAGATAACCATTCTCTGGGCTTCCGATGTGCCTTCGTAAATTTCGGTAACACGAGCGTCGCGGAAATATCGTTCGACCGGATACTCTTTTACATAGCCATAGCCGCCATGAATCTGAACAGCTTGATTTGTCACCCAATTGGCTGCTTCCGATGCTGCCAATTTGGCCATGGAACAATATTTCGAAGCTTCCCTGCCGTATTTGTCCTTTTTCCAGGCTGCAGAATAAACCAGCAAACGGGCTGATTCAATTTTAAGCGCCATGTCCGCTAATTTGAATTGAGTTGATTGAAATTCCGAAATGGGCTGACCGAACTGCGTGCGGGTTTGAGCGTACTTATATGCTTCTTCGAAGGCTGCCTGAGCGATTCCGATTGCCTGGGATGCGATACCAATTCGGCCGCCATCGAGAAGCGAAAGGGCAATTTTGAATCCCTGGTTTTTCTCGCCAATAAGATTCTTCACCGGCACAGCGCAATCAGTAAAACTGACCTGCCTTGTATCCGAAGCCTTCAGGCCCATTTTCCGTTCTTTGGCACCTAATTCGAGACCGGGCGTGCCTTTTTCGATTGCCAGACAAGATATGCCTTTGGGGCCTTTTGATCTATCGGTGGATACGAAAACGATAAATATTCCCGCATGCCCTGCCGAGGTTACCCATGACTTGGTGCCATTGAGAATAAAATTATCGCCCTTTTGTTCTGCCTGACAGACCAGCGCACCGGCATCGGTACCGGAACCGGGCTCGGAAAGACAATAGGAGCCAAAAAGCTCACCCGATGCCATTCCGGGCAGATATTTATCTTTAAGATAGTCCGAACCGAAATCCAAAATCGAGCGGCAGCAAAGCGAATTATGCACCGTAATTCCAACCATGATGCTGGCCGAACCCCTGGCCAGCTCTTCCATGGCGCAGACATACGAAAGGCTGTCGAGATCGAGCCCGCCGTATTTTTCAGGCAGGAGCATGCCGAAATATCCAAGTTCGGCGGCCTCTTTATAGAGTTCGGGTTTGGCGGCCTCTTCCTCATCCATTTTCTCGGCGGCGGGCATCAGCTTTTTCTCAGCGAATTCCCGGGCCGCGTCTCTCATTAGTATTTGATCTTCGCCTAATTCAAAATCCATCAATCCACCTCATTTTTTCCGCTTGTATCGGTATCCATCTGCGCTGAATATTACGGCATTTGGATTAATTCGCAATATTAATATTTATAAAATCCGCGGCCGGATTTTCTGCCGAGATAACCGGCCATAACCATTTTCTTAAGCAATGGGCAGGGGCGATACTTGGAATCGGAGTAACCTTCGTAGAGGACTTCCATGACTTCGAGGCAGATGTCGAGCCCGATAAAATCGGCCAGGGTCAACGGCCCCATAGGATGATTCATGCCGAGCTTCATAACACTATCGATAGCCTCCGCCGAAGCCACACCTTCCATGAGACAATAAACGGCCTCATTGATCATGGGAATTAAGATACGGTTGGAAATAAAGCCGGGGTAATCATTCACTTCTACGGGAGTCTTATCGATTTTCAGACAAAGGTCTTTAATAGTTGCATAAGTCTCATCGGTAGTGGCGATACCTCTGATAACCTCAACCAGCTTCATCAGCGGGACCGGATTCATGAAATGCATTCCGATGACTTTATCGGCGCGTTTCGTAGTGGCCGCTATGGCAGTGATGGGAAGCGAGGAAGTATTCGATGCTAAAATCGTATCAGGTTTACATACCGAATCGAGTTCCTCGAAGATTTCGGTTTTTGTATGCATATCTTCGAATACCGCTTCAATGACCAGATTCGATGATTTAGCGTCAGCGATCTTTATCGATGTTTTTAGTCTTCCGAGTGTGGCGGAAACATCTCCCGCTTGGATTACTCCTTTTTGCGCCTGACGTTCCAGATTCTTCTTGATAGTCGCGATCGCTTTGTCGGCGTGTTCTTGTTTCATTTCGATCAATAATACATCGTAACCCTTCAACGCAAACTGATGGGCGATGCCATTGCCCATTGTGCCGCCACCAATTACCGCTACATTCTTAATCTCCATAACCACTTTAACCTTTCATCTTTTTTATCATGATATTTATTTTGAAATTTATTCTTGTATTGTTGATGAATCAATATCAATTGAAAGCAAACCTATTCTTTTTATATTGTGAGTTGAATCTATGACCTGGCCGTATTCATTGCGGCGATACATCTTACCCCAGTCATCTTCCTCGGCAATCAGACCGTCATTGGTATACCAGTAAGACGTCGGGGGGAATGTAAAGTCTTCACCTATAAATCTAGTTTGAGAAACTATGACCTGGCAGTTAATAGCTCTATCATTAAAATGTTTTGTTTCCACACCGATAACCGTTCGCGAATTGTATGAATAACCGGTTTCGACCGCGTACCATGACTTACCAACTTCCAAAGGAAAATCAAGCAGTACAATCGGATTATCGTATATCCAGATTGAATTATATTGACTTCTAATGTCCAGGTCTGCGTATTCTTTCAATTTATTGTCGTCGATCCTACACCATCTACGAGTAAATGGATGAAATAATGTATCGTCCGCCGAAGAAATGGAATCATCAATCATAGCCATTACGCCCAATGCACCGAGCGTATCAATACCTATGACACGTTGTATATGGTAACCTATAAGTGTATCCGGCGGAACAGATTCAATATATGGAATTTCAAAAACCGTATCAGCATATACCCAGCGATTCCCGACTTGAAGCGGAAACTTGTAGGTGCCGTCTATAAACTCGGTTTGGGTCGGGATGGCCGCTGCAGCCAATATAGATTACGATTGATACTACAGCGAGTAATATAAGCATAATCTTTTTAGCCATACACACCTCCTTAATATATCGTTTTTATTTTATCTCTTTATTGAAGTGGTATCGATATCTATCGAAACCAGCATTCTTCTTCTCAATATTGCGAGTTGAGTCTCCGGTTTGGCGGGTTGTCGAAATGGTATACTTTGCCGAAATCAATTTCATTTCTGATCAAACCGTCGTTGGTATACCAGTCGAAAGTCTGCGAAATGGTATCAGCATCGCCTATGGTTTTCAATTGAGAAAATACTACATCACAAGCGAATGTATTGATTACCGACATACCTGATCTCCGCGCCAACTACTCTGCTCGTATAGTACGAAACAATATCTTGTCGAACAGTCCATGATTTGCCCGCATTCAACGGGTAATCCAGCAATACTTTGGGCGCATCATAAATAGTTATCGGGTTAATTGTATCTCCAACTTGCTGAAACGCGAATTCTTTTAGTTTGTTATCCTCGATCTTCAACCATCTTTGGTAAGCATAATCGAATAATGTGTCTTCTCCCGAGATGAAAGAATCCTGCATTACCGCCATTACCCCCGATGAACCCAGCGTATCTATCCCGATAATATGCATAATAAATTGGGATACAATTGTATCGGTCGGAAGCGAATCTATATAGGAGAATTTCAAAAGAGTATCAGCATATTCCCAGCGGCTGCCAATAGTCAAAGGAAATGTCGATGTACCCTGTTTTGCAATCGGCTGGGTAGTCTTTTTACTGCAGTTGATAAATGCCATTGTTAACGCAATTACAGAAAGCGCTATTAAAATCTTTTTCACCATATGCACTTCCTCTGCTTTTTATTCCACGGCAACGAGCTAATTTAAGGCTCAATGTGGATTGCAGTCAATTCAGTAGTCTCATAAACTCGCATTGAATCAATAATAATACCCTGCTCGTCTTCAATCATCTGCGTGCCCCAGTCGTAGCGCCTCATTATCAGGCCCTCATTACTATACCATTCCCGATTCATTGAAAAATCAGGATAGTCCATTTCACCCGCCATTCCGACAATATCACAATTGAATTCTCTTCCCGCTAACTTCAGTTCTTCCCTATTTATCACCTTTTTGTATCCAGTACCATCAATACCTTCAATTACTGCCCATTCCTTGTCCAAATCTAACGGTAAATCAAGCATAATCAGTGGACGCGAAAAAATAATAGGGCCGCCAGTCTCATTTGGCCTGAAATTACGACTGCCATAAATCTTCAACTTGCTATTATCGAAACCATACCAAGAGCGGCTTATAAGCGTATCTATAAATCCTAATTCGTTACCGATCCAAGTATCCTCAACGATTGTCAATTGAAGAGTATCGATGGATGGCTCAATTCCGATCACGCGCCGTGACATATGGGTGTAGAAGGTATCGGGGGGCACTGAATCATTGAAAGAAATATTATATCTATAATGATCATATTCCCACCGGCTCCCTGCTGTAAGCGGAAATGTGTTAGTAATCTCCGAATAAGGTTTGCCGGAATCGCCGCAATTAGAAATGAATGCCAACAATCCTAAGAGAATGATAAAGGATAATTTTCCAATTTTCACAAAATCCTCCTCACAAATACATTCTCGCATGCTGTCAGGCTTCGATGTAAATAAATTCAAATACAAAACTACATTACTTCAACTGCCAGGGCGACAGCGTTGCCGCCGCCAAGACATAATGTAGCCATGCCGGTTTTCATACCGCGGTCTTTGAGCGCATATATCAAGGTTGTCAGAATTCTGGCGCCGGAGGCTCCAATCGGATGACCCAACGCGATAGCGCCGCCGTTGACATTGACTCGAGCCCAATCCCAATTGAGTTCCATGCCATTCGCTACCGCCTGGGCCGCGAAGGCTTCATTAGCCTCGATTAAATCCCAATGCTTGATATCGACTTTCATTTTGGCCATGAGCTTGCGAACCGCGTAAATAGGGGCATAGAATAAATCCTGCGGATCGGTTCCAGCCGCGGCGTAATCGACAATTTTCGCCAGCGGTTTTTTGCCGTGGTTCTCGGCATATTCCAATGATGATACTACAAGCGCCGCCGAGCCGTCATTGAGTCCGGGAGCGTTACCTGCAGTGATAACACCGCCTTCCAAAAATGCCGGTCTCAATTTGCCAAGCTTTTCGACTGTTGTATCGCCGCGCGGGCCTTCATCAGTATCGAATAAGATCGGATCGCCCTTTTTCTGGGGAATGGCAATCGGGAATATTTCCTTTTTGAATTTCCCGGCTTTGATGGCGGCCGAGGCTTTCATCTGGGAATTGAACGCATACTCATCGAGCATATCGCGGCTGATGCCGGATTTCTTCGCTGTATATTCGGCGGCATTGCCCATGTGATAATTATTGAATGAATCCCAGAGACCGTCGCTAATCATAAGATCGATAATCTGTTTATGACCCATCTTCAAGCCGGTTTTAGCGCCATGCAAAACATAAGGTGTATTGGACATCGATTCCATCCCGCCGGCGACAAATAGATTACCATCTCCGGCCTTGATTGCCTGAGCTGATAGCATTACCGCCTTGAGACCACTTCCGCAAACTTTATTGATTGTTAGCGCCGGAATGCTGGATGGTATTCCACCGTGGATCGCCGCCTGACGAGCGGGAGCCTGGTTGCTACCGCCTTGCACGACATGACCGATAATGACTTCATCGATATCATTCTGATTTATTTCGGCCCGTTTGACCGCTTCTCTGATAGCAAATGCTCCCAATTGCGGAGCAGTAAATCCCGATAATCCACCATGATATGTGCCTATCGCTGAGCGACACGCTGATAATATAACTGCTTGAGCTGACATTAAAATATCCTCCCTTAAGATTCTTTATTCAAATTTCAGATTCAATCATCAAAATTACATGGCGAAATCAAAATTCAAAATTGCCATAAAACCAATTCCGTAATTTCATAGTGGTGGCAGGTCTCCGCACCTGCCACATACACGCACTGTCGTCGGGTACGGCGACCCGACGACACGGGGAAACGCCAACGCCATAATTAATAATAATTCGTTATCAAATACAAGCTGAATTTCCCGGGCATCCGGTCGACCGTCAATATAGACTCCCCCCTAATCCGGGCAAGATTCCCGCTTTCGCGGGAATGACAATGCACAAGCACAGCTGACAAATTATTGGGCGGCAGTGGTCATAGACTGCCCCAAATGAAGTCCTAATTAAGGGCAGCCGGGACGGCTGCCGCTCAAATGCTCTCGCCAGGGTAGCAATTGGCTTGACTATTATAGATAATTGCGGTTATTATTTTATACGGGACATGAACAATAAAATTACGGGGTGATGCATGAAAATTGTCTCAAAGCATGTCAAAATGAGTAGTCGAGAAAATTACTTGTTTATTTATTTCACGATCATCCTTTTGATTTCGCTTTCGTGTGGCCAAAATCAAAGCAGTAACCCGGATTATCTTATTAATGGCAGTATCGAATACTCTCATCAATTTGAATTTAGTTCGCTTAACGATCCCAGATATCCCGGGTCATACTGTGGGACGATTTTTATTCGAGGTTCTATCCCATTTCGAATTATAACCGCACCGATCGGTTCAGACTCCATATCGGGAAGCGGGGAAACTGAATTTACCTTAAACGGCCTTTATTATGACGGTGCAGCCGAATGCCTTACCAGCGGCCATGCCAATAATCAGGTGGAATTATCCGGTGTTTTGAATAGAATAAATAACGATTCGCAATCGATCAGTATCATATTTACGGAGACCTGGTACAATCCCGGCAGATATTATTGGCAATGCGGAGAGCAAGGCAATAGCAGCGGCGATTATCAAGTCGAGCATAATGTTTTCTCGGCTACCTTCGCTGTGCGTGATAGTTCCGTAGTTGAATATGATTCCACTATCACGGTTCCCGTCAGCCAATTGGTAGGTGCCGGCTCATATAATTGGACAATGCGAATTTCCGGAAGACAGTAAGCTGTCTTTCGAAAAGACGCATGATGTGTTTCTCGCCCGCGATTTGTTTTTTTCCAATCGCCCTTTCGGGAAATTAATGTAAAATATAAAGGGCGCCTGGTGACGCCCTTTTTCATTAAGCAAACCTAATTAACGAAAATCCACATCAAGACCCGTACATGACATATCGATGCGGGATTTCGATAAATCCGGTATCCATCATCGAACGAGTCAGGTTTCTTGCACGAGCGATTCGTTTGGCGGCCATCTGGAAAAGCTCATCATGCGAGAGTATTTTCTTGGCTACCCCTTGCTCAATTGCTTTTGTGCCGACAGCTGCAGCTTCGGATGGGAAAACCTCCCAGTCATCCATACTGGGCAGGATATAATTCGCATGCAACCCTTTATCGACCGCGAGTTGGGCCAAAGCGTTAGCGGCCGCAATACACATTTCATCCGTGATCGTGCTTGCCTGAACATCGAGAGTGCCTCTGAAAATTCCGGGGAATCCCAACGAGTTATTGACCTGATTCGGGAAATCGGAACGACCTGTCGCGACTACCGCCGCACCGGCTTCCTTGGCTTCCCAGGGCCAGATTTCCGGAGTTGGATTGGCGCAGACAAATACGATAGGATCTTTCGCCATTTGGGTTATCCATTCTTTCTTAATAATGCCAGGTCCCGGAGTAGATAGAGCTATAACAGCGTCGGCACCCTTCATGGCCTCCGGAATGCCGCCTTTGACGCTTTTTTCATTGGTTTTTAGGCACATTTCCCATTTTTCGGGATAATCTTTTTGAAGCTCTGTTCTGTCCTTATGCAATGTGCCCTTGGAATCTGTCATAATGATATTCTTGGGTTCAGCGCCTGCAGCGATAAGAAGTGTCGCGATTCGATAATTTGATGCTCCGGCGCCAACCATGGCGATCTTGACCTCATTTATCTTCTTTCCTACTACGCGGAGAGCGTTGATAAACCCGGCGACTGTAACAGTGGCTGTTCCCTGCTGGTCGTCATGCCAGACCGGTATACGCGCTTTCTTGCGGAGTTCATCGAGGATACGGAAGCACTTCGGCTGAGAAATATCTTCAAGGTTAATCCCACCGAACGCGGGCTGGAGAAGCAGGACTGTCTCGATAATTTTGTCTGGGTCCTTTGTATCGAGAGCGATCGGGAATACATCGACACCACCGAGATATTTGAAGAGCAAACTTTTGCCTTCCATTACCGGCAGGCTGGCCTCAGGACCAATATCACCCAATCCGAGCACGCGGGTACCATCGGTAATAACTGCTACGAGATTTCCTTTATTAGTATGCTCATATACTGTTTCAGGATTTTTTTGAATATCGAGGCATGGCTTGGCGACTCCTGGAGTATACCAGATAGCGAAATCCTGGAAATCGCGAATACAGGCCTTAGGCACCACTTCGATCTTGCCTTTGTAGAAAGGATGAAGCTTCATCGCCTCTACTCCGGGTTGATCGGCTTTAGCTAATAATTGTTCTTTGTTATCCATCATCTTCCCTTCTTAAAAATCAACACTCGATCCCTGCAACCACTACTACCACTTCCAAAAACTAATCATAATAATCCATTTTTTATAAATCAACTGATTTATGATAGCAATATTTCTCGCGCCGTCAGGAATCCTTTCCTGACGGTTCACCGTCGTAAGGTGTCAGGAAGGGATTCCTGACACCGCTATTAATAATTGTAATTGCACAATTATGGTCAATTGGGCATATTTGATTCAAGAGTGGTTGTTTTCGAAAAGATGGCTGAATGAAAGAATGTTATTTTACAAGCGATAATATCGACGAAAAGGCTTATCAGATGGCTGAAGATGTCGCCGCAAATGGTCGCAAAAGAAAATCGACGTTCTTGAGTCAGAAAGCGGCATTGCTCATTATCGATATGCAAGATTATTTTCTGAGCAAGGCTTCGCACGCGTTCATACCAAGTTCACCGGCGATAATCCAAAAGATAATCGACTTGCGAAAAGAGTTTGAGATGACTAAACGGCCGACAATCTTTACCCGTCATCTAAATACAACTCGTGACGCGGGAATGATGGGAACTTGGTGGAGCGAAATAATCGAACGCGAAAATCCACTTAGCAGAATAACCGCTCTTTTAGATTCCAATGACGGGATTGTTATCGAAAAACCGCAATATGATGCATTTTATAGTACCTCGTTAGAGGCAATTCTTCACGCCAGGAATATTAAGCAGTTGGTAATTTGTGGAGTTATTGCGAATTTATGCTGTGAGACCACGGCAAGGGCGGCGTTCGTGCGCGGGTTTGAGGTCTTTTTCGCAATTGATGGCACGGCAGCATATAATGCCGATCTTCATCGCGCGACACTTTTGAATCTCTCTCATGGATTCGCGACCAATATTCTAACAGATGATTTGCTGGCAAGGATGCGAAAATAAGATATGAAGCCGGCAGATATCGTCATTATTGGCGCAGGACCTTCGGGAATAGCCGCCGCGATTCAGCTTAAACGTTACGGGCTCAATCTGATTGTGCTTGAGAAAAATAAGATCGGCGGCCTTCTAAGAAGCGCGAACAAGGTGGAAAATTATCCTGGATTTCCGGAAGGAATTTCGGGTTTGAATTTGGTTGATTTGCTTGAACAGCATGTTAAGCGATATGACGTTGAAATAATCTTTCATGAGGTGATTGATCTGGATTGGCAAAAGAAGTTTTTTGCTATCAAATGCGCCAATGCTGAATACTATTCAAAACTTTTGATTATCGGGACAGGTACGAAGCCAAAAAGGTTTAGGGATATAAATATTTCGAATGAAACGGAGCGAAATATTATTTACGATATTACTTCTATCCTAAAAGAAAAAGGGAAACGAATCGCAATTATCGGCGCGGGTGACGCGGCATTCGATTATGCTCTTAATCTGGCAAAACATAATCAGGTATTCATATTCAATCGCGGTACTGAAATAAAATGCATTCCAATCTTATGGCAAATGGCCAACGAGTCATCAAATGTCGAGTATCACGAGAATACGAAGATATCAAGTATATCGGCCATAGCGAATGACAGGCTTCGAATCGGAATATCGCGTGAGAGTGAGATATCAACAATGGATTTCGATTATCTGATTCCTGCTTTGGGACGAGTACCACAGCTCGATTTTATTTCAAGTAATTTGAAAGCGAAACTTATCGAACTTGAACAAGAAGGCTTTTTATATTTTATTGGTGATGTCAAAAACAATCTCTACAGGCAAACGGCGATTGCGGCCGGTGATGGGATTAAGGCGGCCATGGCGGCCTATTCAAAATTAAGGACAATTCGGGATTAGAGGATACACGAAATGCAGATAGTGGCTTCGACAGGAAATAAAAATATCAGTACAGTTTATATCGCTGACCTTGGGCAGGACAAATTTGTCGAGATGGTGGAATCATTACAGCCCCCATTGCCTATTGATAAGAAATGGGTGCTGATCGTATCGACCTTATTCGGCTGTCCGGTTAAATGCCCCATGTGTGACGCCGGCGGGCATTACAAGGGACGATTGACAAAAGATGACATATTCGAACAGATTGATTTTTTGGTTAAAAGCAAATTCCCCGACTGCCATATTCCTGTCGATAAATTCAAAATCCAATTCGCGCGAATGGGCGAACCGGCATTTAATCAGAATGTAATCGATGTCCTGGAGGAATTGCCACGAAGATATGACGCGCCCGGCCTGATGCCATCGATATCAACTATCGCGCCCTTTGGGACGGATGATTTCTTCAATAAGCTTTTCGAGGTCAAACAAAAGCATTATGGCAACGGCGGATTCCAATTGCAATTCTCGATTCACACGACAGATCTGAAATTGCGAGACAGACTTATTCCAGTACGAAAATGGGACTTTGCGAAAATCTCGCAATACGGCCAAAAGTTTTACCTTCCTGGCGATAGAAAGATTGCGCTAAATTTCGCATTTGCCAATATTATGCCAATAGAATCATCGATACTCAGAGAATATTTTGATCCGGAGATCTTTCTGATAAAGTTGACGCCGTTGAACCCTACTCATACAGCGGTTCAAAACAATCTCTTCGCCGGCCCGCAATCAGCCGCTGAATCATCATATGATGCTATCGCAATGAGCCTGCGAGATGCCGGATATGAGACCATTGTGAGTATAGGCGAGATGGAGGAAAATCTGATTGGAAGCAATTGCGGACAATATCTGTTGAAGCATCTGGAATCGAAAGAGAAAATCGATGAAGGATATACGTATGATGTGGACTCGCCATCAATCATTGTTTCCTGACAATATGCGTGTAAGGTGTCAACCCATCCTGTCATTCCCGCGAATGCGGGAATCTAAACTGAACTACACGCAAAATTCCGCAATAAATGCGGAATGACAGGTTGAGACTGCGTCATTGTTTTGGGCGGCTCATTGGAGTTGACCTGAACAACATTCCATAATATTAATCAATATGAACGAACGACTTTATAAATCCACGAAACGTTTGGGGCTCGCAATCAGCCATGTCGCCGAGGTGGGCGTCTATCACCCGGAAACATCAAATATTCTCGGCTATATTCGCGATGGCGTACCCGCCGACTTGTTCGAGCCGGATCCCGATTCGATTTCGCGCATACATGAAGCATTTGGAAAGTATGCGCATGTAAAAGTGCATCCATTCGCCATATACAAAGAAAATACGACTTTAAAACTGTATCGGGCGGGTGCGTCGACCTTTGCCGCGGACCTGCCGTCTTCCCCTGCTTTAGCTAATGATAGTTATCAGCCAAGTGCGGATGATGCTTTCGAAGCTGAGGCCCGCCGATTTGATGAATTCGATGACGGCACAATCGATCTCTTGAGTATCGATACCGAAGGCTGCGAATGGTACGTGCTTATGCATCTAAAAAGCCGTCCGCTGGTTATTTCTGCTGAAATGGGATGGAAAAAATACCAGAATCCGTTTTTAAAAGAGATCAAGGAATGGATGCAATCGAATGGCTATCGCGTCTGGTACAGTGATAAATCTGATACTGTCTATGTACATCAGCGGATTCGGATCGGATTTTGGAGAAAGTGGCTAGACCAGCTGGGGTGGTAGGACGAAAGATATGCCGCGATATAATGCACCGTCAGGAATCCTTTCCTGACGGGAACAAGCTGTAGGTCCGAACCCCTGTGGTTCGGACTCCTTCTTTTTATATATGGCAAATTGGCGGAACCACAGGGGTTCCGCCCTACCGATTACTTTCTTAATTCCGGATACAGCGGGAATCTTTCGCAGAGGGTGTGGACATCGTTGCGGACATCGGCAATGACATTATCGTCATTCAGATTCTTGATGACTTTCGAAATCATGCCCGCGATCTGCTTCATCTCATTTGTGCCCATGCCGCGCGTGGTGACAGCCGGAGTGCCGATTCTGATACCCGATGTCACGAACGGCTTGGCGGGATCGAATGGGACAGTGTTCTTATTGACAGTGATATCGGCCTTCTCTAATGCCTTTTCGACATCCTTGCCGGTGATATTCTGCCCGATAAACGATAGCAGCATCAGATGAGTATCAGTACCGCCGGAAACCACATGATAGCCGTCATCGATAAATGACTGCGCCATCGTTTTGGCATTCTCTAATATTCGCTTTTGATATTCCTTGAATTCCGGCTTTAGTGCTTCCTTGAAGGCGACGGCCTTGGCGGCGATGACATGCATGAGCGGCCCGCCCTGGATACCGGGCATGACTTCGCGATCGAGGTCCTTGGCATATTTCTCTTTGCACATGATCATGCCGCCGCGCGGCCCGCGGAGCGTCTTGTGGGTTGTCGTGGTTACGAAATCGGCATAGGGTATCGGCGATGGATGAAGCCCAGTCGCAACCAGCCCCGCGATATGCGCGATATCGACCGCCATGTACGCTCCGACCGCGTCGCAGACATCGCGGAACGCTTTGAAATCGAGCGTACGCGGATAGGCCGACGCACCTGCCATGATTAGTTTCGGTTTGACTTCTTTGGCGCGTTTCATCAATTCATCATAATCGATGGTTTCGGTTTCTTTGCTGACCGAATACGGCTCGACCTTGTAAAGCTTGCCGGAGAAATTTATCGGATGGCCATGTGTCAGATGGCCGCCATGCGAAAGGTTGAGTCCCATTATCGTATCGCCCGGCTGCAGCACAGTAAAATAGACCGCCATATTGGCTTGCGATCCCGAATGCGGCTGGACATTAACATGCTCGCATCCAAATAGCTCTTTGGCGCGTGCTTTGGCAAGCTCTTCCGCCTGATCGACAAATGTGCATCCGCCGTAATACCGTTTGCCGGGGTAACCTTCGGCGTATTTGTTAGTCATTACCGAGCCCATAGCCTGCATTACCGGAATCGAGACGAAATTTTCAGACGCGATCAATTCCAGCCCGCCGTGTTGACGTTTTACCTCGTTGAGCAGGGTCTCGTAAATTTCCGGGTCGAATTTTTTTAACTCATCTAACATTTATTATCATCCTCGTATTTTTTAATTTTGCTGAGACGTCTTTCATGACGTCCCCCCTCAAATTTAGTCTTTACAAAATTATCTAAAATTTCTTTTATCTGCGATTCGGGAGTATATTTGCCGGATAACACCAGCACATTGGCATCATTGTGGCTGCGCATGAGTTGCGCCATTTCAGGGCTTAACGCCAGCCCGGCCCGGATGCCTTTGACTTTATTGGCAGTGATCGCCATACCGTTGCCGGTCCAGCATATCAGGACACCGGCGTCGGCCTTGCCCGCTGACACTTCTTCCGCGGTTAATAGACCATAATCAGAGTAGTCGGTGCTTTCATCGGAGAATGTGCCGAAATCCTCGACATCATATCCTTTTTCAAGTAGATATGACTTAATTATATTCTTGAAGGCAAAGCCTTTATGATCGGCGCCCAGTGCGAATTTCATTTTACGAATGTGAGCCAATGATGTTTGTCGGTTTCGGGCTTTTCGAAGATATCGAAAAATGTCTTCTGCAATTTTGCCGTGATCGGGCCTCGTTTGCCAATACCGATTGAGATACCATCGATTTTCTTGATTGGTGTAATCTCAGCCGCAGAGCCGGTAAAGAAGACCTCATCGGCGATATAGAGAGCCTCGCGAGGAATCAATTCCTCGATGACCTTCATGCCCATATCCTCGGCGAGCTTGATAACGGTGTTTCGGGTGATGCCGGGGAGAATCGATGATCCGAATGGCGGCGTAATGATAGCGTTATCCCTGACAAGAAATATATTTTCGCCTGAGCCCTCGGAGACATGCCCATAAACATCGAGCGCGATCCCCTCGCTGTATCCATGCGCCCTGGCTTCGAGACGTATCAATTGGCTATTCATATAATTTGCCGATGATTTGGCCATAGCAGGCATGGTGCCGGGAGCGTTGCGACGCCATGATGATACGCCGACATCGACGCCAATTTCCAGAGCTTCGGGCCCGAGATATTTCCCCCAGGGCCAGACAGCGATTGAAACGTTTATCGGCACTCCGGTAGGGTCAACGCCCAGGCTCGAATAGCCGCGATATACTAACGGACGGATATAGCAGGCATCCAATTTGTTTACTTTGATAAGGTCAATTATGGCCTGGTTTATTTCATCCTTGGAAAATGGCACTTCGATGCGATATATTTTGCAGGAATTGAACATGCGGTCAGTATGTTCAGCCAAACGGAATATTGCCGGGCCTTTTGGGGTGGAATAGCACCTCGCGCCCTCGAATATCCCCGAACCATAATGTATAACATGCGATAAAATATGGATTTTGGCATCGTCCCAATTAACGAATTTGCCGTCCATCCAGATTTTTTCTGTTTTATTAAAAGCCATTGTTCCTCCGTAAACTCATTATTTCAAAAATCAGATTACCAAAAGACACCATACAAATATTAAATTAGTATACGAAGCAGGTTTCAATAATACAACAAAAAATCGGCCGGATCGATGATCCAGCCGATTCTCTTAAAGACTTTTCAGCTTAAGGATTAATAACGGTTTCTGCCGCCGCCGGAGCGACCGCCGCCGCCGCCGCCACGTCTTTCACTGCGTTCTTCGCGCGGACGGGCTTCGGAGACCTTTAACGGACGACCCTTGAGGTCCTTACCGTTTAGAGCGTCAATGGCTGCTTCGCCTTCGTTGTTGGCGGACATTTCGACAAATCCGAAACCTCTGGGGTCTCCTGTCTCTCTATCCTTAATAATCGTGACTTTCGATACCTGACCAAAAGCCTCGAATGCTGTTCTCAAATCGTCTTCATTTGTCTCGTAAGACAGATTGCCTACGTAAATGTTCATTTGATTCCTCGTACTAAAGTTAAAATTTTGGTTATTTGAAAGAACATTTTTTCAGATCAATATACGAACCTCCCAGACATTAAAAAAGCGTCTTGATACAGATGAATAGCCATTCTATGATTTCCTCTGGTGAGGTTTTTGTGCTCTTTTTTGATTTCGAACTGACACTGAGTAAACTGACCTGCCGACAAAACTTATCCCCTGAAGTCCTTCTCATTGAAGGCGCGATAATTCAAATTTGGTAAAGATTGCATAATATCCTTAAGACATTCATCTAACAATTATTTTAGGGGAATTAAATTTGGTCTTTGCAGTTCTGACGGTCTTTCTTTCCTAAAAAATCCACTTCTGTGTTTTATATAAGTAATAATACTCGATTTGTCAAGCTAAAGTTTGATTTATTTTCTGAGCTTTCTCTCGATATCTCTTCTACTTGTGAATACCCGGTTCGGTCAAATCCCTCAAATTGAGGATCTCATCTATTTTATCGGTAGGAATAAGTTTTTCTTGAATAAGAATTTCGCGAATAGTCTTGTTTTCGGCATAAGATCGCTTGGCGACCTCGGCCGCCTTCATGTAACCGATTATCGGGTTTAACGCCGTGACTATCGCCGCCGATGATTCCGCGTAGGCTTTACATTTCTCGGCATCGGCCCGTAACCCGGTAAGGCACAAACGGGTAAAGACATCAATCCCATGAGTTAGAACCGTCAATGAATCCGGCAATTTGTATGCAACCAGCGGCATCATAACGTTCAGGTCAAGCTGGCCGGCAGCCGACGCCCAGAGAATCGCGGTATCATTGCCGATAACCGAGAAACAGACCATATTTAGCATTTCAGCCATAACAGGATTGACTTTGCCCGGCATTATCGACGACCCCGGCTGTAATGTCGGCAAAAGCAGTTCGCCCAGCCCCGTTCTTGGCCCTGATGCCATCAGGCGGAAATCATTGGCAATTCTGGATAAATCCTGGGCCAGATCGCGCAATGCCGATGACAGCTTGATCGCCGGAGCCAATGATTGCATTGCTTCGAAGTAATTTTTCGCCGGACGAATATTAAATCGCGTCAATTGAGCCAGGTTTTTGGCGACATTATCACGATAATCGGGATGGCAATTAAGCCCTGTACCAGCGGCTGAACCGCCGAAGCCGATTTCCTCTAATTCGGACGACGCCGATTTAATCCATTCGATATGCCTCTCTATAGTTCTGGCATATCCCGAGAATTCCTGCCCGAGGCGTATCGGCACGGCATCCTGCAGATGAGTCCTTGCGGATTTGATGATATCATCGAATTCATTGGCTTTATATTCAAAACCTTTTTTGAGAGCGTCAAGACCCGTAATAAGCTCTATCGATAATTTTAGCCCTGCAATCCGAATCGCTGTCGGTATAAAATCATTGGTTGATTGCGACATGTTGACAGTGTCATTGGGATGAATAGGCTTATATGAACCTTTGGGAGAGCCGAGCAGTTCGTTAGCTCGATTGGCTATAACCTCATTGCAGTTCATATTATGCGATGTCCCGGCGCCGGCCTGGAATATATCGACCACGAATTGATCGAGCATCTTGCCACGCAGGATTTCATCGCAGGCGCTCATCATGGCATCGGCCTGCTCTTTCTCGATAAGCCCGAGATTGCGATTAGAAAGTATGGCGGCTTTTTTGGTAATAATCGATGCCCAGATAAAAGCCGGATGGGCATTGATGCCGGATATCTTGAAATTCGCGACAGCGCGTTGAGTTTGAGCGCCCCAATATGCCTCGGATGGTACCTCGACCTCGCCCAATGAATCTTTTTCTATTCTGAATTCCATGCTTGCTCCTCAAATATGACGCAACATGTTAATAGTGGCGACAGGTCTCCGCACCTGCCGCATTAGCAGGAATTTCGTCGGGTACGGCGACCCGACGACACGGAAAATGGTACCTCGACCTTGCCCAATGAATCTTTTTCTATTCTGAATTCCATGCTTTTCTCCCGCAAAAGAGCGAATGACTGTGACACTGACTTTTCCCGCTGTCGCGGAGGGGGTTTACGGCAGCAAGCTCGCCACAGCCATTCGCCTTCTACTGTATTTGAAAACGGATTTCAAGATATATTTGTTCCGCTGGGGCTACAATAGCCTGTGGTGTCGGGTCGCCTGACCGAGCACAAGGGCAACAGGCGGGTGAGGCCACCCGACTGCACTCTGAGCAATAAATTTGTGGTGTCGGGTCGCCTGACCCGACACAATGGCTGGGTTCGAATGACGCCACCCGACTACACTCTATAATTTTATTTGCCGTTCGATCTATGGAAGTATCATATTTTGATTATTCGTTAATAGCTTTTCCGCAATGAGGGCAGATAGATTTCTTTGAATTTTTTTGACGAATTTCATCAACAAATCCAGATCCCAATATGCCGGCCGGCAATGCAAATAAACCTATCCCTAGAATGGCTATACAAGCTCCTAACAATTTCCCAAGGGCTGTCACTGGATATATATCCCCGTATCCGACAGTGGTTAACGTAATTATGGCCCACCACATCGCCGCCGGAATGCTGGAAAATGCCTTGGGCTGGACATCGTATTCTACTAAGTACATCAAGCTCGATGTGATAATAAGGAGAATAATCACTGCAAAAGCTGTAGTCATTAGTTCGCTCTTTTTGGCATTCATAACTTTTAAAATTGTCCTTAAAGACTCAGTATATCTACCGAGCTTAAATATTCTGAAAAGGCGAATTAGCCTCAGTGCCCTTAAGAATCTCATATCAAACGGTATCAAGAGCGGGAGATAAAAAGGCAAAATTGCAAGTAAATCTGTTATCGCAAAAGGAGTGATAATATAATGAATTCTTCCGCTTATCGGTTTTCGAAATTCATTATGTTCAGTGCAGCTCCAAACTCTAACAGCATATTCAATTGAGAATATAATTACCGAGACTATTTCAAAGGTTTTAAAATATGAATTATATTCTATTGAAAGCGTTTGGATTGACTCTAAAATGACTGCAAGAACATTTAGGCTGATAAGAATGAATAAAGCAATATCAAATGCCCGACTTAGCTTATCCCCATCAACGGCGACATCAACAATATCATGGAGCCGTTTTTTCAATTTGCGTAAATTGTTCATTTTAATTGTAGAATGGCTCTTCTAAGTTCAATCTCTCAATTGTGCAAGATTTAAAGTTTCAAATATGCTCTATTGGGATTATAGCTTAGCTAAATAGAATGTCAATATTATTTTGGGTATTTTTTATGCCCCGAATTCTTTTGAAATTATGGGAATATCATCAATGCGGGTGAGACCACCCGACTACATATCGAATTAACGGTCATGAATTCCTGAGAGCCCAAAACTCCAAAATCTGAATTGACAAATCGGGCAAATACTCTATATTATTTTAAAGATTGTTATTGGGTTTGATAGACACTGCCCTGAAATAATAAAATAATTCCGGGGAGGAAATTATGTCGAAAATTATCATATTTGCGGCCATAGTTTTCCTATTCGCTATTCCCTTAGCTTACGGACAACTATGGGTAGATACATCGTGGGTACAATTCTTCAGCACTGATGCCGGAACCAATACGCCCGTAAAAATAGCATTGGATTCCAACGGGAACGTTATTGCTATTGGGAATCACCGGCTCGATTACAGCCATATGAATCAATTCATCGTAAATTATTCATACTATGGCGATTTGAATTGGTCCAACGGGTTTGAAAGTCCATACTATTATTCCAATACAGTCAATAGCATCGTCCTTGATAATAATCATAACGCTTACATTGTCTGCGGAATGTCAGGCGATATTCTGATCGCGAAGTACCTGGCAAATGGCGACACATCCTGGGTTCGTAGCCTTAGAATGGGCGATGATTGTTTCGGACGGAAGATCATGCTCGATGGCGACGGCAATATAATTATAGCCGGTTCATATCACACGGAAGTAATAGACCAGGTCTTGTTGATAAAATACTATCCCAATGGCGATTTGGCCTGGATCAAGCCTCAAAATCAAATGATGTGGCCGATCGACGCTGTAATGGATAGCCAGGGCAATATATGTGTCACCGGGCTCGGATTCGGGGATATCGCAACAGCCAAGTATTCGCCTGATGGTGACTCACTCTGGATGGTTCGTTATAACGGCCCCGCAAATGGATATGACCAGCCCAGCAAGATGGCAATCGATTCAAACGACAATATCATAATCACCGGATGCACCAATTTCGATTATAGAAACAGATCATCGGGCGATATGGTTACGATGAAATACAATCCATCCGGCGATACGCTCTGGACCAGAATTGTCAATGGCTCCGAATTTAATTCGCTTTTGGATATCAGCAATGACGTCTTGGTAGATAATGGCGGTAATGTCTATATAACCGGATCGATTATGTCGGAAGAATTGGGCCAGCTTTGCCTTACAAAAGAATACGATCCGAATGGCGGCGATGTCTGGACAAGAATCTTCAGTGTCGGTTCATCGGGAAGCGAAGGGCGGGCGCTGACTCTCGATAATTTAGGCAATCTATATGTCACTGGATTGAGTAACGAACAGATCGCTACTTTTAGTTACGATCTTATTGGAGAATTGAGATGGTCCAAATTGTACAGCCCCGGTTACGGACCCTGTCTTGGCGGTAACGATATCGCGGTCGATTACATTGGCAATGTCATAGTCACCGGCGAATGCGGCGATTCTACGGCTAGTGATATGGTCACAATCAAATATCATCAGACCCGTATTGGGATAGACGATAATCCACTGCCTGAGAAATTGTTCAGCCTCAGCAATTACCCGAACCCATTTAATAGCACTACTCGTCTATCCTATGATATTCCGTTCGCTGCCAATGTTGCGATTTCGGTTTATAATATGCTGGGGCAAAAGGTTGCCGTATTGGCTGATGGTTTCCAGAATGCGGGATCGTATAAGTTGAATTGGAATGCTGACAAAATCCCATCGGGAATATATTTTGTCAGAATAAACTTCAATCAGAAATCAGAAATCGTCAAAACAGTCTTGCTGAAATAAAGCAGAATTACCTGAAGATATCCTATATAGGGGCGGGTTTTGAAACCCGCCCTTACATTAACTACTTTAATTGAGCAGTCGAAGGTTGGGGTTGAAAATCCCGACGACTCGGTTTTTGACCATGCACTAACAGAAAGCAATTAGGCAGTCGGGTGGGGCCACCCGACTGCACTCCGAGTATAAAAAAAAGAACACGCTTGTTGTGTTGGGGTGCCTGACCCGATACAAAGGCAGCGTTCAGGTGAAGCCACCCGATTGAACTCCGAGCATGAAAAAAAGGGCGCTCGTGTGAACGCCCTTTGAGATTGAAACCAAAGACGGAATAGCTATTTATCTTCTTTTTCGCCTTCTTTTTCGTCATCATTCATTTTGATAATTCGGATTTCCTTCTTGTCTCCATGTCCCATCTTCATGCCGCCCATATCGCATCCCGGCATTCCCATTTCCATACCCATGCCCATTCCCGGACCGCACCCCATTTCGCCACCGCCGCAACATCCTTTTTCTCCACGGCCGAATTTCATCATATGCTTTTCAAAGCCTCTGGGGCCGCCATGCATCTTGACAGCCTTGGCAAGCTGCTCGTCGGTCAACACTTTACGCATCGCCAAACGATTTTGCATTTTTGCCTTGGCGATATCCGCTTTGATCTTCGAAATCTTATCAACCTGGTTCAACGCCGCCTTTTCATCGACCTTTGTCTTCATCATGATTTCACGAAGCTCGAGCTGCGCCAGTTTGAGATCGGCTTTTGTCTGAACCATGGCTTTTTGATGCTGGAGCATCAGATTCTGCATCGATTCTTTCTGCTGGTCGGTGAGATTCAATTGATCTCCCGTCGCCATCTTGTCTCCCATACCCATCATTGCTGGCGGTTGGGCAGAGGCGGATACTATAGCTAAAGCCAATAGAATCATAGTTAGTAATGCTGTCTTTTTCATCATCATCCCTTCTTGTTTAATCATCCCTGTTTCTCATTCCACCGCCTTTGAAATCCCGGCGGATATCTTGAATAATTTCCTGCATTCTCTGCTTAAATCGTTCCTCAAACACCAGCCATTTGGCCATCTGCTTCTGGCTCAGGACTCCTGAGATATCATTAAAGAGTTTTTCCCGTTCGACCATCGATTGTCTGCCTAAATCGATTAATTGTTTTGTCGATTCCACGATCTCTTGATCACTGGAATTAGAGTCATTGGCCAGCCGGTCGAGCTTATCGGTAATTTCATTTTTTCTCATTTCCAGAGCTTCAATAGCATCCTGATGCTTATTGTAGATGGGGAAAAATTTTTCCGACTGCTCCGGTGTCAGACCGACTACTTCAGTAAGTCTCCAGACCTTGATTGTTTTAACTTTTTCGCGAATTCGCTCTCTCATTGGGCCGCCGGGCGGTCCCGGTTGCGCCAGTACTGTAGCTGCCATTAGCATTATCAGAATAAATAATGCGGGGCGTGCTTCTCTCATCCTGCCCTCCCATTTATATTCTCGAGTTTGTTATAAAGTTCACTTAATTCTTCTTCCGACATTGTTTGCAATATCTCGCTGATTTCAGTATTTTTCATTAACTCATCTTCCGCCTGATCGAATTCCCTGGGACTGTCCGCCATCGATTTTATGAATTCCCCGCTTAGGCTGTCCGATGAAAAAATGTCATCAAAACTAAACAGTCCCAGATCGGTATTCAAGGATATCGCGTAATTATCAGTGCCTTGTGTGTGATCCACATTGATCATCTGAGGCACATACAAAAACCCCAATATCGCGACTATTACCGTGGCAGGAATCCATCCCCATCTGGGAATCCAGGATAAATGACTGATGATGGATTTTTGTCTGATTCTATCGGCGCCGGATTTCGCCTTGATGCTCTCGAATGTTATGCCTTCGAGCTCGTGAGCCCTGATGACAAATTTCTGGCTATCGAGCGCGGACTTCAGGTTGAATAACTCATCCTGATACGCCGAACATTCCGGGCAGCTTCCAGCGTGGCCGAGCAACTCAGCAGGAATCTCGGCCTTGCCATTCTTGAATAGATCTTCGATTTTATCTCTAAATTGGCCGCATCTCATAATACATCTCCGGTTAACAATGATGCCAATCCGGTTTGCAATTTTTTTATCGCCTGATGATAATTCGCCTTCACAGCGCCTTCGGTTATTCCTAATGCTTTGGCGATCTCGGCATTCGATTTCTCTTCATAATATCTGAGAACAAAAACCATCCTCTGCCTTGCCGGTAATTTTGAGACTGCCTGGTCGACCTGCTTATTAATCTCAGCATTCGTAACACTATCCGCCGGGCTGGCGCTGTCATATAGATCAGGTGAATCTTCTATGGATTGCAGTGATGATGTATGACTTCGCGATTTGTGGTTCAATGCCAGATTGACAGCGATTTTATAGAGCCACGTATAAATCCCCGAATCGCCTCGAAACGATTCGCGCGAACGGTAGGCTCGTATAAAAGTCTCTTGTGTCAAATCGAGAGCGTCATCTCTATTTCGAACATATCTTAAGAGCAAGAGAAAGATCCTTTCCTTAAAATCACCGACTGCCTTCTGGAAAGTCTCGTCATCCAAAATTCCCCGCGTTTTCTGGTTTTCCATCGACTCCAATGGATTAGACACCTCTTTCAGTCCGCAGGTTTAATGTGATTTGAAGGACAAGTTAAGTCTTAGTCGCGGCTTGACTTGGAAAGGACTTTTGAGAATAAACGGATATTCTCCAGGCATTTACCTGTGCCTCGTACAACGCATGTCAAGGGGTCATCGGCGACAAGCACCGGCAGGTTAGTTTCCTGCCTGAGTCTCTTATCGAGACCGCGAATCAGGGCTCCTCCGCCGGTCATGATAATTCCACGATCCAGAATATCGGAGGCTAATTCGGGCGGTGTTTGTTCCAATGCCATTCTAACAGCGTCAATTATAGCGGAAATAGGTTCCGCGAGGGCTTCCCGTATCTGACCGGATGTAATTTTCATTGTCTTGGGTACTCCGGCGACGAGATCACGGCCTTTGATTTCCATGCTCTCTTCTTTTTCAAGCGGGTAGGCGGATCCTATTTTGCATTTTATCTCTTCGGCGGTTCTTTCGCCGATAAGCAGATTATAATTCTTCTTTAGATAAGTAACTATGGCCTCATCGAGCTCATCGCCGGCAATACGGATCGAGGTATTATTGACAATACCATTAAGGGCGATAACCGCGATTTCCGATGTTCCGCCGCCGATATCGATAATCATCGAACCCGATGGCTGATCGACCGGCAAGCCGACACCGATAGCGGCCGCCATTGGCTCGGCGAGAAGATATACTTCTCTGGCGCCGGCATTCTCGGCTGAATCGCGCACGGCTCGCTTTTCCACTTCGGTAATTCCCGATGGGACAGATATGATAATTCGAGGTTTCATCAGATAGCGATGCTTGACGACTCGTCTGATGAAATCGGAAAGCATTTTCTCGGCAATTTCAAAATCGGCAATGACGCCATCTTTCATAGGGCGAATCGCCGTAATCTCGAATGGTGTGCGGCCGATCATTTCCTTCGCCGCAATACCAATAGCCAATATCTTCTTGGTGCGATTTTCAATCGCAACCACAGATGGCTCATTTAAAACAATTCCCTGGTCCTTCACGAACACGAGCGTGTTGGCAGTACCAAGGTCTATTCCAATATCGTTAGTCAATAATCCGAACAATGATGATTTCTCTACTGCTTCGCCTCTTTTGGCCTCTAAAACTGCATCCATTACGTCCCATCCGCGCAATAATATGGTTAACGATTCGAAATTACAACCTCTTTTTTTAATAATATTCGGCAAAATTCGAAGTATCTTAACGCTATTACCATTAACTATTTGCAGATATGTTAAATTTTTAATCATCTTTTGAAGGTTTTGTCCAAAATCCCGCCAAATCGGCGAAAAATCGTATTTTCGCGTCGCTGAGGTCATGTCGAGAACATGGTTGCTGGGCGGCAGTCATCATCGACTGCCCCAAACGCTCATGTCCTAAGGGGCAGCTGAGGACAGCTGCCGCCGAATAAGCGAAAACATGCCACCACATTATATTCCCCTAATTGGATTTGACTTATTTCATTTTATCATCTACGATAATTTTGGGAGGAAAGTAATTTACAATTTGATTATTTGTTTTTACCACATTTTTCAAAGGAAATGATATGAATTTATTTTTTGTGCGTGTCAAAGCTTGCTTTGACCGCAAATGGCGGTATATGCGGTCACAGTAAACTGTGACACGCAATACAATTCTCTTATTTGCGATTACCACATTTTTCAAAGGAAATGATATGAATTTATTCAGCAAATTCCCATCATTCGATAATCTTGTTAAAGGATCGGCGACTTCGTTTAAACGTTTCCCGGTCACCTTGATATGCACTGTTCTGGTGACTTTGGCGTTAGTCATCATTATTAATGCCGATCAAAATGCTCATCCGAAGTGGCTCGAACGATTGGCGCTCACATGCGCGCTGGGAGTGCCGCTCTTTTTTGTGTTTATCACCAGACCTGAAATTCAGGAATGTGATAAAACTGCCAGGATAATAGCACATAGTTTCGGGACCGCATTATTGGTCATATATTATTTTACGCTTCCGCAAAACCCCTCCGCGAACTTTTCGAATATAATAAGATTCCTGCTCCTAATGATAGCTGTGCATTTCGCGGTCTCATTTTTGCCGTATATCGGCCCAAAAAAACTTGATGGTTTCTGGCAATACAATAAGACCCTGTTTCTGCGGTTTCTAAATTCGGCCCTGTTTTCGGCAGTGATGTATATCGGGTTGCTCCTGGCGCTCGTAGCGGCCAAGGAGTTGTTCGGATTCAAAATTCCCGATAAACGGTTTTTCCAGCTATTTATAATCATCGGAATACTTTTTAATACCTGGGTATTCCTTTCGGGTATTCCGCAGAATCTCAAAGGACTCGGCGAAACCTCTCAATATCCCAATGGACTTCGAATATTCGCGCAATATATCCTGCTGCCGCTTATAGGAATCTATTTTGTAATTCTATACGCTTACGAATTAAAAATCATTATCAACTGGAATTGGCCCAAGGGATGGGTATCGCAGCTTGTACTCTGGTATTCGGTGGTCGGCATTCTGTCATTGCTATTGCTCTGGCCATTGAGAAATCTCACTGAAAATCGCTGGATCAAAACATTCACGACCTGGTTTTTCCGCGCGTTGATACCTTTGGTGGTGATGCTCTTTCTCGCCATCCTGGAACGAGTCGGGACCTATGGAATCACGATCAACCGTTATCTCGTACTTGCGATGGCGGTTGGGCTTTCGATTGTCGTCTTGTATTTTGTCTTTGGCAAAGCAAAGGACATCAGAGCCATTCCGATCGTAATATGCATCATAGCTATTTTGTCGGCGCTAGGACCCTGGAGCGCGTTCGCGGTTTCACGACATAGCCAGACCGGGCGGCTCGAAAAGTATCTTGTCAAAAACTCTCTCTTGACCAATGGCAAACTTATCCCCTCTCAAGCTGAAATCCCTCTCGAAGACCGCATGGAGATGAGCGAAATTATCTCATACCTCGTGGAATGGCACGGGGTAGAATCATTTGAACCATGGATAGCTGACAGCACTATGAAATCGATTGTAAGCACACCCAGGAAATATGACATACCCGATTCAGTCGCGCATCATATGGGATTCCAATATGTTGCCGGACGGCATTACGTGCCGGGCGAAGGTGAATATTTTTCAATGGAAAAAAGCGATACTCTGGGAGTCGATATTTCCGGGTATGATCAAATGTTTCATTACAGCCGTTTCGGGGACGAAAAATCTGATACTAAAAGTTTGTTCTATTTCGGCAATGATACCATCAGCGTCTGGCAGGCGAGTTTAACCCCGGCTCTGAAAATTATGGTTGGACCTGACAGTGTTATCGGGGAAATCCCATTTTCCGATTCCATAAAGGCAATGCTGCCATCGCGTGATCGTGGCCATTTAGACAATGACCGCTGGAACTATGATGTGACTATCGGAAAATATGACGCCAGATTCGATATCCGAAGGCTAACCGCTCGCGTATTTCCCGATTCCATCAAAGTCAGCTATGTGAATGCTTATATGCTTTTGCGAGAGAAGAAGTGAAATTGCTCTTATAATTGTCGTTGTAGAGACATGCTATAGCATGTCTCTACGGTAATCCTCGCGCGCGGTTATGAATCTTTTCATGACCGTCCCCTGCGTAAGGTGTCAGGAAGGGAGCCTGATACCGCTGTAAATTTCAGAACTTCAATAATACGATTGTATGAAGAATCAGAGAAATGAAGAGCGGCAGGATATAGTAAGGAACCCGTATTTCAGCAAACAGGAAAAAACCTGGGTTTATCATTTTGCTCTGATAATTATTTCTTCGTTGCTTTTGTGCATATTTGTAAAAGACATATACTGCTATTAGTTGAAACGGATAACTAATCGATAACCAAATCAAGGCAGTCATAAACGAAATTCCTGGGGGTGCTCCTACTCTAACAATAATTGCAAACATAAGGATCGCACAAAAAACTGATCCACCGCCAATAAGAACTTTGATTATTATTGGTGATATTGCTGCATACAAAGGCGTACAAAGCCTAAATACATAATTATGATTTTTCATCTGCTCCAAAAACCTTTTATACTTTTCTCTGTTTAGTCCAACAAAGGCAGTGGCAGCTATCCATGAACAAAGAAATGTCCACAAGACACCAATGAATGACCTCATATTTATAGTTGTTTCTTCCATAATTACCAGTCTAATTCAATTCGTCAAGTTAGTTATTGCCCCGTCATGAATCCTCACTTGACCGTCCCCAGCTTAAGGTTCAGGAATGGATTTCGGCTCGGGGGCAGGAATTATATGTTGTCGGGTTTTTCAAACCCGACCTACAGCTGGCCTTTCAGTGCCACTCCTACCCATCCCCTTGCTCGTGCGGGGCGCCGTGGAAGACGTCGAGCAATTCGAATTTGGCGTAGTCCTTCACGAATGACAGATTGACAATGCCGGTCGGGCCGTTACGCTGCTTGCCGATTATAATCTCGGCGAGAGTGCCCGGATGGCCGTCCTCATCTCTCGGGCGATGAATGAACAGCACCAGATCGGCGTCCTGCTCGATCGCGCCGGATTCGCGCAAATCCGAAAGCTGCGGCCGCGCGTCCTTGCCGCGCAATTCAACCTGTCGAGATAACTGTGATAATGCCACAACGGGGACTTTCAATTCTCTGGCCAGATGCCTTCAATGACTGCGATATATAGGTGATCTCCTGCTGGCGGCTTTCGGGACGTTTCTGCCCGGACACCAGCTGAAGATAATCGACAACGATCATTCCGATATTGTAACGAAGCTTCATTCGCCTTGCCTTGGCGCGAATCTCGATCACCGAAAGCGACGAGCTGTCATCGATATAAATCGGCGCCTCCGATAACGGCCCCACCGCTATCGATAAGATTCGTCCATTGGTGGTCGGCGATTCGTCCGGTGCGCATGTGATGCGATGATATCCGTGGCCCGGCTGCAGAGCAATCTCTGCGCCACCTGCTCCTTGGCCATTTCAAGTGAAAATAAGGCCACCGGCGTCCCCCGTGTAACAGCAATATTCTCCATGATATTCAGGGCGAACGCTGTCTTGCCCATCGAGGGTCGTCCCGCGATAATCACCAGATCCGATGGCTGAAATCCGGCGGTCAAGCTGTCCAAATCCGTATATCCTGTCGCGACTCCGGTGACATGCCCTTCCCGTTTGGCGTATTCCTCGATCTGCTCAAATGTCTGCGGCAGTATGTTTTTCAAGGCGATAAAATCGCCCTTGAGCGTCTTATCTTTGATAGATAATATTTTGCTTTCGGAATAATCCAGCAGGTCGTCGGCGACATTGGCCTGATCGTAGCATCGGCCGACTATATCACTGCAATCGGCAATCAATTGATTCTTGATCGAGGCCTCGAGCACCAGCCTGATATGATGTTCGAGATTGCCGTAGGTGACAACCGAATCGGCCAGGTCGAGCAGGTATCGCCGCCCGCCGATGTCCTCTAATTGCCCTCGTCTCTCAAGCTCCGATGGCATGGTCAGCATATCGACCGCGCCGGAAGAATCGTACAATGCTCTTATGGCCGCGAATATCTTGCGATGCTTCGGCACATAAAAGCTTTCATCATTTAATTGCTCGATACCCATATGCAGGGCATCTTCATGCTGCATCATCGCCCCAAGCACCGACTGCTCGGCTTCTATCGCCTGCGGCGGTATTCTATCTCTGCTGTCTGCCATATATTTTTACCCGTTGGAACGGATAATTTCCAATTCCCCTTTTAATTTTTTCAGATCCTCTATGGTTGATGGATACCAGCTCATGCTTCTTAGTAACGCCGCCGGATGGTATGTCACCATGAATTTGATGCCGCGATAATCGAACCATCGTCCGCGCATGCCGCCCAATGTCGAATTGGTCTTCAGCAATGTCTGCCCGGCGATTCTGCCGAGACTGCAGATCACTTTCGGCTTGATCAATTTGATCTGCATATGCAGATGCGGCTCGCATTCGGCAACCTCATCAGGCAATGGATCACGATTTTCCGGCGGACGGCATTTCAAAATATTGGCGATATAGACTTCATCGCGGTTGATACCAACCTCGGCCAGCATTTTATCAAGCAGCTTCCCGGCTCTGCCCACGAATGGTATCCCCTGCAGGTCTTCATCACGTCCGGGAGCCTCGCCGATGAACATGATGTCAGCATCGGGATTGCCGACACCGAATACGAATTTGGTGCGGGTCTTCCCTAACGGACATTTCTGGCAGATGCAGATTGTCTTATCAAGCTGGGCCAATGATTCCGATTCGGTGAATTTTTCTAATCGGCAACTGCTTGATTTTTTTCGCCGCTACTGGACGAGTCGATAATGGCAAATATATCTCCCTGTAACCTAATTCAATCTGTTGTTGAAAATATTTTATGAAGTCACTTTTTGACCCGTGGGCCACGTTTAATCACCAGCTTCAACGATTCATCGATTATTTTAACAGCGACTTCGAATTTCGGCATTCTTTCGAGCTTCATGACCTTACTGTCGCGGGTTATCATGGTCACCTTATTGTATTCTGAGCCGAATTCGACACCCTCTTCGGTGGGGTTATTGGCAACTATCATATCCAATTTCTTAGCGCGCAATTTCTCTGTGGCCAGGGCTTCGAGATTCTCTGTCTCCAACGCGAACCCCACTACCACTCTCGGACGATTCTCGCCGAGGCTCTTCAGCAGATCGGGATTGGGAATCAGATCGAGTTTGAGATTATCATTGGTTCGTTTGATCTTCTGCTTGTAGTAGCTTGATGGACGATAATCCGCCACCGCCGCCGCCATAAAGAGAAATTCGGTTTTGTAGCAGTATTTCTGTAACGCGCTCTGCATCTGCGATGCCGTCTGTACCTTGATCAACTGGACGCCAGGCGGCGGTTCGAGATGAGTCGGTCCCGATATCAGGGTGACATCGGCGCCAAACCCGATCGCGGCATCGGCCAATGAATACCCCATCTTGCCGGATGAATGATTCGAGATATAGCGCACTGGATCCAATGGCTCCCGTGTCGGTCCCGCAGTCACAACAACTTTTTTACCCAGCAAATCATTTCGTCCGACCAGCACCTGACGGGTCTTGTAATAAATATTGATCGGTTCGGTCATTCGTCCGGTGGCTGTTATCAATGTTGCCAGTTGTCCTGTTTCCGGCCCGATGAAATGAACGCCGCTCGATTCGAGGTACTGGATATTTTTGCGGACTGCCTTATTATTGTACATCTTGAAATTCATGGCTGGGGCAAGTAAGATCGGCCCGGAGAACGCGATAGCCTGAGTCGATAAAACCTCATCGGCGATACCGCCCGCCATCTTGCCGATCATATTGGCGGTGCAGGGCGCAATAACGAGGATATTTCCCCAATCGGCCCAGGCCACATGCTCGATAGTATATTGATTCGGCTCGAAAATATCGGTGGTGACCGCCTCGGCGCCGAGCGACTGCATGGTGAGCGGCGAGACAAATTTCGATGCTGATTCCGTCATGACTACCCGCACCCGCGCGCCGGATTTGATATAGAGCCTGAGCAGTTCGCAGGTTTTGTACGCGCCGATACCGCCACTGACACCTAATAGAATATTTTTACCGTTCATTGCCATATTCGATTCATCGAGACATTTGGTTTTTGGTCTCCCTCCTGCTGTAAGAAATAGAAATCGCACCCCCCTTGCAAGTTTAATCTCAAATTATTTCTCCACATTAGGATGTGGATAACTCCGCTTGTGTTCTGTCATTCCCGCGAAAGCGGGAATCTTGCGAGTCTTTGCAGGATAGATTCCGCAATAAACCGACTTAGGCCCGCCGTGGCGGGTGCGGAATGATAGGTTTTTCTTTGTCATTCCTGCGAAAGCCCGTCAAGGGCCGGGCCACTGACTGGCAGAAATCTTGCGAGTCTTTGCAGGATAGATTCCGCAATAAATGCGGAATGACAGGTTCTTCTTTGTCATTCCTGCGAAAGCCCGTCAAGGGCCGGGCCACTGACTGGCAGAAATCTTGCGAGTCTTTGCAGGATAGATTCCGCAATAAATGCGGAATGACATGTTTTTTCCGCGCTGTCTTTGCAGGAAACCGGCGTCTGCCGGTCGACGAAACAATCTGTGGGTAGCCTAGAGCTCGAACCACAGGGATTCGGGCCTACTGCACTGTGACACGCTATAAAACGTCGATTAATTCTTGACAAAATAGATACATATGGTTATGTATTAAATAAGGTGAATCTAAAATCATCTCAAAAATCCGAATCAGGAGGATTTCGATGAGGCGCAAATTTATTTCGATAATTATTTGTATATTATTGAGTACTGTTATTGGATTTGCTGCCGCGGCAGAATCCAAAGCACTATTTCCAGATAATGGCAAACCAAGACCCGTCATTCTCAGGCAAGCAGACCCTTATATGATAGACCTGGATATGTCCCGGACTGATTACGCAAATTACAGATATTCATTGTCCACGGACATTAATCAGGATGCGTCATATTCATATGAAACCAGATCACCATTAGCCGCTTTCGTCGTAGGATTCGCGCCGGGCTTTATTATACATGGACTTGGGCATGCCTATATAGGAGACCACAAGACAGCATCATGGCTATTGCTTTCTGAATGCGCGGCGGTCTTCCTTTCATTCGAATCCGCGAGGGAGGCGATGGGTAAATATCATGGCGCAAGTAATAAGATGTCGAATTTCATGGGGTATGCGGGCCTGGTGATATTTGCCGGCGGATGGATTATAGATTTTATCCACGCCCCAATTCAGCTTGCGAACAAGCAGGCGATAATGGCTCAGCGCAGAGCGTTATTATTTGATATACAGAAAAGAAACGTGATTCTTAAATATTCGGTAGCTTTTTAGGATATCGTGCTGTCCGAGTTCCGTACCCGACGATATATCAGATGCTTCGCAGGGTTCAATATTGAACCCCTACATTGATTTCGTGCCCCGTAAATAATCCATTTATGGCAATCAATCTTTTGTAGAGGCGAACCCATGTGTTCGCCCTCAAGCGCGGGCCGACACTGTAGGTCGGCCCCTACAAAGCATCTTCTCCTGTCATTCCCGCGAAAGCGGGAATCTTGCGAGCCTTAGCAGCGATAGATTCCGCAATAAATGCGGAATGACATGGTTTTGTCGCTCCGTCTTTGCGAGGAGACCGGCATCTGCCGGTCGACGAAGCAATCCGTGGGTAGCATCCTTCAGATTGCTTCATCCGCCTGCGGCGGATTCGCAATGACACTTTGGTGCGCGGTCATGAATCCTTTCATGACCGTCCCCCGCGTCGGTGTCAATAGGGGATTCCTGAAACCGCCTTGTCGTCGAATCAAATATTTATTTTATAATCTTGAACATCATCCATTTCGTCGCCGACTTTCATAATTAAGATGATTAGGAAAATCAGCACCATGAAGGATCGTACATTCAAATATGATATAATTGGATTGGCGCTCCAAAAAAGGCGATGATTTGAATAGCTTAAATATAAAACTATACCCGTAGCCAAAATAAAAATAAGGTATTTCGCATAAGTTGGTAACGCGACGATAATTTTGCTGATATGCTTTAGTAAATACAAGATTAAAATCTCTATGGCCCAGAAGGGAGTTAATTTAACCCAAAAATTCAGGTTTAATATGCCGTCTCTAATTGAAGCTATAATACCGCTATTTACCAAAACGCCAAAATCAAACAAAAGCTGTAATAGGCCTAATAGAAGAAAGACTATTATGAGAATGTACTTCGTCTTTGTTTTCATTTTCCTCGTACTGAAATGAATCCCTTCATGACAGTCCACCGCGTAAGGTGTCAGGAAGGGATTCCTGACGGCTACTTCGCTATTTGCTAATGCTTGAAATGCCTGACTCCGGTCAGCACCATAGCCACACCGGCTTGGTCTGCGGCTTTGATGACTTCGGGGTCTTGCTTACAGCCGCCCGGCTGAATCACCGCCACCACACCGGCGTTGGCCAGCACTTCGAGCCCGTCAGGCATCGGGAAGAAGGCATCGGATGCCGCCACCGCGCCCTTGGCCTTGTCGCCGGCCTTGCGGACCGCGATCCCCGATGATTCCACGCGCGAGGTCTGCCCCGGCCCGACTCCGATAGTCGTGAAATCCTTGCAGATAACTATAGCGTTGGATTTGATATGCTTGACCATCTTAAATGCGAACAGCAATTCGTCGATCTGGTGATCGCTCGGTTTTTTGATTGTCACGAATTGCAGGTCATCGCAAGTGATATCTTTGCGGTCTGGAGTCTGCGCAAGTAGCCCTCCGGCAATCGGGCGATAGTCGAATGATTCTGCAGGGGATGGTTTCAGATCGCCGATATCGAGCAGTCGTCGGTTCTTCTTGGTTTTGAGCAATGCCAGCGAATCAGGGTCGAATCCTGGCGCGAGGATACATTCCACGAACGCTGTCTCGTGCAATAGCTTAGCTGTCTCCATATCAATTACTCGATTAAGCGCAATCACCGAGCCGTACGCCGATACCGGATCGGCCTCCAGCGCCTTTCTGTATGCCTCCGCCAATGTTTTCCCGATCGCCGCGCCGCAGGGATTGGTATGCTTGATCACCGCCGCGAACGGCTCTTTAAAATCCAATATCATCTGCAATCCGGCCTCGAGGTCCCAGATATTATTAAACGAGAGCTCCTTGCCGGAAAGCAGTCGGCCTTTGGCGATTGACGAATAACGATAATTCGGCGACTCATACAACGCTGCCTTCTGATGCGGATTCTCGCCATAACGAAGTGTCTCCCTGAGCCTGAATGATTGAGTGATAGGCGAACGGAAATCGTGATTGTCTTTATTGAAGTAACTATTTATGGCGCTATCATAAGCCGCTGTGCGGGCAAATGTTAACCCTGCCATTCGTCGGCGGAATTCAAGTGTCGTGTCGCCATTGTGGGATGACATCTCGGCCAGCAGTTCGGCGTAATCATCGGGGGATGTTATCACGGTTACATGGGCGAAGTTCTTGGATGCTGAACGGATCATCGCCGGCCCGCCGATATCGATATTCTCGATAGCGTCCTCTTCGCTGACATCGGGATTTTCGGTTACCTTCTCAAATGGATATAAATTGACCACGACCAGATCGATCGGCTCGATGCCATGCTTCTTCATCTGCGCCAAATGATCGGGCAGGTCACGACGACCCAAAATTCCGCCATGCACTTTCGGATGAAGTGTCTTGACTCGGCCATCGAGTATCTCCGGGAATCCGGTGATATCGGAAACCGATTTGACCGCGATCCCGGCATCCTGAAGGGTCTTCATCGTGCCGCCCGTGGAGATTATCTCGATACCATATTCGACAAGCTTTTTGCCGAACTCGACAATGCCCTGCTTATCGTAAACTGTCAACAATGCCCTCTTAATACCCATCATCAATCCTTTACACTATATCTGTACCAACTAAAATCTTGTGCGCTTGTTTGTATTTCTCCAATGTCTTAATGATCACATCATCGGGGATTTGCGGCGGCGGCGAGTTTTTATCCCAGCCACTGGTCTCCAGCCAATCGCGGATGAATTGCTTATCGTACGATGGCGGATTGGCGCCAGGCTTGTATAAATCCATTGGCCAGAAACGAGACGAATCGGGCGACAGGATTTCATCGATCAATGACAATTCGCCATTGATAAATCCGAATTCAAACTTGGTATCGGCGATAATAATCCCTCGAGTATTGGCGTAGGAATTGGCCATGGAGTAGATCGATAGCGTCGCCACCCGCAGCCGTTTGGCGATATCCTCACCGATCATCGAAACCATCTTAGAGAATGATATATTCTCATCGTGGCCTTCCTCGGCCTTGATGGCAGGTGTGAAGATCGGTACTTCCAGTTTTTGCGCCAGCATGAGATTCGATGGGATCACATTATCATATAGACTAACTCTTTCGGCATCTGGCGATTCTATCACAAGTTTGCAATAGTCCTTCCAACCCGAACCGATCAAATAGCCGCGCGCGACACATTCGATATCGATCCGTTTGGCCTTCTTGACTATCATCGAACGGTCTTTTAGCTGGTCTTCGTATTTCAGCAGGTCCTTTGGATAATCATTAAAATCAACGATAGCTTTATGATTCGGTATAATCGCGCGGCTCAATTTAAACCAGAATAGCGACATCGAATTGAGAATCTTCCCCTTGCCGGGGACACCATTCGGCATCACCCAATCGAATGCCGAAATGCGGTCGGTGGCGATCATCAGAAGATGCTCACCGAGATCGTAAACATCGCGGACTTTACCCCTGGCGACCAGCGGGTACTCCTTGATGTTGGTATTTAAAAGCGCCTTATTCACAGGTCCTCCTTATTTCAACGCAAGATAATCGTAGCATTTGATGACATGAAATCTGGTAAGAGTTTTTCCACTTTTAATTATTAATAAATCGTCTATCTGTCCTATTTTTCCGAAATATTTCGAAAGCTTATCCCTGTCAGGTTTTGCGCGGTCATCATAAATAAAAACTGCATTATACCCCCTTAAAGTGTCCGGGTTACACCAATAATCGTATTCAAGCCCCGGCTCTCCAATGATATTATTGCTGACGGTCTCGGGATTATCTTTCAAATAGAATGCCATCATCGAGGCGGTCTTGTATTCGTAGCCGCAGATAAAATACGGTCCCGGCATCTCCGCGCGGATTACTTCTACCTTTGCGGCCAATTCCTTCCATCCGCTGAAGTAGTCGCCCCGCCCAACATAAATATTAGGAGCAACCGCAATGATGTGTACCGCGATCAACGCCAAGGCGATGAATACCAAGCAGATATTGCCCCATACTCGCACCCATTTTTTCTCATCGCGATAATTGAAATAATAAGCTACAGCCGCGATAAACCATCCGATAAATGCCGGCGCTGTCCAGTTCATCTTGACCCATGATTTTGTCGCCAGTGGGAAAAGAAACAGGACCAGCGGAAGTGAGAATGAGATTATCAGAATATATGCGGATGATTTTTCTATAAATGATTTCTTGATCGCCTCGATAATACCGGCGAATAATAGCGGTAACGGCAGAAATCCATAGATTGCCAAAACAGTGCCTACAAAGCCGAAGAAATAATCGGCACGGAATCTAATAAGTTCGCTGGCACGCCGTTCGGTCTGGAATAAGAAGCTGGCCCAGTGAGTAGAGTAATTCCAATATAAAACCGGCAACACGACTACAATTGAAACTGCCAAAGCTACATAAGGCCATAAAGTACGGAAATGCTGACGCCGTTCTTTCGATGAAAGTAGGAAAATGATCGTTCCCAGTCCGGCGAAGACCATTGGGTATTTGCTATCGAATCCCGCACCGAGGAAGATGCCCAATAAAATCCACCAGATATTCCCTTCATCTCTATCAATTTTGACGCAGGCAGTCATCGTAAGCACCCAAAATAGAAGCATTGGCGCATCGGGAGTTATTATCATCGCACCGAGAGCGTAGATGAATGTAAGATTAAGCACCACGACTGTCCAGAAAGCTACTATTTCATCGAATAGCATCTTGGTCAATTGATACAGCGCCAACGCCATCAGCACTGAGATTATGATCGCCGCCAGATGAATAGCGAATCCCGACGAGCCAAACGATGTTGTCAGCCTGATAAAATAGGCGGCTATCGGCGGATGATCGAAATACGATAATGCCGGATGGCGCGAGTAATTCCAGTAATAAGCTTCTTGCGGAGCGATAGGGAGTATAATCGCGTATAAAAGCCTGAAGACGGTTATTCCAAAAAGGAATCTATACAGCTTTTGATCCATAGTTTATCTTCCGAACGCTTCCAAATCGAATACCAACGTACCCGATATTGCTATGAAGTAATGCTTTTCGGTGAGAGCTCTCGCTATATCGAAGCTGAGTATGCGCGCTGTTGCCGATTTGACCAGCCCAAGGCGAAGGCCGACTCCGACATCAGATTTCATTTGTGTCAAATCCACCTTCTGGCTGGCCCGCCAGACATTACCGCAATCGAAAAATGCCGCGCCGCCCAATCTAACTGTAAGCAGATCGAATGGCAGATAAATTCTATATTCGATATTCCCTAATGCTAACTTGGTACCTGAGTATTTGAAATACGGATAGCCTCGCAAACCGTTATCGCCACCTAATAGAACCTGATACGACGATGGCTGACGCCAGGCGAAATCAGTTAACGCGTGAATTGCCAATACTTGTCTTTCAGTGGTTTTCAAATAGATATAACCTTCGGAGATATTGCGTATCCGTTGGCTCTGGCCGCCTTGACCGCGCCAGCTGACAGACGAAATACCGCCGACAATCAGATTGTTGAACGGCTTTACCAGGAATCTCGCCGAAACGCCGCTTATCCAGCTTTCGATATCCGCGCCGAGGCTCTTCAATGATTTTCCGAATGAGAATCCGATCGACGGCCCAAATGTCAGATCCTCAGGCGTGCCTGCCTCGTCTATATATCGTTCAACACCATAACGAACACGCCCGACACCGATTCCAATCGATGGATACGACAATATTTCATCATGGGGAATGAGATGATTATTCAGGAGCGTATCCGAATAATAAGGGCTGTATTTATTGGCAAAATAATCGTAGGCCGCGGTCAGATTGAGCCGGTTTCTTTCGCCAAATGAATATGATGCCTGTGAATGAAAACCATCATTGACGGAATTATATCTAAAATATTCGATTCCACTATAAAACAACCTGTTTTGAGCGGTAGAATGACTATACACAGTCGCGAAAGTCGAATGGATTTTTAATGAGTACTGGGGACGATCCAATTGAAAATAGTAATTTTTACCATAGGTAAAATTGGAATAATTGAATATGCCCTCGATACGGCTTCCTATCAAACGTCTATTCTGATAATAAAATGACAGGCCTTTCTGATCTTTTCCAGTCTCGCCGGTCACTTCTACCAACTGCCCGGTACCCAGGAAATTCTTCTCGGCAAACAGTATACCAATTTTATAATTGCCGCCGCCGGTCTGAATATTAGGCGCAAGCTCGGTCGTCCAGAGATCGATAGTTGTCACTTTGAGATCGACACTGTCGGCGCCGACTGGTGAGGCATTGATCACCACATCTTCAATGAATTGCGCCATACGGATATTCCGTTGGCTCTCAAGAACCCGTTCCTCATCGAGCGAATCCCCCTCGGCGAAGAGCAGCTCGCGCCGGACGATTCGCTCTTTGGTCTTCACATGGATAGCATCGGCCCATTTATAAACGAAAAACGAACCATCCTTCGACTGGTCTTCGAAGACATTCTTGCGGACAATCTCGATTTTGCGGATGATCCTGCCATGATATTGCCTGAGATCGGTATCGTTGGCGAATACTATGGATGATATCAGGATCGTGATTGCGAGAAGCTTAATGACAAGACCTGTCATTCCAGCGAAAGCTGGAATCTTGCCCGTTCCTTTTGGGTGGCAGTCATCTTTGATTGCCCCTTCGTATCGCACCCTTTGTGTCGGGTCAGGCGACCCGACACCACAGGCAATACCTGCCGTCTGGTTTTTCAATCCCGACCTACTACTGGTAAGACTTGTCATTCCCGCGAAGGCCCGTTGCGCGCCAGGCCCCTGACTGGCGGGAATCCAGTTTTCTTTTTTTGTCATTCCCGCGAAGGCGGGAATCTTGCCGGTTCCTTTTGGGCGGCAGTCATCTTTGATTGCCCCTTCGTATCCCACCCTTTGTGTCGGGTCAGGCGACCCGACACCACAGGCAATACCTGCCGTCAGGTTTTTCAATCCCGACCTACTACTGGTAAGACTTGTCATTTCCGCGAAGGCGGGAATCTTGCAAGTTCCTTTTGGGCGGCAATCATCCTTAGCTGCCCCATCGTATCGCACCCTTAGTGTCGGGTCAGGCGACCCGACACTGCAGGAATCACATGATTTATTGTAGGGGCGGGTTTCAAACCCGCCCCTACGGAAGCATACTGCCAGATTAAACATCATTGCTCGAACATCCTCACCGCCTGAGGCAATATAATATGCTCGACCTGCAAGACCCTATCCGCCAGCGATTCCGCCGTATCGCCGGGCAACACAGGGATTGTCCGTTGAATTAGAATTGCCCCGTGGTCATATTCTTCATCCACAAAATGCACGGTCGCGCCGGAGATTCTATCACCAGATTCGATGACCGCCTTGTGGACATTGAGGCCGTACATTCCCGCACCGCCATATTTGGGCAGCAATGCCGGGTGGATATTGATGATCCTGTTTTTGTATTTGCGGACTAATTCTATCGGCAAAAGCTTCATATACCCGGCTAATACGATTAGGTTTATTTTGTGGAATTCCAATATCGTTAACAGCTTTTCTATATACTTGCTTTCATCGGCAAATTGTCTGGCGCTGATATGAAATGATTCAATATTGTTTTGAATCGCCCGCTGGAGAACAAATGCCCCGGAGTTGTTCGAAATGACGCAGTTAATACGGCCTTTTAAATGGCCCTTATTTATCTCATCAATTATAGCTTGCATATTGCTGCCATTTCCCGACGCTAATACTGCTATTGATAGCTCTGACATAGTACCTCGCATTTCATGGGGCATGAATATATTTTAAATTTGCGGAATTATCAATTTAAATAAGGGGGGGCAATCTACAGAGGTATCAGGAATCCATTCCTGACATCTTGCGCAGGAACGGTCATGAAGGGATTCACGACCGCGCACAAAATAGCGGAGAAACTGAAGCAGGAGTTCGAAATTTTAACCCCTACATTGCATCTGATCTTTTGTCAGGTCAGGCGACCCGATGACGCTCGCACTCTACTATTTCAGCAATACTATTTTTAACGTATTCGAATTACGACCTGAGTCGAGTCTGGCAAAATAAACGCCGGACGATAAATTGCCGGCATCCCAAACAACGCTATGCTCGCCCGCCTGCTGAATACCATCGAATAGAACCGCCGCCCTCTCCCCCATAATATTATAAATTGTTAGAGACACTGCCCCTGGCTCGCTGATATTATAATAGAATCGGGTTTGGGAATTGAATGGGTTTGGGAAGCTCGAAAGCAATTGATGATTTTCGGGCGGATTAACTTCATCGCTTATGCCCGTCCTCTGAAGGCCATAGATAAGAAGCGTGGCGCCTTCAATCGCGAAAAGCTCGTCGTCACCATCGTTATTATAGTCGCTTATAGCTGTAATCCAGGCCTCGGATGAAGTCACACTGGCAGTCTGCTGGCCATTGGAACCGTCAATAAACCGCACCTCGCCATAAGGCCCAACCTGACAGGCTATTTGCGGACGGGTAAAGAGGGATGATTCATACTTGGAAATAATAGTATTTAGCCTATCAATGTGTCGCTGCCAGACTTGGCTGCCGCCACCTATACCGCACAGTGAGAGATAATCATTCAAGCAATAGCAGATTTCCATGCCGGGGCGAGTGGGCTTGAAATCATCCATAATGGGGCCCTTTAAATCCGAATCGTCGAACTGCTGAACCTCCCATAACGTCCCTATTTGCCTGCCGGTATCGGCAGCAATAACAAACGAGTAATCGCTCCTATAGGGTATCGCCCATGGATAATCGATCCCGCGTGATGATCCAATCGCGTAAATAAATGTGCTGTCATTTAAGATAATCGAATCTCGAAAATAAATCTTTCCGCCGCCTAACGTATATCTCAAACCTAAATCTCCGCCTCTATACGCGTATACGACGCCATCGTTGATTCTGGTCCCAACACCACCGACATGCTGATAGTCTTCTCTGGCAACAGATAAAAATATAGATATATCATCAGGATCGTTTGAAAACTTATTCAAGAATACCTCATAAGGTTCTTGATAATACTCAGTTATCCATTCCGAAAACGGATTCTGATAATAATAGTTAGCCAGCCTTTTGATATATGTAACGGGGGGATCGAATGAGGCTCCATTATATGTTTCAATCCAGACAGTGTCGGAATTATCATAATTGCCATATCTCGTGAATGGCTCTTTGCTGACAACAACGATATCGCCCCAGCCATCGCCATTCCTGTCACCGATAGTGTAGCATTTATAGTTGGCGTCGACCGACGGGCTCGTCCAGATTAGGTTGTCGATATGCGGATTGAATATATAAATATTCTGGCCGGCGAAACATGAAATATCAAGCTTTGAATCATTATCCATATCGGCGAATAGCAGGTTTTGCGGGTAATTTAAAACAGGACTGGTCCATACTGGATAATTGCCGGATGCATTATAGAAGAAAATATGATTTTCTGAACATAGCACGATATCCTTCAGACTGTCACCATCGAAATCTTCAATGTATATTCTATTGAAGCCTTCAGATACTGGTATACTGGATATCTCGGCAAGTACCAGCGTATCTACCTGCGCTAATACCGGAGACGCAAATACGGACGCGGATAGTATCACCAACTTCAATATCTTTCCCATAAATCCTCCAGAATCGGTTAAGCCGGATTTATCAAGCATTAGTTGTATGATCAAATTAATGATACAGGATTATTTTGTCAACAATTAATATCTGGCATCTTCGTTCGGGGTCAGGAATCACTTCCTGACACCTTACGTTAAGAACGGCCATGAAAGGATTCATGACCGCGCACATTTGATTTCTATAAATGGATTTTAACAAAGCCCGGAATTCATGTAGGGATTCAATATATAAATCCCTACATAGGATTTGGTGATTCATTTACCTTTAAAGGTTTGATTAATCAAACCCCGGCTTGATACATTATCCGATTTATAGCACGAAGGCCGATAATAATTAGTGATTTATTCTCTATAAAAGGTTAATATCTATTTTAAGAGGAACTTATCTATTTTAATGAACGTAGAATATCGCAACATGATTTTACTCCATCGCGCGACATCGCAAATAGAATTACAAGGAGGAATTATTTTGAAATCCTTGAAAACCATTATCTCAATTATGGTTTTGGCCTGCATGACAACTGCGGCGGCCCAGGTTTCAGACAAACAATCGTCCGATATGCGAAAAGCTGCGCCCACTATTTTTCTCGACGGTTATTCACCCGATATCGATTATGTCAGAACTGAAATACAATTCGTGAATTTCGTGCGCGATAAATTCGAGGCAGATATTCATGTAATCATTACTGAATTGCCCACAGCGTCAGGCGGAACCGAATACACTTATAATTTTATAGGCCAGCGCAAGTACTCCGCCGTCAACGATACAATCAAATATTACTCGCAATCGACAGCTACACCCGACGAGATCAGGAAGGGATTTACGAACGCATTGAAGGCGGGAATTCTAAGATTTATGATCGGCACTCCCTACATGGATCATATTACTATTGGATATGATTTGAAGGCTATGCCCGAGGCTCCCAGAGACAAATGGGACTACTGGACATTTCTTATTGCTCCGAGTTTTCGATATTCAACAAATAATGATTGGGAGATACAGAAAAACTCAAACAGCAGAATATATCTGAGCGCAAATAGAATCACCGACGCTTCCAAAACCGGCGTGTCACTTGATGCCAATTATAACGATGATCGGTCGGCGATGTATTATGATTACGGCCCGCCAGCTAATTACTATTCAAGTTTGTTTTATACTGCCGGGTCCCGCGTATTCAGTTTTGGAGATCATTTTTCGGCCGGCGCGTTCGGCTCAGTCAGTTACCAAAAATATGGCGGCGCAGCCCATACCAGTAATCTATCCAATCAGATAGGCCCGCAGATCGAATACGATGTTTTTCCTTACTATGAATTCACGAGGCGCCGATTCTATATCGATTATTCGGTCTTTGTCAATTATTATAGGACAAGATATTTCAGTGATGTTTCTGACCATACAAACTCTAGATGGCACTATTCAGAAGAACTGAGCGCAAATTACATTATTAAACAGCCGTGGGGATCCTTCTCGGCCGGAATAGCATTTTCCAACAATCTCGAAAAATTAGTAGATAATCAACTGTCCTGGTCGGCTTCCGTTTACTATCGCTTAATCGAGGGTTTAAATTTGTCGCTTTCAGCAAACGGGACAAGACATGAGTATGTGCATAATTATCAGCATATGAGATATTCCAATACCGTAATGTTTGGAATAAATTACTCATTCGGAAATATCTACAGCAATGTGGTAAATCCGCGGATGTCGTTCTAAGAATTAAAGCCGTTTTTTTTTGTGCGGTCGGGTGGGGCCACCCGACCGCATTCTGAATCATAATTATTGTAGGGACGTCAGGCGTTTGCCGGATGCCCCACGGGAAATCTACACTAAGCCGTACCTAGCTACATTGTCATCGGCGATCTTGCGGATCTTCGCTAGCTCGGCTTCCCCGCCTTCTTTGAAGAGGTGCTTGAAACGGCCCTGCGGCTTGAGATAATCCTCAACCGGACGACGGTCCTTCGTAATCTTGCGAACACGAGTCAGCTTGTTATATTCGAATTCGACTATCGGGAATAAGGCTGTTTGTACCGCCACGCGGGCGATGTCGATAGTCAATTCCGATTTGTAAATCCATCCTAATGGACAGGGCACATGGACATGAAGGAATTTCGGGCCTTTGATCTTCAAGGCTTTCTTGACCTTCATGGCCAGATCAGCCGGATAGCCGACTGTGGCCGTGGCCGCGAATGGTATCCCATGCGCCGCGCAAATTTCAAGAAGGTTCTTCTTCTGATGCTGATTGCCCCAGCTTTCGCTGCCGGGAGGCGATGTCGATGTACGGGCATCGAATGGTGTCAGGCCGGAACGCTGCACGCCGGTGTTCATGTAGGCTTCGTTATCGTAGCATACATATAGAATGTTATGGCCTCGTTCGAGCATGCCGGACAGACAGCCGATACCGATATCGGCAGTGCCGCCATCGCCGCCCTGCGCGATTATATTGACGCCTTCAGCTCTGCCCATTGATATCAATGCGGCTTCTATTCCCGCGGCAACCGCTGACGAATTTTCGAATAGCGAATGAATCCAAGGCATTCTCCAGGCTGATTCGGGATACGCGGTTGAAAATACTTCCAGACAGCCTGTGGATGTCGCCACCATCGTATTGGGACCGGCGGCTTCCATAACCAGCTTGGCGCCCAGAGCCTCGCCGCATCCGGCGCACGCCCTATGGCCGCTGGTAAGAAGAGCCTCTTCTACCGGGGGCTTGGTCTTTTTTGGTTTTGTTGCTTCAGTCATTTATATCCTCCAGACTGCCATTAACGAGATGAATAAAGGGGACTGTTCTTTGGCGCTATCTCGGGGCGAAGATCGACGAATTCATTGGAAAGGGTCTTACCCTTGGCAACCTCGAAGACCTTCTTGATCGAGGACGGCGGAATATCTCTGCCGCCTAAGCCCAGAACGAATCCCGATACTATCGGTTGATGTTTTTGGCCATAGAATGCCGATCTCAGCTCTTCTTGTAACATCGGACCGGAGCCGAGCGAAATGGCCTTTTCGAATGTTATCAATTGTTTTGCTTGTCCGCAGACTTCATTGACCTTCTCTTTCGGGAATGGTCTGTACGACCTGATTTTCAGAATACCAACTTTCTCGCCTTTGGCACGAAGATCATCGACAACCTCTTTCAAGGTGCCGATTAGCGAACCCATGGCTACGAATAGATACTCGGCATCATCGGCGCGATAAGTATCAATCAAGCCGCCGGAGTACCGTCCGAATGATTTTTTGAAATCATCTGCGGTTTTCTCGATAGCCTTCTTGGCGTCTTCCATCGTTTCCTGAATCTTATATCGACACTCAGCGTAATATTGCGGCTCGGCCAAATTGCCGAAAGTTCTCGGATTATTGATATCGAGAAATTCTGCTGGCGCGTATTTGGGAAGGAATTTATCCACCTGCTCCTGCTCCGGCATATCAACCGATTCAAAAGCATGTGTAAGAATAAATCCATCCATGTTGACCATGGTCGGCAAAAGGATATTGGCATCCTCGGCGATTTTGAATGCCTGCGGATGCATGTCTGCCGCTTCCTGGTTATCTTCGGCAAATAACATTATCCAGCCTGCATCACGCACAACTACCGCGTCCGAATGATCATTCCAGATATTGATCGGCGCGGAAATGGCGCGGTTGGCGCAGGTGATAATCACCGGCAATCTCATCCCGGCGATATTGAACAGCACTTCCGCCATCAGGAGCAATCCCTGGGCGGTGGTTGTCGAATAGGCTCTGGCTCCGGCCGCCGATGCACCAAGCACTACCGACGCCGCTCCGAATTCGGATTCGACATTGAGGAATTCCGCTTTGAGCTCGCCATCGGCGACCATCTGCGAGAGATTTTCGACTATATGGGTCTGGGGCGTAATCGGGTAGGCGGCGACGACATTAGGCCGACAGAGCTTCACCATTTCGGCGACAGCCATTGACCCTTCAATTAGTTTTCTCATTATTTGACCTCCAGAACCATTTCGATATCATTGACAGGACATTCATGGGCGCAGATGCCGCAGCCCTTGCAATAATCCAAGTCGGCGTCGTATTTGTTATCCGACCCGAATATGCAGGCATCGGGACAGACCGTGACGCAGATTCTGCAATCATTGCATGTCTTATGCAGGAATATCGGTTTTAATGTTCTCCATGAGCCTGTCTTATAGGCCTTGGATGAACCCGGCCCTGTGGAAATTTGTATTGGCTTAGACATGGACAGCCTCCTTCGCCATTCCGAACGCTTTTTCAGCGGAGGCGACATTCTTCTTGCCGATCATGCCGGGGAATCGCTCTTCGATAGCCATCTTGACGCCATCGAATGAGATCAGCCCGGTAATCGCGGCGAAATATCCCAGCAGAGTGGTGTTTTGAACCGCCCTGCCGATTATCTCGAGCGCGATCTTGGTTGCAGGTATTGTATAAACCTGCCCTTTTATATTGATGCCCAATTCCTTGGGAGTCAATTCGCTATCGATAATCATCAGGCCGATCGGCTTGAGGCCCTTGGTGACATCGATAGCTTTTATCAGAGTAGCATCCTGAACGATCAGGTAATCCGGTTCGTATATCTGATTTCTGGCCCGGATAGGCATCATCGGATATGCGGACGAAGGACTGCACAGGAGCTCCCATTCTCTCGGACCCGAACGATGGAAATGCCAGCGAGTATTTGCCATCCGCAAACGCCGCTTGAGCGATCAACTCAGCCGCAGTCACCACACCCTGGCCACCCCGTCCGTGCAGACGTATTTCCTTCAATTTATCCTCCTTACTTGAATTTATCTATTTAGAGGGGAAAAGTTTCGAAAAATTCAGCCCATTACTAACTTCGGCTTTTGAATGTACTACTTTATCCCCGTTAAGTTATATTAAACACATCAGTCGACTTTCGGGTAGGTTATCGACGCCTGCCCCTGATACTTGCCTTTTTTATCGGCATAGGATACCTCGCAGATATCATTGGCCTCGAAAAAGACCACCTGCGCGATACCCTCATTGGCGTAAATCTTGGCCGGCAATGGTGTCGTGTTGGATATCTCCAATGTCGGGAAGCCTTCCCATTCCGGCTCGAACGGCGTTACATTGACTATGATCCCGCAACGGGCGTAGGTGGATTTGCCGACACATATAGTCAGCACATTGCGCGGGATGCGAAAATATTCGACCGTCTTGGCCAGCACGAACGAATTCGGCGGGATGATACAGACCTCGCCTTTGAAATCGATAAAGCTTTTCTGGTCGAAATTCTTGGGATCGACCACCGCCGAATTGACATTGGTGAAAATCTTGAATTCATCCGACACCCTGATATCATAGCCGTACGACGACACGCCGTATGATATAATACCCTGGCGCACCTGTTTTTCGGCGAATGGTTCGATCATTCGCTCTTCCAGGGCCATTTTTCGTATCCATCTATCGGATTTAATCGACAATCAATCCCCAATCTGATAGCATCTTGAGTGGTGGCAGGTCTCCGCACCTGCCACAAAACCCGTCTTATCGTCGGGTACGGAGACCCGACGACACAAGCATTGCCCGCTGTAGGTCATTTCCCCTGGGAAATGACGGCGTGCTTCTTGTCAGGTCGCAGGCGACCCAATTAGCCTGTCATTCCCGCGAAAGCGGGAATCTTGCAAGCAACTGCCTCGCACCGCGCGATCGGGTTATTTGGCCCGACCGGGATGCTATCAGAGCGTGAAGCTAAGTCGAGCTTACATATAAGTCAATGTTTATTTT
>CAWFQL010000010.1:0-103481 GCA_963817915.1 uncultured candidate division Zixibacteria bacterium
AGTGCAGGCGGAACTGAATAAATACTTAAAAGAATTGGGAGCAATTGAAAAATAAAATCAGATGGACAACAAATTATCAAATTCCAGGCAGACTATTTTTGAGCAAATAAAAAGGATAAGTCAGAATAAATCTGAATATTGGACTGCCAGGGATTTAAGTAAGGTTCTGGAATATTCAGAATACCGGCATTTCAAACCTGTTATTGATCGCGCAAAGGAAGCCTGCAAAAATAGCGGGTATCCTGTTGAAAACCATTTCGAGGATATCCTCGGAATGGTCTCAATAGGGTCACAGGCTGGAAAGAGAGATCGAAGATATAAAATTATCCAGGTATGCCTGCTACCTTATTGTTCAAAACGCCGATCCGGGTAAAGAGATTGTGGCACTGGGACAAACATATTTTGCTGTGCAGACAAGACTGCCACACTAATCAGCAGATGGATGCTTATCAGCAATTGAATAAGAGAAGAAGAGAAACGTGTTTTTCTCAGGAAAGAAATGGCCGATCATAATAAACACCTTGCAGAAGCTGCCAAAGGTGCAGGGGTAATAGAACCAATTGACTATGCAATATTTCAGAATCATGGTTATATGGGTTTATATGGAGGACTCGATGCCAAGGGAATTCACAAACGCAAAGGGTTAAAGAAGATTGAAAATATTCTTGACCATATGGGCAGCACTTCGTTGGCAGCAAACCTATTTCGGGCTACTCAAACAGAAGAAAAATTGAAAAGAGAAAACATAAAAGGAAAACAAAAGGCTAATCTGACACATTATGAAGTTGGAAAAAAAGTAAGAAAAACGATTCAGGAACTAGGAGGTAGAATGCCTGAGGATTTACCTGTAGCAGGAAGTATTAAAAAACTTGATAAGAAGGATAATCTTAAAAAGCTGACAGGCAAAAAGAAAAAATGAAACTACGATATGCCTCCGAATATAATGTGGTCGAATTTGACCACTTTATAAATACAAAACATTTATAATCTGTTTGATGAACAATAACAAAACACAATATAAAGACTCACCCCTCGGCAAAATTCCAAGCGATTGGGAAGTGAATGAGTTAGAAAAAATTACTGAAAAGATAGGAGATGGGTTACATGGAACACCAGAATATGTCAGTTTCTCAGAATACTATTTTATCCAGGTATCGCCGCCATCGGTTGTCTTCCAGATTCCAGTGGTCAGTCCTCCCACTCGTCGATCCTCGGGGCGGCGAATTCGTTCCCACATAGCGGCATAAAGAATGCTGGGATTGGCCGGGTTGATTGCGACATCTATGGCGCTTGTTGAGTCAGTAATAAATAAGACACGCGCCCAGGAGTCGCCGCCATCGGTACTTCTATAAATTCCTCTATCGGGATTGGTACCAAACAACGCTCCCGCCGCCGCCACGAAAACTCGCTGGCTGTTGGATGGGTCAAAAACGATTCTTCCGATATGCCGGGAATTTGGCAATCCGCTGAATGCCCAAGTGGCTCCGCCATCCGTCGTACGATATATTCCCGTGCCTTCGTACGAATCACCGCTGGCGTTGGCCTCGCCCGTACCGAGAAGTAGACGATCGGAATTATTGGGATCCATCGCGAGATCGCCAACCGAAAGACTGGGAACAGCGTCGGATACCGGATTCCATGTGAAACCGCCATCGATAGATTTGAAAACACCGCCTGCCGCGGCTCCAGCGTAAATTATATCATTGTCCAGTGGGTCGGCGGCCAATGCGGTAATCCTTCCGCCAACATTTGATGGCCCCGCGAGAGTCCAGACACCATTATCGAGCCTGGCACTTTCATTCCTTAATGTCACAGCCTTTTGGAGCGCTCGCGTATAGGCATTAAAGGGTATTTCTTTGTAAGGATATGCCCTCGAAAGTGTAAACCAATCAGTTGGCTTGCGGCTGGTATCGCCTTTACGTTTGGCCTTCTTGAATTCACTGAATTTTTGATATGTAGATTTATTTTGGGTCGTTTCGGATTCCCACCAGAAACCAATGGCGAGAATTGCCGCAACAAGACCCAATGACGCAAAATAATAAATGGCTCGTTTCAAAATTATCTCCAGTTTCGAATTAACGCTTCATTCACCTAAAATTATAACCAAAAATCGGCAAAAATAAATCCATATTTTGGGAGTTAATGCCGTCAATCTATTAATCGGCAGACATTGCCCATTCCCAAACATTTACTATTATTAAACACTTTAATAATGCCGCTAAAAATGCAAAGAAGAATAAATTTGATGTTCGAATACTCTCGCTAAACGAATTCAGCGAGTTGAAGGACAATCGCTGCAGGCGGTGGGCTGATTTCCGCCCTTCAGGAAATTTACCAGATAAGTAATATCGAAGCCATTAAATGAACAACTGCCATTGACATCGGCAGCGACAAAAAGCATTCCATGCGGCGGGCAGTCACAACTATCCTGGGGATCCGATCCAAAACCCTTGAAGTAATTGACAGTATAGAGCACGTCGCTGCCATTTATAACACCATCATGGTTGATATCGCCGCTGAAATACCGGCAGGCGCCGGATTCGATTCTAAGGTAAACCGGGATATTATTAACCAATGAATTCTCATCGTTGGCGAGGAGCCTAAGGTTCGCCTCGTATTCGCCGTCGGCAAGATTGGAGGCATCGATATTGATGTTCACCGTAGTATCTGCATGCGATCGTAGGATTCCGTTGGTATTGTCAATTTGCAGCCAGGAAATATTTGGCGCAGGTCCGAGATAAAATTGAGTGCTCAGCAGGTTATGAATATAATCACTGTTGTAAGCCACCTGAAGGCCCAATGTACCGCCGCGATTTTCGATTCCGACACTGCATTCATTCAGCCGAGCGGGTCCCATATTTTGATATTGGTAAATGATAGTATCGGGATAGATCAAAATAACCTGGAAAGTATATCTTCCCTCCTGCCGGGAATCAGAAACATTCTGCCAGGTTATTATCGCGGAGTCGGCACGGTTAGTATAGAAATAAACATTCCCGCCATAGGCTAGGGTAAGGTCATCAAAAAAAGCCGACATCAAATTATTGGGAAGCGCAGCATCCGGAATCTGCATATTGTCCCATTGATGCAATGGAGAGTTCATAAATGACGCCCAGCCATTTGTGCTGAATCGTACATAATTATAAGTATTGCCATAATAATTAAAATAGAACCAGAGACTCTTGTACCCTGAGTTACCGTTATCGATATCATCAAATTGGACATTTTCACCAATCTCGGAGATATCCTTCCAGGAATAGACGGGCCCGTTAGGGGAATCGCTGTCATTCCAACGATAACCGAAGGTGTCGCGCCGTTCGGGAAGCATGGGAGTCAAATTATAACTTAAGAATCCAAAGCCGGTATTGGATATATTTAACGTACTTGAGGTCTGAACACCGGGCGGCATCGTAATTTCAACTGTATCCGGATCGAAGGCAAGAACCAGGTACTCCGCCGGGCCGGAAAATCGGCCTTTGAGTGGCTGTGCCGAATGATGCCGAATAGTACTTGATATAAAAATAACCATCTAATCCCCAACCTTCGCCCCAGCTATTTTTCACGATCCACGCGCCCTCACCATTGCACATATTGTCATCCCAGCCGACAATCACAACAGCGTGATTAATGTTTTCACCCCCGGCATGCTCATAGCATCCTCCGGTATAGCCAAAGAAGTCATCATAGACTGTAAACGTTGTTGAAAGCGGCCCCAGCATGAGTGCGTTTTTGATGGAATTGACATCGTTGGGAATATCGACAAATGTGAGTAAATTGGATTCGATTTCACATCTATCCTGCGTGCAGGGAATAGTATCCAACGCCATATAAGGCATGCATATCTCTCCCACCGCGCCGAAATCTCTGAATAGATTATAGGCGCTATTCATCCAACCGCCTCCGCATCCGGAGCTTTCGGCATTGCAGGACAGTACCTGTTGTTCGGAAAGATCGTATTCTATACCGTTGACAATTTTTATCGATGACTCGAACGCGCCTGTAGCCGCAAACGCCCAGCACGAGCCGCATCCTCCCTGATTTTTGACCGGTGTCACACCGTTGATAAGCCGCCAATCAAAAACCGCCTGCGTATTCAGCAATGCCGGCGGCGGAAGACTATCTAAGTGAGCGAAATGTCGTCTGACATCATCTGGCATAACCGCGCCGAGTCGTTTATGTCTCTCTTCAAGCGGTAGATTCATCATTGAAGTATGCCCGGCGGTCCAACTCAGGCCATTATCATCGATATATTTTTGAATTTGCCGTACTTCATCCGAGGCCTGCCCGAATATGATAGAAGGAGCAAAAGCTAATGCGATCAATACAAACATTATAGAAATTTTTCTCATAGCGATTCCTTATCATTCAAATGATGCTTCATCAAATGAATGATAGCTAAATATAGGATAATGTCAATTAAAGAAATGATTTATATATATTAAAAATGCGGAAGAGGGGAGTTGAACCCCTACGCCTTTCGGCACCACCCCCTCAAGATGGCGTGTCTGCCAGTTCCACCACTTCCGCGGAAAATAGACTATTTATGAGTCGTATCGGTCGAAGGCTTTTGATTAAAGAGGTCGCCGCCACTCTGCTGGTCGCCCGCCGGGGCCTGCCCAGGAGTAGTCGATGCCGGGGGTAAACCCACATCCTTGGGACCTTCTTTTAAGTCTTTTACGACACCAGTTTCGCTTGGGCCCTGACGGACGCCGAGCGATAAAAATGTCAAAGAAATACTTGACACCATAAAGGCAATTGCAAGCACCGTAGTGGCTTTCGATAGGAAAGTTGCGGCTCCGCGGCCACCGAAAACTGCGCCGGAAAGCCCGCCGCCTCCGAACGCGCCGGCCAGTCCTTCACCCTTCGATGATTGCAATAAGACAACTACTATCAATGCCAGACAAATTAATGTATGGATAATGATTAGAAATGGATAAAATAGTGCCATAATTTATTTAAAACCTCCCATTGTGATCAAACCAAATATTTCTAACATTCGATTAAAATATGGCAAAACAGTATTATGTCAAGCCTTTATTTGAATGATTCGGCAATCGCGGCAAATGAATCGGCCTTAAGACTTGCACCCCCGACCAGGAAGCCATCGATATCTTCCATTTTGCTGAGAGCACCGGCATTATCAGGTTTAACAGACCCGCCATAGAGTATTCGAATATTCTCGGATGCCAACTTACTCCATTTTCCTGCAATAAGTCCGCGAATGAATCGATGCACTTCTTCAGCCTGTTCAGGCGAGGCATTCCTACCCGTGCCAATGGCCCAAACCGGCTCATATGCTATGACCAATTTGCTGATATCATCAATGCCTTTGAGACCGTTGACAATCTGACTTTCAATTACTTTTTCGGTCACTCCCTCTTCGCGCTGTGCCAATGTCTCCCCTATGCAAACAATCGGTCTAAGCCCACCCGCCATCGCGGCAATAGTTTTGAGTCGAATCTTTTCATCTGTCTCACCGAAATATGTCCGTCGTTCCGAATGACCGATCAATACGGCTCTGCATCCGGCGCCGAATAGCATGCTGGCCGATATTTCTCCTGTGAAGGCGCCCTCTTTCTCCCAATGCAGATTCTGGCCGCCGACTTCTATTTCCGTCTCACGGAGAGCGGATACAACCTCATATATCGATGTATATGGAGGAAAGACCGCTAAGTCAGCCCATGAGCAATTCAATAACTTCGATTTTAGTTCGATTGCCAAACGCCGAGCCGAGACGGGCTCAGTGAACATTTTCCAATTTCCGGCTACCAGGGGACGACGCAATTATCTGCCCCCTTTGTTGGTCAATGCCGCTACTCCGGGCAATTCTTTGCCTTCGAGAAATTCCAGCGACGCGCCGCCGCCGGTGGAAACATGCGATACTCTTTCGGCCAGACCGGATTTTTCAACTGCAGAAGCAGAATCTCCTCCTCCGATAATAGTGATCGCTCCATTATCCGTAGCGGCCGCCATCGCCTTGGCGATTTCGAATGTGCCGGTTGCGAATGGCTGTTTTTCAAATACGCCCATGGGGCCATTCCAAATTACTGTACCGGCCGTTTTAATTCGTTCTCGAAATATCTCTATAGTCCTGGGCCCGATATCAGCCCCGATCATTTCTTTTTTGATACCTGCCGCGCCTACTATCTCCATCGATGGAGGCTCGGCATTAATATCGGGGGTAATTACGACATCAACTGGAAGAACAAAATCAATCTTGCGAGTATCTGCCAGCATCATGACATTATTTGCCTCGCCGATTTTGTCTTCTTCGAGAAGCGATTTGCCAATCTCCAAGCCTTTGGCTTTGAAGAAAGTGAACGCCATCCCGCCACCAATCAAAAGAGTGTCTACTTTTTCCATTAGATTAGAAATCACATCGATCTTCCCGGAAATTTTGGCTCCACCCAATATCGCGACAAACGGGTGAATCGGATCATCGAGCGCTGATCCAAGGTACGATATCTCTTTCAACATAAGATATCCTGCCACGCATGGTTGTATGAAATGGGTAACGCCTTCTGTCGAAGAATGAGCCCTGTGCGCCGATCCGAAAGCGTCATTGACATACAAATCCGCCAGCGATGCTAATTGCTTCGAAAATCCAGGATCGTTTTTTTCTTCCTCAGGGTGGAAACGGAGATTTTCGAGCAAAATGATTCCGCCATCGCTAAGTGATTTTATTCCATCAATTGCGGGTTTGCCAATGCAATCATCGGCAAAGCCCACGGGCACTCCCATTAATTGCGATAGTCTTTTAGCCACGGGCCTGAGGCTGAATTCGGGCGTAGGCTTGCCCTTTGGACGGCCGAGGTGAGAGATAAGAATCGCCCTGCCGCCGCCGCCAATTATCTTTTGGATAGTCGGAATCGAGGCCTTAATCCTGGTATCATCTCCGACCTTATCGCCCTCAAGAGGAACATTAAAATCTACACGAACAAGGACATTTTTCCTGCTGAATTCAACATCGTCTATCGTAAGCTTATTCACAACCCCTCCCTATTAAGGAGATTTTATCATGTTTAAGGATTAGGATCAAATATCACAACTATTGGCGCGGATTTAGCCGACTCAAGCCCGCCTCTTGTTTTGGCTGATACGGAATAATAATAGGTCCCCGCCGAATCGGGAATGTCTGACGCCTCCGCGGCATAGACTGTCTGTGTAAGCAGCGGCGCCGGGTCGCTGATTGAAAGGCTCCTGTAAATATTGTATTCCGACGCTCCCGTCACATCATTCCACAATAGCCGGACATTGGTACCGGCATCGTATCCTGATAAATTAGTCGGAACCTGCAAAATCCCCGAGAAATATACATGCGCGGATTCGGACAAATCCGAAATTGCATATGTGCCGGTAATGGCCTGAATTTTGTAATAATAATGTCCGGTTTCGTCAGGCCAGTCTTCATAGTATGTAGTCGTATACGCGGAATCTATCGGCAGATAGTCGCCATTTTGTGTAAATGAACGATAAATCTTGAATTCGCAAACCGTATCCAGGCTCGCCCAGCGCAGAACTACCTTAAACAATTCATCGGTAGCGGTGACATCGGTAGGTGGAAGAGGCCGCGCGGTAAAATATGTATAAGCATAGAAGCTATAATCGGAGATATGGCCGGCGTTATCCTTTGCCCTGACTCGGTAGTAGTATGGCCCGGCGCTGACAGGCACATCAGTAAATGAAGTCTGATCGGTTGTATCGATTTCCATATACGCGCCGCCCGGCAACGGTGCCCTGTAAATAACATAGCTATTCGCTTCCGCAACTTGATCCCATTGAATAGTCACGAAGAGTCCGAAATTTTCCGCGCTGACATTTAATGGAAATGGCAGATTATTCGAAAAATAAACCTGCGTAAAATTGGAGAGCTGTCCAGGCACGCCGTCAACAGTCTCGGTAGCAACTTTATATCTATAATCTCCCGGTTGCGGCGGGATATCGGTCATATCGTGAGAGACAGAGGTAACTCTGCCGATTTGGTGATATGTCAGATTATCATCTGATCTATAAATCAGGTATGCCCCGGCCCAGAGAACAACATCCCATGAGACGAGCACCGAAAGCCCCTGGTCGCGCGCTGTGACCCTATCCGGCGGGTCGAGTACACCATCGAAAAATACGCTCACCGCCTGAGACAGTTCTGATTCGAGTCCGTTAGGACCAACAATAGAAACTTTATATCGATAATTGTCGTGGGTTGCTGGAGTATTTTCGAAATATGTAAGATACGTTGTGTCGATCTTAACATATTCCGTATCGTTCGGAGTCGAACGATAAATATTGTAGTATCCCGAATTTCCATTACTCTGCCATGTCAGATATATATTAGAACCGCGATCGATAAGCACCAGACCTGTCGGCGGGTCGTAACGGCCGTCATAATTAACGAGCGCATTGGTCGATGGCTGAGATTCGGTATTGAATGAACTGACTGCGGTCGCGCGGTAATAATAATTTCCGTACGATGATGGTACATTCGTGTAATTGTTCTGAGAAGTCGAATCGATCAATTCCCATGTGGTCGGAGTATTGATCGCTCTAAAAATCTTATACTTGACCGCATTTTGATTGGCGCTCCATTGCAGATAGACATGCGTGATCTGATCAGAAGCCGTAAAATTGGTGGGCGGCGTTATGGATGCCGTAAAATCCACAGCGGCCATATTTGATTGCGCCGATTCAATACCTTCGGAAACCGAGCTTACCTTATATTCATAGCCATCGATCGTGGGAGGAATATTGATTTTCGTAATTGTCCCGAATCCGGTATCCGCGGTCGCTATCATCTGGAAAATTCCAGTCGAATGCAACGCGCGATATATATTGTACGAATCAGCGTGATAAGCATGTTCCCAGCTCAGTATCACGCAGGCATCGCCATTAACCGCGATTAAATTAGCAGGCACCGGGTCTTTTAGTTCGACATTGACGGTTACTCCATTACCTGAAGTTACTATAATCGGATAACGGGCCGTATGAAGCTCTTCTGAATTTAGGACGATGTCGTATTCGATTCTATATTGTCCGGGTAAAACATCGAAACTATAGTCACCGTCGCCAGAGCTTTCGGCAATGCCGGCTGACTCCTCGATTTTGCCTGCTCCGCCCATCGAATGAGTATAAAGTGAAATCGTAACAGTCACGCCAGCCATCCCGACACCATCGACAGTGACGCGCCCGTTAATAGTACCATTTGATGGAGCGACTGTTTTTTGTTCTTTCGAACAGCCTGACGCCAAAATAGCAATCAGGATATAGAATAAAGTAAAAGCTTTCCGGGCCAATTTTACCTCCCGGGATAAAAATTTGAAATGTCTCTCACTCTGACAAAACTGCGCTTATGTTAAATCAGGCCATCATCAATTTGAGCATTTCCACCATTCTGCAGGAGAAACCCCATTCGTTGTCGTACCAGGAGAAAACCTTTACAAGGTTTCCGCCGACAACCATGGTTGAAAGTGCGTCAAATATAGATGAGTGCGAATTGCCAATGACATCTGAGGAAACTATCGGGTCCTCGGTGTACTCCAGAACCCCTTTCATTGGCCCCATCGCTGCCTTTTTCATTGCAGCATTAATTACTTCGACCGTTGTGGCAGTTTCGAGTTCTACCACAAGGTCGACCATCGAGCCGTCGGGAGTAGGCACTCTGACAGCCACACCATCGAGCTTCCCCTTCATATCGGGGATAACTTCAGCAATCGCCTTGGCCGCGCCTGTCGATGTTGGTATTGCCGACATCGAGGCGGCTCTGGCACGACGCAAATCCTTATGCGGCAGATCGAGTATGCGCTGATCATTTGTGAAGGCATGGATTGTAGTCATGAAACCGCGTTTGATTTTGAAATTATCGTGAAGCACCTTCACAACCGGCGCCAGGCAATTGGTAGTGCATGAACCGATTGAAATAACGTCATGCTTTGATTTATCATATTTATCGAAATTAACGCCCTGTACGAATGTACCGTCATGCCCCTTGGCAGGCGCCGAAATTAGTACCTTTTTCGCTCCGGCGTTCAGATGCTTCATGCAATCTTCTTTGCCGCGAAAGAGCCCGGTAGATTCTACTACAATATCGACTCCAAGGCTCTTCCATGGCAATTTGGTTGCGTCTTTCTCTGATAATACTTTCACGAATTTTCCATCGATATCCATTCCGCCATCTTTGGCCACGACATTGCCGTTATAGCGGCGGTGGATAGAATCATATTTGAAAAGATGCGTGAGTGTCGCCGCATCGGTAATATCATTAACAGCAACGAAATCTAATCCCGGTTCTTTTATTCCGGCCCGTAACACCAATCTTCCGATTCTTCCAAACCCATTAATACCAATCTTGATCGCCATTATGCCTCCTCAATTATTAGCCGAAAAATAATTCGGCCGCCTGATACAAATCTTCTGATACTGTCTTTATCTTGTCAACGGCTTCTGATAATGGAACCGATAATATTTTGGTTCCTCTCAATGCCGCCATTTTCCCAAATTCACCGTTATGGACCATATCGATCGCCGCAACACCGTAGCGAGTAGCCAGTACTCTATCGAATGCTGTTGGTGAGCCGCCCCGTTGGACATGCCCCAGGATTACTACTCTCGATTCAAAGCCGGTGCGTTTTTCGATTTCTCGCGCGACCACAGCCCCGATACCGCCAAGCTTCACATGCCCAAACGCATCCTTGCCCATATCCTGTAATATGAATGTTCCGTCCGCGTCCTGCTCATTGCGGAATTTGGCTCCCTCGGCCACAACAATTATCGAAAAATCACGCCCGCGTTGATGTCTGGTGACAATCAATTCGCAGACTTTTTCTATATCGAATGGCTTTTCGGGAATCAAGATGACATCAGCGCCGCCCGCTATACCTGCTTGAATCGCAATCCATCCGGTATGCCGCCCCATGACCTCTACCACCATCACACGATTGTGCGATTCGGCGGTAGAATGGACACGGTCAATCGCTTCCATCGCGATATTAACCGCCGTATCGAATCCGAAGGTATAATCAGTACCCTCTAAATCGTTATCGATCGTCTTTGGCACCCCAACAACATCAACGCCTTTTTCGCTAAGTATTCGCGCTACTCCAAGGGTATCCTCGCCGCCGATTGCAATTAAGGCTTTGAGTTTCAATTTCGCGAAATTGGAAATAATCCGTTCGACGCCGTCTTTTTCTTTTATGGGATTCGTACGGGATGTTTTGATAATCGTGCCGCCCTTATAGATAATTCCCGAGACTTTTTCCCTATCCAAAATCTCGTACTTCATATCCAGCATGCCGCGCCAGCCGCCAATCATCCCCAGGACTTCATAGTCATAAACGCTCAATGATTTCCTTACTATGGCGCGTATAACCGCGTTCAATCCGGGGCAGTCGCCTCCGCCTGTTAATACTCCAACTCTTTCAGACATATTTTGAATTTCCTCTAATTCCCTAATGTTTCTGCTAAGGCAATTATACGCTCGTCAAAGACATTTTTCGTCCTTAAAATAACATCGAGCGGGGTAGTGATGATTTCATCTTTTACAAGACCAACCATGCAATTTGACTTGCCCGCGATCAGCTCCGTCACAGCCGCGGAGCCGAGCCTGGATCCGAGCACTCGATCGAAGCATGTCGGCGATCCGCCACGCTGCAGATGTCCGAGCACTGTGACTTTGGACTCTATCCTGGCAATCTTCGAAAGCTGCCTGGCTACTTGATAAGCTGTTGATGCCCCTTCGGCGACAACTATGATATTGGCGGTCTTATGCCGTTCATATCTTTCTAAAATACGGGCGGCAATTTTTTCAAGATCGTATTTTACTTCCGGAACTATCGCCGCCTCCGCGCCGGTCGCAATTGCGGAGATTATTGCCAGATAGCCCGCGCCCCGCCCCATTACTTCGATAATGAATGTCCGTTCGTGCGAGGATGCCGTATCCTTTATTTTGTCGATTACTTCCACAATATTGTTGAGCGCGGTATCGACACCGAGCGCCATATCGGTACCGAAGATATCATTATCGATGCTTCCCGGAGCGCCTATAACGCTGACCCCGCGATCAGCTATCGCCTGTGCGCCTCTCAATGAGCCATCACCGCCAATAACAATAAGGCCATCGCACCTATTCGCGATCAAGTTCTTTATGCCTTCTTTTTGACCCTCATCGAACTTGAAATCCTCGCACCGCGAGGATAAAAGCACCGTACCACCCCTCTGGATTATGCCCGATGTGTCTTTATTAGTCATTATGTAGCAATCGTTATCGAGCAATCCCGAAAAACCACGCCGAAACGCCAGGACTTCGATCCCATGCTTGCTAGCTTCATGCACGACGGCCCTGATACATGGATTCATGCCGGGTGCGTCGCCGCCTGATGTAAGTAATCCGATTCTATTCAACATCAAAGGTCCCCTCCTCTGAATTAGCTATCGAAAACAAAGGATTATACTTTAGCGAAAACTTATCAGTCAAGCAATTTATCCCTAATCAAAATGGCCTATGGTGAAATTTTAAGTTTGAAGACAAAATATTCTACGATCGTCCCGATGCCGCTACTTTGCCGCCGCTTTTTGACACCGTGGGAGTCATTAATCTAAACCAGCCTCAGCTGGCCATAATATCTGCCTCGAGCCGATTTGATATTCCATAATGAATTGCAGATTTTGCAACGAATATAAATATCACTGCTGTCTTCATAGAGAAGCTCAAAATTATCAAGACCGCATTTGGGACAGAAAGTATAGGTTGCCGACGGCCATTCGCTGAAGTCGTTTCGCCCCAAGTTTATTCCCAATTCCTTTTTAGACTTGAATCGCGGAAACATCTTATTTCTCCAGTCTTTTTAGGAAGGTCTTATATAGATTCAGGTCTTTCGCCACTATATATATCGTGGTCAATTGCGCTAATTATCGTTTGAAGGCAATAAAACCCTGGTTGTTGACATAATTCGCAATTTATATGTTTCAATTTTAATCTATTAGCAGAAATTATCCTTAACCCTTGATATTTGCCAATGGAAGGAGCCGCGCGACCTTTTTCGAGATACCGATTTTGTCGACTGTATCGACAACTTCCAAGACATTCTTGTACGCGAATCCAGCTTCCTCAGCCAATCCGGAGAATGATGCGGTACGGACCAAAATTCCCTCTTTTTCCATCTGATGCTGCAGATCCGATCCGCGAATTTTCTTCTTGGCCGCCGATCGGGACATTACCCTTCCAGCGCCATGAATCGTCGATCCAAAGGTCAATTCCTCTGCCTTCTTTGTGCCGGCCATAATGTAAGAACCGGATTGCATCGATCCTCCAACCAGCACCGGTTGGCCCATATCACGGTATTCCGGTGAGATATTCGGATTTCCGGGGCCGAATGCCCGGGTAGCGCCTTTACGGTGAATCAGCAATTTCGTCGGCTTGCCGTCGATATTGTAGGTCTCGATTTTGGCGATATTATGGGCGACATCGTACACAAGATGCATTCCCATTTCATTCATTGACTTTTTAAGAACCTTTTCAAAAGCCGTTCTAATTCTATGGGATATTACCTGCCTATTTACAAACGCTGTATTGGCGGCGCAGGCCATCGCAGAAAAATACGCCTTGCCTTCGGGTGAATTTATCGGCGCGCACGCCAGCTCGCGGTCGTTGGTCACGATACCGTATTTTTTCATCGCCTCGCCAAAGCTCTGCAGGTAATCTGTACCGATCTGATGTCCGAATCCTCTTGAGCCGCAATGAACCATTATCATTACCTGGCCGTCATCAATTATTCCGAGACGTTTGGCCATTTCCCTATCACAACCGGGATCGAATGACACCTTCTGAATCTCAAGATAATGATTACCTGATCCGAGCGTGCCAATCTGATCGATGCCTCGTTTGAACGCTTTATCAGAGACGAATGATGGATCCGCGCCCGGAAGGCAACCATTTTGTTCGATTCGATCGATATCTGATTCCCAGGCGAAGCCGTTGTCCTTGCACCATGCGGCGCCATTCACCATGATTTTTTCAAATTCCTTTTTTGATAAATCAACAAAGCCGCTCTTTCCCACTCCCGATGGTATTAGCTCAAAAAGAGCGTCAACCAATTGCTTGATTTTCGGCTGGATTTCAGCGGCAGTGAGATTGGTTCTCAATATCCTTACTCCGCAATTGATATCAAAACCGATTCCGCCGGGCGAAATGACTCCATCATTCAGATCGAATGCCGCCACGCCGCCGATCGGAAATCCATATCCCCAATGACCATCCGGCATGCACCAGGCATAATTCCTGATGCCGGGCAGGCAGGCGACATTAGTGATCTGATTGAATACTCCGTCGTCCATTCCCGCCATGAGCTTATCCGACGCTATTATTCGGGCAGGAACTCTCATGCCCTGCTTTTGGTCAGGCGCGATTTCCCAGATATTGTCAGCGACTTTATCTTTTTTCATCATTTACCCTAAAGATCAAGAATCATCCTTGTCCTGTAGCCGTTTATGTCGGAAATTATCCTGAGATCATGATATGTAACTGCCTTCACGTCCGTTTTAATTTCGTGCTTGTCATAGCTGATAGCTTCACCAAAAATCGAGGCCTTCAACGACCTGATGTCGTCAGATATCACAATATCAAATCCGGAAAAAAACATCTTTTCCACATCTTTCAAATAGATCAGCTCTGCCATAAAATTATACAGTAATTCCTCGGTATTTGTGCCAGAAATCGATAAATCTCAATCTTTTTCGCGTTTTCTCAACTTTCTCAGGATTGGCCATCGCAAAAGAGCAGGCGTAGGCGCAATTGCAGAAGAGCTCATTTAATGTTTTGCCATAGGCTTCGAACACGAAATCAGCGGATGCAATCTCATCTATGATTTTGAACCTGGAGCCTAAATCTGTCATTTTGCCATTGCCAGGCTGAATATATCGAGTCTTTTGGGATTGAGCTCTCTTATCGGTCTGGATGCTTCAAATATGGTCGCTCCGGTAGTCACGATATCATCCACCAATAAAATTGATTTATTTCCTATTTCATCTCTAAAATTATCCGAAATCGCAAAGGCATCTTTGACATTAAGCCAGCGATCATTTTCGATAAGCTTGGCCTGCTGTTTTGTCGGCTTGATTCTAATCAGCATCTCAGGGAAATGCCTTGCCCCCAGATATGACGCCAATTTTTCGGAGATTATCTCAGACTGATTGTATCGCCGTTCCTGCTGCCTGATTCTGTGTAACGGAACCGGCACGACATAATCATAATGATTCTCGATTATTCGGGTCGTAAGTGATTCAAACGCCATTTCGACCAATCGTTCTCCAAGCTCTTTCGAATAGTGAAACTTAAATTGAAGCAGACAGTCTTTTAATTCATCATCATAAATTCCCCAATAATACATATAAAGACAATCGGGACTCGCGCATCTGCCGCATGGATGGGCGGCGTCACGGGGCCTTCCACAAAATGGGCAAACTGGACCACCACCGTGATTTTTTAAATTTAATATTTCGATACATTTGGGACAGAGCAAAGGATCGTCGAAATCTTTAATCCGGCCGCAACACAGACACGACGATGGCGCCAGGAATTCTTTAAAATCGTCATATAGGGATTTTGAGAATGATATGGTCTTATTAATGACCAGATTCAGCATTGATACCCGCCTTTTTCTTATAACGGGAATACATCACAAAATACGCGACTATTGATCCGACAAATAGCAAAATCGATATGGCCTGATTGCGAGAAATATTCTGTCCACCGATCGTCATAAAAACCATGGAATCCTCGTAATACCGGAAGAAATCAATTATGAAACGCCATAAGGAATAAAGTCCAATAGTAATCCAAAATGAATGTCCGTCAAATTTCTTGAATCGTTCGCTCCAGAGAATAATACCCAGCATCACAAATCCGGCGGCGGATTCATAAAGCTGAGTTGGAATCAGCGCGGTATGTGGAAAATAATATCCGGCAGCCGATTCCGGCGGAAAAATAACGCCGCACGACGAATGGCTTGGCAACCCATAGCAGCAACCGTTGAGGAAACATCCAATCCTCGTTATCCCGACACCGAGCGCGAACATCGGCATCATGATGTCGCATAGCTTCCAGGTTATATCCTTGTGAAAATGGAAAAATACAAATCCGGCAATCAGCGCCAGGACAACTCCGCCCATCATCGAAAGCCCGGAGATTCCAAATGAATCCGCTTGAAATGGATTAATTACATTGAGGAGATTATTGGAAAATTCATCCAGATGATAGATGACATAGAAAAATCGAGAACCTACCAACGCCGCTATCAGCACAATAAACGCGAGATCGAGTACCAAATCTTCCTTGACGCCTGCTTTCCTCGCTCTTCTCAGGGCCAGATAAGTGCCAAGAAGAAATGATATTGACAGCATTATCCCGTACGAACGGATAAAATGGATGCCGACAAAGCTGAACGGTTCCGGAAACATTAATACTCCTGCCAATCACGATTAATGGCTAATAGGAAACCAGTGACAATCCAGAAAAATATAAGCGAGGAACCGCCGTAGCTCACAAACGGCAAAGGCAATCCCGTCACCGGCATGAGCCCGATCGTCATACCAATATTAATCAATACCTGGAATACCAATATGCCAGTAAAGCCGCAAGCTACATAGCTGAGGAATTGATTCCTGGCTTTGTATGCTAACGCAAATCCCTTATAAAATAACCATCCAAATAGCACAATGACGATTATACATCCGATAAACCCGAATTGTTCGGAAAGCCCGGAGAAGATAAAGTCGGTATGTTGCTCAGGCAAAAAGCTCAATTTCGTCTGACTGCCATGCAAAAATCCCTGCCCGAAAAGGCCGCCGGCTCCAACCGCGATCTTTGACTGAATAATCTGATATCCAGCCCCGCGTGGGTCCTGTCCGGGATCAAGGAAAGTAATGATTCTCATTTTCTGATATCCATGAAGCCTGTTCCAGATAAGCGGAGTTATCATTCCAAAAAGCAGATTTAGAACCAGGAAAAATGTCCCCTGCGCAAGTCGGAGACGAGAAAAGAAAATCAATATTAGAAGCAAAAAGAAAAATATTGCCCAGGTTAGCCAGTGAAATGCGCTGATCATACTGATTATTGGGGTGATTATTATCAGGATTCTGTTCAATGGCATTCCAGACCAAATCAGTAGAAATAGAAACGAGGCGAAAAAGACCAGAGAACTTCCCAAATCCGGCTGCACCAATACCAATCCGGCGGGGATCGCCACCACAAACAGCATGAAGAATACCCAATTAAAATCCTGAAGCCTTAAATTGCGAAATCCAAGATAGCGCGCCAACGCGAATACCACTGCGACTTTTGCCGGTTCGGCAGGCTGAATATTTAAACCACCCAATCTAAACCATCGGGCCGCTACTTCTCTCGAATAAATCAGGAGTCCAGCAAGAATTATAATCGCAAGGACATAATATACTATCGATAACGCCTCATGGAATTTAAGCGGAATTTTATAAATTACAAAACAGATGATAAGGCCAAAAATTAGCCACGCGAATTGGCGTAAATAAAGAGAATGCGCCGCCGGGGATGTCGAGTAATAAGTCGCGGCATAAATAAGCGCGATACCGATAAGGCTCAGCGCCAATGCTGGCAAAAAAATGCCGAGATCGAATGATCTGTGCATTATTGACGCCCCGGGATTTGGGCTGAGGCTACAGTAGCAGTGGTATCAACTCCAAAAAATCTCTGGAGGATTTTCCCGGCGACTGGAGCCGCCATCGATCCGCCGTGACCGGCATTTTCCACAAGTACCGCTATGGCAATTTCGGGCGATTCCGCCGGAGCGTAGCATACAAACCAGGCATGGTCATTTCCATGAGGGTTCTGGGCAGTCCCCGTCTTCCCCGCCACAATAAAACCCTTAACCGCGGCCTGGTGGGCCGTGCCGCGAGGATCATTTACGACGCCTGCAAGCCCGGTCTTGATATACCCAAGATTTTCCTGACTTATAGGAAGTTTTTCGATAATTTCAGGTTCATTATACATGGTATCCCCGGCAGGCGAAATAATGGTTGATACCAGACGCGGCTTATATAATGTCCCGCCGTTTCCTATCGCCGCGTAGAAGGCCGCCATCTGTACAGGCGTTACCAAAATTTCTCCCTGCCCAATAGCGAGGTTGATTACCAGAAATTTTGTCCAGCCCCGGTCTCCATATCTTCTATCCATATATTCCGGCGTGGGATTGATACCGGGTAATTCGCCTGGCATATCGATGCCCGTAACTTGGCCAAAATGCAATTTTCCAGACATCTCCGTCCAGGCAGCGATGCCTCCGGCGAGACCTAATTGATAAAAATAAACGTCGCACGATTGAATGATGGCATCGATCAGCCCCAATGAGCCATGACCTCGCGGCGTCCAACATTTGAAGACACGATTGCCAAATTGCTTAGCACCGTGGCAAGGGTCAAATCTCGTCGACGGTGTAATTATATGATCTTCGAGTCCCATAGCGGCCGTAACAGCTTTCATGGTCGAACCCGGCGGATATGTACCTTTGATGGCCCGATCAAAAAGCGGATGCAACGAATCAGACGATACCTGATTCCAGATATCCTGCGATATTACTCCTGAAAATAGGTTTGGATCATAGTCGGGTACCGATGCCAGAATTCGCACGGCTCCGTTGCGGGGATCGATCGCAACTATCGCCCCCGAACCGCGAGCGGTCAATTCCTCCTCCGCAAGAGTCTGTAAATCCCAATCGATTTCCATATTGAGAGTCGATCCCCTGATAGGGTTGATTCTCGGCCTGTCTTTAAGTTCGCCAAGTATCTTACCTGCCGCCGTAACTTCAAGATATTTTAATCCGCTGGTTCCGCGGAGAAATTCCTCATATTGTTTTTCAATACCATCTTTACCGATAATATCGCCCATAAAATATCCCGAAAGCGAATCTCTCACCAATTCGTCATCGGTAATTTCGCCGACATAGCCCCAAAGGTGCGCGCCATAATTATTTTCCGGATATTGACGGGTCGGTTCTACTTCGAACGCTATTCCCGGGAAATCAAGAGCGTGCTCCTCGATAAAGCTCACAGTCGGAAAATCGACATCCCTTTTCAGCCTGATAGGTCTATAATGTCCCTGCCAGCCGATCTTGATTCGATTCTTGATTTCTTCAGTATCCTGCTTCATGACTTCCGCCAGTCTGGAACAGGTTGAATCGAGATTATCGACTTCATAAGGAAGGATATACATCGAATATGAAGGCCTGCTCTTAACAAGCAAAGTGCCCTTTTTATCAAAAATCATTCCTCGCGGAGCAGGAATTGGCACCATGCGGACGCCATTCTGCTCTGATGCTTTTCTATAGAAGCCGCTGGAGAATACCTGCATCGAGAACAATTTGGCAACTATGAAAAGCACACATGCCGCGACAAGCGCGAGCAGAAAATGGTAATTGAATCTACGCCGCTGATATCCGGGTTCAATCATAGTAAATTTCTTAAACGATAACGCTCATTTATGAGCCATTGACCGACAATTCCTATTATTGACGTATATATCGCTATGAGAATCGAAATGCCTATCATCTTGAAAAAATTATCGAAAAGAAAACCGGGGAGCGTGCAAAATCTGTAGCTCATCTGGAAGCCGACCGTAATCAGAAGCGTCATGATACCTTGAAACCACATGCTCTCGATATAAATCGTATCTCTTATTACACCCACCATAAACCCGGACAATGAGAATAGTAATGTCATCCACCCTAATTTTTGCGGATCGAGAAGATCAATCGAAAGGCCAAGTGCAAATCCAAGCCATAATCCGGCTTTCCACCCGTGCTTGAGCCCCCAGATAATAATCGTAGCCATAAGGATATCCGGATAAATCCCCAGAATTGTCAGTCTCGGTACCAATACAATTTGAAGAAAGACCAGAACGAACCAGCCCAAAAAATATGACAAAAGATTATTCATGATAATTAAATCGGCGAAATAATCACGAATACTTCTTCCAGGGAATTAAAATTAGCTCCCGGTTTAACAAGTATATCGCGAAAAATCTCGCCACCCTTATCCTCAGATTTTATTACAGTGCCAATAAATAGCCCATTCGGGAAAATACCGCCCAGTCCGGATGTTATCACGCTATCACCTTCCACCACTACTTCTTCTATCGGAACATCTTGCAGAGAAAGATACTTGCCGCCGGAATATCGCAAAATTCCATGGGCTCGATTTGCCTGTATCGTAGCCGCGACTTTGGACCAGGGATCGTACAAAAGCTGGACTGTCGCCGATCTCCATCCAGTGGCAATAGTCTTCCCTACGATTCCCGACGGCGTAATTACAGCCATATTTCTCTTAATTCCTTTTTCTTCTCCGGCATCAATTACGATTGCTTTGTACAATGAAGTCGGCGATAAACCAATCACTCTCGCGGGGATCATTCTATAGGGTATATTGAGATTAAAATTGACCATCGCTCTCAAGCGATCGTTCTCATATCTATTTTCTATTAAAGTGGATACAAGAACGGAAAGAGAATCGAGTTTTTGATTGAGTACGCTATTCAGTTCAGAAGTTTCTTCAATTTTCGTCAGCGATCTATCAATTTTTACGAATGGATATAAAATGGAATATGAAGCGATTTTGGAGATTGTCGTCTTAAGCGATAAAGGCGTGACAATCAACAATATCGATATTATCGCCACCAGGAATAGCGGCTGGAGGCGCGGATTCCTTAATATCCCCTTTGTAAAGAACCGCATTTATTCGTTGGAATCCAATACCTCTATTAGATCCTCTTTATATTTAGCTTTCATTAATTTCTGACGATTTTTCTCGCCCTTCATCAAATAAGAGAGCTTTGCCATAACATTTAGATGAGCTCCGATAGCATCTTCAGGAGCCGCAATCAGGAAAAAGAGATTTACCGGCTTCCGATCCATGGCGTCAAAATCAACGCCTTCATTCTTCCGTCCGAACGCAATCACGATGCCTTTTACGGCCCTTGTCTTGGCATGCGGAAATGCCACTCCGTAACCGACACCGGTAGTGACAAGTTTCTCTCTTTCAAGAACAGATTTAAGAAGCTCTTCTTTATTTTTAACCATTTGCGAATTGGCGGCCAAATCAACCAATTCTGCTATTATTTCATCCTTGGTTTCGCCTTTAAGATTAAAGGAAATTACATCATCTTCACAGAATCTCGACAGCTTTATCATCAATCCTCCGATTAAAACTTTTCCGCTTCATTGATCAACATGATGGGAATATCATCTTCGATCCCATAACGTAATTTGCATGTATGACAGATCAGCTTATTATTTACTTTATCGTATTCTAAATCCCCTTTGCATTGGGGACAGGCCAATATTTCAAGTAGTTTCTCTGAAAGCATAAAATCCCCGCCTATTGCTCCTGATATACACCGATATTTCTAAATTTCGCGAGCCTATTTGCCAAAAGAGTCGGCTTATCGATTGCTGTCAATCTCGTCAATTCCGCAAGCAATGCCTTCTTCAAATTCGCGGCTGTGACCGCATGGTCTCTGTGCGCCCCGCCCAACGGCTCTGGAATTATTCCGTCGATAATTTTCAACGTCATCAAATCATATGGAGTCGGCTTTAGCGCTTCGGCCGCCAATTCACGATTCAATTCCGCCTGTTTTTGATCATCGGCTTTTTTCCAGAGAATTGCAGCGCAACCCTCAGGGGAAATTACGGAATACCAGGAATTTTCCAACATCAGAATAACATCGCCAACGCCTATTCCCAGAGCTCCTCCGGATGCCCCTTCTCCTATAATCGCGATAATAATCGGCACTTCGACAAGTGCCATTTCACGAATATTTCTCGCGATAGCTTCAGCCTGGCCTCTTTCTTCCGCGCCAATTCCGGGATACGCGCCCGGAGTATCGATCAATATTATTATCGGCCGTTCAAATTTTTCCGCAAGTCTAATCATTCTTAAGGCTTTTCTGTATCCCTCGGGATGGCACATTCCAAAATTGCGGTATTGTCTCTGCTTGACATCTCTTCCTTTTTGTTGGCCAATAACCATAACGCTATTACCATCGATCTTCGCGAATCCGCTGACCATAGCCTTATCGTCGGCGAAATATCTGTCGCCGTGAAGCTCGATAAAATCGGTAAATATCAGAGAAATCATATCGAGGCAATACGGCCGTAATGGATGGCGGGCCAGCTGAATTCTTTGCCAACGAGTCAAATTGGAATAGACATCATTCTGAATCCTGCTCAGTTTTCTTTCGAGAGAGCTTATTTCACTATCGAATCCGATATTGCCGGCGGAAGCCATATCCTTCATTTCCTGTATCTTGCGATCCAGTTCAATTATCGGTTTTTCGAATTCTAAGTAATATTTCTCATCCATTGCTGCCTCCCGTTTTTAGTTTCCGGGATAAAATTATGGCAATAAATATAATAAAAAGCCCCTCAAGGACAAGAACTATATTGACTTTCCCAAGAACAAATCCGACCGCCATCAATGAAAATTGTATACTAATTACATAAAAAAACCAGACTACTCCACGATGGGACATGCCAATATCCATTAGATAATGAAATAAATGTCGACGGTCGGCTATATAAATCTTTTTGCCTGTCAGAAGCCGTCTTATTGTTGTCGTGATAACCTCAATCACCGGCAGTCCAAGTGCAATAATCGGAATAAACATAACCAATGTGGCGTAGCTCTTTGGCCAATATAGCGACGTGACCCCTAAAATGTATCCGATAAAAAGCGATCCTGAATCGCCCATGAATATCTGCGCCGGATAATAATTAAAACGCAGAAATGATAAGGAAATTCCAAATATCCCGGCCGCTAATATCGTTGCCATAGGCAGGTCGAGCACAGCTCCCAGTATTACAAATGTCAACGCGGAAATTGACGCTATTCCCGCGGCCAAGCCATCAAGGCCGTCAAGCAGATTGAAAGTATTGGTAATGGTCACGATCCAAATGATGCTAAGTGGGATGCCCCAGAATCCGAGAGTAACCAATTTATAAAATGGTATATTTAGCAATTCAGCCCGAACTCCGAAAATGACTGGAAACAGCGCCGCGATTATTTGCCAAAAAAGTTTAACAACAGGCCCCACACCTTTAATGTCATCAGTCAGCCCTAATAAGAATATTGTAATTCCACCAAGTACAATTCCAATCATCCCCAACCAATTTTTACTCCAGAGCTCCGGATCGGCGATAAATCCAAACCAGACAGCAAGTGAAAAAGCAATTACGAAAGCGACACCGCCCATGCGGGGAACAGGCACAGTATGAATTTTTCGCGGCCCGGGCTGATCCAATAACCCCTTTTTATGGCAGTAAGTTTTTATGATGGGTATCAGCAAATAGGTGAGATAGGCTGATATTAGTGTCACCAGAATATATCCGGGAATTCGCCAATTCAATTTCTATCTCCTTCGAAACAGCTGTCCAACACCGCTAACGCAAAATCCCATGCATAATACCACTCCCAGGGGCAAATTGAAATACCATTGTGATGGGAAATGCTTCTGGAAATATTTATAAGCCGAAAGATGGTGATGATAAGACGACCTTAACGGCCTTGTTTGAGAGGATTTTCTCCATTGGTGAATAATCTTTACCCCAGGCATGATAAATATTTTGAGCCCCATTTGACTGACTCGTTCGCAGATATCGAGATCTTCGAGATACATAAAAAAACGTTCGTCAAAGCCATTGAGTCTATTAAAAATATCCACATTCATGAAAATCGCGGTTGCGGAAACCGCAGGCACCTCAAATGGTTTGTCATCTGATGGAATAATATATCCGGCATCTCGTTCCTTAGTCAATCCAAACCTGAAAAGCGGCGAGCCTCTTCCGACCAAAAAATCTCGACGTCTTGGAATTTTCCTCGCAGACAATTGTAATCTTCCATCAGGAAATAATAAAACCGGCGCTATAATTCCTGCATCAGGACGTTTAATGGCGAATTCATAAATATCCTTTAATGTATTTGGCGCTAATTCCGTATCCGGATTTAAAATGAATAAGTATCTGCCCTCCGCGTGCTTGGCTGCCATATTCACTGCGGCTCCAAAACCGATATTTTGGGTCAGAATTTGATTCTTGTTCCCTAATGATAAAATGTAGTCTGCGGATTTATCAATTGAGGCATTATCGATAATTATTGTCTCGAACGAAACTCCCCGTTGGCTCGAAAGCGATTCGATACAAGTCTTTAATGAGGACAGACAATTATAGCTGACAATAATGCATGATATATCTATCTTATTGGCCAAGCCAATTACTCGCTAAAATAATGCAGCATATACTTTCGCTACTTTAATTTAAGGGATTCGATTTCTTCTCGTAGCGACACAATAACCTCGGCGAGAAATCCAATTGCAAAAAGAAGGAGTCCCGAGATCACGAATAATATTACTATATAAAGCGGCGCTCTTGATCCGTGTTCGGTAAAAAATCGCAGGTATAAAGCGTCCAACCCGAAAATCAATCCTACCAATAAGAATATTATTCCCCATGTACCGAATAGGCGTAATGGTTTTTTGGTGAATGACAATTGAAACTTAACCGAAAGCAAATCCAGTACACCACCGATTATTCTTGAAGTGCCGAATTTGCTTTGACCTGAATGGCGCGGATACAAGGCAACCTTGACTTCATCGATCACGAATCCGGCATCGGCGGCCAAAACCACAATATATCTATGCCAATCTTTTCGTAAAGGTATATTCTCCACAACTTCTTTCTTGAATGCCTTGACTGAATTCATATCGTGTATTTTAATTCCGAAAAGTGCGCGACAAAATCTATTGTATACAAATGATACGAACCGTTTTTTATATTTGCCCTGCTTCCATCCGGTGACTACATCCGCGCCTCGATCGATTTTGGCGACCATTTTAGGAATATCATTGGCATGATACTGCAGGTCAGCAGGATAAAACACAAATACGGAACCGCGCGCATTTTTAAATCCGGTATTTAGGGCCGCGGTTAAGCCTCTATTGTTGGAATAAGTGACAACCTTCAGCCAATGGAATCTATTTGCTGCCTCGCGAGCGCGGTCCAGTGTCTTATCGCTAGAACCGTCATTTACCAAAATAACTTCCCAATCATTACCGGCCCGTGAAATAACTTCATTGAATTGCTCAAGAAGCGGTTTAATATTTTCTTCTTCATTATATGCCGGTATTATAATACTAATCCTGGCATTCGACCTTTGCTGAATTGGCCTATGCTCATGTCTTGATTCCGGGCGTGACCTCGGCCTTTCACGTTTCGGGCCCGCGAAAGTCTCTCTCCTTCTGGTATTGTCCCTATATTTTGAATCACCATTATGGGGTTTGGCTTTATCGACATTATTTGGAATCGGCGCGCTTGGCGGGGCAATAATTGGCTTTATTGGAGGCTTTTCAATCCCTTCATCTTTTTTAACATTATCGATATTTTCTGATTCACTATGTTGAGCCACAATTTCATCCTTTTCGGATTTAGGAGTGCCATTATCCTGGGGCGTCAACGGTTTCCCCCGTTTTCTTCTCTTCCGCCCGTATTCGTTGTTGTCAATCCCCATTTATTAAAGTACCTTTATAAGCTTTGTTAATTAATACCTTTATCTAGCTCTACTAACAATAAATTTAAAAGCGAATTAAAATTAGATTATTGACAATCTCCATTACAGGTTTTTCGCAATTTCTAAAAATCGCAAGATATCTCATTTTTTTGTCCTAGCATTGGGTATACCCTCAACACTACATAAAATTGTCTATGCTTTTTCATTATTTCTTATCCGCAGCTATCATAATATCCTATTTTCGAATTCAATTTTGGGAACCTTAACGACATTCCTATTAAAAGGTATAACGGACTGTTTACACCCTATTACCAATACATATAATCGATTGCCCAAAAGTGGGACGAACAATTTTTTCTAACACCTTTATCAGCGGAACAAACATGGTATCATATAGCCATATCCCACTTTGTGAATTAGACTTAATTCTAAGAATTTTATTTGTAATAAACCATGCCAGCAACCCTATTGAATTAAAATAGAATATTTCCGTTACTTCAAAATGGGCCCTATCCATTTTTATCAACAATTCCTCCTTAGAATATCTTCTAAAATGACCATCGAGAATATCAATGGTGCCGTACGCGCCCTTAAATGCCGGAACCATCAATACCAATCTTCCATTTTGAATTAATACTGCATTCATATTGTGCAGCGCAGCACAATCATTCGAAATATGCTCTAATACATTTAGGCATAATATAGAATCTATGGATCGCTCTTGCCAAATATTTATGTTATTCAAATATTCGATATCCAAATGCTCTATTTGAATATTATTATGTTCACAATATTTCGATTCCAAAAACTCTAAACAATTATGGCTTGAATCTGTTACGTAAACAATCCTCTTTGAGCTAAGATAATCGGTAAATGTGCCAATTCCAGCACCAATCTCCAATATGTTTTGTCCCAAATGATCTGATATTGTTTCCCAGATCCAGCGATTATAATTCGCCGCTATTTTCATCAGCTTAAGTTCATTTATCGCTTCGTAATTTTCGACAGTACACATATCTATTTAAATATTTTATATTTAATCAATGCCCAGATGGCCATAATTCCGTCACGAGCCCTAATTTTCTTACCCTCTTGAATACTCCTAGGATAATAGCTTATTGGGATTTCTGAAATTTTTATCTTCCTTATAGCCACTTTCGCCGTGACCTCGGGACAAAAATCAAAATGCTGGCATTCTAATTTTAGTGATTTAAGCAATTCGGTATCTATCATTTTGTAGCAAGTTGATTCGTCGGTGATTGAAAGACCATATAGCAAATTTGCAACTTTAGTCACAATTTTGCCACCCCAAAAATAGCGCTTATATGATATTTTATAATTTGGGTGAAGCAGCCTTGAACCATACACCACTTTGGAGTTATCTTCATTCATTCTCTCCATCATGGGGATAAAATCACGCGGATCATATTCAAGATCTGCATCTTGAATTACAACAATATCTCCTGAGACTTCTTTTAGACCTGCAATTATGGCACTTCCTTTGCCACCATTTTCCTTGTGAATAATTTTGATATTGTCAAGATTTGCAAGGATTTCCTCGGAATTATCTGTAGAGCCATCGTTTACGACAATTATTTCCTTTTCAATTGGTAAGGATTTTACCTTTTCTATAATTTCTGTTATTGATTTTGCCTCATTGTATACCGGTATAATTATTGACAGCTTCATTCTTTGCCTACAGTTCTTAGCGAGAAATGCTCTCGGCGGAGATAATAAAGGCCTATCATCGTAACCGGCAGGTACTGGCATAACCACAATATTATCGAAAACGAAAGTGCCTCGCCCTTCGAAATACCATATAAGCCCAACGAATCTGCCAGGTGGCCCAATGATGCGGTTGACATAATTGTATTAGAAGATATGATCATCGTCGTTGTTTCAATCTGACGTTGAGTAATATGACCTCCTATCAAATTCATACTATTCAAAAGGCCAAACGCCCCTATTGTAGCCGCCTGGAATATCCCAACAAAGCCTGGCGCCGACGGTAGCATTACTGCGGCCGCTACGAATAATAGCAGAATAAACGATGCTGCTATATTGGGAATCATGCCAAATGCCATAAATACAAAATAATTTGCCAGCGCGGTTACCATCCATAAGAATAGCAGACCACACAATGACCTTGAATAAATCAATCCTTCTTTTGAAAACGTCGAGGCCACGGGAAAAGCTCACTATAATACTTTCCATTCTATTCAACAATGATTCCGGCAAAAAGACAAAGATCTTCAAGAGAAGACCCACAAGCCACGATGTTCTAGTTCTCAAAAGTAAAAGTATCGCAATCAAAAAAATATTGATGACCAGTGAGATAATACCGAATTTCTTTATTGCCGCAGGAAATGGCACAAATAGAATTACAAGCCAAAACATGGCTAATAACGACAGACTATCAAAAATTCGTTCAATAACTACTGAGGCAAAAATCGCCGATCGTGATTCTCCGCTCTTTGCTCCCAATGAATAGGCGCGCGCGACCTCGCCGAGCCTGGCCGGCAAAACATTGTTGGCCATAAAACCAATCATTACCGAAGGAAACAAATCCCTGGGATCTGAACTTTTTAATTGGATTTAAGAGATACTGCCATCGTTCAGCACGGATGTACATTGTCAAAACGACTAGAGCCATATTGGGTAATATCAACAAATAATTCGCATTCTTCAATGAAAAAATTATCTCGCCGAAGTTTACTTTGCGGAACGCAAGGTAAACGAAGAAAACACTTAGGGTTAGACCAATTATAATATTGATCTTTTTCTTCATTTCTCAGCCAAAATCCTTTTAAGAATTTCCTCGGTAGCCCTGGCAGTCTTATCCCAGGAAAATTTTGAGGCCCAGGTAAGCCGCCCATTTCGAGATTTTTGCGAAAATCGATGATCCGTAAGCATCTTAATAGCCATTGATGCGAATTCGTCTATATCGCCATGCTTGAATAGCAATCCCGACTTCCCCTCGTCTACAGAATCCGTCAAGCCCGGTACGCGGCCGCCAGCACCGCGGTTCCGCAGGCGTTTGCTTCAATATTGGTCAAGCCCCATCCTTCTTTTAACGATGGATAAACTGAAATATGCGCTCGCCTCATATATGTGACTTTTTCCGATGACGGAATATACCCCTTAAATTCCACCGCGTTTTCCAACCCCAATGTAGCTACCAAATGCTGCAAGTTTGGGAAGATGATCGCCGCATCCAATTACAACAAGCCTGGCATCGGGAATCGATTTCCTAATTAGTGGGCAACGCCTGTATCGGCGTTTCAATATGTTTATATTTTTTTAATCGGCCGACATATAGCAATGTAGGCGTTTCAAATTTTTGAATCGACGGGTCATATCGAAAGATATCCTTATCGATTCCGCATTCTACTACGTCGATATTTTCTCTCTTGATTCCTCGTTTGATTACATCTTCGGCTGTCGATTGCGAAATTACCATGAATCGATTTCGTTTATACACCACCGGAACAGGTTTTTCCGCGATATAAATATATGTGCCCAATACGTAATTAATTTCCTGAAAAATCGTATCAGCAAAAAGATGGGGAATTACAATAAGCGTTGGCAATTTTTGATAGAGCGGCGAATAAAATGGAATTTTATTAATGTCTTCAATCACAACATCATAATGATTTTTCTTGATCATTTTGGTCAGGACTCGCGGTGCCACCCAATTAAAATTAAATCTTGAGCCATGGCGATAAATCCTTGATTCCAGCGGTCTCGTCAGTCTTCGACCCTCCGGGAAAATTACTGCAAAGCAGATCGACCTGATGGCCATAGCTGACCAAGCGAATCAATAATTCTTCCAGATGGACTTCAGCCCCACCGGCCAACGGATTCTTCAGATCCTGCCAGTTTAATGCTAAAATTCTCAATTTTTCTCCGTACTTTTGCGCTGCTATTTTCCTGATACGAATCCAGAAGTTCATCAAGCGATTTCAATGTCTTGGAATCATTCTCTATTATCTTCTCTGAATTTCGAAACAGCAGCGTCAAGCCCAGATGTATCATTCTCCTGGTAGCTGATTACGATCAAATTATTCAACGCGGTGAATGATGAAGGGAATTGCCCTAAAATCTGCCTAAGCAATGGCACGACTTCCTTGAATTGCTTGTTTCTGATCAATTCCTGCGATGCGGTCAAATATATTTTCTCCCGTTCAGATGAGTCGGCTTGATTGATCAGCGACTTTATACTTTCGTATCGACCGCTCCTGGCGTAGAGCATCGCCATATAGGTTCTCGCCTGCCATGATTTTTCGGGCCCTTGTATAGCTATCATATTTTCGGTTATTTTCTCGGCTGAGTCTGGATGATTCATTCTGAAATATTCATTGGAGACCTGATACATCGACGCGACATAATTCGAAATCATTCTATCGTCATTTTCATCCTTCGTCACCGATGGATCCGCAAGGCCCCTGAAATTATTAATGTCTGAAAAAATCTCGTATCCTTTCGTAGGATTTATTCGATTCTTCCCGGTCGATTCCACGATCCTGCTCGCCATACCCTCAGTTATAAAATGATCATCAAGGCCGAGACAATTTTCCGAAGGCACCGTTATCGCAAAATAAATTGGAATTTTCCATCCGCCCGATTGAACATTGCCTACTATATGCCGAACCATTTGATCCTGAATACGCCAGACACTCGGCTGATCGGAATATTTCACTGCTCTCAATTGTTCGATTGCCTTATCATCCATCGTAATTGGAACATTCATTTGATGCTTTAGCTGCAGAATATACCAGGGAGTATTCAAGAGGCTCAGATTGACCACTCTGACATCAGTACGATATTTTTCTACTTCCTGAATAAACCAAAGCGGAAACGTGTCATTGTCACCATTGGTAAATATTATGCCGTCCTGGTCGCAGGATCTCAGAATATTCTTGGCGTAATCGAATGGCAAATAATTTCCGGTGCGATCATTGATTTTATAATTCGCGAATGCTGTATTACCAGCAAGGGCGATTACAAGTACCGATGCCACCGCGAAAAGTCCTTTATCAGTAATTCTTCCGTATTTTTTCGAGCTGGGGTTATCGAATTTCTTTCCCAGATAATCAAGCGCCGCAGCCATTCCAATTCCAATAACAACGGCCAAATACAGGAAACCCGGAGTGTAAAAATAATCTCTGTTGCGCACCTCGGCCTGCCAGGCAATCTGCGGATTGTAAGTGCCGTCAGAGAAATTCAGATAGAATACCAACCCAACAGTGCATAATAATACCGTAAATAAAATAAACACTCCTTCCGGAGGAGACCTCTTTATCGCCTCAAATGCCCCCAAGAACCCAAAAAGCAATATATATATGATGGAAAGGCTAAACCCGAAGCTTGTTTCCTGCCCTTTGGAATCCTTCGATTTATATATATCGAATCTTTCATCGGGAGATGCGTATTGGATATTCAATGCGCGAGCCAACCCGAAGCGTGGATGAGATATAAATTGATTCTCCCAGCTTGCTCTGCGCTTGAACATGCGGGTAATCATCGATTCCTGGCCATATTGCTTTCGTTCAAGAAAACCCTTGAATCTCGGCCAGGTCGATGGCGCATTCTCATTGATTCTGGGATTTTCCGATGCTCTAATTGGAATATATAATTGAGTTGAATACCCTATCGCGGCCGCAACTATGATCAGTATAGACATTATCCATGCCTTTGATTTCGTAAAAACCGACATTCCTATCGAAATCAATAATGCCGCGAGCATTATGACGAAAAATGTCTCCAACTCCACTCGACTGATATTAATGCCGAAAATTCCCAGAATCTGGGTCTGGATCGGAATGGCATAGAGATTAAAAAGAAGCATTATTGCCCAGATAGGCCAGTGCGATAATCCGCCCTTTTTGTAATCGATATACGCCATATACAGAACCACCGGAGCCGCCAGGATAAGTATTGTCATATGGACGCCTAATGCAAACCAGATCAAATAGGCTATGAAAATTATATAGCGATCATTGCCCTTATTGCCATAACCCTGCGCCCATAAAATAGCGATATAACTGATTATCAGCATGAGCAGCATTGCTAAACCAAAAACCTCCGCCTCGACAGCATTGCTCCAGAATGTATTCGAGAGGCCCATGATCAACGCTCCCGCAAATGATCCGATTCCGACGCCTATTCTGGATTTTCCTAACGGAAGTATTTCTTTCGTTCCGATTGAAATCCTTAGAATTAGCCAGAATGCCATGAAAACAGAAAGCGCGGAGCTTATCACGGAAATCAAATTGATTCTTACCGCGATTTCGCCTGCTATCGGAAGAAGCGCGAAAAATCTACCAATCAATAGAAACATGGGATTGCCCGGCGGATGGGGTATTCCAAGAATATACGATGTCGCGATGAATTCGCCGCAATCCCAGAATGATACTGTTGGAGCCTTGGTCGAATTGAAAAATATAAAGCTTATTATTGTTGCGAGAATCGATAATATCAGATAATAGCGATCTTTATAAAGCTTCATTTCTCTCGCCGTATTTCATAAAATATCGTAGTGCCCATCGATCTGAAAATCGGCAGCCTATCGAATATATTGGAAAATATGACATCTAATTTTGAATCTTTAAATAATCTTAGCGGAGGAAGTCGAAATGATAATATCGTCCATTTCGTTTTATGGAAACCATTGCCAAATATTCTTTTCACGGCCTTAACATCCAATTGTGTCTCATCGGGAGAGAAGCAGCCGATTAGCTTCTTCACAAAGCCGGTGCCCATAATCTTCATGACAATCAATCTCAGATTATAATAGACATAATTGATGCTTGTCCTGTGCGGCTCGCAGATAAAAATCCATCCGCCCGGCCTTAGTAATCGTGCCGCTTCTCTTAGCGATTTCTCCTGGCTCGGTAGATGATGGAGTATTCCCACATAGATAATAAAATCCATCGAATTATCTTTGAACGGCAATATCTGGGCGTCGCTGATCGCCCGCGCCGATTTGGGATCATTTTTCTCGACCAATGATTTGGTAATATCCGAAACAATCATCAAATTATCATTATTGAATCTATAAGCATGCTCCGAAATACCGCACCCGAGCTCGAGAATATTCAGTCCCTTCAAATTCAGCGATGACATATACTTGTCGACCTCGGCTTTCAATCGACGGGTATACGGCCGTGCCATCAATTCTAGATACGCCTGAGTGTCGTCAAATGCGTCAATTTCTTTTTGTAGTCGAGCTTCTGCCATATTTTAAAAAAGCGCTGTAATATATGCGCCTCTATCGATAATTTATCATTAATTCAAAATATGTCAACGCAAATTGGCTATATATCTTTGCTTAACGCGTCAAGAACGCCATTGACGAATCTGCCGGATTCCGATGATCCGTAGATTTTCGCCAATTCAATCGCTTCGTCTATGGATACTTTTCTGGGTATATCCGGAAAAAAATTCAACTCTGCCAGGCTCAAACGGAGAATATTTTTATCTATGATTGCCAAACGTTCCATTTCCCAATTTTCTGTATGCTTCGCTATTGCGGCATCTAGAAACGCCACATTTTCAACTACCTTCAAAAGTAGAGCGAGCGCGAATTCAGCCGTGTCACCTTGCAGCTGATGCCGTTCGGCCGAAAATGGAAAAATCTCTTTGGGATCGACATCGCCCCGAATTTCCCAGCAATACAATGATTCTAAAACAGCTTCGCGAGCTTTGCGCCGTTGGCCCATCAGATTTTGCTATAAAGGCTGATCATTTCAATAGCCGTCAATGCGGCCTGGAAACCCTTATTCCCCTGCTTTGCGCCAGCGCGTTCAATTGCCTGCTCAAGTGTATCAGCTGTTATAATTCCATATATCACAGGGAATGATTTGTCGATTGCAATCTTCGCAATTCCCTTGGCTGTCTCAGATGCTATATAATCAAAATGAGGCGTCTCACCGCGTATAACCGCGCCAAGGCAGATAACCGCATCATATTTTTTGGAATCGGCAATTTTAGCTGCGATATATGGCAATTCGAACGATCCCGGCACCCAAATAATCGTGATATGGTCATCCGATGCGCCATGTCTCAGGAGACAATCAATCGCGCCATCTTTGAGCTTGCCCGTAATAAAATCATTGAATCGCGCGACCACAATCGCGATTTTTTTGTCCTTGGCATTAAGTTCCCCGCCGATCTCTTTGACCATATCGCACTCCTTATTTGCATCCTTTTAAATTGGATTCATCAATTATATCTATCAAATGCCCCAATTTGTCGCGCTTGGTTTCAAGGTAGCGGGCATTATATTTATTCGGTTTGATTTCCAGAGGAATACGATCAGTGACTGTGAGATTATACCCCTGAATTCCAACAATCTTCTTTGGATTATTGGTTATAAGCTTGATTGTTGATAATCCCAAATCAGCCAGTATCTGAGCCCCAATCCCATAATCGCGGAGGTCGGCCGGGAATCCCAAATCAGCGTTGGCCTCGACTGTATCTCTTCCCTGGTCCTGAAGTTTATAAGCCAAAATTTTATTGGCCAGCCCGATACCTCGACCTTCCTGCCTCATATAAAGCACAACACCCAATCCTTCGTCCTCAATCAGATCCAGCGCTTTGGCAAGCTGTTCTCCGCAATCGCATCTGCATGAGCCGAAAACATCCCCGGTAAGACATGACGAATGCACTCGAACCATGACGTCTTTCTTGCCGTTGACTTCTCCCTTTTCGATTGCAAGGTGATGATGCTCGTCGATTGAGCTCTTATAGAGATGAAGCTTGAACGTCCCATGCTTGGTCGGAAAATTTACCGTCGTAACTCGTTCAACAAGCTTCTCGTTCATCCGCCGATAGCTGATTAAATCTTCGACTGTGACTATCTTCAAATTATGCTCTTCTGCCATCTTCATCAATTGAGGCAGTCGCATCATGCTGCCGTCATCGTCGAGGATTTCGCAGAGAACGCCATAAGGCCTTAATCCGGCGAGGCGGCAAAGATCTGATGTTGCCTCCGTATGACCGGCGCGGGAAAGCACGCCGCCCGGTAGGGCTTCAAGTGGAAATATATGACCCGGACGACCTAAATCCTCCGGAGCAGTTTCCTTATCTGCCAAGGCCCTAATTGTAGCCGCCCGATCATGAGCGGAAATTCCCGTGGTAGTATTTTTTGTCGCGTCGACCGAGACAGTAAATCGGGTACCATGTAAGGCGGTGTTTACCTGCACCATCGGATTAAGCTTGAGGCTTTCCATTCTTTCCGACGGCATAGGGACGCATATCAGACCGCGGCCATATTTGGTCAGAAAATTGACTTTCTCAGGTGTAACGAATTCAGCTGCCATAACGAGGTCGCCTTCATTTTCGCGGTCCTCGTCATCAACGACAATAATCATCCTGCCGTTTCGGATCCACTCTATGGCTTCATTGATATTGGAGAAATTGGTCATTTTCTACTATCATGGTTTGGCTCCGCGCCAATTATTAATAACCATGCTCCTTTAAGAATTCCGATGTAATCCCTTTTTTCGATGATGAAATCATCTTTTCGATATATTTGGCCACGAGGTCAAATTCGAGATTAACGCTGTCACCAGATTTTTTATATTTGAAAATCGTATTTTCGAATGTATGCGGAATTATCGAGACCTGAAATCCACCGTTCGAATTTTCGGCTACGGTAAGGCTGATGCCGTCGACCGCGACCGACCCTTTTTTGATGATATAATTATCAAATTTTCCAGGATATTTAATCGTAAATAAATGGCTTCCTTCAAACGGCGTGATCCCGGAAATCTGCCCGACACAATCGACATGCCCCTGAACAAGATGGCCGTGCAAAAGATCGCTTAATTTTAGCGGCGATCTCGAGATTTACGAATGAACCCGAACGAAGCTCGCCGATATTCGTATATTTTAATGTCTCTTTGACAGCTTCAACACCGAAATAATCTTTGTTCCTGGAAATAAGTGTCAGGCAGGCGCCATTAACCGCGATCGATGAGCCGATCTCGGATTCAACTGCAATTTTATGATATTCTATCTCGATTGATAGATTACCGGCGTTGGGTCTTAATGATTTGACCCGTCCAACTTCCTGAACTATTCCTGTAAACATACATATTACCAGACAGGTCTGCCGCTTATTATAAAATCCGGTCCGGAGGAAATAGTTTCGACATTATCTATTTTTATTGTATCTGCCATTTTTTTGATTCCCAAATCACCAATAGCAACTATGCCATCGCCGATAATCATGGGAGCGATACAGATAATGATCTTGTCAGCCTGCTTCTGCTTCAAGAATGATGTCAGCGCTCCTGCACCGCCCTCAACCAAGAGATTCATGACGCCTATTTTGCCAAGATTGGTCAAAAGCGATTCCAATGAAATACCGTCCTTGCCATTTTCTGTCGGAAGATATTCGACGCCTTTGGTTTTTTTGATTTTGGAAAGCTTTGAGAATGCGACATACGTTGGGGCCGCTTTATCCTTGAAAAGCTTTTTATCGTAAGGAATCTTTCCCGAACTTGATAAAATAATCCTTATCGGATTAGTCCCCTTTACCAGACGAGTTGTCAGGAGAGGATCATCTTTTCTTAATGTCCCGGCGCCGATAAGTATGGCATCATTGGACGCCCGCAATTTATGCGAATATTTCAGCGATTGCGGCGATGATATCCATTGCGAACTGCCTGCGCCTGCCGCGATACGACCATCGACACTCTGCGCGTACTTCAATGTCACATACGGCTTATTGGTAGTGATAAATTTGAAATATGGCCGATAAAACTCCTCGGCATACTCCTTGAGCGGCCCGACAACAACATCGATACCCGCCGCCTTCAGCCGTTCGAATCCCTTGCCATTAACAACCGGATTCTTATCGATAATCGGGCTGACCACTTTCTTGATTCCGGCTTCAATGATGGCATTGACACATGGTGGTGTCTTGCCGAAATGATCGCATGGCTCCAATGTCGTGATCAATGTCGCGCCATAGGCTTCGCCGCCCGCTTTTTTTATTGCGACTATTTCCGCGTGCGGCCCACCGGCCTTGCGATGAAAACCATCCGATATAGTGCGATGATCTTTTGCTATGATAGCACCAACTGCAGGATTCGGCGATGTGTATCCCAAACCCTTCTCGGCCAATTCAAAGGCCTTGCGCATTAATTTGTCAAATTCACCCAAATAAAAACCCCTTTCTCGGGGTATATCCGAACAGTTTAAACGATATGAACAACTCATATCGCCTTCGTTCTTCTTTCATCCGGACTATACCGTCGGCTCCGGATTTCCACCGGCTCCTGTCCTATCCAATAGGACTCGCGGGCTGTGACCGCCGATCGAGGAATTTCGCCTCACCCCGAAGATGACCCAATATAGACAATATGACATTGAATGTCAAGTGCTTGGCCGATTATTTTTCCCGCATAGAGTAGGGCGGAACCCCCGCGGTTCCGTCCAATCGAGTTCGGACAGGTCGTAGACCCGACATGAAATGTCGGGGCGTGACCTGTCCGCCAAATCATTCATTTGGGTGGCAGTCGTCATCGACTGCCCCAAATGGGCTGCAATCGCGATATACTGTAGCCCAAAACCCCTGTGGTTTTGGGGTATATCCCCAAATCTCTTCGAGATTTAGGCTACTGCCTGCCTTATCCACCTGTCATGCCGCACTCGATGCGGCATCCATCTTTATTGTGCGTGTCAAAGCTCGCTTTGACCGCAAAAACTGATGCGGTCGAATTAAACTTCGACACGCAAAGGTGTTTCCTTGCGAGTCAGGGCTTGCCCTGACCGCAACAAGACTGGATGCAATCGCAGCATCTTGTAGCCCAAAACCCCTGTGGTTTTGGGATATGCCCCCAAATCTCTTCGAGATTTAGGCTACGGCCTTTTGAACTTGATGCAAAAAGGCAATTTATTCTTGACATGGAGCCAATAGACCATTAATATATAACCACATACTTTGATTTCGTACGCTTTGGCCTAAAAAGGAGCAACAGGTTAGGCTTTTATGCTGAGTAATAAGATCAAAATTTGGGCAGGTATATTTTTCCTTATCTCATCGTTATGTTTTACCGAGATCGGTTTTTCGGATCCGGTCGGCGAGGTTTTTATCGGGGGCAATACCTGGATTGAGGCACAGTGGGGCACGTCCAATAAAGATGATCAGATAGTTCTTGATACGGTTAATAATACTATTCATATAGTCTGGACCTATTCTCCCCCGCCTCCATACGCTGGTAGAGGTATAAGCCGGTACAACAGCTATATCCCTGGAGTTGGTTGGAGATATTCTGAACTCGGATTCGACATGTTTCCAGGCAATTACAGCCACATTCAGCATACTATAATGCTGGTTGATACACTTGGCGATTGGCAGGATCTCGAGATAGGTATTAAAACACGAGGTTACGATAAATTCCGCGCTTGGTGGGATGGGGATAGAGTCAGATCGTCGCAGATAGATACGACTCTTGGGGTTGATTATGTACTTATGGCAAATAGCCGCAATAGGCGGATTCACATGCTGGGCCTGAATGGGACAATCTACAACTGCCTCTATCACAATTCCTACATTATAGAGCCGTTCCATGTATCCGGCTGGGTTCTATTCGATACATTAACGCACCTTACCTATGCCGTCGCCTGCTCTCCGATTTCCGAACGAACAGCGATCTCCTATTTTCGCCAGAAGCATTTCGGGGGAGAGCCTTGGGAATCAGTCGACCAGGACGTCTATTTGAGGCTTTCGTCAGACGGAATTCAATGGAGCGATAGGATAAACATTACGAACTTCGGTTATTCGGATATCTTCAGACCGACCATACAAAACGAAGTTATGTTTGACTATGATGACATTGCTCACGTGGCTTTTCTGACCTATGAAACGAGGCTGACTCCCGATAGCATCCTGGAATCAAACCCCAACATGAGCTTTATCTGGCACTGGAGCGAGGTGTCTGACTCATTTACAGTCGCCGCATACGGCTGGATTCAGAATCCGCCGGATTATAGTTTGGGGGCAATGAAATATCCTGTCAATTCCCCTCAGATGGCCGTCAATCCGCGCAACGGATATATCTATCTGCTATATGAAGCCTATAATTACGACGACATGTCGATAGCCCAATACCCCAATGCAGATTTATGGCTGACTGTTTCCACCGATGGCGGACTCAACTGGGCGACAGCCACAAATGTCACAAACACGCAGACGCCTGATTGTATTCCCGGCCAATGCGCATCTGAGATTCAGGCTTCAATGAACGAGTTGGTGAATGATACTCTTCACATTCTTTACATTTTAGATAAGGACGCAGGGATCTATTGGGGGCAGAATGAGGGATCTTTGACAGAAGCCAAGGTGGTCTATCAGAAAATTCCTGCCAGCCTCATCCCCACAGTACCTCTTCTGCCGCAATTTTCTATTAGGTCGGACCCGAGGACTGATATAAATCCGGGCGAATCGCTGCCTTTGCCACAGAGTATTTCGTTTTTGCGAAATTACCCAAATCCTTTCAATTCATCTACTACTATCAGCTATTTCCTTTCCAAATCAAGCCTTGTTAATATTGCTATCTATAACCTTCTCGGTCAGAAGGTCGCGACACTTTTAAATGAAAATCAAAGCGCTGGAGAGCATTCTACCGTTTGGAATGCCAACAAAGTCCCATCCGGAATGTATTCTATCAAAATTAAGACAAATGATTTTGTCGAGACCAAGAAATGCCTGCTCTTGAAATAATCTAGACTATTCGATCATAGCCTAACTCCATATCCTCTTTGTAGTATTTCATTTTCCCCTTGACAACTGCACAAGTGTTCATTATTATTAAACTGCACGTATGTGCAGGTCGATAATGATTAGGGAGTAATATGAATAACACAGGCAGACGAGACGTCTTCTGCGCCCAGTCAATAGTCGACGTGATTTAGGGAGTAATATGGATAACACGCAAAAGACCGAACGAATCATCGCCCTGGTCGATATGAACGCCTTTTTGGCCTCTGTCGAGCAGGCGTTAAACCCGGAACTCATTGGCCAGCCTGTGATTGTGGGCGGCGAGCCGGGCACACGTGGCATCGTAATTTGCTCATCTTACGAGGCCCGCAAAGCTCGGTGTCGGCTTCGGGGTTTCGCTGGCGGAGGCATATCGAAAATTGCCAAAAGCCGTTTTTATCAAGGGCGATATCAAAATCTATATCGATTATTGGAAAGAGGTTCAGCGAATATTCGAGGAATATACACCGATTATCGAGCCTGTCTCAATGGATGAGGGGTATCTCGATCTCACCGGTTGCCGTGGCAAATTCAAATCAGTCCGCGAATTAGGGCAATCATTGAAAGATAAAATAAAAGATCAACTGAGCATCCGTTGCTCAATCGGCATTTCGACCTCGAAGATGTTTGCCAAGATCGCCTGCAATATGAGAAAGCCCGATGGCCTGACAGTTATCAGCCACGCCCGCGCCGCCAAGATGCTTCCCGACCTGCCGATCAGACAACTCCCCAATGTCGGCCACAAAACCGAAAAGATATTCGCGGAATTAGGCGTGCATACAGTCGGCGGCTTGATCAAAGTTCCCCGCCCGGCGCTGATAGATCTATTCGGTGTCCGCGGCTCCGAATGGTACGATTACGCGCGCGGTGATGATTCTCGTCCTGTCAAACCGAATCTGTCCCCCAAGACTATCAGCCGCGAGACCACATTCAACGCTGATTCGGTCGACAGGAAATTTCTCGATGGCACCCTCTATTATCTGTTGGAACGGGTCTGCCAGAAATTACGCGAATTGGAATTGGTCGCCGGGCGGATCAGTGTCAAACTGCGCTACGTGGATTATTCATCGGTCGATGACGCCCACACCATGCGTTTCCCGACTAGCGCCGAAGGTGAAATACATAGCTATATACTCGATCTTTTCGATAAAATCTATACCCGAAAAACCGGCGTTCGTCATCTGGGGATTACGGCCATGAGCCTCTCCCCGGCCTTCAGACAGATCAAACTTTTCGAAAATGAGAAATCATTCGACCTGGCGCGCGGGCTTGATAAGGTTCGCGCCGGACTCGGCTATCATGCTGTCTATACCGGACGAACCCTGCCGCTCGGCAAAAACTTCCGCGAGGTTGTCGATGGATACGAGCTTCGTACCCCTTCGCTGTCGCAGTAATTACTCATTTCTGCACGGCGCCGCGACTCTCGATGGCTTATTGGAGCGCGCGGCAAGACAGGGACTTGGCGCGCTTGGCTTGGCCGATCTCGGCGGTCTATATGGAGCAATCCAGTTTTATCAGGAATCCAAAGATTACAATATCAAACCGATCGTCGGACTCGAACTCGATACCAAAATCGGCAAGATCCTTTTTATCGCAAAAAATCTCGCGGGGTACGGCAATCTCTGCCGCATATCGACTATTCTAAAATTGGACGAGAGAATACCATCGCCGGATGATATTCAAAAAAACAGCGATAACTTGATCGCGATCCCCTTTGATACGAAGGAAATCGAAAACCTTATCGAGATATTCCATAACGATCTCTATTTCGGCGTTGTCAATTTCGGGGATATGCATAGTCGTATCGCTATTAATAAATACTCCCGCGATCTGAAACGATTCGATATCCGTATTATCGCCGCCAATCCGATCGCTTTTCTTGATAAAGATGATTTTCCGACCCACCGAATTTTGCGGGCCATCGGGGAAATCGTTCCGTTCGCTCAGCTATCCGATAGTATGATCGAAAATCAAAATGCCTATTTCATGGCCAAAGATGAATACGCCAATCTATTCAAAGAAATCCCCGAGGCCCTGGCATCGACATTAGAAATTGCTGAAAAATGTGACCTAAAATTGCCGGTCGGCAAACTGAATTTCCCAAAGTATCAAGGCACATCCGACAAAACCAATAACCGCCTGCTATATGAACTGGCGTCATCGGGACTGCAAAAAAGATATTCCAAAATCAGCGGCGAGGCTATCTCGCGGCTCGAATACGAACTCAATGTCATCGAACGATGCGGCTTCACCGACTATTTTCTGATCGTCCATGGCATAATCGATTTCTGCAATCATAACGGCATCCCCTGTGTCGGACGGGGCTCGGCGGCATCATCGATAGTCTCGTATTCACTGGGAATCACCGAGGTTTGTCCGATTGAGCAGAATCTTTATTTCCAACGTTTCCTCAACGAGGGCCGCAAGGACCCGCCCGATATCGATCTCGATCTGTGCTGGAAACGGCGCGATGACGTTCTCGAATTTATCTATGAGAAATACGGCCGTGATCGCGTGGCCATGATATGCACATTAAACACCTTCGCGGTGCGCGGCGCGATACGCGAAGTGGCCAAGGCCTTCGGGCTTTCCGGCGATGAGATTTCCGATTTCACCAAACGACTCCCCTGGGGCGGCAGTGTCGAAAATATCGAGAAACGGGTCGCCACCAGCCCCGAATGCCATCATCTGCCAATATACAATGAACCATACAAGACGATTATCGAATTGGCCCGCAAGATCGAGGGGTACCCGCGCCATCTGGGAATCCATTGCGGCGGGATCGTGATCACGCCCGGCCCGATGCTTGACCTGGTGCCGTTACAGATGTCGGCCAAGGGCATTGCCATCACGCAATATGATATGTACTCGATTGACGATCTAGGCCTTGTCAAAATCGATCTTCTGGGACAACGGGGGCTTTCGACGATTGAAGAGGCAAAAGACATAATCGCAAAGAAGACCGGCAGCCGCCCCGATACAATCCCGACCAACGACGAAAAAACCTATTCCCTTCTCCGGCGAGGCAAGACTATCGGCGTTTTTCAAATCGAATCGCCCGGCCTGCGCGCCCTGCTGATTGCCATGAAGCCAAAGGAAATAAATGATATCACGCTGGCGTTGTCGCTGATTCGCCCTGGGGCATCGGAATCCGGAATGAAAAGGATCTTCCTCGAACGATTATTCGGAAAACGGCCGGTCGAATACCCCCATCCCTGCCTTGAACCTGTTCTTAAAGAGACATTGGGAAATATAATCTATCAGGAGCAGGTATTGAGAGTTGCTGAGACGATGGCCGGATTCACGCCGGAGCAGGCCGATCTTCTGCGTCGTGTAATGACCAAGGAACGGGGCAATCGCGATTTCGATGTCATGCGAAATAATTTCATGATTCAATCATCGAGGCGCGGGGTTAATTCGGAGACCGCCGAAAATGTTTTCAATATGATGATTCAATTCGCGTCGTATGGCTTCTGCAAGGCGCATGCCGCCACCTATGCCATGCTCGCCTATCGCGGCACATATTTGAAAGCCCATCATCCGGTCGAATATATGGCCTCGATGCTTAATAACTTCGCCGGCTATTATCGCCCGCGAGTCTACGCCGAGGAAGCCCGCCGCTGGGGCGCTATTCTGAAAACGCCCACTATCGACCGTCCATCGGATGTCTGTTTTGTCGATGGCAAAAATCTATTCATTGGAATGCTGTATATTAAGAATATGTCTTCGAATACGATTCATAATATTATCAACGAACGAGCTCGTGGAGAATTCAAAAACCTGTTCGATTTCCTCTATCGTGTCAGGCCGACCACAGATGAAGCCTTGAGCCTCATCAAATGCGGCGCGCTCGATTGCCTCGGGCAAACCCGTCCTCAACTTCTCTGGCTCTATAAAATATATGGCGAGAAACGATTAAAGAAACCCGATGACTCCCCCATGCTGGATTCTCTCACAATTCCCGAGCCGGACTTCGCCTTCCTGCCCGATCTCCCCGATTTCGATCTCGATCAGAAATTGAAAGCCGAGGCGGAAATATTCGAGATGTCGATATCATGCCATCCGATCGAGCGATTAGGAATAACGAATAATCATGTTAAAAGTATCGATCTACCCCGGCTCGAAAATAAGAAAGTGCATATAGCGGGATTTGTCGCCGATCGCAAACGAATAAAGACATCCAATGGGCGAAGCATGGTTTTTCTGACTATGGAAGATGAATTCGATCTATTCGAAGTTACGCTATTCCCCAAGGTTTATCTGCGTGTTGGCGAACGGATATTCCGCAAGCCGCTGCTTGATATCGAAGGCATAGTTCAGAACCGAGTCCGGCGGCCTGACGATAATAGCCGATAAAATAAGTGTAATCGGATAAAATTCGCTCTGGAAAAATAAATAGACAGAATGCTATATTTGCTTTATGAAACCGCTGTATGGGAATTGAGAGGTAACCATGCCTGAACGATGCGCCTGGCCAATGAGCGATATGATGATCGCCTACCACGATAACGAATGGGGTACTCCGCTCCATGATGATCAAAAGCTCTTTGAATTTCTTGTCCTCGATGCCTTCCAGGCAGGATTGAGCTGGGCGATTGTTCTGAAGAAACGGGACAACTTCAGAAAAGCATTTGATAATTACGATATCCCGAAAATCGCCAAATACAATAAGCGAAAAATAGAATCGCTCCTTAAAGACGAGGGTATAATTCGCAACAAACTGAAGATCGCCACGACGGTCGACAACGCCATATCGTTTATAAAGATTCAAAATGAATACGGCAGTTTCGATAAATATATCTGGCAATTCGTAAATCATAAGCCGATAAAGAATAAATGGAAATCGATGAAGGATATCCCCGCGAAGACAGAAATATCCGATAATATGAGCAAGGACTTGAAATCGCGCGGATTCAGATTTGTCGGTTCGACAATATGCTATTCATTCATGCAGGCGGCGGGAATGGTCAATGATCACGTTATCACATGTTTCCGCTATAAGGAATTAAAATAGATCCATGTAGAGACTTGCTATGGCAAGTCTCTACAAAACCATAGTGCGTATCAATTTCGATATCATTTAGGAGGATTGGGTGAATCAACTGACCAATACAAATATCGACTTAAACAAACCAATCTCGGAATTTGCCCAAAAACTTGTCACGACTCTTTGCGATACTCAAACCATAGGCATGGCTATCGAGCATCTGCGAGGGCATGAGCTTGCCGAAAAAATCGTATATTTCTATGTAGTCGATAATCAGAACAAACTCGTCGGCGTGGTTCCGGTCAGACGATTGCTTATGAGCGGACTCGATAAAAAAATCAGCGACATTATGATTCCCAGGGTAATTTCGGTGAGAAGCACGACAACATTGCTGGACGCCTCGGAGATGTTGATCGAAAAGAAATTAATGGCTCTTCCGGTTGTAGACGAGACTAACAGATTGCAGGGAGTTTTCGATATCACTTTATTTACGGATGAAATCTCCAATCTTGCCCATAAACACGAAATCGAAAATGTATTCCAGCTAATTGGTGTCCACGTATCCGCCGGCCGGGTTGTATCTCCCTGGGTTAATTATCGTGAACGAATTCCATGGCTGATATGCAATATCATTGGCGGAATTGTCTGCGCTTTTATCGTAAGCATGCACGAGACTCTTATCAATATGATTACATTGCTGGCATTCTTTATACCGGTAATATTGACCTTATCCGAGAGTGTCAGCATGCAGGCCATGACCTACACTCTGCAATCGCCGCTTTTCCAGGTTTATTCAACCCGAATGATTTTAAAGTCAGTTCGAAAGGAAATTATTCCATCGATATTTTTGGGGTTGAGCTGCGGTATTATAGTAGGCGGGATCGCCTATATCTGGAAAGGTAATCCTTTGAGTGCTCTTGCCGTCGGTGTAAGCATAACTATGGCGATTATTCTCGCCTCCCTTTTCGGCGTTCTAATACCGGCGGCGATTAAATCATTCAAAATCGATCCCAAAATAGCATCGGGACCAATAGCGCTGGCGATTGCCGATATCGCGACATTGCTTTTATTCTTCAATGTTGCAGTGCTTATTCTGGATTAAAATTATTTAGATTGTAGATGATATAATTTTGTAGAGCTTTGCTATAGCAAGGCTCTACTTTGAATTACATAAAATATTTCTTCTGATTATGAATCATATCGCCATATTCCTTAATCAAATTCATTTCATCCTGATTCAGCGGGCCGTCCTTCAAAGCGGCGATATTGTCATTAAGCTGTTTTATATTCCGCGGAGCCGTCAGGCAAACATCGATATTTGGATTTGATAAAACAAATCGATAGCACATCCCCGGTGTCGGTATCGGGCGATCTTTCGGCCATTGGCGTGAACGCCTTATGAGATAAGTCCATCTTGTCGCGGTATATCCAATTACTCCTGGTTTATGCCGTGGCAGATATGGGAAAATATCGGTTTCTGCCCCGCGATGGGCGGCGTTGTATCGTATCATCAATGTATCGAGTGCGCCTTCGTCCGCCATCTGCCCGGCGAATTTCCGATCGTGGCAGGACATTCCTACCGCGCGTACCTTCCCCTCTTCTTTAAGGCGATACATATCTTCGCGCACCTTTTCATCCAAATGCTTGGCCTTGGTAACTCCGAGAAACAAAAACATATCGATATAATCCGTTTTCAGCTGCTTTAGTCTTTTCTCCAATGTCCTTCGAATATCCGGATGGCCATAGAGTAGATTGTATGCGCCGGTCGCAATTACCATATTTTGACGGTTCGTTTTCGCTACATCGCGGAGCACCCTCGTCATTTGCATATCGAATCCAAAACAAAAGAATAAATCCAAACCTTCATCGAATGCTTTGTGAACCGTCTTCTTCCCTGGCCAGTAACTCGCCGAGAGACCGAGGCGATGAACTTTGGTCTCGCTTTTGCCTATTCTCGCGTGTGTAAAATCCTCAACCATTGTATCCCCGCTTTCTTATTCAAATTCCGAATATTTCTTTTCTACATCGCCATAAGATTTAGCATTGCGGGTATATTAACGCAAATTATTTTTGCGATATTTCTTAAAATATCCCCCACGCCCTCTACTCCTCTCTCCAACTGCGAATTCGATATGGCATTTATATGCTTATTTGATATCAAATAAATCTTGAATAAATTTTGTAATTTCGATATAATTTTGTCGGTAGACTTTTGAATGGCTTAAAATAAGGGGATCAAAATGAAATATTTCACTTTGGTAATATTGATTTCATTTCAAATGGCAATTGCGGAGGATAACAATAATACAATCGCAATGACAAATAAACCTATTGGACTCTTATATGAAGCGCCTTCAAAAGAGCTCCTTGATGAGAAATTCTGCCCTCTTGATAGTACAGCCAATGCTATGGTCGAGCGTAATAGTGTGAACTATGTCGTTCGTAAAGGCGTCATGAAATTGCAGGTATTTAGGCGTATTAAAATTTACACCGAAGCCGGCTTGTCCTACGCTCAATATGAAGAGCTTTATGATCAAAATAAAATCATTGATACGCTTGGCGCGATATGCTTTACACCCCAAGGAACTCAATTTGCTCTGTCAGAAAAAGACATTATTGATGAAACCGTCATCAAAGATCTCGGTTCCGGAAGATATCTGAAATCCAAGAAATTCGCGATCCCCGGAGTAACTCCGGGATGTGTAATAAATATAATTTCAAAATGCCATTTTATAGGTCAAATTGAACCTCCTGTATTCCGCTTTCAGGAAGATATTCCCGTCGAGAATGCTTACTATTCTTTTGGATTTCCTGAAAATTTAAAATATTCCTATATAGTAACCAATGAAAATTTTCTTACCAGATTCAAGAGATTTGGATATGAAATATCATTTGATTGCATCGCCGAGGATATCGCTGCAATTGAAGAGGAACCAAATCGGCCTCCTGATAGATTTATGTCAACTGATGTATGGGTTCATTTTACTGGAGTCGAAGTAAATAAGGAAGTCATCGATTTATCCGAGACATGGAAAGAATACCTCAAGCCCATCAGGCAATCCTACTCAAAAGCATTCGATGGATCCCGAAAAGCAAAAATAATCGCCGACAGCTTGCTGACCCTCACTAATGAGCATAATCTACTGATCAAGTTTGCCATTAATATAGTGCGAGATAGATGGGGTAATGACCCCCTATATTATATGCATTCTGCAGGCAGCGATGATATTAACAAAATCATGGGGAGAGAAAATCTCGATCCCGTTGAAAAATCACTCGTGCTATGTGCTATTTTGAAAAATTTGAAGATCGAAAGTGAAATTGTATGGGCTTGTTCGGAAAAATGTAAATATACTCCCGTAAAGGACTTTCCATCATATATAATATTCGATCATGCGCTTGCTTATATACCAGAGGATTCATTGCTGCTCGATCCTTCAGATCCGGGAGGTGACGTTGGAATCCTTGATGAAGACTATTCCGATAGAATAATGTGCCGCCCTATGGCTACGTCCAATATTATTTCGATGACGCCAAAATTCGGGGAATTCTCATCGAAAATGATCGATTTAACTTTTACGGCTATCGATGAAAACACATTCACCGGTCAGGGATCGGTAAAGTTCTATAATCAGGACGCTATTGAGGCGCGGCGACTTTTCCGCAAGGAAGGAGAAGTTGCAAGAAAGAAAGCTTTGAATAATATGTTATTCAGAGATGGCAAAGATATCGTAACTTCTCTCAAGGAAGCCCCTGACTCTTTATTAAGCCCCAAAATCTACCAGCTCGATTTTGAGGTGAAACTTTCCGATTTCAATCCCGATGAGAACACGAGCCTTGATTTCAGTCCTTACCCCGGGCCATCATTCGATAATACAACGGTTGATTACAATCCTCCGAGACAATATCCCTTCTATTTTGATTATAGTAAAGTTTGGGATATTTACAATATTAAATGGTCATTTGGGAAATTTTTCCACCCTATTAAAACAGATAGCCTTAGTTTTAAGTTAGACAATATTCTCGTTGTCTATTCATATCTTACCGATTACAACAAGGAAAATAACGAATTTACAGTTCGACGGGAATACAAACGGATTCAAAAAAGCTTCAGACCGGATTTCGCTACCGCCTATGAAAGATTCCTGCAAAGCTCCAAAAAATGCGACATGACGCCGTTAGTCCTGGAGAAATATTGAAATATTTTAAGGTCTTGCTTGTATCGGCAATCCTATCAGCTTCAAGCTTATTGGCTCAAGAGAGCCATTATATTTACAATAATATTTTGATCAAATTTGACGGCAAATCGACAAAGTTTATCGCTGAATCGTCAAAACTTCTATTCAATGATGTCGATCTCGAAGATTATCGTGAGGAAAAATTGCCGACCGGTCATAATCTCACGATCGCCAATGCCCAAATCATTATCTCAAATCCAAAATCGAAGACCAAAAGATTCAAATTAAAAGATGCCATTTTCGTAGCCGACAGATCCGATTACGTGCTGGCGTCCGATGCCGGAGTATATAGCTGGGATCTGGGCAAGATCGATCCGGGGGATGAATTATATTTCAATTATGAGTCCTCAATCAAAGAGGATTATTGGGGCGGCTACTTTTCCGTGATCGAATCTATACCGGTTGATTCCTCAAAAATTACGATTGAATTCCCGCATGGAAAATGGCGTCTCAAATATAGCATTGATAATAATCCGATTCAATATACCGATGATCCCAAAAATGCAGTTTTCATCTGGCATAAATTGCAGGCAAGCACAAGGCCCGAATTAAAAAATGCGCCCGCAGATGTCTTACCTGGTATTTGGATATCATTTGAATCTCTGAAGAATGAAAAAGACTATTCTGATTGGAATGACGTCAATGAATGGGCCGCGGAACGTTTTGATAAAAACGGATCATTCATGTATCCCGATTCAATGCTGGCAATCGCGCGAACTCCGGAATCTATTTTATCGGCAATTGCGGCCAAATGTCATTATGTCGCGATTGAAATTGCTGAAGGCGGGTATGTGCCCTCTCCTTCTGATGATGTCTGGTCCAAAGGATACGGCGATTGCAAGGGCCTGGCAATGCTTTTTGTCAATTGGATGAAGGCCGCCGGGTTCAAGGCCTGGCCGGTTCTCGTGCTTGCCGATCGTTCTCGTATTGGAAATGAATTATTTCCATCACCGTATCAATTCAATCATGCTATCGCTGCCTATGAGATGAAGGATGGCGATACGTCATACCAGGATATCACGGCGGAATATTGCCCACTAGGTTATCTACCAAGAGATTTATTCGGCTCACTCGCGTTTCCAATTTCATCAAATTCGAAACCGATATTGTTAGGTACTTTCCCCGATACCCCGGATACCATCTCTTTTACTATTTCCGGAGATTTGGATAATTCGGGGACTCTGACAGGTATCCTGAAAGCGAGAATCGAAGGAGAGCCTGCCCTGAGACTTAATTGGTTAAATAGATCATCCAAAACCATCAGTGGCGATGAAGTATTCAAATCATTCCTCGAGCATTCCCTGCCCAAGGCATCATGCTTTAATATTAAGAGGGATAGCACAACGAATAGCATTATTTCATTTTCCGCAAAAATACTCCAAAACAATTTTAGCTATATCAGAGATAACTATACGATTTTCAGGCCGTGGCAGTTGGATTTTTTTAATCGCGAAACCAAAATTGATTCCTCGCTTACCTGGAAGAAATTTCAATTTTCAAATCAGATAGTTGAATTGAAATACGAAATAAGAGTTGCCAATAACGGTCATTCGAATTCCGCCGATTCCGTTATTGAAAAATCATTCAATGGCCTTAAATATTCAACGCGAAATCACTTCAAAGGAGACTCCGTCGGTTTTAATATGATAATGTCTTTTACTCCGCAAATAATGACGCCGCCAAAATATTGGCAATTTCAGAGTGATTGGCGCACAATGATTAAGGATATTTCGAATATTTCTATCAAATAAATAATTAGTCACGATATAAAGTACCGGTCAATTAGCAGGATCGGGCTATCCAAACCTCTAATTTATCTCCACCGAAACATGTTCAATCAGCATTTACTTTCAAAATAGCCTATAAGTGGAAGGACGGGGGCCCCGCTTTCTAGTCGGCTTTGTTTCGCCGGCAATGTGACGATTTGGATCCTGGGATCCAGCGCCACATTATTTGTCCGGCAACCGACGGACTTAATGTGGCGCAATTACGCAAACACTAATGTTCGTTTGTCGATTTGACCGGAATATAATAATGTAGGATGTAATTAAAAATGAAACGAAAATAAAACTAAACACAAATTACTCAAATACTATCAAAGTCTGATTCTTATCCACCGCCTGCCGCGTGCCGATTTTTATCTCTTTGATTATTCCGGACGCAGGGGCCTTTAGCTCATTTTCCATTTTCATGGCTTCCATAATCACCAGGCCGTCACCCTTCTTCACCTTTTGGCCGACTTCAACTTCGATTTTCAGTATCAATCCCGGCATCGGTGCCTTTAGCGATGATACCTTCGATTTATTTTCGGTATTGCCCATCAGGCTTTTGAAGCGCGCCGTTTTCTCATCGACCACGTCGCCATTGAGCCGACCGCCATTGCTCCAGATAATATAGCCGCTCTCGGCCTTTTCGAATTCCAGTTCGTAATGGCGATTTTCAACTAATATCGAATGTGATTTATTACCGTTCGAATTCAAATAGCTGAAGTTGATTTTTTCGCCGTTAATGATAGCATTGGAATCGGAACCATCCAATTCGATTTCAAATTTTCTTTCGCCAATCGTGACAATATATTTCATCGCCATCCTCCATTGAATGGCTTGACAGCCTGATTCGCTCGTCCGCTGGCCTTCCATTGCGACTTCACGGACTTTTGGTTTAGCGAAATTGTATTTTTGCTTTTGGATCGATGCTCAACCAACGCCATTGTCAGGGCCGCGGCTTTCTCCATTGATTCATCTGATTTTGACGAAGGATCGTAATATTCCGCTATGAAATTAGTCGATAGATTCCCTTTAACAAATTCCGGATGGTTCAAAATAACTTTGTGAAATTCAATATTGGTCGTAATACCGGCGATTCTGTATTCATCGAGCGCGCGCAGCATCCTGCCGATCGCTTGCGAGCGGTCTTTCCCGAATGTCACTAATTTTGCGATCATCGGGTCATAATAAACGCTGATTTCCATCCCCTCATAAACGCCGCTATCAACCCTTACACCCGGCCCCGAAGGCTGATTGTACCCTCTAATCACTCCGGTGGATGGCATGAAATTCGATTGCGAATCCTCGGCATATATACGGCATTCGATGGAGTGCCCCTTGATCTCGATATCGTCCTGTTTGAATGACAGCTTCTCGCCCGCCGCGATTCTAATCTGCTCGACCGCTAAATCTATCCCTGTGACCATCTCAGTCACCGGATGCTCCACTTGCAGACGAGTATTCATTTCGAGAAAATAAAATTTCCGCTCGTTGTCAGCCAGGAACTCGACAGTCCCCGCGTTAACATACCTGGCCGCTTTCGCCGCGGCAACCGCGGCCTCACCCATACGCCGTCTCATTTCGGAATCGACTAATACGCTTGGTGCTTCTTCAATTACCTTTTGGTGACGTCTCTGTATCGAGCATTCACGTTCGCCGAGATAGATATAGTTGCCATGCGAATCGGCGATTATCTGAATTTCAATATGTCGCGGATGATGCAGGTATTTTTCGATATAAATCCTGTCATCCCCGAATGCCGATTTCGCTTCAGACTTCGCGCCTCGAAATGCCGATTTGATTTCGTCGCGACTATTTACAACCCGCATCCCTTTGCCGCCACCGCCGCCTGCCGCTTTAATTAATACCGGATATCCGATTTCTTCAGCGATCTTGATACACGATGCCTCATCATCGATTTTATCCTGCGTGCCCGGCACAACCGGCACTTTCGCCTTCATCATCGCCTTGCGGGCCGCCATCTTGTCGCCCATCATCTCTATTGCCGATGGCGGTGGACCTATAAAAATCAAACCAGCTTTTTCGCATGCACGAGCAAAATTCGGATTTTCCGATAAGAAGCCGTACCCCGGATGAATCGCCTCCGCCCCGGCCTTTTTCGCGGTCGAAATTATTTTATCGATTACCAAATAAGATTCCGACGACGGAGCGGGGCCAATATGATATGCCTCATCCGCCAGACGAACATGCAGCGATGTTCTGTCGGCATCGGAAAAAACCGCCACGGCCTGTATTCCCAAATCATGGCAGGCGCGAATCACCCTGACCGCAATCTCGCCTCTATTGGCAATCAAAACCTTTTTAAACAGAATAAACCTCGCTCATAACTAATACTATATCGGCCAATCTTTCATATTCCAAGCCATTTCCCAAAACATGTATTCCAACCTTGAGCTCATATCGAATGTTTCCTGCATCGAATGTAATTCATTCTGCGGCGCCGATCTGGCATAATCATCGACTATTGTTCTATAATGCTTAATCATCTTATCATAATCATCCGACGCGTATGTCTCGATCCATTGACGATAATGCTTCTCATCCGGCAGGCCTTGTTTTTTTAAACGTTGCCCAATTTCGACATATCCCCATCCACATGGCAGAAATCCGCAAAGTATATCGCCGGTCGATCCCAGCAACGCCGACTTAATCAGATATGATGTATAGTTCAAACAATCCGGCGCTGGACGAGTCCTTTCAAGATCAGTAGATGTAATTCCAAAATCAGCGCAGATACTGCGATGCAATTCCATCTCGCCCGTCAATGTCAGATGTGCTATTTCGATAAATCCTGTCATCAAACCAAGGTCGCGTTGACGAATAGCCACCAGCGAAAGATAACGGGCGAAATCGATTAGATAGACATAATCCTGCTTGAGAAAGAATATGAATTTATCTTTGGGAAGTGTCCCATTGCCAATACCCTGCACGAATGGGTGGCTGTAATTCGCCTCCCATATCGCGTCGGCGTTATTTCTCATTTCGTCAGTAAATCCCATAATATCGTTTTCTTGATCGTAGGTCGAAACCTTTATGGTTTCTACATCTGGAAAATATTGTCGAAAGAGCAAACCTTTCAACCTACTTATTATTTTCGCAATGAATCCTTATACTCTTTGAGTTTGGCAGTATGCCAGCCGTTATGTTCGATAACAACTCCGCTGAGCCATTTTGGCGGACCGCCTCTCTTATTCCAAACATCGGCAGGGACGGCGGAAACATCCATTATAAGTGCTTCGTGAGTGGCATTGTATAATTTCAATACCTGCTCGTAGGAAAGATGCTTCATGCTTTCATACCATAGTTCATTGAATTTTAGATATTCCTTGGCATAGGAGAAATCGATTTCATTGCCGGTGCGCCAGATAGCAAATAGCTTAAGTACTTCGCCCTCCCACATGGCAACATGCAGAACTACATCGCGCGCGGACCATTTGCCTATAGTGCTTTCCCGAATCATTTCCTCTTCGGTCAATCCATCAATCGACTCCAACAAATTAGTGCGTGATTTATTAAGATCATCTACAATCTGCATGTCATCCTCTCATCATTTCAACAAAAGCATAATCCCGTATCTACCTGTCTATGAAGATAAAATTTATATTCTCGATGGTCAACGATAATCGCTTTGGCGGGTAGGCCCGAACCCCTGCGGTTCGGGCTCTTTTTTGACCGCGCCGTAATGTATCGGCCCTCGAGCGAGTGCGATATTGGGCGGCAGTGGTCATCGACTGCCCCTCACGAAGTTTTGATAAAGGGCAGCCGGGACGTCTGCCGCTCAGCCAATCCCCGGTTATTGCGAGGAATCCGCCGAAGGCGGATGACAAAGCAATCTGAAGGCTGTCCCCAGATTGCTTCGTCCGGCAAATGCCGGACTCGCAAAGACAACTGTAGGATCAAAATGATCAATGATAATCGACTAATGAGTAGGCCCGAGCCCCCGCAGTTTAAGCGGTGTCAGGAATCCCTTCCTGACACCTTACGCGGGGAACGGTCATGAAGGGATTCATGACCGCGCCGTAAAATAAAATAGGGGCTCAAAATTTTGAACCCCTACAATTCCATATCATCGTCGGGTCAGACGACTCGACGAAACAAAATATCTCTTACACCGCCGCGGCGCCTTTATCGATCGCCTTCTTGTTCATATCGAGCATCGCTTCGGTCGCGCGCGGATAGACCTTCTTGATATTATTTTTCAACGTATCCAATTTGATCGCGCCGGTCTTTTTGATGTAAGCGCCGAGCATGACCATATTGGCGGCCTTGAGATTGCCAAGACTCTCCGCGAGATCATTCACCGGCACATCGACAATATTAATATCGGTGCGCTTTGGACGAGACGAAACCAGCGACGTATTGATTATCATCAAACCGCCCGGCTTCAATGACGATTCGAATTTGCCCAATGACGGCTCATTCATGATGAGAAGCGTATCGGGGCTGCCGACTACCGGCGAGGCCACGGGATCGGTCGAAATAACTACCGAACAGTTGGCCGTACCGCCTCTCATCTCAGCGCCATAAGCGGGGAAGAATGTGACATTGAGTCCGTCCATCATACCGGCATAGGCCAGCATGATTCCACCGGAGATTATCCCCTGTCCCCCGAAGCCAGACATGATTACACCTTGATACATGATATGACTCCCTTCCTACTCATCATCCGATGATTTTGATGTGCCACGTTTATCGTCTTCCGGCTCTTTGTAAATTCCAAGCGGGAAGTATGGAATCATCTCTTTCCTAACTCTCTCGAGCGAATTGAGCGGCGTCATGCCCCAATCGGTCGGGCATTGAGAAAGCACTTCTACCAATGTAAAACCGCGTTTCTGAATCTGATATTCTAATGCTCTCTTGATGGCTTTTTTCGTTTTTATCACACCAGCCGGTTTATCAACCGTGGTTCTCTCAAGATAGACCGGGCCATCGAGCGCGGCCAACAATTCGCATACTCGAATAGGATAGCCGTTGGCAGCGACGGTTCGGCCCGCCGGCGATGTTGTCGAACGCATTCCAAGCAATGTTGTCGGGGCCATCTGGCCGCCGGTCATGCCATAGATAGCGTTATTGATGAATATGATCGTGATATTTTCCGAACGGGCGGCGGCGTGAATAGTCTCGGCCATCCCTATCGATGCCAGATCGCCATCGCCTTGATATGAAAATACTAATTTGTCCGGCAGATTTCTTTTGATACCGGTAGCGATCGCCGGACCTCTGCCGTGCGCTCCCTGAATCATATCGCAATTGAAATACTCATCCGCGAAAACCGAGCATCCGACAGGCGCGACACCAATAGTCTTATCGCCCATTCCAAGTTCGGTATAGCATTCGGCCAGCAATCGATGGACTACGCCATGACCGCAGCCGGGGCAGTAACGCATGGGAGTCGAAGTCAGCCCGTTAGTTCTTTGAAATACTATTTCCATTATCTATCTCCAATCCCGGCTATGGCCTGATATAAAGTTTATAGTCATCGCCCGAGAGTATTTTCTTCGTGATTTCCAAAATTTCTTCGCCGGTCGGAATACCGCCCGCGGGACGTTTGTGAAGATGAATCTCAGCCTTGCCATTAATTGACAATTGGACATCTTCAACATATTGGCCCAGACTCATTTCCACGACCAGAAACTTCTTCACCTTCTTCGCCAGGTCTCTGAATACCTGAGTCGGGAATGGCCAAACTGTTATCGGGCGAATGAAACCGATTTTCAATCCTTCTCGTCGACCCAAATTCATCGCTGTCTCGCAAATTCTGGCCGAGGTTCCGTAAGCCGTCAGGATTATATCGGCGCCATCGGTATTCAATTTTTCATATCGAATTTCATTGGCAGTGATGAGATTGTATTTTTCTTCCAGACGGAAATTCCATTTCTCCATTTTCAATGGAGCCAGGTCATAGGATTTGACGATTCGCCTGTTATCGCCGCTCCCGCCTCTCAACGCCCATGTGGGCAATGAAAACGATTTGGGATCAATTTTATCAAAATCGAATTCGATCGGTTCCATCATTTGGCCTAAAATTCCATCGGCCAGGATCATCGTAGGAATCCGATACTTGAAGGCAACTTCGTAGCAAATTTTGGGGAAATTCGCCATCTCGCCGACAGTCTTCGGCGCCATTACGAAAACTCTGTAATCGCCGTGCCCGCCGCCACGAGTAGCCTGGAAATAATCGCCCTGCGATGGCGCGATATTGCCAAGTCCCGGCCCACCGCGAACAACATTGGCGAAAAATATGGGTAGCTCTGCAGAAGCACAATATGAGATACCCTCCTGCTTCAAGCTGATACCCGGCGACGATGATGATGTCATCGTGCGCGTGCCGGTAGCTGACGCTCCGAACAGCATATTAATAGCGGATACTTCGGATTCGGCCTGAAGGAATGTTCCTCCCACCTCCGGCAATCGCCACGACATGTATTCCGGGATTTCGTTTTGTGGTGTAATTGGATAGCCCGCGAAAAAACGACAACCGGCCCTGACCGCACCCTCGGCCACGGCCTCATTACCCTTCATCATGATTCTTTCACCCATTATCAATCCTTCCTACTTATAAACCGTGATGGCTACATCGGGGCAGACAAAGGCGCACAACCGGCAACCATTACATGCCGATGGATTCACCATTGTGGCCGGATAATAACCTGTGGAGGAGAATGTTTTCGAAAGGCCAATAACTTTTTTGGGACATGAAGGGATACATAACTCGCACCCCTTGCAGAGTAGCGTATTTACATCTATTTTCGGCATCAAGAACCTCCTCAAAGTAAAGCCTAAACTCCCTGAATATAAGTTTACGCCTATGGGGGGTCAAGGATTTAAGTAAAAAGTTCTATACTTGAAACACAAAAAGAAAACCGCCCCACGAACATGGAGCGGCCAGAACAACTTAAAATCGAGTCTATTTTAATCTATCAATAGTATTCTTTCTGATTGCACTTGCAGATCGGAACAATATTTCTTCTAAATCTGATAGACCCGCTGGCCGACGGTATCGGCAAGATTAATGCTGTCGGTGTCATTGGAGTCCCACATACCGGACAGTTCATCACGTGTTTCTTTTTCGATGCCTTATCGGCGAATGATTGCCTTTTAGCCATAAATCCTCCGTTGGCGCCAATATAATATCAGCCGTCAATAATGCAAATGGTTTTTTTGCGGGTTTTTGACATAATTTATGTCTACCTTGTCCGGAATAAGACACCAATGGAATACGACCCGTAGGAATAGATATCGTCGATACAGTCTTCTTTGAAAACATCTACGAGAAAATGCCCGAACATTGACGTATTGGGAAGCGCGAAGGTGACAATTCTTGTTTGGGATGAATCATTGGGTACATCGATAGCAGTATAAACTCCCGCCGTCGTGGGGTAGCGAAATCTAATGAAATCCCTCGAATTTGGAGTATGGATATTAACAATGAGAGTTTCCCCCGGGGCAAACTGCAAAATTGAGGCTAACGGTTTCTCGGCGATATCGACAGCATGATTGGGGTATGAAACCGAGTTAATAATGATAGTGCTGATGCCTCCGATATAAGCGCCGGCATAACTCGCGTCCGATATATTCCGCAAGAGCCAACCTCTATGCGTATTATAATCGAATCCCATTTTGACAAAATATGCGGTCATTGTACCCTTGATTGAGAACGGCTTCGATAATCTTACAGGCGTGGAGCCGCCATTGGTTGTGTCGACACCGATTATTTCCAAAGTGCCCCAGAAAAATTTATCCACTGTTACATCGGCCACAGGCAGGCTGTCCGGAGGCGCGCCCTGAGGGGGATAGGTAATATGAATATCAATGAAAAGGGAATCTTTATTTACCATCCTCCAGAAATGAAGCGGTCGAAATGAGCTACTTAGTCCCAATGTCGTATCGGGAATGGTACGATCAAGTAAATCGATATTAAACTCGGCCGTTCGATCATATCTGATAATATTATAAATCGCGTCTTCATTGGTCGGCTCGAACGGTTTATCGACACCGGTAGCCCCGCATGATAAAATGACTGCCACCAAAGAAAACATCGATATCAGCCACATTCTAATTGTAGATTTCATTTCTTATCAACCACCTTCCGCAAACGGGCAATCTCATCTCTCATTTCAGCCGCCTTTTCGAATTGCATATTTTTTGCCGCACCTTTCATCATTCTCTCCAGGGCTATGATTCGCTCCACATATTCCAAACGGGCAACAGCGTCGATCTCCTCCGACGCATTTTTCTCCGGCGCCACAGTTTTGGCGTCGGCGAATGCCGTAGTTTTCATGATTTCCTCGCGAGTCTTGAAAATAGTCTCCGGTTCGATGCCATGGTCAATATTGTATTGCATCTGAATTTTGCGCCGTCTATCGGTCTCGTAAATTGCTTTTCTCATAGACTCGGTGATTTCGTCGGCATACATGATAACTTCTCCGGCCTTATTCCTCGCGGCTCTACCGGAAGTTTGTATTAGTGATCTCTCAGAGCGAAGGAAGCCTTCCTTGTCAGCATCGAGAATGGCGACTAAAGATACTTCGGGCAAATCAAGCCCTTCTCTCAATAGATTAATGCCAACCAAAACATCAAATTCGGCCAGTCTAAGGTCTCGCAATATTTCGACTCTATCGATAGCGTCGATCTCGGAATGAAGATATCTGACTTTGATATCCAGATTATGAAGGTACTCGGTCAAATCCTCGGCCATACGCTTGGTCAATGTGGTTACCAAAACCCGTTCCTTTTTCGCGACTCGCATCTTAATCTGGGCAATCAAGTCGTCTATCTGAGTCTTAACCGGCTTTACGGTGATCAGAGGATCGATTAATCCGGTTGGGCGAATTATCTGCTCGACCACGACGCCGCCCGATTTTTCGAGCTCATAATTCGATGGCGTTGCGGATACAAAAACCGCCTGATGAATTCGGCTTTCGAATTCCTCGAAATATAGCGGTCTGTTATCCAGCGCGGACGGAAGCCTGAAACCGAATTCGACAAGGGTTTCTTTACGCGATCTATCGCCTTTAAACATGCCGCGGATCTGGGGGATTGTCTGATGAGATTCATCGATTATTAATAAGATAATCTTTCGGGAAAAAATCGAATAGTGTATATGGCGGCTCACCGGCTTTCCGTCCGGCAAGATGACGGGAATAATTTTCTACCCCGGTGCAGTATCCGATTTCCTGCATCATCTCGATATCGTAATGAGTTCTCGATTCCAGTCTTTGGGCTTCGAGCAATTTGCCATTGTTTTTAAAGAATATCAGGCGATCGTTTAATTCCTTTTCGATATCGCCAGCGGCACGGGTGAGATTTTCCTCGCCGGTTACAAAATGCCGAGCCGGATATATCGAATGCTTTTTCTTCTCTTCAAGCAAACGTCCATCAACAAGATCGACCAGTGATATTTTTTCAATCTGCTCGCCGAAGAATTCTATTCGAATAGCATATTCTTCATAGGCCGGATGGACTTCTACTACGTCTCCCCTGACCCGAAATTGCCCGCGTCCGAATTCGATATCATTTCGTGAGTAATGGATATCAATTAGCTGCTTTAGAAGTTTGTCCCGTTCGACTTCTTGACCGACCTCCAACATTATCAGCATATTTTTGTAATCGATCGGAGAGCCAAGTCCGTAAATGCAAGATACCGATGATACGATCACGACATCTTCCCGTTCGAGAAGAGATGATGTCGCCCGCAATCTAAGGCGATCAATATCGTCATTGATCGATGTGTCCTTTTCAATGTAGGTGTCGCTCGACGGCACATAGGCTTCCGGCTGATAATAATCGTAATAGCTGATAAAAAACTCGACCGCGTTTTCCGGGAAAAATCCCTTTAATTCGCCGTAAAGCTGGGCGGCCAGTGTCTTATTATGCGACATTACCAAGGTCGGCCTGCCGTAATTGGCGATGACATTGGCCATGGTGAATGTCTTGCCCGAACCTGTAACTCCAAGCAGTGTCTGGAATTTGTCGCCTCGTCTTGAGGGCTTCAGTCAGCTCGTTTATCGCCTGCGGCTGGTCGCCCTGCGGCGAATAACTGGATTGTAATTTGAATTCTGCCATAAGTTATAAATATATACAATTGAAACGGCAAAACCATTCTTAAATTATGAAAATATTTTCCCCGTGTCGTCGGGTCGCCGTACCCGACGACAACCCAATTATAATTAATTTGATTCATTGCGTGTCAAAGCTTGCTTTGACCGCAGGATGTAGGGTCGCGGGGCAGGAGTGGAACACTCCTGCCAATAGAGCCCGGTCGGCAGGAGTCTTCGACTCCTTCCCGACTTTTCTTGCGAGTCAGTAGCAATAGGTTGCGTTTTGATCCGGCTTCTGCCGGAGAAAACCCGACAATGCGAATCTTTTGTCGGGTTCTTTGAACCCGACCTACTCAGGCTATAAAAATATCTAATTTCGATTATCTTAAATATATCAGCTTTAGGGTCTTGTCAATTTGTCCGGCTCTTGCTCTGGCGAAATAGATACCTGAAGAGATTTTATTTCCCATAGCATCCTGGGCGTCCCATTTTATTTGTCCCTCCAAATTTTGTTCGGTCCCCAATTTCCTGATTAATTGCCCATTGATATTGTATATTTCTATCTCACCTCCTTCCATTCCTGAATAAGTTATTATAGTTGTCGAATTGAAAGGATTTGGATATGCAGATAAACCTGCAACAATTGGCATATATTCCTTACCCTTAATCCCAGAAGGCTCAGGGTCGTAGCGCTTATAATATATCTCATCGTAAGAAACTCTCTTGCCACCAAACCACATGAAGTTTACTATTATTTTGGGAAATCCAAGGCGTGTAAGATGAACCAGAAACATCGCTAATTCGTTCATAAGGAGACCAACTCTGACCCAAATTCGTGCTGGCGGAATAACATATGTCGGTCCCAAACGATGGATCCAAATCAGACCAGACAGCGTAAATGGAATCACCCTTAATGGCAAGCGAGGGATTTGAAGCCTGATGATGAGTCGTGGCATATTGGATCTCACCCCAGTTCCGCCCACCATCAGTTGTGACGCGAACAAAAATATCTCCCGGGTAGCCATGGGAAAGAGCGAAGTCCATCCAGCCTACCGCCAGGTATCCCGTCTCCTCATCGCAGGCCACGCAGGAATGTTGTGCTACGTAAGGATCAGGAGAAGAGATAAAGAAATGGTCAGACCAATTCCGACCGCCATCGAAACTAACCATACCGTTAACCTCCCAACCCAAGTGCTCGGGAGGAGCGTTGCCCGACCAGATAATATAGAGACTGCCGCCGCAATTGACTATTTGGAGGGGATTGGTATAAGCATACAAATATCTCAGCGTAATTTCCCCACTCCAGCTCTGTCCTAAATCAGTGGAACGAAGGAATTTTAACGGTCTATACCCTGTAGAATCGCTGTGATTTGAACCATAAATGGCATAGACGGTGTCGCCTATTATTACAAGAGAGAAGTCTTCAAAATTACCTCCTCGGACAGCGTCAAATACATATCCCGCCAACGACCACCCCCCTCCTCCAATGGACGTAGAAAAGCCGATGTTTCTTGGACTGTTTTCAGGATTAGTATCGATGTCATACCATGAGACAAGAAGCCTATCTCTGCTAAGGCAAAGACCAGGGGAGTCGCACTTGTGTCCTGAATCTTGCAGGCTTATCGCTTGATCCCACTGGTTTCCCGCATCGAGACCACGCATATAGAAAATGGAATCCGTTGGAGCGATCTGCGCCGAAGTCACATGAACGGTGTCGCCTCTAGCTATTATTTCGGGCTGGAAGTTATTGGACCCAAATTCCAGCTTTATATCTTCAGACCAGCCGGCATAGGCGGCACCGGCGGTCAGGGCTATTATCAGGACTATTAAAATCAGTAATCGGGGCATACTAAGCCTCTTCATCATATTTTGAAATATCCGCATATATAATAACATATTCTTCATAATATTCAAATACTTTACTTTAAATACAGCAGTTTGATAACTTGAGAATTGTGGGACGCTCTTGCTCTGGCGAAATAGATTCCCGCTAGAGATTTTATTTGCCGGAGGCATCCCGGGCGTCCCATTTTATTTGTCCCTCCTCAATTTGTTCGGTCCCCAATGATTTGATTAATTGCCCATTGATGTTGTATATCTCGATCTCACCTCCTTTCATGTTGGAATAGGTTATTACAGTCGTGGAATTAAAGGGGTTAGGATAAGCGGATAAACCTACCTCACTTGGAATCTGTCTTGATCATTGCAATACCTGCAGGATCAGGATCGTAACGCTTGTAGTAAACTTCATCCCAGTAATGCGGTGGCCGTATGATTCCCACCACGCCACATGAAGCTTTCCCATATCGTATGAAATCCAGGGAGTATAGGAATACCCCTCGGCATTTGTAAGTCTGTAATAAGGGCTCCAGCTTTGCCCCAGATCCGCACTGTTTGTAAAACAAATCTCGTAATTGGAATTGCCATAGGCCGCGTCTCTATCGCACCAAACGGCATAAATGGAATCTCCCTTAACGGCAATAGAGGGATTAGAGGCCTTATGGTGGGTAGTGGCGTGTCGAATCTCACCCCAACTTCGCCCGCCATCAGTTGTGATTCGAACGAATACATCTCCCGGAAAACCATGTGAGAGGGTGAAGTCCATCCAGCCCACAGCTAGATATCCAGTCTCCTCGTCGCAGGCAACACAGGAGTGCTGAGCCACGTAGGGGTCAGGAGAAGAGATAAAGAAATGATCCGACCAATTCCGACCACCATCAAAGCTCACAGTGCCGTTAACCTCCCACCCCAAGCTTTCGGGTGGCGCATTGCCCGACCAGATAATATAGAGACTACCGCCGCAATTTACAATCTGGAGAGGATTGGTATAAGCATATAGATATCTCAACGTAATCTCGTCACTCCAGCTCTGTCCCAAATCAGTGGAACGGAGGAATTTTAACGGCCTGTACCCAGTGGAATCGCTGTGATTGGAACCATAGATGGCATAAAGAGTGTCACCGATTATCTCCAGCGAAAAATCGTCAAAATTGCCTCCAAAGAAAGTGTCAAAGACATACCTTGGTCTTGACCATACCCCCCCCCTAACGAAGTGGAGAACCCAATATTGCGCACCCAGTTGACAGTATTGGTATCGATGTCACGCCAATAGACCAAGGAACCTATCTCCCCAGAGGCGCAGACTGTGTAGGTTACATTTATGTCCTGAATCCTGCAAGCCAATTGCTTCTCCCCAAGCCCGCCCCCCATCTGTACTGCGCATATAATAAATGGAATCGGTCGGGGAAATCTGCTCGTAGGTCACATGGACAGTGTCGCCTCTTGCTATTATCTCGGGCTTCGCTGCCATCAAGACCGAAAGGTCAACCTTATGTCTTCGGACCAGCCGGCATTGGCTGCATCGCGGCAGTAAGGACTACGAATAAGATTATTAAAATTTAGGATTTGGGCAAACGATGCCTCTCTGGTTTTGGTCGAAACTACTTGTTTAGTATAACAGATTTTTGGGGAAAAGGTATCGTTTATTTTTGTGTAAGGTGTGGCATGCTTCCACCGACATTCTTATGTCGGGTTTTTTGAACCCGACCTACCCAGGCTATATATATTGTTAATTTAGATTGGAGAGGACTTCGCCTACGGTATAATGAGAGCCGGTTACAAGGATAACTTCATCGGGTCTGCATAATTCCTTTGCCGATCTGTAAGCCTCGCGAACCATCGGAATAACCTGAAAATTATTATTGATCTTCGCTATGTCCTCGGCCAGGATCGATGGATCCATCGCGCGGTCGGTCATCGGCCGGGTCAGGATAATAACTTCCGCGAATTTATCGAGCTCTTTCAACATGGCGTGATAGTCCTTATCCGATAATATCCCGAAAACCGCGATAATCCTGACACCATCGTAAAATTCCTTGAAATATTCTCTGATTCTATCAACCGCCGCCGGATTGTGAGCCACATCGAGGATTATATCAGGAGAGGTACTGATTTTTTGCAGACGGCCGTCCCATTTGACATTGCGGAATCCAGCCGAGACTGCCGATGGCGGGACCTTGAATTTCAGGCTCTCTTCTATCATTTCTGTCGCGATTAGAGCACAAATGGCATTTTCGAGTTGATGCCTTCCCGGCAAAGCCAAACGCAGATTGTAATATTTATTTGAACGAGTGAATATATCCATCTCGGTGCTGTCCCGATCGATACTTTTTATCACCCATTGGGTTTCATCGAATACAGATATCAGTTTGCATTTATTTTGCTCGCAGGTTTGCCTGATCACTCTTTTGGCGTCGATATTGGTGGACGCTGTAACCACGGGAACACCTGGTTTTATGATTCCCGATTTTTCGAACGCTATTTCGCGGATTTTCGAGCCGAGCCATTTGGTATGCTCGGTAGCAATATTGGTTATTACGCAAACTTCGGGCTGAATAACGTTGGTGGCATCGAGCCTGCCTCCCATGCCTGTTTCTATCAACGCGATATCGACATTTTCATCCCTGAAAAATGATAATGCCATCGCCGTTACGGCCTCGAAATAAGTGATTGGAAGAGTCTCGATTTTCTTGATATTGTTATTAATAAAATCGGTTACATATTTTTTATCAATCAATCGGCCATTAATCTTGATTCTCTCTCTGAAATCCACAAGATGGGGCGACGTGTAACTGCCAACTCGATACCCGGCGGCGGCCAGCATCGCCTCCATGACAGCGAGTGTGGAGCCCTTGCCGTTGGTGCCTGCTATATGCGCAGTCGGGAATGCCTGATGCGGATTGCCCAGGTGAGATAGGAATTTGGTGATATTCGATAAGCCAAGCTTAATACCGAATTTCTCCATCTGGAGGATATATTCGAGTACCTGGTTATAATCCATGATTGGCAAAATAATCTACTTGGAGACCTTCGGCAGCATGTAAGCCAAAAGCTGGGAGACAGTCTTCTTCAACTGCGGTCTGTGAACTATAGCATCGAGAAAACCATGTTCCATGAAAAATTCCGATGATTGAAATCCGGGTGGTAATTCGCCGCCAATTGTCTGCGCAATAACGCGGGGCCCGGCGAATCCCAATAATGCCTTGGGCTCGGCAATAATGACATCGCCCAATGACGCGTAAGATGCCATTACACCAGCAGTGGTGGGATTAGTGAGGATCGAAATGAATGGTATCTTCTTTTTGGCCAGCACGGCCAGCAACGCTGATGTCTTGGCCATTTGCATAAGAGACAGGATGCCTTCCATCATTCTGGCGCCGCCGGAACAAGAGACGATCACTAATGGAATTTCTTTATTGATAGATCGTTCTATCGATCGCGCTATTTTTTCGCCAACCACGCTACCCATGGAGCCGCCGATAAAATCGAAATCCATGACGCTGAACGATGTATCGATACCATCGATCTTGCCTAAACCGCTGATTACGGCGTCATTGCGGCCGGTCTTCTTTCGGGCGGCGGCGATTCGTTCGGGATATTTTTTTAAGTCTTTGAAGCCCAGAGGATCATCGGAGACCAATCCTGAGTCAAATTCCTCGAAGGTATTTTCATCGATTAGCAAATTCAAATAGGATACCGCCGGTATCCTGAAATGATAATCGCATTTAGTGCAGACCCAGTATTTTTTTTCTAGAGATAAAACCGTGAGGATTTCGTTGCAGGAAGGGCATTTTGTCCAAACACCATCAGGGATTTCCCTCTTCTCTCCGCCTAAGATACCTTTTTGGGCACGGTTGAACCAGTCGACCATAATAACTCCTTGGCCATTACTATAGCACTTTCCATCGGACTTCGGTAGTAGTTTTTTCGCCTTCCTACCGGTCGAAATCCATAGGCCTTGTAAAGATTTACCGCGGGGGTGTTCGATTCGCGGACTTCCAGATAGATGGCTTCGCTGCTGCGGTCATTGGCTAACTTAATTATTTCGGACATCATCATTTTCCCTAATCCATGCCCCTGATATTCCTTGGCGACGGCGAAATTCCCTATTTGCATCTCACCGCTTACGATATAAAGGCAGGAATAGCCTGCAATTTCCTTATCAGAGACAACGACTAATGGGTAGGCCATATTATTATTCAGATCTGATTTGAAGGATTCGAGCGACCAGGGATCGGTAAAGCATTCCTTTTCGATATCGTGAATCCTATCGAGATCGTTCTCGGTCATTCTGCGGATGGTGAATTTATTCATAGACTATGCAATCCTTTCAGCTTGTGGAATTCGAACGTAGTTTGGAGTTGCAGAGGCTAAATCTAATTTCATGCCCTGTAAAATCATTTTATGACCTAAAATGGCGACCGAACCGCCAATCATCTCTCTATCATACTTATTATTTTCCAGCGGGAATCTCTTCGAATCGAGAACGTTAAGCTCCTCATACCCTGGCCCGATAGGCGTAAAACCGCTGTCAATCAATCTCATCACGCTATTTATACTGCCAACTGAATCTTCCATATTCCGGTTAATCTCTTCCCCATTTTTTGAAAATGAGGCGTAATATAGCTCATTGCGCTTGGCATTTTTGATAGCGACCAGCTTGCCGTCAAGTAGAGAACTCCGGGCTATAGCCATCAGCGATGAAACTCCGGCCAAAGGCAAGTTCAAAGCCCAGCATATCCCCTTGGCCGCCGCCAGGCCGACTCTCAGGCCTGTAAATGACCCGGGACCGACCGCCACCGCCACTCCATCAATTGCCGAAATATTCAGGTTCGCCTCTTTCATTAAACTTTCAAAAAACTGGTGCAGTATCACCTTAGATTTTTTATCGGCCAAAGAGGATTTCGAAATAATTTTGGCTTTTTCGCCATCGCTATTTAGGATTCCGATTGAAACAAATTCATCGGAACTATCTATTCCCAGTGTTACCATTCGCAACAATCTCTATTCTTCGATTTTCATCCCCCTGAATAGCAAAGTAAATATCATATCTATCCAACGGCAACATGTTTTTGGCTTTTTCAGCCCATTCTACGACTACTATTGCGCTGGAATCGAGATAATCGGTCCATCCAAGGTCCAAAATCTCGGCATAATTATTCATGCGGTATAAATCAATATGAATTAGAGTAATATCTCCATGATATTCATTTATAATATTGAAAGTTGGGCTCTTAGCTGGTTGAACACAATTAAGCCCATTGGCAAGCCCCCTTACAAAACATGTCTTGCCGCTGCCAAGCTCACCATGCAATGCTAATAAATCGCCGCCGGATAATGTTTTGGCAAAATCGGTGGCGATCTTTTCGGTTTGCAGGGCACTATCGGAAATATATATGGCCGGCGATTTCATTGTTTCCATAATACTAAATATGATAATGTCTTACCAATATTATTTTAGTGAGATTGATTACCTTGGTCTTAATGTAATCACGGGCAGGATCATCTCATCGAGGCTTATGCCGCCGTGCTGGAAGCTATTTTGATATTGCCGTTTATACTCCGAAAATTTGGTGGGATAGACAAAATAGTAATCTTCCATCGCGATAATATAGGTGGTCGCCACTCCCCAAACAGGTAAATTATATTCTCTGGGATCTTTTATCAGCCATGATTGCTTGGGATCGCAATTGAGATTATCACCGTATTTATATCGCAGGTTCGTGGATGTATCCTTCTTGCCGTAGGCCAATGTTCCTTTAGTGCCGATTACCGAGCCGTGATCTGTCGTAATCACGATCGCGCAATCCCACTCAGCCAGTTTCTTTAATAGATCAAACATATGGGAATATTCGAACCATGATTTCATCAGAGATCTGAAGGCGGCTTCATTGGGAGCGACCTCCTGCAGAATTTCGGACTCTGATCTGCCATGCACGAGGATATCGACAAAATTATATACAACCGATAGCAATGGCACATTGGAGTAAGAATTAATTTTCTTCGCGAGATTCTGCCCTTCTTCGAAATCAAGAACCTTGACATATTTCGGCTCATTTTTGAATGTCATACCTAACTTCATCAGTTGTCTATCCAATAATTGTCGTTCGTAACGATTGCGGCTGGACTCATTTGAACTTTTATCCCATAAATCGGGATTTAATTCCGCCACCTTATCGGGCATCTCCCCGGAAAATATTGCATTGCGGGCGAATGGAGTTGCGGTCGGAAGAATCGAATAATAGTAATCTTTTTTAATCGAAAAGTACTGCGCCAAAACCGGTTCAATCATCAGCCATTGATCGAGTCGCATGCAGTCTACGACGATAAAGAATACCTGCTTCCCTTCCTTCAGGAGCGGCAAAACATTATTGCGCACAACATCGTGGGACATAGGGGGCCCGCTTTTCGATTTAATCCAGCTTTTGTAATTCTTGACAACGAATCTTCCAAACTCCGCGCTTCCCTGCTTTTTCATATCCTGATGAGATTGTTTAAGGCCGACATCGCGGAATCGTTCGAGTTCGAGGTCAATTTCGGATAGCTTGGTATGGATTTCAATCCATTCCTTCCAATCGATCGGCCCGGACATGAGCGCGTTGATTCGCGAAAATTGAGCCACGAATTCCTGGGTAAGAGACGATTCGGTCAGGCGCTGGCGATCGAGTATTTTTTTAATAGCTGATAAAATCTGGCTGAGATTGACAGGCTTTGTCAGGTAATCATCGATTTTCTTGCCAATTGCCTGATCCATTAAATGCTCTTCCTCGGATTTGGTTACCATAATAACCGGCAGGTTCGGGTCGGTATCTTTAATCGCCATGAGCGTGGAAAGACCATCGCGCCCCGGCATCATCTCATCAAGGAGCACGAGATCGAGACCGCCCTTCGAGACAATTTCGATGGCGTCGTCGCCGTTGTTGGCCTGCATCACATTATAGCCGCGTTCTTTTAGAAAAATAATATGTGCTGAAAGAAGATCGATTTCATCATCGACCCATAGAATATTCTTTACTTCATCTTTTTGCATAATTAAACCGGCAATTCTATTCCGAAGGCTGTCTTAACATTCGGCTCCGAGTATTTAACATATATTCGGCCGCCGTGATATTCTTCCACGATCCTTCTTGCTAATGTTAACCCTAAACCCCATCCGCGCTTCTTAGTCGTAAACCCGGGAGCAAATATTTTTTTGAAGTCCGATGCCGGTATGCCTTTTCCATTATCCTCGACTGTTATCAGAACCTTATTTAGATTCTTGTTGAAGGCAGTCGATATTTGGATAACCCCGGTTTTCGGGCTGGTGGATTCGAGAGAATTTTTAATCAAATTTTCAATAACCCAGCTCATTAACTCCTTATTTATGTTTATACGAGGAATCTGGTCATATTCTTCTTTTATAATTATCCCGCCCGATGGCATTCTAAATCTGAAATAACCGACAATTTCCTTAATTATTTCACTTAAGTCGTTGTCTTCCAATTCGGGAGCCGATCCAATTTGACCGAATCGAGTGGCAATTCTGTCCAGGCGTTTAAGGTCGCTTAGCATTCTAACAGTCATCTCGTCGAAATTGGGGCCTGACTCATCCCCCTGGACTATAATTTTACCCTCCGCGTATTTAAGCCGGATTAACTCAACCCAACCTATCAGTGAGGAAAGCGGGGTGCCAAGCTGATGGGCGGTTTCCTTTGCCATTCCGACCCAGATCGATCTTTGCTCCGATTGCTGGATATTGCGAATACCTACGAACGCCACTAGTATAAAGAAACCAACCACAGAAATTTCGATGACCGGCATTAGCTGAAGCCGTTTGATTAGATAAGAATCACCATAATGCAAAATGCTGACAATTTCCTTGCCGGATGTGATTTCAATCGGCGCATTTTCAGAATCGAATTCCTTGACAAAATCAGCCAGTTGCTTTTTGGCGAGCTGAGTGGTATCCGATAGGCTAATATTTACTGTCCAGGCAGAGGGTGTTCCGCTGCGATCAGTAACCACTATCGGGATATTAACCTTGGTAATAATATTATCGAAAATGAAATTAATTACGGCGGGATCGGTAGCCTCGCTGGCGCCGTATTGAATCAAATGCGCATAGGCTTCGCTGACCCTGGATGCGTCCTGCCTGAGGTATCTGACGACCGACTGGTTGAAATAGATAAAAAGAGTTATTACGGCAATCATGCCGAATATCAGAAATGCCTTAAATAACCAGGAATATCCGACATATAATCGTTGAGTGTATCTGCCGCCGCGTTTCGCCAATTGATCAGCCTTTCAATGAATTGACTCCGCCGAGATACGGCTTGAGAACTTCGGGCACTGTTACCTCGCCCGATTTTGTCTGATAATTTTCCAATATTCCAACAACCGTTCTAGGCAATGCCAGGCCTGAGCCATTCAGTGTATGAGGGAAAATAGTTTTGCCGCCTTGTTCGGGCCTATAGCGGAGATTCATTCTTCGAGCCTGAAAATCCTCGAAATTTGAGCATGAGGAAACTTCAAGCCAGGTGTCCACTCCCGGGGCGAAGAGCTCCAGGTCATAGCATTTGGCGGCGGCGAATGATAGATCGGCAGTGCAGAGATTTTTCACTCGATATGGGAGATCGAGAAGCTGCAATACTTTTTCAGCATTTTCCCGCAATAATTCATGCTCCTTATACGATGTCTCCGGTTCGACTATTTTAACCATCTCTACTTTATGGAATTGATGAACACGAACGATGCCTCTTGTTTCTTTGCCATACGAGCCGGATTCTCGTCGAAAACAAGGAGAAAAGGCCACTACTTTTTTCGGCAGTGATCCCGGAGGGAGTATTTCCCCAGCGAAGTAATTCGTCAAGGATACTTCAGCGGTCGGAATAAGATATAGATTATCATCGGGCAAATGATACATATCCTCGGCGAGCTTTGGAATCTGGCCAGTCCCGCGCATCGCGTTTTCGCCGGCGAGATATGGAATTAGCATCTCGGTGTAGCCATGTTGATTTGTGTGAAGATCGAGCATGAAATTAATAAGAGCTCGTTCGAGGCGAGCGCCCGGTCCGGTCAGAAAATAGAAGCCTGATCCGCTGACATTCGCACCCCTCTGCAAATCAAGGGCCCCTATCATTTCGCCAATTTCCCAATGCGGTCGCGGCTTGAAATCAAATGTTCTCGGTTCGCCCCATTTGCTTACCACAATATTATCAGCATCCGAAGTGCCTACGGGTACAGTAATGTGTGGGATATTGGGAATCCATAGCAGGATATTTTCGATTTCGGCCTCGGCCTCTTTTAAGGCGGAATCCAGCGATGCAATTTCATTGCCTACCAGTCGCATTTTCTCTATAAGGCTTGTGGCATCCTGAGCAGCTTTTTTTAGTTTGGCTATTTCGGCGGTCACAGTATTGCGCTCGGCTTTAAGCCTTTCGACTGAGGCGATGATATCGCGTCTTTTTTCGTCCAATTCAAGGAAACGGTCTATGTTGACTTTTTCACATTTATCTTTTATGGCTTTTCTGACAATATCGGGGTATTGCCTTATGAATTTGGGATCAAGCATTTTCCAGAGACCTTTCCTTTATCAATGCTATGCCGAACACAGATTTTAATAGTATCAAAAAATCGTGATAAACAGATGATTTTTCCAGATATTCTAAATCGATTAATAACTTTTGATCAGCCGATTTTCCGAAATACCCGGGGCCAATCAAACCCGGTTTTTCGATGAATTTTCTCCAATATCCGGGATATATTCTTTTTGCTGTCGCATATTCACTTTCAGTTGAAATTGAAGTGCCTACCAGGCTAAGATTGCCCCTGATTATCTCCATCAATCCGAAAGGATTAAACTTCGCAGATCGACCCTGCCCGTCAACCAAGTATTTGTAATTCATGACATTTTCATTTTTGACAATTATATTCATCTCTTTGACAATATTAAGCTTTTCCCGTCGAGCTAACAAGAACTTAATTGCTATCCAGGGCGATATTATGACAAGGGCAGCTATCGAAATAGCGGCTTCGGTAATTCGTTTTATGAATCGGGAATATATTCTTCTCCCCCTTAGGGAAACCATGAAGATATTCTTAAAGACCGCTGGATTTTTTCGGAATCCCCTTAAATTAGCATGACATTCGCCTGCTACCAGGAAAATAGATTCCATATAATAGGTAGAATCGAATATCCCCGTCAGATTTTCCTGAAAATCCGGACATATATCCAAAGCTATTCTAGCGACACGATTTGATTTTAGAATATCATTCAGATTTTCTACTTCTCCGAGATAAATCAAATCGCTTTGGACTCTTTTTCCTACAAAGCCGACGATATTATAGTATTTCGCCAGCATCTCGATATTAACGGGTGCCTCACTATAGTTCGCTAATTTCACAATGACGCAGTTCATCTTTTTCGAGAACGCCGAATACTGTTTATTCATTATGATATGAAATAAATATCTCAGTAGAGAATTTATACTGAATAAAATAACAATAAAGATCAGCACTGATAACGGCGATACCAGGAATCCCTCGGCGGCATTGAAGTTCGCGAGGAGGAATATGGCGGCTCCTACAATATAAGCCTTTAAGTATCCAATAATATATTTTCTGTATTTTGATTCCGCGGGAAGATCGTATATCCCGGTCGCCGAGAAAAAGAGAATCCAGAATATATTGATCCATATGAGCGAGATCATCATGGCGTCGGTTCTTAAATCGGTCAAAAGATATTTAAAGGAAAATTCATATTTCAGCATGTAATAAAAAATGAATGAGAAATTGACAGCCAGGATATCAAGCAGTATGGAAGCGAGTCGTTTCCACATATAAAGGATATTCTTATACAAATGCGCGCCAGTGAAGGCCAGAATGGAAGCGATCAGCACGATGGCCAGAGTTCTCAAAGGCGACTCTCCAATATAATAAGTCATTAGACCGAATACTATCAGGAGGATATTTATTAGATATATTATGAAAACTGTCGCTCTGCGGGTTATTCCCATGAAACTAATTTTATGGGATGAATGATCCTTGCCTCCGACATATATTTTTCGTCCCTCGCTGAGACGGCTGATAGTTACAAATGATAAATCGAAAACCGGATAGGCTATCATTATCATAGGAGCAAGAGCAGCTGTGAGGGATTTTGATGTATTAAGATGGGCTATCCCCAGACATGATAAGCTGAAACCAAAAAACAGGCTCCCCGCGTCTCCGAGGAATATATTCGCGGGGGACAAATTGTATTTCAGAAAGCCTAATGCGGCGCCCGCCAGGGCAAAACTCAAGATCGCGAAAATAGGCATTTCTTTCAGTATGAATAATATGCCAAAGCCGGAAGCAATAATCAGGGAAATGCCGGAGCAAAGACCATCCATATTATCCAGAAAATTAAGGGCATTCTGCATGCTGACTATCCAGAGCATGCCGATCATGAAAAATGCGAAAATTGACATGATTGCTGGAGGATTTTCGACAAAGGCGAGAAAAATAAATGCCGCGATTGCCTGACCTACCAGTTTGGTCAGCGGCATCATTTCGTAGAAATCATCATAGATTCCGATTATGACTATCAGAAACGCTCCGCTAATCAGCCCTCTCGCGGTCTTGGGAATATCCATGCCGAAGATTAACGATATCACGGCGACGGTGATCAAAAAGCCGATGAATACCGACATTCCACCGCCCAGAGCAATCGGCGCGCTATGAATTTTGCGGGCCGATGGTGCGTCTACAAATTTGAATTTGATCGCAAAATATCTGATCAATGGCGTTGTAATCACTACAACAACGAGGGAAATCAGAAATGATATGAGGTAATAGTTGATCATCTTCGATAGAAATCTATGATTTCCTGTATAGTTTGATCGAGGGCCACTTTAGGGGCATAACCTATAGCTTTTTCCACCTTGGAAACATCGGGAACCCGTCGCTGCATATCTTCAAATCCCCTTACAAATGCTTCATCATAAGGAATATATTGGATTAATGATGATGACTTGCACATCTCCTTTATTTTAACTGCCAATTCTCTGATGGATATCTCTTCTTTGGTTCCGATATTGAAAACCTGCCCGACAGCTTCGGGCTTTTGAGCAAGCTCCGCAATTGCCCAGACAACATCTTTGACATTGGTAAAGCAACGAGTTTGGCTGCCATCTGAATAAACTGTAATCGGCCGATGCATCAATGCCTGCTTGACAAAATTCGGTACAACCATTCCGTATTGTCCTGTCTGACGCGCGCCGATTGTATTGAATAATCTGACTATGACAACCGGCAACTTTTTCTCCTGAAAATAGGCAAGAGATAAGAATTCATCGATCGCCTTGGAACAGGCATAACTCCATCTCGATTTGGTAGTCGGTCCAAGAAGCGAATCATCCTCTTCCTTGAATGGCACCTGTTCGTTTTTGCCATAGACTTCGGAAGTCGAAGTAATGATTACCTTTCTCTTGCGACGATTGGCGAGTTTCAAGACGATTTCGGTCCCCATAATATTTGTTTCGATTGTGCTGACCGGACGATCAATGATCAATCGAACTCCGACCGCAGCCGCCAAATGAAAGACATAATCACATTGCGATATTAACTCTGCCATCAGGATTTCGTCGAGGATATTACCAGTTATAAATTCAAAATTCTTATTTCCCTTTAGATGCGCGATATTTTCATACCTTCCGGTGGAAAGATCATCGACCGCGACTACGGAGTATTTTCTATTTAATAATTCCTCAGCAAGCCATGATCCTATGAAACCTGCTCCCCCGGTTATCAATGCCTTCATTTATTTGCCCTTTCTTTAATAATTTCGATAGCATTATATAAATTATCAGCCAGAAAATCAGGCTCAATATTAATAGAATTGGCCTCTTTCCCGCCGTAACCAGTTTTTACAAGAATTGTCGTCAGGCCGGCATTAATACCGGCCTTTATATCCGATGATTTATCTCCGATCATCCAACTTTTGGTTAAGTCGATATCGTGTTCAAAGGCCGCCCGCAATATCATTTCCGTACCGGGCTTTCGACACTGGCAACCATCATCCGGGCCATGAGGACAAAAATACCATCCAGCAATATTTATATCGTTATTTTTTAGTAGGGAATCAAGGCGATTATTAAAAACAATAACATCGCCTTCGGAAAAATATCCTCTGGCCACACCGGATTGATTGGAGACAATTATAAGTTTAAAAATATTGTCGATATTCCGCAGTGCCTTTACCGAATCAGGCAGGAATTCGATAGATTGCGGATCGGCCTGAAAATTCTTTTCGATGATAATAACTCCATCTCTATCGAGAAAAATCGCTGGGGCTTTAATTGGATTACTCATTAATTCTGATTCTAATAAGGAATTTTAAAGACATTCGACACAGATGAAAATCTGAAATCGCTCAATAATTTGTGCAATTTATTTTCGGTCGAGTGCAGGCGATGATAATGGGTTAGTGAGAGTCTCTTCGGCAGCTGAATGCGCGGCTGGTCAGGATCGATTTCCCATGGGTGAACATAAAATACGCCCGGCATGCCTTCTCTATTGATCTTATGGAAAGCCCATTTGGTTACAGGATATGGCCATACTCGAAAGTAAGCGCCTCCCCCTACGGGCAGATTAGCGCCCATAAATTTGGCAGTCGCGACTGGAATTTCGCAGATTCTTTTTCCTTTGGGAGAAGTCATATCATGTTTAAATCTTTCCGCCTTCACCACACCATAACGATAATTGAAAGTAGGATATATGCTGGAATCATACGTAAATCCATTTTTCAATAATATATCAAAAGCCCAGAAGGATTTTTCAATAATAGAAAAAATGGGAGCTCTAAAACCAATTGGAGGTTTGCCAATTATCTTCATTATTGCCTGGTTGGTACGGGATAATTCCAAATCATACTCCTCTTGAGTTAATTTGAAAACCTGCGTATGCGAGTACCCATGAGAGCCAACCTCGTGACCGGCATCCGAAATCATCTTTATAAGCTCGGGATTATTTTCCGCCAGATAACCGAGGACAAAGAACGTGGCTTTCACATTATGCTTTTCCAGTATTTCAAGCATTTTATGGCAGTTTCGTTCGATTCGAGATTCGAAATTATGCCACGTATCGACTTTAAATATTTCCAGTCCCTGATACCAATCCTCGAAATCAACCGTAAAAGCATTCACAATATCTGACATTCGGTTATCTCCTACTCGCGCTTACGCTTGTGTTAATAAGATCAGCGAATTCTCTGGCTAGTGTTGATCGGCGAAATTTCTCGTAGACTAATCGTTTACCATTCTGTCCCATCTGTAAAGCCTTATCGCGATTATTTTTCAAATATTCGATTTTATCGACAAGGTCCCGACAATTTCCCGGTTCATAATAAATTCCGGTATTATTATCTTCGAGAATTTTCCGGGCTTCGCCATCTACTCCAAGAATTATTGGAAGACCCAAAGCCATACAATCGAAGAATTTGGATGGAATTGTGGAAAGAAATATTTCATTTTTTATAAGAGCAACAACGGCAGCATCCGCGGTTTTGAGAAAAGATAAGGATTCATTGAAAGAGACCCCGCCAGTAAACACTATGTTTTTCAGATTTAAGGAATTCGCTTGCTTTATTAGTGCTTCCTTCATTACTCCGTCGCCAACTATGAGATACTCGATGTTATCATTTTCTCGTGTGATTTCTGCCGCACATATAATATCCTCAACCGCACGACCTAATCCTAGCACACCAGCAAAACAAATTCGATAACGAGAATTCTTAGTTAAATTCGAATTTGGAATATCGTCGCTATTAAGATCCGGGATCGAAGAACCATTTGGCGCTAAAAAGATATTATTTTCATCCTTATATTTGCGTAAGTAATTTTTAAAATCCGGCGGAAGTAGTAGTTATTATTCTGGCTTTTTTATAAAACATTATCGCGGGCTTCATACCGGCCCAAGCCGTAAGTGGATTATTCAAATGTCCCATTTTGATGGCAATTTCCGGCCACAAATCCCGAATATCCGCTACTAAAAAAGATTTTTTTATGAAGGCCAAAAAGATAGCGCTCGGCCCAACAAAAAGCGGCGGAGAAGATGCTATTATGACATCGGGACGAGGCAAAAATATTCCGACGATAAAAGAGGATATCATAAAGCTAAAATAATTGATTAATCTGGATAATAAACCTGACCTTTTTGTAGGTAAAACAAACGTATGAAAAATGGAAATGTTTTCGAATTTAGTTTTTTGGAATAATTTGAATTTGTGCTCTTTACTTAATATTCCCGACGGATAACATGGAAATTCGCAGATAACTTTGACATCATTGCCGGAATCAGCCAAGGCTCTAGCATATGGCAGAAGTCTATTGGTTGGAGCGCCAGGCTCTGGATAAAAATATTGAGTCATCAAGAATATTTTCATCGAGATTCCAATACATTTCGATAAAGATTTTCCATAGATTTCAAATTATCTTCCCATCTATAATTTTGTTCAGCAACATGTCTTCCGGCGGATCCCATTTCGTTTGTTAACTGTGAATTCGTGACCAAGTCTTCTTAGGGCATTAACCAATTGATTTATGTTATTTCGCTCAATCAGGATCCCGGTGACCCCATCGACTATAACTTCTGGAACACCCCCGACGCTGATGCAACGACAGGCAAACCCGTCGCCGAGGCCTCCAGCGCCGCAACGCCGAAACTTTCACCATCGGATATGGAAGGCATGACGAAAATATCGATTGAGGCCATGAAATCTGGAATTTGCGAATGCTTTAGAAATCCCAGAATTCAACTCTGTCAGAAAGACCAGATCCTCGGCAACCTTTTACGGATACGCGCCTTCCGTATGGCCCACGACCGGCGATATGAAGCTCAATATCAAGACCTTCGGATCTTAAAATAGCAAAGCCTTGATGAGTATATCGAATTCCGTATTTGGCGTCAAGCCTTTTGCTATTCCAATTTTGACTTTGGACGAGGCTTTCGATCGATAAATCTTAAATTCTTGAAGTCGATTCCAAACGGTATTACGCTTGGATTGGAAATATCAGGATTGAGTTTTAATGCAGCCAACCGCAAGTAATCGCTGGTCGCCGTTATTCTTTGTTGGCGCCAAGTGCTTTACGAGTCAGAATATCTTAAGATAAAATTGCGATATGGGAATATAATTATATCATCGCCCCACACCGATAATATCTTTTTCGGGGATGATCAACAAAGCTCATCAGAACACCATAGCTCGAAGCATGATGTGCATGCAATATCTCAGGATTAATACTTTTTACTATTTTTCTGAGCTTCCAAATTTTGAATAAATAAGTTGCCTTATCCCCGCATTGAGGCTGATACCTCCGATATCATCTTCTGAGGTCCTTGCGTAAGGTTATTAGGTCAATCTATGGCCCAAGCGATCTTAAGCCCTAAACCCATCGCTTTATATGAATAGATCGTTCCTCGCCTAAAATACAGATATGCATGGATGAATTTGTCATATATGCGTCGCTCACAAAGACTTCAGCATCTTGATATAAAAATAAATCAAATATCTATCAATCGATTTAATTATTTCGATCATGGGCTTGGCGGCCGGCCTGGTAAGATAATCCAAGTCATCGTTTTTTGACTTGGGAGATAAATCTAAATGAGTGAGATTAAAGTCATATCCGGCTACAATAACCCATCCCAAATCAACAAGCTCAATCCATTCGGTTTCATCACGGGCCAAAACTACTTTCTTTTGGAGATAGGCTGATTCTCGTTGGACGCCTCCGGAATCGGTGATCACAAATTCCGCTTTTTTAATCAAGGAAAGCAAATCGTTATAACCGACTGGCTCAGTAAACTGGATATTCGCGCCGTGGATATTATTTTCGGTGACAGGCGACAATTTTTTCCGCGTGCGTGGATGAACCGGGAATACAACTGGAAGGGGACAAGTATTCAATGATTTTATGATGGTCCTGAGATTTTCGGAATTATCAACGGCATCGGCACGATGAATTGTGGCGAGCACAAATTGCGAGGGCAATTTCGCCAGCGACCTATTACTCTGGTTAACGTGTCCTTCGAACATGCGCAGACAATCATATAAAATATCCCCGGTGTCATGGACATTAGATGTTTTCCCTTCGTTTTTAAGATTATTTACAGACGAAGGAGTGGGACACAAAAAGAATGACGCTAATAGAATCGGTCATGACTCTATTTATCTGCTCGGGCAAATTACGATCTTTCGATCTTACACCGGCCTCCACATGAATTACCGGTATCTTCAGCTTGGAAGCCGCGATTGATCCAGCCAGTGTCGAATTGGTGTCACCTATGACGATTGCCAAGTCAGGCTTTTCAAAATTAAAAACAGATTCAATACCTTCAATCATTCTGCCTGTCTGACGGCCATGCGAGCCGCCGGGAGTATTCAGATGATAATCAGGATCAGGAAGATTGAGCTCCGAGAAGAAATTCTCCGACATCATATAGTCAAAATGCTGACCGGTATGAATTAATATCGGATTGAAATACCGCGCCAATTCAAGAATTAAAGGAGCGGTTTTTATAAACTGCGGTCGAGCGCCGACTATAACCGCTACCTTTTTCATTTCTTTTTATAGAACTCCCTAATCGTATCACAGACATAATCGTGTTCCGGAGCGGTCATTTCCGGAAAGACCGGCAATGAAATCGCCATTCCGGCGAGCCGTTCGGCAACCGGTAAATCACCTTTTTTGTATCCAAGGTCTTTGTAGCATTCCTGCAGATGTAATGGCAATGGGTAATATGTATCTGAGCCGATTCCATTTTCTCGTAGATAATCACGGAGCTTGTCGCGGTTTTCCGCAATTAGGGTGTACTGATGATATATATGGTAGTTGTATTTTTGTTCAAGTGGAGTCATGATTTCGGGAATATCTTTCAGATCGTCATTATATCTGAATGCCCATTGCCGACGGGCTTCGTGCCACTTTGAGAGATGATTAAATTTAACATTGAGTACGGCCGCCTGTATGGAATCAAGTCGGCTATTATATCCGACAATCGAATGATAATATTTTGATTGGGCTCCATGCACCCTGAGTTTCCTTATCAGCTCATTCAAGCTATCATCATTTGTTACGATAAGCCCGGCATCACCATAGGCGCCCAGATTTTTTGTCGGAAAGAATGAAAAACATCCCGTCGTTCCAAACTGACCCGCAGACTTATTTTTATATTTTGCGCCAATCGCCTGCGCGGCATCCTCGACTATCGGAACATTCTTTTTATCTGCGATCGCTATGATTTCATCCATCTCGGCGATCTGGCCATAAAGATGAACAGGAATGATCGCGCGAGTTTTGGAGGTTATTGCCGCTTCGAGTCGTTTAGGATCCATGTTGAATGTTCTGGGGTCGACATCGACAAAAACCGGTTTTGCGCCCAAACGGGTGATTACCCCCGCCGTCGCAAAAAATGAGAATGTGGTAGTGACGACTTCAGTACCGGGACCGGCATCGAGAGCTCTCAATGAAATCAATAAAGCATCGGTTCCAGAAGCCACCCCAATTCCGTATTTTACGCCGCAATAATCAGCGATGCTTTTTTCAAGCTCGTCAAGTTCCGGTCCCATGATAAATAGCCCATGATCCAAAACTTTTTGAACGGCTTTATCGATTTCAGGCTTGATAGTTGCGTATTGTCGTTTGAGATCTATAATAGGTACTTTCATAAAAATCCTTTATTTATTTTGATTTTTCAGGAGCTGCTCCGGCGGGACAGCACGGAATTTTTTTGCGGGAACTCCCGCAAATATCTGTCCAGCTTCAGCATCGGTTGTAAGCAAAGCGCCTGCGGCAATAAGAGCGTCTTCATTAATAACCTTACCGGGCAAAATTACCGCACCAACTCCGACGCGAGCGCCTTTTTTCAGAATCACACCTTTGAAATGCTTGAATCGTTCCTCGGTGCGGCCGACAAAATTATCGTTCGAAGTGGCAACACAAGGAGCAACAAAGACCCGATCTTCAATTTCGGAATAAGCTGTGATGTAAACGTTGGTCTCAAGTTTGCAATATGATCCGATTTTGCAGAAATTTTCAATCGTGACACCGCGGCCGACAATCGTGAAATCTCCGATTTCGACATTCTCCCTGATAGAAGAAAGATCGGCAATCAAAATTTTATTCCCTATGCGAGCGCCCCTGTACAAAACAGTAGATGTTCCAATTATGCAATCATTGCCGATAGTCAGGGCCGGAAGTTGTTGCTCCTTGGTGGTGGCTGAATTGGCGGCTTTCATGGGAAGCTTGCCAAGAACAGAATTATCATCGATGCGAACATTGGATCCGATAATAGTATCGTCATGAATCACAACGCCGCATCCAATTTTGCAACCTTCACCGATGACTACATGCGCTCCAATAAAGCTGTTATACCCTATTACGATATCTCCAGCGAGTTTCGCTGTCTTATTCACGTAATATTCCATCTCCACCTCATTTCATCCAGGGCATTATTCCGGCCTTATTAATTTCCGAGAGTAATTGATAATAGGCGGCCGGATTTATTGCAGATATACCCCATTATTTCACGACATCTATTATTTTGAAGTTTAAACTATATCGAAAAATCAATTCCTTTTCAATCTGAAAAGACTTATCAGCCAAAACAGGTCTTCATTAAGCATTTGGGAAAATGATGACATCTTCCGATAGGCTTCCGAATTCGCACTTTTTTCCCTAGTATAATATTCAAACAAAACTATAAATATTAACGACATACAAAATGAAAGTATTCCTGCGATCAAGGATATAATTGCTCTCTTGGGACCGGATTTAAGATGCGGCGGTTTGGCAATATCGAGGACTTGAACAGTAGGAGTATCTCGTTGTTCCTGAATTTTAGCCTGTTCGAATTGTTGTTTAAGAAGTTCGAATATGGTTTCCTGAATTTTGAGATCTCTGGTCAATCTTGCTAATTCAAGACCCAATGCTGGTGTAGCATCAACCGGAAGATTCAAAGATGATGATGTCGAAGTGCTATCGCCTTTTTCAAGAATATTAATCTGTTTTTGAATTTGCTGGATTTTGTATACCTGATTGAGATAGCGGGAATTATCAGATGAGAGCGATTTTTTCATTACGCCCAATTCGATCTCGGCCAACACCATCTGCCCTCGCAATTCGGCCACAGCGCTAATAGTGGCCTTGACCTGATCTTCGAGTGAAATAGCCTTATTTTTTTCTTGGAAATTTCGATACGCTTCTTCAGCCGCAGTTAAATCAACAATGCAAGCCGATAGCCGCTGTTCAATGAATTGCCTCGTGAATCCGGCTTTTGAAGTCAGATTTTCCGTATTGACGCGATTAAGCTCTTCTACAAAACTATTGGCAACCCTTGCGGCTCTCTCGGGATCGGTATCCTCATAGCTGATAGAAATCATCCCTTCCGGTCTTACGGTAACAGTCGTGCGATTCTGCAACTCTGCTATTGCTCTTTCCTCAAGATCTATCTTGAAAACTTCGGGGAGATTATTTCGCTTAAGGACCGCCTCTGATACGATTCTACTCTTAAGAACAGATGCATATAAATCCGAAGGACTTGAAAAGCCGGGCATTGACATTCCACCGCCACTTAGCAGCGAACTAAGCCCCGAAGGCAGCATCGCTCCAGCGAGTCCTAAACCGGATTCTTTTTCAGGAGGCATTAATATTGTAGTGGCAGTATATTTATTTGGGAAGAAGACCAGCATTATGACCATCGTAAGCAGAATGGCGATAATAAAATTTGTCAGGAGCACGCGTCGCCATTTGAAAAACAGATTTAATAATTGCCAGAATACTTTTTTATCCCCGTCTTCATTATTTATATTGTTATTCATTTTGTAGCCTGCCGTATTACTAAATAGACTGTTGCCAAATTTCCTACGAATACCATGATATCTTTAACCAATGCTATTGTATTGCTTTTTTTCTTTTCTGGAATCCAAATAGTATCTCCCGGTTCAAGCGGCTTTCCGTTGCTTGGATCCTGCCATTCCTGAGTGACACCCTTGATTATGGCTATCCCGCCTTTTCTTGCTCGCGAAGAAAGCCCGCCTGATCTTTTTATATAGTATCTATAATCTTCGCCAGGCACATATGCCACCAGCCCCGGATTAGCAACTTCACCCGAAATTGTAATTACCTTACTTTTACGCGGAATGTAAATTATATCGCCCGAGCGTAGAATTATATCTTTTGAAAAATCCTTATTGACGAATAATCCTTCGAAATCAATCGAGACTCTACCAGGTTTGCTTCTCGATTTAATCTTGAAATATTCATATTCGGTCTCGGACATATCGGCAACAAGCATCTTTTTCAAACGTTCAAATTCAGGATCAGCTACTTCTTCCGAAGTATAGCGGGTCATTTCGGCTTCCTGCAACGAGGCAAATTCGGTAAATCCGCCAGCCTTCAAAACTACTTCCGATAAGGAAGTAGAATCGCTTTCGATGGCATAATAACCGGGATACTTGAATTCACCCACCAACTGAACCTGATTTTTTTCATGATAACCCTGGATGGGCTTGACATAAACGCGGTCATCCGGTTTTAATGGTACATTCCAATTACTTTGCCTTAGATCAACAAAAACGCTATACGAGCTCTTGTTATCAGGATAAAAACTGACTATTTCAACGGAATTTGAATCCGCGTCCAGAGAAAGTCCATGCGCAATATTCAATAGATCAGCAAGAGAATCTCTTTCAGAATATTCAAAATAGCCCTGGTTACGCACGGCGCCGAAAATACCATAAAAATTGATGTTTTTTTCACGAACCGGTACAAAAACATTATCACCATCTTGCATTTGGGGATTAAAATCGGAGCGACCTGTGAGTTCAAATCTGAGAATGTCGGCTTTCAATGTATCACCATTTGCGCGATAGATTTTAATATCTCGCTTGGCAGGTAATTTGGTATTATCCCAATCCTGCTGTAGATCGGCCCGATAATTCTGGTCTTTTTCCTTTTGATTGAGAAAACCTCCTGCAAGTTCAATTATTTCGGACACGCGAGAAACTGCAGTGGCAGGATAAGCGCCCGGATTATTAACAGCGCCACCGATAAAAACTTTGAATTTTCTGAGACTGACCAAGGATACTACAGTCTGAACATTCCGGAATCTGCCCCCAATATCATCCGCAGTCTTGATCCTTGCTTGCGCAAGTGTCAAGCCGGCAACCTGTACAGGGCCGATTTCTGGAATAAGCAATACGCCTTCGGGAGTAATAGGTAACTGATATTGCCCTTGGAAATTGCCCCAGATAAAAACAGAGAGGACATCTCCGGGGCCGAGGACATATGTATCTGGATCAATTTTTTTATCGAGGAGATTGGACGAGAAATCCATCTTTTGGGCTTTTAGGTCCAATAATTCTTTTTCTTTGTCGTCGGATAAAGAGGAAGACTGAGCAAAAATAGTGGAAGGATTGAAAATATTTGAACAGATTACGCATGAAATAAAGCTAATAAAAAAAATGCGGGCATAAATTGAAACCCGTCGGCCATAAATACTTATTATTTTCACAGTAAAGGAGTACCCTTTCGATTTAAAGTCTTACCATTTTCTCGCTACTACCTAAACCACAAACTTTTAGCTATATTTCCCGGGCGCTCCTCCTTCAAATTGAATTCAATATAATTGGGATGCCAAATCAGGTCAAGTAAAATAAATCACAATGGGATGCCCGGTTAGCCTCGATTTTCATTCGTTTTTTTGCCAATTCCTGATGCTTTTGGCATACTGTTTTACTAATTCCTTGGCGGTCTCCGATGAATACGATTCGGCCAAAATATAGAACAAAGCTTTCTTCCGATCGGGACGCAATAATACCCAGCCATCGTCAACTGAAAGCCTGGCTCCATCAACCAATATTCTCGTGGAATTTTCAGAATCGGCCATTAAATGACGCATTACCTGCCCCTTTTTGGCCCAGGCGCAGGCGACTTCTTTCTCGGCCATTTCCAGTCGATCCCAATCTCCGGTAACTCGTCCTATTTTTGTCCCTGCTTTCGCGAGAAGCTCGAGTATTTTGACGGTCACGAACATGGCATCGACACCAATCTGGAATCCGGGGAATATGAAGCCACCCTTGGTGCCACCTACATACCCTATTTCAGGATTGCTGGCAGCTTCCATCATGGCCTGATGGTCGCTCGGTATCCAGAGTATCTCCGCGCCGTGCTCGTCTGCCACCATTTCCAAGCCTGCCGTCGCGGTAACCGGAGCGGCTATCTTTTTAGGTTTGGCGGATTGACAGAATAATTCTGTAACCTTAAGAAGAAGCTTTTGCGATGTTATAGGATTGCCTTTTTCATCGACAGCGATAATCTTTTCGGCGCCGGGATTTAGCATAAATCCGATATCGGCATCAAGCGATTTTACTATCGAACCCAATTGCTTAAGTGCTTCTCTTTGGCTTCCCGCGAAATAATGAACCTTTCTGGGATCGACAAATGAATTCAACGAGACAGCGTCGATACCCAATTGCCCGAGAATATTAGGCATTATATCCGAGGCGGCCCCGAATGAATAATCGATAATGACTTTTAATTTGCTATCACTGAATAATTCCTTATCGAAATGCGAAATGAAAGCGTCGCGATACGATTCCAACGCTCTTGGCGGATATTCGATATTGCCTATTTTCCCGATGGGCGCCCGGCGAAAATCTTCCCGAAGGAAGAGCCGTTCTATCGTTTTATTTTTGGAGGTCGGTAAATCTCTGCCGCCATGTTCAAAGAAAATAATATCAATTTCGCCATTGCCATCAGGATTCATTCGAACATGGATGCCCCCCGCTTCGCGGCCGCCTTTCAGCACCTGACGCAGAATCGGAATGGGTGCTATTCTGAGATCGGCGACATTAACACCTGCCGAAAGCAGGCCGCACATTACGGCGCGATATATCATTCGGCTGGCATCGGATGCACCGCGGCTGAGAGCCACTGTCCGTTCTTCGCCAAGCATGGCACCATAGGCGGCCCCCAATTTGGTGGCGAATTCCGGTGTGATTTCAGCATTGCCAACCCCTGTGACTTTGGCGTCGGAGAAAAGCTCTCGAGTCCACATCTCTCCCCAGATAAGGCTTGAATTGAGAATCGCGCCAGACTCGACTTCTTTATTAGGCCATATTTTGACATTTCGCTTAATTCGAGCCCCATCCCCTACCCGGCTGTTGTCAGAAAGGATGCAATTTTCTTCGATTTCCGATTCTTCTCCGACATGACTGCTATTGCATAAAATTGCCTCGCTTACACGGGACATGGGACCGATTGTGGCATTTTCCCAGGTCACAATGCGATTGACATTGGCATCGCGGCCTATAATCGAATTGCTTCCGATTACACTCTGGAAGATTTTTGCTCTCGGACCGATTTTGACATTATCTCCGATAACCACGCAACCTGAAAAATCCGCGCCATGGGATATAATAGTATTTTCACCGACAAGCACATTGGCATCGGGATAATTTAATTTCTTGCCATCGATTTTGATTTTGACTTTGCCATCGAGGATATCTTGATGGGCCGAAAAATATTCTTCTATATTGCCGATATCTCGCCAATACCCCGAAGAAACATACCCCATCAGTTTCATTTTTTGGGCAAGCATGGCCGGAAAGAGGTCTTTGGAAAAATCGAATTCCGTTTTGACCGGAATCATATCGAGTATTTCAGGTTCGAGGATATATATTCCGGTGTTGACCGTATCGGAAAAAACCTGGCCCCAGCCTGGCTTTTCGAGAAACCTGGTGATTTTGCCATTTTCACCAGTAATTACGATGCCATATGATAACGGATTATCGACGCGAGTGAGGACTATTGTTGAGTCAGCCTTTTTCTTGTGATGATATTCTAATGCCTCGGTGAGATTGAAATCGGTTAGAACATCGCCGGATATAATGATAAATCGTTCTTTTAGCAGATCCTGAGCATTTTTGACTGCGCCCGCCGTTCCGAAATCTGCCTCGGCTGTAACATATTCGATATTGACGCCCCAGCTTTTGCCATTTTTAAAGTATGATTTTATCTGATCGGACTGGAAATAAAGTATAGCCAAAATGTCGTCAATGCCATGAATTTTGAGCAGGCGAATAATATGTTCCATTATAGGCTTTCCCACCACCGGCACCATTGGCTTTGGTATATTGGCAGTCAAGGGCCTGAGCCTCGTGCCAAAACCACCCGCCATAATCACAGCCTTCATTGTCTCTCCTTTATTTCGCCAATATCATCGAGCTTAATATTTCCGATCGCCCTTAGGCTTTCTTATCATTTTTATATATTGAAATGGGACAGCTTTCAAGTCATCTTTTGGAGGAAGCCAGGAGATTTCGTTGTCAACTATTCTAAAATCATTTGCCGCCAGAGGAAGAATAGTATCAACATTTTCTATCGATGGCGTCACTTCGAATGCCGAATCAGGCCATCTTCTCTGTGCCAGACCAACCAGATAATTCCAGGCGTCATATTCCATGTCCTTGCCTCGAAATTCAGGATAGAGCCTGACATTGAGCTTGCAGATCTTATTCGAGTCCGGAAATTCCGCGCCGCACTCGCCGACAAATTTGCCGGATTTATCTTCGAGCGAGAAATGGAATCTATTTGCGCCGGATGTGATTTTGTTTAAATAAGAATCGTATTGCTCCATAGTCCACCCGAGTCCATCGGGATAGCCGTCATTTTTCATTACTTCACTATTCTCCCAGAGTTCGATCAAGTGACTTCTATGACGTTCCGCGGTAACGCAAAAATTATAATGCCGGCTGATGGCAAATATCTTCTTTTTGATGATTTCAACTATGGAAATGATAATATCATAAAAATCATCGTATTCGATATGAGATGATGAACTGCCGAGCATCTTGCTTAAGTCTGAACGGGCGAAAATTATATCAGCGGCACGGGCGGCGTGCAAATCCGAATGACCATCTCCTATGAAAATAGACGATTGATTAGTTTGGGTTAATTTGGAAATATGATATCCCTTACAATTGGAGCATTTCCCGCAGCCCCGATCATAATATGGAAAGGCGGGATGAATTTGGCCATCTTCATTCTCATCAGCATGATTACAGATTCTCTCCAAACCATTCAGATCATGCTGACTCAGGATTTTATCTATATAAAAATCAAAACCTTCGGACAAGATTATTGGATCGATATTATTGGTTTTTGCCCATTTGAGGAATTCATCAAAACCATTTCTTAATTGTTGGGCTTCCAGAAATGCCCTGTAATCATTCGGCGATGGATTATGCTGATTCCAGATTTCGCATTCTTTAGAAAGACATTCGAACGAACCAATCTTGCCTCTGCGGTAAAGCTGGACCACTTCTTCAGTGTCGGCATTGGTGAATTCTTTAAACATCTCATAGCCGACATCGTTCCGGGTAATGGTGCCGTCAAAATCGACAAATATTTTAAGCCAATCATTCATTTGGATATGAACATTGCCGCAATAATAACTATGACAATAATTAAGGATATTACCAGCATTTTAATATTTTTGGACCTATAATAAGCGACTGAAGCGGCAATTATTCCAATAAGCGGGGCTATTATTACGATCCCGACACCGGTATAAGATAATGATTTTTTGATTGGCAATTTTGCTATCTCCGCGATCACGGCGATGATGAGCAGCGCGATTGCGGCGATTTGAACTATTTTTAGGGTCTTCGCAATTTTAATTCCGATGTCATTTCCACTTTCGGCCATCTAAAATCCTTTCATCCCCATTCTGATAGCAGTATAAACAAGAAATATCACAAAAATCCATTTCAATAATTTGGTATGAATTCTATATGATAATGTCGCGCCAAGCCTGCTCCCGGCCATTATGCCTAACATCACCGGCGGCGATTTTTCGAGATCAAGCGTGCCATTGAAGAAATATACTATCGCGCCGGTCGCGGCAGTAATGCCAACCATATAGCTCGAGGTGGCAGTTGCCACTTTCATAGGCACATTCATGATAAGATTCATAACCGGCACTTTGATAATCCCGCCGCCTACTCCGAGGAGGCTCGAAATATTTCCACCAATAAATGAAACGAACATCCCGATAGTCATATGTTTCGGCTTGCCTTCATAGACGGTATCATCGTCGGTCTTTTTGGGTAGAAGCATGTGAAAGGAACTATAAAGCATCACAAACGCAAACAGAAGATAGATGATTTTCGATGAAATCATTCCAGCGATGATGGCTCCAATTAAAGCCCCAAAAGTAGTAATTGTCTCAAGAGTCAGCGCCAATTTCAAATCAGTGCGACCGGTCTTTAAAAAATCGATAGCGGCCATTGTCGAGCCCGCGACAACACCGGTCAGACTTATACCGGCGGCTTGAACAGGTGTCATTCCGAGGAGCAAAGTAAAAACTGGTACCATTATAATTCCGCCGCCGAGACCGAGCAACGATCCTATAAAACCCGCAAAAAAGCCGGTTGAAATCAGATAAAGCAATTCCATACCCGGTCAATCTATGATAGTCTAACGCAAAAGGCAAGTATCAGGGGCATGCCAGCATATAATTGGTCATTAATAGACGTAATCACTCAGGATCGGATGCGGTAATGGTAAACCGTGATTCGCGGGACGCCCATCGGTCGGGTGCGGAGACCCGATCGCACTTGGGACACCCGATGTGGTCACGGCAAGCCGTGACTCGCAGGAAAACTTGGAATCGCTAAGCGCTGGCTGCGGTCACAGAAAGCGGTTAAGTATATGACGCCTATCGGTCGGGTACGGAGACCCGACCGCACTTGGAAAGCAATTCCATACCCGGTCAGTCTATGATAGTCTAATGCAAAAGGCAAGTATCAGGGGCATGCCAGCATATAATTGGTCATTAATAGACGTAATCACTCTGCATCGGATGCGGTAATAGTAAACCGTGATTCGCGGGACGCCCATCGGTCGGGTGCGGAGACCCGACCGCACTTACGATAATGAGGTTAATCGCTCAGCGCCGGATGCGGTCACGGCAAGCCGTGACTCGCAGGAACTCAGCGAGATACCAGGACGTCCGCATATTTTTTTGAATCGGAGAGAATCTCGAGTGCGTTTTTCATTTCAGGCTGAGTGATCACATAATCAGGATCGTATAACGCATTCTCGCCGATGGAAATGGACACAATTGAATCGTGAAGATGCCTGGCAATGAGGGAACGGTTGGAATCAAATTGGTGTAATTCTATTGAATTGATCTTTGCGTCAATAGTCTGGAGTGCTTTCATAACATCGCTGCTTGAATTATTAAGCCCTTGTTCGAGGCGATTCAAAGATTGCCTTCTATCGTCACAGTATTTAAAGCCTCGTTTGACCAGGAAATTTTTGAAATCGTCAATTACAGATTCGCTGACTTTGAAACGAGAATCGACCTTATGCGAATCATCATATTCGCAGGCAAAATCGAAAAACAATGATCCCCTGATAAGTGAATCAACATAGGGCGTGTTATTTTCGCTTTCGATGAAGATATCGGGGATAATCCCTCCACCACCGATAACGGGTCGTCCCGAATCTGTAAGATAAAGGCTGTCGGATGGCTGATCATTGGGGTTATCCAGTAATTCGAATGATGACCAATCGGGTTTTTGCAGACATCGACCTGATGGCAAATAGTATTTCGCGGTGGTCAACTTCAGAGCGGAATCATCGGAAAATTGAAGAACTTGCTGAACAAGCCCCTTGCCGTATGTAGCAGATCCAATGATTACTCCGCGATCATGATCCTGAAGAGTACCCGCGACAATTTCGGCGGCGCTGGCCGTTTGGCCGTCAACAAGGATGGCGAGGCTGCCAAAGGGAAATATCGGAAAACCGGTGGATGAGTATATGCTGGTGATGGAATCATTTTTCCCGCGTGTTTCGACAATATCTGTATTATCGGGAAGGAAAATTCCGGCGATTTCAACCGCTTCAATCAGAAGGCCGCCGGGGTTGCCGCGCAGATCGAGAATCAAGGATTTCATGCCCTTTTTCTTTAGCTCCCTGATCGCTTTCTTCATTTCGATAGAACAACCCTCGGAGAATTTCGCCAGACGGATATATCCAATATTTTCGTCGATCATTTCGGATATGTTTACAGCCTTGATTTCGACCCTATCCCTGGCGACTTCCAAGACCAACTCGCCTTTATTGGGTCTATCGATTTTTATTTTAACTGTGCTTCCGGCCGGTCCCCGAAGAAGCATTTTGATTTCCTTAATATTTTTGCCAATAATAGGTTTATTATCAATCGAGATAATACGATCGGCTGTTTTGAGACCGTTATGGGCCGCCGGGGCATTTTCTTGTACTGATACTACTGTCAGGGTATCGTGATGCAATTCCAATCCGACACCGATACCATCAAATTGGCCATCGGTCTCCTGCTTGAGATAGAGAAAATCGGGGCCATCGAGAAATTTTGAATATTGATCGAGACCGGAAAGCATGCCATCGATGCCCGACCTTATTAATTTGGTTTCATCGATATCTTCTATATAATTGCTGCTGACCATCAAGGCCACGCGGTCAAACAGCCTGATATTATCGTAAAGCTCATCCGATGACGACCAGGTGGAACCGACAGCAAGGCTGGCTAAGATTATTACTGTCACCGGCCATCCATATTTGCTTAAGATCCTGATGAAATTTGATCTATTTATCATAATTTTCCCCAATATCAGAACACGATTAGTGATACTTCCATCAATATCGACATGAAATTGAGGATTAATATGAAGGTATATTGCTAATAATTTAGCGGCGTTTCAGTATGGAAATTCGGGCGGAAGAATAAGATAAAATTACGGTAAATTGACCAATATATTCTATTTCAACAGCTTATCAACTCTCGTACAGATTTTTTTGGCAATCTGGTCTATATTATCCGAAGCTTCGATGACAAGGAATCTGTCTTTTTCTTTTTCGGCAATTTCGAGAAAACCATCCTGCACTTTTTTCCTGAATGTGACAAATTCCTGCTCAGTGCGATCATCGAATAAAGTAGGGGCCAATCGTTTCATTGTCTTTTTTGATTCACCGTTGGCGATATAAAGCAGAATTGTCAAATCCGGGACAATATTTTCGGTCGCTATGGAATTGATAGCCTGCACCGAATTTAGATCGATGCCCGCGACCGTAACCCTGATACGCAGTGGAGGAATCATAATATCTATCAGCAATCACGATTTTACCATTCTGAAGCTCAGGCTTGATGGTTTCATTGACAAGTTGGGCGCGGCTGGCGGAATACAGCAAAAATTCGGTCAGGGGACAGATTTTGCCTTTTAAAGAGGCATCTGCAAGGATATCTCTTATCCGTTCGGATATCGCTGTCGAGCCAGGTTCCCTCACCAATACCGGATCGAGTCCCTTGGACGTAAGATGGGAAATAAGTCGTTCCACTTGTGTGGATTTCCCCACCTTATCGAGACCCTCGAAACTTATCAGAATTCCCTTATTCATACTTTCGATTCTAATGTCATTTTCATTTTAATAATTGTCATCGTAATCGCCAATATAATGATAATCCCACCAAAAATCGTGCTTAAAGTAGGCATTTCCGAAAAAATCAGCATTGCCCAAATTGAGGCCAGAATAGGTTCGCCAAGGATCGACATACCCACCGGGAACGCGGGAAGATGGCGCAAGGCGTAATTGTAAAGGTTGTGGCCGAGAATTGTCGGCCCTAACGCCATAAGGAAGAAAAACCAGTAGTCGTTATTATTCGATGGAAGGCGGAAATTGGAGAATAGTAATCCCAGAATCAGAAGTACTATGGCTGAGACGCTATAGACTACCATTACATAAGGGATAAGGTCCACCCTTCGTCGTACGAATCTCCCAATGAAAAGATATGATCCGGCAAAAACTGCTCCTAAAATTGCAAGTATGTCACCTTTTAAATGTATAGAGTCTATTCGTAAATCGCCACTGGCAACCAGGTAACTGCCAATCATGGCAAGTACTACAGCGATTATTCCAATTATGCCGATCCGCTCACGAAGCACCATGAAGCCGAGAATCGCCACGAATATGGGTTGAGTGGTGACCAGAACCACAGATGATGAGATCGATGTCATGGACAATGACGCGATCCAGGTGAAAAAATGAAGTCCGAGGAGAATCCCGGAAAGTACTGAAATCATTAAATCGGATTTCTTGGAAAACCATTGTTTTTTATAGAATGGGAGCGCGAAGGAAATCATTATAGCGGAAAAAAACATCCTAAAAAAAGCGATTGTGGTGGAATCAGAGCTGCACATGCGGACAAGAATCGACGCCCAACTTACGAAAAATACGCCAATCAATAAAACGATTGCGCCAAATTGGGGAGATATTTTGGAAATACTCACGTTCTTTTCAGGCCAGCGGCTGAGATATAACTATCGAGATATTGTCTGGGTCTTTGATCTTGAAAATTCTATAACCCCACGGCATATCTTGCGGTTTGCCGGAGATTTTGACGCCTGAATCCGATAGTCTCTTATATAGAATATCGATATCGTGAACTTCGAAGAAAATATCGATCTTGTCGCGCTGGGGTATATAATTGCTTTCCTCAAGGCCGATACCGGAAGGCTGCCAGAGAATTTCAATGAAACCAGTTCCTGTATTAAAAATCGCGCCCCAACTATCCTGCCTCTGCCACGATGATGAAAGCTTCAACCCTAAAATATTCTTGTAAAATTCGAAACTCGCGCGATAATCTTTAACTTTGATTACGATTCGAGATAATTTCACGATAAACCTGCCCTGTCTTCGGCATAGACAAAACCGCTGCCGCTTCCATTCGCGGGCCTGAGTAATGGCTCCGCTTCGCCGGATAGGGCTGAGCAGACGTCATAAAGGACATCGGGCTTATTTGTAATAATACCTTTGACCCCGATTTTCAGGAATCGTTTCTGCGCTTCGGGCTCATCGACAGTCCAGACAAAGACGGTAACGCCAAGCCCATAAAGCTTTCTGATTACCGATTCGGTAATAATCGATTTCTGAAGGTGAATCGATTTGACCCCTAGCGATGATACCAATTTTTGGATAATCGGCCGGGTGAGAAAATTCAGCCTGGTCATCCGTTCATATCCCAGGATCAAAGCGGTCTTAATAGTTGGATCAAGACGTTTAATTCTCACTAAAGTCCAGGGATAAAATGAGGAGACCATGGTACCGTCAAGCGTAGGATATTTTTGCAATAGCCGTACGGTTTGATCTTCATAACCGCCAATTTTGATTTCGATGGCAAGCGGGATTTTATTCCCGAATATCTGCAAAGTCTCTTCCAGGGTCGTTATAGGAAAATTCTTTTTCAAAGCGATAGATTTTATATCTGAAAATGATGTCTTAGCGATGGGGCGCTTGCGGCCATTGATGTCTTTTATAACCCCATCGTGAAATAGGACCAGTACCCCATCGGAGGTCATGCGGACATCGAGTTCGATCATATCCGCGTGTCGGGCAATCGCTTCCGCGAATGATGCCAATGTATTTTCTCGGATATAGGCGCTGGCGCCGCGATGGGCTACATTGCAGAATTTATTATTTCCATTTTCCATAATCATTCAAATCCGTCATGCCCGTGAATGGCGAAAATGATTCTATAATGGATAACTCAAAATGGCAAGCGAATGTTTTTAAGATACAAAAAGCGCCTCGCCGTTAGACGGCAAGGCGCATATAGGTATATTTAATCGCCGAGTTATTTTCCGGCGGGCTTTTTGTCTTTAGCCGTGAATTTTATCCGTGATTTTGCTTTTTCAGTCGGCTCTGCCGCCTTCTTCGGCTTTTTGCCATTGCCGCCAACTTCCACGAGCTTACCATAAGTCTTGATAAATTCGTCGGTTTTCTCGCGAGCGACATCGTCGAAATATTGTTCGGGCGGGGATTTCATGAAATAGGATGCCGGGCCGAATAAGGTGCCTGAGATCTTATTATCAAGAGCCAGTTTGCAGCAACGGACAGCGTCGATAACTACGCCCGCGGAGTTGGGGGAATCCCAAACTTCGAGCTTCATTTCGAGATTGAGAGGGACATCGCCGAAGGTCTTCCCTTCCAGTCTTATATAGGCCCATTTTCTATCATCGAGCCAGGCGACATAATCGGAAGGTCCGATATGAACATTATTGGCCCCGATGTCGTAATCGAGCTGAGAAGTAACGGCATTGGTCTTGGAGATTTTTTTGGATTCGAGCCTGGTTCTCTCAAGCATATTATAGAAATCGGTATTACCGCCGACGTTAAGCTGACTTGTTCTTTCGAGACGTACGCCGCGCTCACGGAAGAGACGCGTAAGGACACGATGGACAATGGTAGCCCCGACTTGCGATTTTATATCGTCGCCGATCATCGGAAGGCCGCGCTTCTTGAATCTTTCCTGCCAGTACGCTTCCCGCGCGATAAATACGGGGATACAATTGACAAAACCGCAACCAGCTTCGAGGATTTGCTCGACATACCATTTGGTGGCTTCTTCGGAACCGACAGGGAGATAATTGACAACGATATCGGTACCGGTATCTTTCAAAATTTTTACGATATCGGCGGTCGGCCCGGGCGCCTTTTCGATAATTTGGGAAAGATAAAATCCGAGACCATCGTGTGTCATTCCGCGGACTACTTTTACATTGGCCTTGGGGACCTGAGCGAATTTGAAAGTATTATTTGGTTTTGTATAGATAGCCTCCGAAAGATCCTTGCCGACTTTATTTTTATCAATATCTATAGCGGCGGAAAATTCGATATCCGAAATATGATAGCCGCCCAGGTTGACGTGCATCAATCCCGGGATAAATTGCTTTTCGGAGGCATTCCTGTAATAGTGAACCCCCTGAATGAAGGATGAGGCGCAATTACCCACCCCGATTATTCCCACTCTGACTTTACCCATTAGAATCCTCTCTATTCTGAGTTTAACTTAGCGCGTACATACATGACTCGTTGAACAACCGTGATATTGCTGAGAACCGCGATGGCCACAAGCGCAATCACCATCAAAAGGTCATGTGTATGGAATAGCCTATCAACAAGCGGCCCGATGATAGCTCCCACTGATATGAATGTAATTCTTTCAGGTCTCTGCATCAACCCGATTTTGCATTCGATATTTAATCCTTCGGCACGGGCTCTGGCGTAAGAAGTAAGCAACGAACCAGCGATAGCCATTACAATTGTCAGGCTGACGAGGGTAGAATGATAATACGCCATGATGCCGATAAAGGCGGCGATTTCGGAATAGCGGTCGATTGTCGAATCGAAAAGGGCTCCGAATTTTGTCATTTGGGATGTCTTGCGAGCCAGACGGCCATCGAGGACATCGCAGACACCGGACAGAATCAACGCTATACCGCCCAAAACGAATTTGCCATTCCAGAAGAATGCACCGGAAAGTATTGAAAAAAGAAAACCTGCAATCGTAACCGCGTGAGGGTGTATCTTGGTATTTTCCAGAATTTCGCCAATCGGGTTAACGATTGTATAAAAACCGTTTACGAAATATTTATTTAAGATTCTCACATCAGACATAATAAACACTAACCATGATTGTTAGAGATTTGAATATTTTATCATAGAGCCTTGAAGGCATTTTGCCGGCCATTATCGTCGCCAGTGACCAATAATGAATTGGATTCGGCGGGAATATTATTTTGGCTCCAGTCGTTCATTTTTGTAAGAAAGCTGTTTTGCCATCGAATTGTCAATACATTTACTAAGCCGCCCACAAAAAGTCCGACTATGACATCGGAGACATAATGATATCGCCCATAGATAGTACCGGCGAACGATTACCCAAGGGCGTCGATATCGAGCAGGGCCAGGGCGTCGCTCGCCACCTGCCGGTCGATGGCCTTGCCGTCGGACACGCACCTCGGCGAAGTCGCGCACGCGGCGCAGCAGGCGCAGGGCGACGCGTGGCGTGCCGCGGCGCTCGCCGGGCGATCTCGTCGACCCCGCCGGCATCGATCGTGCACGTGCGAGGACGCCGCCGGCGCGGGCGACGATCGCCTCCATCGACGGCGGATCGTAGAAATCCAGGCGATAGACGGCGCCGAAGCGCGCTCGCAGGGGCGCCGAGAGCAGCGCCGGGCGGGTTGTGGCGCCGACGATGGTGAACGGCGGCAGCTGCAGCCGGATCGAGCGCGCGCTCGGGTCCCTTGCCGATCATGATGTCCAGGGCGAAATCCTCCATCGCGGGATAGAGCATCTCTTCGACGGCCCGTCCCAGGCGGTGGATCTCGTCGATGAAGAGGACGTCTTGCGGCTCGCAGGTTGGTGAGGATGCGCCGCCAGGTCCCCGGCGCGCTCGATGGCCGGGCCGGAGGTGACTGCGCAGGTTGACGCCCATCTCGTGCGACAGGATGTGCGCCAGGGTGGTCTTGCCCAGGCCGGGCGGACCGTAGAACAGCACGTGATCGAGGGCCTCGCTGCGGCCGTGGCCGCCTCGGATCAGGATGCCGAGGTTCTCCTTGACCCGCTCCTGGCCGATGAGCTGCGACAGGCAGGCGCGGCCGGAGCGTGAGCTCATCCTGCGTCCTCCGGCGTGCTCCTGACTGGCGACCAGGCGAGTCTTCGGGGCAGGTCACGCTGCGGATTATACCGGATTGCCCGCATCCTTCAACGGCAGCACCGCCGCCGGGCGCAGCGAGCTTCGAGGGCGCCTCACCTGAGCATGACCCTCCGCCCAGTTGACGGGTCTGTGACGAGGCTCCTATACTGGCGGCGGGCAGGCCGGGCAGGGGCGAGGGGAGGGGCCTCGCCCTTTGGGGGACGCCTGTCAATGCAGCATGGGAGGCAGGCGAATGCGTGATCGGGCTAGGGCTGCGCCAGGTCCAGGATGCGCTCAACCGCAAAGCGGACGAGATTGCAGCGCGAGTTCGTGACCACCAGCGAGCGCCTGGAAGAGATCGGCCGCATGCTCCTCGAGGCGAATGAGGAGGAGCGACGGCCGCTGCGGGCCGAACAAGCCGGCCTGCGCGAGCGCCAGCAAATGCTGGCGGATGAGATCAACCTGTGGCGCGAAGCGCGGGCGGCACGTCCTGACCCAGCCCGGCCAGACCTCGCTGCGCACGCTACCTCAACGAACTGCTGGCCCTGGAGGACCCTCGGATTACGTCCGGCTGTCAAGCATGCGCTCTACCTGCTCGATGCCCCCGAAGACGAGCTGGCCCGCCTGGCCGAGAACCCCCAGCGCGCGGCGTGCCGAGACGCCTGCCGCCAGGCTGCTCAAGCGTGCCCGCACCGAGTACGACATGCGCGGCACCGACCCGGATGCCACGACTGCGCACGGCGGTCGAGTTCGCCAATCGGCCGGGATGGCGCAGGACGATGACGCCATCCTGGAAATCGAAGAAGCGCTCAAGGACCCCGATCCCCTGGTGCGCGAGGTGGCGGCGCTGACGGCCATCCAGCTTCACCGGTTCCGGGCGCTGCGCGTCGCCGACCTCGACGTCGCACACCGCTCCACCCAGAAACTGGCGCAGATCAAGTTCCCGGCCGCCATCCCTGTCCTGGTCGAGATTCTCGAGAAACCTCGCACCGGGTTCGTGACCAGCCGAGGCCGGCTCCGAGGAACGCGACAACGCCCGCTCGCGGATGGTGGCACTGCTGCGCCTGGTCGAGTGGCACACTGGCGAGGCGCAGAAGGCGCTGCGAGCGCGGCAGTTCGATCGCGACTCCAATATCGTCAAGGCCGCGGCACATGCTCTGGATCTGTTCCCCGGCGAATGGACAGGCCCGCTCAAGCCCGACCGGGTCGCTGCGGCACCAAGGGCTGACGGCGGTTCGATCGGCGGCCGGGCTTGTTCGCCGCCTGGGCATCTGCTATACTCAACGGTCAACCGAATAGCGAACCCGGGAGGAGTAGGCCGGCGCAGGCTGTCAGAGAAGGCGGGCTGTGGCTGCGAGCCGCCGCTGCCGAAGCCGCCGAAGGTCGCCCGGGAGGTCCGCCGAAGAAACCCCCGGACGGGGAAAGTAGACCGGCGCGGGTAAGCCCGTTACAGCGCACTTCCCGTGATGGCGGGAAGGCCAAGCGCACCGGCAACGGTGAAGCGAGGTGGTACCGCGGAGGCCAAGCCCTCCGTCCTCGTGGACGGAGGGCTATTTGTTTGCCCCACGAGCACCGCCTCGACAGGAGGAAGACCGATGTCCGAGTTCAGCCTGCCCAAGACGTACGACTTCCGCGGCGTGGAGCAGCGGCTGTACGACTGGTGGGAATCGCAGGGCTACTTCCGGCCCGCGGCACGCCGAAGGGCGCAAGCCGTTCGTCATCTCGATGCCGCCGCCCAACGTGACCGGCGAGCTGCACCTGGGCCACGCCATGTTCGTCGCCGTCGAAGACCTGATGATCCGCTACCAGCGCATGAAGGGCGAGCCGCGCTGTGGGTGCCGGGCTCCGACCACGCCGGCATCGCCACGCAGCTGCAGGTGGAGAAGCACTGCTCAGGACCGAGGAGGTCACCGCGCGAGGAGATCGGGCGCGAGGAGTTCGTGCGCCGCACCTGGGAGTGGAAGGAGCAAGTACGGCGGGCATCATCACCCAGCAGCTCCGCCGGCTGGGCGCCTCCTGCGACTGGGAGCGCGAGCGCTTCACGCTGGACGAGGGTCTGTCGCGTGCCGTGCGCGAGGCCTTCGTGCGCCTGTACGAGCAAGGGCCTGATCTATCGCGGCACGTACCTGATCAACTGGTCCCCGGGCCTGAAGACCGCCGTCAGCGACCTGGAGGTGGAGTACAGCGAGGAACAGGGGACGCTCTACTACTTCAAGTACCCGATCGCCGGCTCGCGACGAGTTCATCCCGGTGGCGACGACGCGCCCGGAGACCATCCTGGGCGACACCGCCGTGGCCGTGCACCCGGACGACGAGCGCTACCGGCATCTGATCGGCAAGACCTGCCTGGTGCCGATCCTCAACCGCACGATCCCGGTGATCCATGACACCTACGTCGATCGGGAGTTCGGCACCGGCGCGCTCAAGATCACGCCCGGCCACGACCCGACCGACTACGAGATCGGCCAGCGGCACGGCCTGCCGATCGTCAACGTGCTCAACCCCGACGCCACGATGAACGAGAACGCCGGCCCATACGCCGGCCTGGACCGCTTCGAGTGCCGCAAGCGCCTGTGGGCCGACATGGAGGCGGCCGGCCTGACGATCAAGACCGAGGCGTACACCATGCAGGTGCCGCGCTGCCAGCGCGGCGGCGAGATCGTCGAGCCGATGATCTCCACCCAGTGGTTCGTGCGGATGAAGCCGCTGGCCGAGCCGGCCCTGGAGGCGGTCCGACGCGGCGACATCCGCATCGTGCCCGAGCGCTTCACCAAGGTCTACTACAACTGGCTGGAGAACATCCGCGATTGGTGCATCTCGCCGCCAGCTGTGGTGGGGCCATCGCATCCCGGTCTGGTACTGCGCGCGTGCGGCGAGATGACCGTGGCGCGCGACGACCCGATCGGCTTGCGCCCACTGCGGCTCGACCCGACCTGGCACAGGACCCGGACGTGCTCGACACCTGGTTCTCCTCCGGCCTGTGGCCGTTCTCCACCCTGGGCTGGCCGGACGAGACGGAGGACCTGCGGACGTTCTACCCGACGACGGTGATGGAGACCGGCTACGACATCCTCTTCTTCTGGGTGGCGCGCATGATCATGAGCGGGCTGGAGTTCACCGGCCAGGCGCCCTTCCACACCGTCTACCTGCACGGCCTGGTGCGCGACGAGCACGGGCGCAAGATGAGCAAGACGCCGGGCAACGTGATCGATCCGCTGGAGGTCATGGACGAGTTCGGCACCGACGCGCTGCGCTTCACGCTGCTGACCGGCTCGACGCCCGGCAACGACATGAACCTCAGCCTGCAGCGCGTCGAGGCCAACCGCAACTTCGCCAACAAGCTCTGGAACGCCACGCCGCCTGGTGCTGAGCGCCATCGGAGCGCGCCCCGGCGCGCCCGGCACCGAGTGCTCGAGCCCACGCTGGCCGATCGCTGGATCTCTGCGCCAGGCTGGCCCGTGCGCCGCGAGGTCAATCGTCTGTTCGAGGCCTATCAGTACGCGGAGGCGGGGCGGCAGATCTACGAGTTCTTCTGGGGCGAGTATGCCGACTGGTACCTGGAGGCCTCCAAGCTGCAGATGGACAACGGCCAGATGGAGGCGGAGGCGGCGACGTCCGGGCGCGCCTGGCTCACAACGCACACTCTGGTGACGGTGCTGGACCAGTGCCTGCGCATGCTCCATCCCTTTGCCCCGTTCGTGACTGAGGAACTCTGGCAGCACCTGCGCCGAGCCGGAGCCGCCAGCGCCGGCCGCTTTGCCCCGCCCGAGGGGTGGGGCGAGGCGCTGATCACGGCCGCCTGGCCGGAGGCCGAGCCGGCGGTGCGGGAGGAGGGGGTCGAGCGGTTTGAGATCGTGCGCGAGATCGTGACCGCCATTCGCAACGCGCGCGCCGAGAAGGACGTCCCGGCCACCACCCGCATGGCGGCGACCTTCGCGGCCGGGGCGCACACCAGGCTGCTCGAATCCCAGCGCGCGCTGCTGGCCAGCCTGGCCAGGCTCGCCCCGGAGGGCATCATCATCCGGGCGGAGCTTGCCATCCGTCCGACCGATGCCATCCCACTGGTGGTTGGGTCAGTCGAGATCTACCTGCACTCGGTCGGGACGGTTGATCACCAGGCGGAGTCGCTTCGGCTCCAGAAGGAGCTCGCCGACGCCGAGGCGCAGATCGAGCGCCTGCGGACGCTGCTGGCGGGTGAGTTTGCCACACGCGCCCCTGCGCCCGTGGTGGAGAAGGAACGCGCCAAGCTGGCCGAACTGGAGCAGGCCCGGGCCAGGCTCGCGGAGCAGATCCAAGGACTGTGACCGCGGGAAGATCTCTCGTCTGGCCGGCGTGTTAGAATGCCGGCCGGAGCACAATGTGCGACGTACAGGGCCTGACCTACTCCGCTTGAGCTCGCTGGCGCTGCTGCTGATCGCCATCGGGTTGACATTCTTCGAGCTGCTGTCCTTCAGCCGCCAGCGAGCCCGGCTGCCGCGCAGCCTGGAGATCGCCGGTGTGCCTGTCGGCGGGCTCGATCGGACCGACGCCTCCGAACGACTGCTGCAAGTCTACGGCTCACCCGTCGAGCTGCGCTACGGCGACCAGGTAATCTGGATGTCGCCGGCGGCGGCCGGGTTCTCGCCCGACGTCGAGGCCATGCTCGCTGCCGCGGAGCTGGTGCGCACGGGCGGCTCGTTCTGGACCGAGTTCTGGGATTATCTGTGGAACCGGCCGGGCGAGGTAGAAGACATCCCCTTGCGGGCGAGAGATCTCGCCGGCGCAGATGGAGGCGGCGCTGCGCGATATCGCCGCGCGCTACGACCAACCGCCCACGGCCGTTCAGCCCATCCCCGGCACGTCCAACTTCCGCCCCGGTCAGCCCGGGGAGGTGCTAGACGTCGCCCGTGCGGCCGAGCTGTTGAGCGCCGTACTGCGACAGCCGGCGGACAGGAGGCTCAACCTGCCGGTGGTCGAGGGCGAGGCGCCGCGCGCCAGCCTGGCCACGCTGGCCACGCTGCTCAAGCAGAACATCGATGTCGCCGGATTCGACGGGCTGGCGGTGCTCTACCTGCAGGACCTGCGCTCGGGGGATGAGCTGCAGCTCGGCCGCTACCGCAACGCGGAGTTCCAGCTCCAGCCCGATATTGCCTTTACGGCCGCGTCGACGATCAAGATCCCGATCATGATTGCCTTCTTCCGGGCGTTCGACCTACCGCTGGATGCAGGAGCGCCGAGTTGGCTGCGCGAGATGATCACCCAGTCGGGCAATGATCCGGCCGACTGGTTGATGGAGCGTATCGATCCGGTGTTCGGCCCGATCCGCGTCTCGGATACCTGCGCGACCTCGGCTTCGAGAACACCTTCATGGCGGGGTACTTCCATCTCGACGCGCCGCTGCTGCGCGAGTACCTGACGCCTGCCAATCAGCGGCCGGATCTCTCGACGTCGCCCGATCGCTACAACCAGACGACGGCGTCCGAGATCGGTATTCTGCTTGCGGACCTGTACGCGTGCGGGCAGGGAGGTGGCGCGCTCTGGCCGCGTTCCCGGGCGAGGTGAACGCCGACGAGTGCCGGCCGATGTTCGACCTGCTGGCGGAAAACAAGATCGGCGTGCTGATCGAGGGCGGGGTTCCCGACGGCACGCGCGTCGCCCACAAGCACGGCTGGACTGACTCGCCGCTCACGTGGGCGGCAGATGCCGGCATCGTCTACTGGCCGGCGGGCGATT